>JBJXGZ010000081.1:0-17793 GCA_046160625.1 Saprospiraceae bacterium
AGCAAGGGTAACAACCCCGAATGGGGTTGAATATGAGGCTCTAAGCACAAATTCAACCCCATTCGGGGTTGTTACCCTTGCTCTAATTTACCCCCGATTACATCGGGGGCTATTCAAATTCAACCACTTCTTGTGGTTTTAACCCTTAAGTTAACGGCATTGGCCAACTGCCACGGCCACAGCCAACTATATTTTCCAGGCAAAGGTAAAAAGTTCGAGTGGGAGGGGATATTTTTAAATAAAATGTTTTGAAAAACAACTGAGTTCTTAGCCTAATTTTGTCCCTTCGAAAACATTACCCATGCGCATCGGCCTCTTCTTCGGCTCCTTCAATCCAATCCACATCGGGCACCTGATTATTGCCAACTACATGGCGACGCAAACTGACCTCGAGCGCGTGTGGTTTGTAGTCAGTCCGCAAAACCCGCTCAAGCCCAAGAAAACCCTCGCACGCGATCACGACCGACTCCATCTGGTACGCCTTGGTATTGGCGACAACCCCATGCTCCGGGCATCTGACATTGAATTCCAATTGCCCAAGCCATCTTATACCATTGACACACTCGCGTTTTTGAAAGAAAAACACCCCGAACACCAGTTCGTGCTCATCATGGGCGCCGACAACCTCGGCTCGCTCCATCTTTGGAAAAACTACGAGCAAATTCTTGCCGAATACGACATTTACATTTACAAACGCCCAGGTTACGAACTCGGCGAATTCGCCACCAATCCAAGGGTATACATTTTCGAAGCTCCCCCCCTCGATATTTCTGCCACGTATATCCGCGAATGCATCAAAGCCGGAAAGTCCGTGCGCTACCTTGTGCCTGAGGCGGTGTGGGAGTATCTTGAGTCGGGTAGTTTGTATCGTTAGTTTGAAGGGTTTGAGTTGTTTGAAGGGTTTGAATAGTTCGATTTCAAGTCAGAAAGGCAACCTATCTCTTTCCCTTTGCACCATGCCTGCATTCCAGGAACACCTGAAACTATTCAAACAAATCGAACCATTCAAACTACTAAAACCAAGAGCCACCGATACATATGCGTCAACTTTCCCTCCTATTTTTCCTGAGTCTCTTTCACGGAACAACCATCGCCCAAACCGACACCATTTTCCCGCCCCTCAAAATCGGTGAATGGCGGCAGCACCTGCCCTGGCAGCGAGCCAAATACGTTACACAAAGCAGCGATAAAGTCTATTTCGCTACCGAATGGGCTGTGGTAGAACTCGACAAGGCCGAGCGATCTTCTCGCTTCATAACCAAGGTGGACGGCTTGAGCGATGTAGGCATGAATCTTCTGCATTATAATTCCGCTGCCAAGGTTTTGCTCATCGCTTATACCAACAGCAACCTCGATCTTTTTTACCCTTCCGACCGCTCCGTGGTCAACCTTCCCATTATACAGAAAAACCCCAATATTGTGGGCGACCGGCAGATATACAATGTCTTTTTTGATGGTAAAATAGCTTATTTCGCCTGTGGTTTTGGCGTTTTAAAATTCGATCTCGAAGATGCCGAAGCCGAGTACACGGTGTTCACGGGTATCCCAGTCAGGTCGTTTGCTATTTACAACGGCTACCTTTGGGCAGGTACCGAGGATGGTCTTTTCCGCCTGCCCGAAAACGACGGAAACCCCGCAGATTTCAGCCGTTGGGAAGAAGTGAGCGAGTCAACAGGATTTCCTTCCAGCGTTTCATACAATGCCATGAGTGTCTGGGATGGGAAACTTTGGCTGGGTGCCGACAAAAAATTTCTGCAGTATGACGGCATCAATGTTTCTGAAATCGCCAGCCATCCGGACCGATACGTAAAATACCTCAGCGCTGAAGGTTCGGGGTTAATTTTGGGTTGGGCGAATGACAACAGCTTCGGTCTTGGGGTGGTGGAATATTTGGAATCTAACAGTGTACGGTACGAAATCCACGGGCCATGCGATGCCGAATTTCCCCTCTATGGCATCGAAGACGGAACGAAAAAATTCTGGTTTGCGGATAGGGACGACGGGTTTCGTTTTTATGACCGTAATACCAATGAATGCGACAATTTCTCTTATAATTCTCCCTATTCGCAACGCAGCTCCGAAATTGCTTTTGGAGCCGATGGCACCACATACGTTTCTACCCCAGGACCGGCCCCCAACCTTAGTGTCATAGGGTATCGCGATGGTGTTTACTCCTTTAAAAATGGCCTTTGGAATCGCTGGTCAGAAAAAACCACACCTGAAATTGTAGACTCGGAAGAATCCTTCAAGGATATGTGGAAAGTAACGCCACGGCCTTCTGATGGAAAGGTTTTTGTAGGTAGTTGGGTAGGCGGATTGCTGCAGTTCGCAAATGGTGCGTATGAAAGAAGGTACAGTAAATCAAATTCCATCCTTCAAGATGCCGGTATTTCCGGGGCGGATCGGACGGCAATCGGCGGTCTTGCTTTTGACCAGGACAATAATCTCTGGATAAGCAATTACGGCGCAAATGCTCCCATCGCAGTGCTGAAACCCGATGGTGAAATGCACAATTTCAACGCCTCGCCCGCCAACAACCTTCTGCAAGTAACAGTCGATCAAAATGGCTATAAATGGTTTGTCATCGCCTTTAGCTCAGGTATATTGGTCTATGACTCCGGGGCCGACCTTGACAATTTGGCGGACGACCGCTATCGAATCATCACCACCGCAAACAGTGTGCTGCCGACCAATACCATCAACTGTATCACGGTAGACCTGGACGGGGATGTTTGGGTGGGGACGCAGCAAGGCACCGTAAGTTTTGAATGCGGGGCCAGTGTTTTCGAGGAAGATTGCAAGGGGCGTCGCCGCATTGTGAACGTTGACGGTTTCAATGGTTATTTGCTCGAAACGGAAGATGTTAAAACCATCGCAGTCGACGGCGCAAACCAAAAATGGTTTGGCACTACCAACGGAGTTTTTGTGCAATCGCCCGATGCGCTCACACAAATAGCGCGTTTTACAAACACCAACAGCCCCTTGTTTGACAATGCCATTACAGATATTGCTGTAAACCCTCAAACGGGTGAGGCTTGGATTGGTACCGAAAAGGGGGTTATTTCGCTCCGTGCCAGCGCTACAGAAGGCGGGCGCGTAAATCTCCCCACGGCTTATGCATATCCCAATCCCGTACAGCCCGGCTATGATGGCCCCATTGCAGTGTACGGTCTGGCGCGCGACGCCAATATAAAAATCACCGACGCTGCGGGTCATCTTGTGTATGAAGGAAAAGCACTTGGGGGTCAGGCTGTGTGGAACGGGCGTGATTACCTTGGCCGACGGGTAGCCTCTGGAGTTTATATGATTTTCGCTACCAGTGAGGCTAATTTTGACGAACCAGATGCGATTGTCACGAAAATCGTGATATTGAATTGAATGTGCTACCGGGTAAAAGTAAACCGCAGAGGCGCAGAGACGCGGAGGCTTTGATAATCAAGATGTTAAATCTCCGTGTCTCTGCGCCTCTGCGGTTTATTTTTATCTGGTACTTAATATAATAACAAATCCCCTCTCACGGTCTGTGGGAGGGGATTTTAGATTTGTAACAGCATTTTTTATAAAGCATTCAATACCGCCTCCGCCTCTTTGCGGAAACTCACACTTTCCGGAGAAGCGATAAAATCCTGAAGGTTTTGGCGGGCGCAATCTTTATCGCCAACTCCAGCACAAGCCAAGCCCAGATAATAAAGTGCCGGTATTCTCCTTTCATCCTGGCTTTGCGCCAAAGGGGTAAGCGCGGTAACGGCTGCAGGATATTGTTTGCTTTTTACCAGAGAAACGGCCCAATACAGACGATAGTCCATTCGATCAGCATTGGAAGTAACGATGGGCTGGAGCGCCTTGGCGGCTGCGCTATACTCTTGATTATCATAAAGTTCGAACGCCTTTATTACGGTCTCCGGGACGGCCACGGCATCTTCGCCAAAACTCTTAAATTTCATCTTGTTGGGATATTCCTTTGTGTTGTCGGCTACCACAGACTGCAAACTTGGTGGCATTATGAAAATGTACGCGAAGATCAGAAGAGCAATAGCAGCAGCGGCGGCATAGGCATATTTGGGGAACATGGAAACTTTTATGGCAGCAGATGGAGTGGGTTTTTGAGCCGCCATTTTCCAGGCGGGGTTTTGGATGCCGTCTGCCAGCGAACGCGATTGTAGGGTAGCGGCCACTCGCTTTTGGAAAGCAAGGTCGGTAGCCACAGTTGGGTCGGCGGAAACCAATGTTTTCAATTCAATTGCTTCCGCCGCAGTTAGGGCATTGGCAAAATAGGATTCGAGAAGATGTTCGGCTCGGTTTTCCATTTTAAATGAGCGAATACGCGTTTGATGGATGAGTGTTGCAGTGAAATAGTAGTTCTCATTTTCTTAATTTGTCTAGGCATCTTTTGCGGAGTTGGCGCACTACTTCGGGACTTGCGTAGCCGAGCACATCGGCTATTTCCTGACTGTTTAGTCCCTCCCGATAGGTCAAAGCGAGCAAGCTGCGGCAAGGTTCGCCGAGCGCGTCCACTTTGGCCCAGAGTTGCTCATTTGCTTGGTCAGCAATGATTTGTGCCTCTGCACCAGGGTCAGTTTCTTTGGTGATCGGGAAAGCGTCATCGCCAGGCAAACCAATCCTGCCTTGTTTTCGGCGAAAGGCTTGGATGAGATTTTTTCCGATACCGAAAAGGTAGCTGCACAAGGTGCCAACCAATTCGGAGAGTCGGCCCGATTCGATGTTGAGCATCATAATGATGACCGCATTTTGGAAAATATCGGTCAGGTCATGGCTGCTCGTTCGGGTGTTCTCTTTGCCCCAACCGATGAATTTTGAGCGGCATTTGTTATAAATGCCAGCTAAAACACCGTTGGGATTCTTGTGAAAATCGTCGAGTTCGTTTTGTTTACCGTTCATACTGTTGAGGGCAAAAGTAGAACGGCGGGTTTGGTGCTTTATGCCGTTGGAAGAAAAAATGTGAACAATGGGGAGATTATTTTTCTGCACAACAAAAATGGAGTGATCTAAGCACTTGTTGCCCGCCGTGTTTTCAATGTCTTTCCTGTCTTAGCGGTCAGACGACTTTGAGTCGTCAGGCCGCGTGGAGGCATCGTCTGACGGCTTTTCGCCGTCTGACGATTTTGTAGCCCGCGAACAATTTTTCCTTAAGTTAACGTCAATGGCCAACCGCTACTGATCACAGCCCCGGGGTCGCTGCCACCCACCTTGATTAAATATTCCATGCCCGCCAAAGCTTGACAGGCAGGGGCATGTAAAACTGCTACTGCAAACTGCCACCTGCAAACTGCCACCTGCAAACTGCCACTGATTACTGCCCCTTCTTCAATCCTTCTATCACCCTTTTCCAATCGAAACCGGTGCCTATGTCCCATTTCCCGGAAGCCCGGAAATTGACGTGTGTACAAATGCCCTTAAAATTATTGGCTTCGGCCGGAGAACTAAAGACATTGAAACGTTTTGCCTCCGGGAGGATGGTGCGGGGTATATTGTATCGCTTGGTTAAAAAGCGCAACAACAGTAAAAGCGAGTTGTACTGAGCATTGGTGAATGTGGCGAAATACCGCTCCCCCCGGTAGGTAGTCCGGAGTTTTTGGTAATAAGCAGTCTCGGCCTCCGTGCAGTACACATCGTCGTTACTGTATATAGTATGCAGGAGCCCTCCAGTTTTTCTGCGCAAAAAACCGATATTCGAAATTTCGATCCCAATGCTTCTCTGGCTCATCTCTGTGTTGCCGCCCACCGCTCCGGGACCGAGGTGATACGACCAATATTTTGATTTCCAAAGGTTGTAGATATGCCCCGAACGGGAAATGACAAACGGCACAGAGACCTCCGTACCCTGACGGCTCAATTGTGCGATGTCGCCTTTTAAATATCCCGCTGTAAAATGCAACACGATCCGTTCCTTGGGATGTTCTTCCTCAAAATAATAACTTTTGTCGGCTACCTGCTTTGCACAGTCAACCAATATGATTTTACCTCCGGCTTTGTCACCGATGTTCACGGTTTCCTCGGTCAGAATAAATTTGGTGCCACTGGAGTCAATCCCTGTTTGACGGAAAGTGGATTCGTGGCTTGAGATGCTGGTTGCTTTCATATAAGAATGGTTGATAGTGGTTTATGAAGGTTGATAAAGGTTTATGACGGTTGATAGTCCCGTCATAAACCTTTATCAACCCTCATAAACCCGATTTTTTTAAAACCTCGCCACAATACCGCCCAGGAAATTCATGCCCACGGTTGGGTAGCGATACCAGCGTTCGCGCTTGTTGTTCAAAACGTTGTTGATGTCAAGGAATGCACCAACGTTTTTAGTGAAATAGTACGAACCACCAAAACTGAGGTCGAGCAATGCTTTGCTCTTTACCTTTTCTCCTGCTTCATTGAGGAATGAAATCTTGTCGGCCATATGGAGCGAAGCCTTCAATGTTGCCTTATTATCAAGCAGGCTGTACACGGCGCCGAAATTCCCCTCAATTTCAGGGAGCCCCCACACGGCAGCTTCGTCGGCAGATGTGCCGGTCGTTTCGTTGTCGAATACGTTTTGGCTGAGCGTCCCGGTGATGGTCAAGCTTTTGATGGGCGAGAATTTTATGGTGCCTTGCACATTGAAAATTTTGACCGTGTCATATACAACACGGAAACGGGTAATGCTATCTGGCGCGGTGAACAGGGTTTGGTGTAGCGCAAGGTCTGAGGCCTTGGAATAACCGACCTGACCGTTGTATTCAAGCCAGCCAAAATTTCCTTTCACGCCACCATAGTAATTATCCCAGCGTGTGTTGCGGAGTTCAGAACCACGTATTTGAATAAAAGGATTGTACTCAGACAAGCTGCGGTAGCTGTTTTTGCGCAAATCTCCAGTAATACCCGCAAAGGCTTGGATGCCGTCGCCCCACACGCGAAGCGTTAATTCCGCATCAGGGAAAATGCTGAACTCGTCGCGGTTGTTCACAAAATTACCCCCGATTTTAAATTGCAATATGTCAAAGTGCAAGGTGAAAGAGGGCTGCAAGTAGATGTTGTTCAGTTTTTGCGTAACTGTGTCCGAAAAACTTGTCAAGTCTGGACGAATATTCACGCGCAGCGCATGTTTATCGTTAAACCATTTGGTGGCCGAAATACCAAGTTCGAACTGGGTTTCCTTGTTGGAATAAAAATCGTTGAGCAGGTAAAATTTTGGCGCAACCGCAAAATTCAAGTCCGAATCAGTCCGTTGGCTGTTGTAAAGCCGGCCACCGAGATCAAGGATTTTGAAGTCCTGACGAGTACGTGCTGATGAAAATTCCAATGAATCGTGGTCGTATCCATAGAATTGTACACGGTCGTAGGTGTATCCGATGTTGATCTGCGTGGCGAGGTTGTTCGGCAAGAAAATATTGCTACTGATAAGGCCTTCTGTGGTCCGGAATTTCTGGTTTTCAATGGCTTTGTCGGCACTGAGTTGGTGGTGTTTAAGCCACACTTTTCCGTCGAATTTTTCGCCGGCTTTGAAAAAGTAGCCGCCTTCGCCATAAAACGTGTTGGGTACGCCTCCGCCGAGCTTCACAAAGCCGTTGTAGGCATCCTCCCGAGGGGCAGCCTTCAAGCCAAGCGGACGGAGCTTAGGCGGATCATATTTGATATTGGAGGGGTGGGGCGGCACGGAGTAGTTTTGCTTCTGCGTATTGGTATCCAATGCCGGAAGGGTAGGGGGCACGTTAATTTTGTTGGCCTCCAGAAGTTGCGCATCGAAGGCTTTGACTACAGTTACGTTGTCGCCCTCGAGCTCTTTTTGTGCGAATGCCGTTTGTGATAAAGAAATGAATGCAAGGACGGCGAGCAGATATTTATGATTGAAAAGCATTTTTCGTAGAGTGATTTTTATTGAAAATTGGACATTCCTTGTTGGACATTGGACATTTAGTTCCCTTCATCCAAATCCAGCAATGTCCTGCCGCCTTTGTCGGAAGCATTGTTCTTTACGGGCTTATTGCCGCTTAATTTGGCGTATTTCTGCCGGGCGGTATCCATGATGCTCTGGTCATCGCCCGTATAATTATCGAGAATGCCTTCGAGCGCTGCCATGGCTGAGTTTTTATCACCCTGGTCGGCATACACATCGGAAAGCAGGATAAGGTTGCGGGCTATCCAGTCGTCGTAGCCAGCGCTGGCCTTGTTTGCTTCGGTGATCATTTCTTCTGCTTCTCCGTATTTCCGCTGGCGGTAAAGGATTTGGGAGAGGTAGTGGTACGCCTCGGCCATGAGTTCGGTAGTGCTGTTTTCCGTTACGGATTGAAGCGCAGGGTATGCCCGGGTGTATTCGCCCTTATCATAAGCCATTTTGCCGGAATAGAAATTGGCCACAGCAAGTTGCTCCTGATTGGCAAGACGCGATTGGTTGACCTTGTTTGCGTATTCAGCCACCGCGACCGAATTGTTGGTTTTGTAGGCAGCTTGTAAGGCAACAAGTTGAGCGTCGAACCGGGAATTCTCCGTTACAGCTGCGTCCTCCCATTTGCGGGCGTACTCAAAGGCTTGACCATAATCTTTGGTGGTGTTCAATGCGATCAACGATGCCTTTTCCGCGGCTTTCGGGTAATGTTTGCTGTTTCCTTTGCCTATCACGGAGGCATAATCCTTTTGCGCTTTTTCAAATTGTTTGAGCGCTGAATAACTCTCTCCCCGCAAATAGTAGCCTGCCAGCACATTGGTTCCTGTAGGATATTTTGCGAGGTAGTTGGTGAACAATTCGATGGCCTTTTCATAACGACCTTGATTGTACTGGTATTCAGCCGATTCAAATGCAGTTGCCTCTCCGCTGCCCGTCTGACCTGGCTTAATGACGCCCCCACAATTTGGTACCGTTTCCACAAAACGGTTGTACCCTTCAGGGTCGCCAAGGTCTTTCACATAAATCTCCCGAAGTGCATCCAAGGCTTGCTTGCACTCTTCCGGCTCCGGGTTTCCGGCAAATACCTGTTTGTAATAATCAATAGCTACCCGGCTGCTTCCCTGGTTTACAGAAATAAGGCCGAGTTTGAGCAGCGATTGGTTGACCAAGTTGCTTTTTCCTTTAAAGTCAGACACAATCCTGCGGAAGGGAGTAATAGCACGGTCATACCGTTCCATTTCAAAATAGGTATCGCCCAATTGGAAAAGCGCTTCGTCGGTGTAGCGGCTGTTGGGGTAATCTTCCACCAAACTCTCCAGTGCCAGTATCTTGTCTTCTTTGTTGCCCTGTAAACCTCTGATGACAGCCTTTTGAAAAAGCGCGTATTCGAAGCCTTCGTATTTTTTCTTCACGGCTTCATCGTACATGGCAAGAGCCTCCGAGTATTGGTTGTTTTTGAAATAACAATCTCCTGCGCGAAGCACTGCATCGCCCAGTACAGCGGAACGGATTTGCTCATTTTTCGAGCCGCTCTTTTTGAAACCATCGACTGCCGCTCGGAAATTGACGTTGGCGGATTTGAAGTCCTTGAGTTTCAAATTATTGTATCCCTGAACGTAGTTACACATGTTCAGGTTGCTCTCTTCGGGAAGCTCTGCAGCATAGGGTTTTGCAGCGCTGAAAAAACTGCTCATGTGCTGCTTACTCACGGCATACTGCCCTGCATCGTGCGAGATGCTGCCTAGCCAAAATGAGCAAAGGATGGCCGTTTTTTTGTTGATCGGGTATTCCAGCGACTTGTTGAAATACCTGCGTGATTCGTCTTTCTGGTTGCTTTGGTATAATTGCAGGCCGCGCAGAAATGTTACCTGTTGATAGGTTGCGTCAAGGCGCGCGGTGCGGTTTTTTACATTTTCAAGGGTCGAAACTGCGCGGTCGTAATCGCGGGTATTTAAAAACACCTCGCTCATCAGGGCCTGTGCATCGTCGTAATATTTCGATTGCGGGCTGATGCGTTGCAAGGCCTCGATGGCATCGCGGTCGTACTTGAGTTCGTAGCTAAGTTTGGCGTAATTGATGAGCGCGTCCTCTTTTACCAACTTGTCAAAATTCATGCTTGCGGCCTTCCCAAAAGCGTTGCGGGCATTAAATTTGCTGTTCTTGTCCTTCACACGAAGGTAACAGTCGCCGAGGTGGTAGAGACCGTTTTGGCCGAGCAGGCTGTCCTGTTTGGAAAGTTCCTCGAAGTTCTGGATGGCTGGTTTGTAGAGGCCGTTTTGATATTGAGCATACCCAAGTTGATAATAGTCGGCAGGGCGGAGTGGCGCACCGTTTTTAGCTGCAAACTCCAGGAAAGGAAGGGCGGCTTTGTAATTGCCTTTTTCATAATGGGCTTGACCAACGAGCTGGTTGATCTCCGCGCGGTTTTTCACATTCGGGTCATTGGCACGGGGTGTTCCGTAAGAAATTACCTTATCGTAATTTTTTTGTGCTGCGTAAATCTGGGTCAAATAGTGCGGCACGTTGGGCTTGTACTTAGGAGACGACTCTGCACGGGTAAAGGCTTTGGCGGCTTCCTCGTACTTGCCCTCGAAGAAGGCGCAGCAACCGTAGTAATAATTGGCTGGTTCGTACCATTGGCTTCGGGCGTTGTCTTTAAGCGGCATAAAGGCCGTTTTTGCCAGCGGGAATTTTTTGGTAACAAAGTAGGCATAACCCGTTTTGAAGCGGATTTCATCCCGTGCCGCGCCGGAACCAGTTGGAGCTAACTCATAGTAAGTGATCGCTTTATCATACTCTTTCTGGTTGAAATAGTAGTCTCCGATTTCGAGGGCTGCTTGGCTGGCCACTGCCGAAGGAGAGTTTTCGCGCAAGAAATCAAGCACGAGTTTTTCAGCTTCTGGCTGGCCGATGCGCACGGCACATTTGGCGTGGTAGAGTTCCGCATCGATTTTGACGGCCTTCCACTCCGGCTCGTTGGCCGGACGGAGGATGTCCATTGCATTGCGGAATTCTTTTTGCGCAATTCCGTAAAGGTTTTGGTTGAAAAAGTCAACGCCGCGTTTGTAAGCGAGGTTGGCTTCGTTGTACACCGCCGTTTCTTGTGCAGAAAGCGCAAAGGCGGAGAGCAAGAAAAGAATGGCAGGAATGCTTTTCCGAAGGAACATAATGGAAAGAGTGTGGTTTTGGATTTGTTTGAAATCAGATGATTTACCCGCCGTAGCTTTTTTATCCGCCAAAGTTTTAACGGAGGAGGAAGCGTAGGAAGGTGGATACTAGCTGTTAGAAATTGGATTCGAAATTCCTCAGATTGAACGCCAACAAACGTTCTTCCCAAAGATTGCCGGTCTGGTAGTGAATGTTTTTTGGAAATTTTAACAAGTCGAAACCGTAATCTTGTTGACTTAAACGTGTTGAACACGGATGACACGGATTAGACACGGATTGTGGTCATAAATTGATCTTTAATCCCTGTTCCATTATGCTTAAGGCAACTATATAGGTTGAAAGCTTGATACATAAATTGATTTTGCAGCGTCGACTGGATGCCAAAACGTCAAAATACGCCCATAAAATATTGACAAATGTAAAATCGTCTGGAAAAGAGGGGCAAGTTCCGAAAGACATCCGCAATTGCCGGCCTTTTAGGAAAAAAACCTTGGAGGTAATTCTTTGTTTAGTTCCTTTTTACAAATCAAGTTCCCAAAAGTTCTAAACTTTCGAGAAGTTTGCCCGGATAATTGTCCAACGTACAATCTCCTAATCTCCTAATCTCCAAATATCCTAATCTCCAAATATCCTAATCTCCTAATATCTAACGTCCAACATCCCGCAATTATGAAAGTCGAACAAATCTATACCGGATGTCTGGCGCAAGGCGCCTATTATATCGAATCTGAGGGGGAAGCCGTAGTCATCGACCCGCTGCGAGAGGTGGAGCCTTACCTGAAAAAAGCTGAAAATGACGGCGCGAAAATCAAGTTTGTCCTCGAAACCCACTTTCACGCCGACTTCGTGAGCGGCCATGTTGACCTCGCCAAAAAAACCGGGGCGACCATTGTGTACGGCCCCGACGCCAACCCGGATTTTGAGGCGCATATCGCTGCCGATAACGAGGTCCTGCAAGTTGGCAAGCTCAGCATAAAAGTGTTGCATACGCCCGGCCATACCATGGAAAGCACCTGTTACCTGCTTCGTGATGAGGACGGGAAAGACATTGCACTATTTAGCGGCGACACGCTTTTTATCGGCGACGTGGGCCGCCCCGATCTTGCCCAAAAAGCCGCACACATGACACAGGAGCAACTTGCTGAAACGCTCTTCGACTCGCTGCGAACTAAAATTATGCCCCTGTCTGACGACATTGTGGTCTATCCGGCGCATGGGGCAGGTTCCGCCTGCGGCAAAAACATGAGCAAAGAAACCAGCGACTCCCTGGGTCACCAAAAATTGGTGAACTATGCCTTACGCGCCGACATGAGCAAGGCAGATTTTGTAAAAGAGCTTACCGATGGATTAATGCCGCCGCCCGCATATTTTCCCCTCAACGTAGCAATGAACAAACAGGGTTACGACTCCATTGATGTGGTGATGCAGCGCGGCGCCCGTGCGCTAAGCCCGCGTGCGTTCGAGGCAGCGGCCAACGAAACCGATGCACTTTTGCTCGACACCCGTGCGCCCCAAACTTTTGCCAAAGGCTTCATACCCAACAGTATCAATATTGGAATAGACGGCAATTTCGCCCCCTGGGTAGGCGCCATGATCCCTGACTTAAAGCAGGAAATCCTGCTCATTACTGACCCGGGTCGGGAAGAAGAAACCGTGATGCGCCTGGCTCGAGTGGGCTACGATCATTGTCTCGGCCACCTCGAAGGTGGTTTTGAGGCCTGGAAAAATGAGGGTCTGGAAGTGGACACCATCGAAAGCATTGATGTAGATCGTTTTGCGGAACGAATAGCCGCCGGAGCAGCGGAAAACATTCTCGACGTGCGCAGGCCCGGCGAGTACGATGCCGAGCATTTGGCGCATGCCGAAACAGCACCCTTGGATTTCCTGAATGACAGCATGTTGATGATAGACAAAAACAAAACCTACCACGTTCACTGTGCGGGCGGCTACCGCTCCATGATTTTTATCTCCGCATTACGGGCCAGAGGCTACGACAATCTAATTGACGTAGCGGGTGGTATGGCGGCGATAAAGAAAAATGGGAAGTTTGAGACGACGGAGTTTGTGTGCTCGGGGAAATAGGCTGTAAAATGTACTGTGCAATGTAAAGGCGTGAAAGATGGTATCACATTGCGGGAGAAGAGAATCCACAAAATTGGATAAATTAAAAGTTCGTCTTTATTTGGCTTTTTAGGGCTTGTGTTGGTTTGTCTCAAGCCAGACCGCCTTTTTTACTTTTGCACAATCAGGCCCCATTTTTCAGACATAAAACCACGAAATGATTTTTAAAAATTTGAGATCTGGCATTGAAATAGAGGATGATACTTTTGACGCCATCTTCCCTTTACGGTATAGAAAAATATCAAAAATTCACTTTACGCCCGTAAAAGTTGCGCAAGTAGCTGCGCAGTTTCTGGTTGAAAAACCTGGGAACAGAGTGCTCGATATCGGTGCTGGAGCTGGAAAGTTTTGCATGGTTGGCGCGACATGCACGGAAGGACATTTTGTGGGCGTAGAGCAACGAAAAAATCTCCACCGTCTTGCCAAAAAGTTGTCGAACCGCTACCATCTGGAGCGCATTGATTTCCTCTTTTCCAATATAGTTGAAGTTGATTTCGAGACTTACGATGCGATTTATTACTTCAATGCTTTTTACGAAAACATCTTCCATAACGGTGCGATTGATACTTTGGTGACCTTAGACAAGGCCCTGTATGCCATTTATACTCAGTATATGCGGGAACAACTCAGCAAAATGCCTATAGGCACCCGATTGGCTACCTATTTCAGTTTTATGGACGAAGTGCCCACCAGTTACAAAATCAAATCTGCAGATTTTGACCTGAAACTGAAACTTTGGGAAAAGGTCTTTTGATTGATTCGATTGGTTTGATTGATTCGATTGATTCGATTGATTCGATTGATTCGATTGATTCGATTATTCAGTTGTCAATCGGAGTAATCGAATCAATCAAACCAATCGAATAATTCGACAATACCTTTGCTTAATGATTTCCAAAAAGAATTTGCGGTACCACTGGTTGAGTTTTCACAAACACGATCTAAGAGCTAGTGGCACGGTGTTTTTTGTCGCGCTTCCGTTGTGTCTGGGCATTTCGCTCGCCTCAGGCGCGCCAGTTTATTCGGGACTGTTGGCGGGCATTATAGGAGGCTTGATCGTGGCGCCCCTGAGTGGTTCGCAATTGAGTGTGAGCGGTCCGGCAGCGGGTTTGACGGCTATTTGTGCCTCCATAATAGCGAGCTCGGGTTTGGATGTATTTTTCATTTCAGTGGCAGTAGCGGGATTGATGCAGCTGTTGTTGGGCGTGTTTAGGCTGGGCGGATTCACGCATTTTATTCCATCGGCAGTTATAAAGGGAATGCTCGCCGCTATCGGTATTATTCTGATTTCCAAGCAGATACCTGCATTGATTGGATATGACAAACCCGATTTTTGGTCGAATGAGCTGTTCAATATATTCACATTCAGGCATGTCTTCAGCAATGTTCAAAGTTTGTACGAAAGCATCACTTTGGGAGCGATTTTGATCGCGACATTGTCGCTGGCCATGCTTTGGGTATGGAAACGAACCCTGGCTAAGCAGGTTTCTTTTTTGCCAACCTCCTTCGTCACCGTGCTTTTTGGCGTTTTGCTCGCTTTGTTTTTTGCCAAATATTGGCCCTCTCTTGGGCTTAAGCCAACCCAGTTTGTCCAAATCCCGGACAACATCATTTCCACGGTCCGACTGCCAGATTTTGGGATGATAACAGCTCATGTTGAAATCTGGAAAAACGGCCTGCTTATATGCTTCGTTGCCACCCTCGAAACACTGTTGAGCATCGAGGCCATTGACAAAATTGACGCGCAAAACCGTATCACGCCTCAAAACCGGGAACTGGTAGCCCAAGGCACCGGCAATTTTTTTAGTGGGATGCTTGGTGGATTACCCATTACGGCAGTCATTGTGCGGAGTTCGGCCAACGCCGAGGCAGGCGCAAGGACTTGGTTATCAGCCTTTTCACACGGCATTTGGTTGCTTTTAGCGGTGCTTTTGGCCACCAATTTGGTCAACCTGATTCCTTACTGTGTGTTGGCGGCCATTCTTATCCGCACAGGCTATAATCTGGCGAAGCCGAGCATGTTCCTCGCGGTTTGGCGGCAGGGTCGCGAGCAGTTTTTACCCTTTATTGTGACGATTGGGGCAGTATTGTTCACGGATTTACTGGTGGGTGTGCTGATCGGCGTGGCGTATAGTGTGTATTTTTTGATTAAACACACCTACCGGGCAGGTTTTACCGTGAAAGAGCGGGCGGAAGGCCATATTGAGCATTTCACCATTGATCTTGCACTCAACGTAAGTTTTCTCAACAAAAAACGCATTTCTGACCTCCTTGATAAGATGCCGGAATACTCTGTGGTGGAAATCCTGGGAACCGACAGCGTGTACATTGACCATGACATTCTGGAGATTATTCAGCAGTACAAGACGAAGGCGCACAATAAGCATATTCAATTGATCCTGAAGGATATACCTGAAGTGCAAACGATAAATTTGCATTAAAACCTATTTTTTATTTTTGCCTGAAAACATTGCCTCAGGCTAAAACTTTTCAACTATGAAACTTTCCATGTTAAACTTGCTGGTTGCGCTGTCGTCTGCCCTGACTATCAACGCGCAAACAGCCGAAACAGACAACACCCCCTACAAAATGGTGTTCCAACTTACCAGTGCCGACACCGCTGTACACACTGGCCTGGTGAAACAACTCAACAATGTGCTCAATGCTGCCCCGAAATCAAAAATCGAAGTGGTGTGCCACAATCAGGGCATCGCTTTTTTGGTTTCGGCCAAAACCTTGCAGTCAAAAAAAATCCAAGACCTAAAGGCAAAAGGGGTGGTGTTCACCGCCTGTGAAAACACTATGCGCGATCGAAAAATCAAGCGGGAGGACCTTGTGCCTGAAGCCATCACGGTACCTGCTGGCATCATTGAAATCGTAAAAAAACAGCGCAAGAAATGGGCATACATCAAAGCAGGGTAACAGTAAAAAGTTACAAGTTCCAAGCCTGCATGCTTGCCGGAGGGCAAAAAAATGGAGGTTTAGTGAAAATTCGTGCAATAAATGGCTTCCAAAAAGTCCCCAAAAAATATTTTAAAAAAATAACTCAATTTGTTTTAATTATCTAAACAATATGTTTTAAATTTGCCTCTAGAAAACGCTTAACTGCCCGGATGGATTTTGATAAGTACTTGACTTTCTTAATTTTAAAACAAAATCTCCTCGGCTATGAACTTAAATTATCTTAAAACAAATTGGTTTTATTTGGCAATGGGTATAGTGCTTACGATGTACACCTTCCGTAAGTTTCCTAATCTCAATCCCTTCAATTCCCCTGACAAGGACCCTAAAATTGAAAAAATTGCAGAGGGTCAAAGTGTAGCAAAAGGTGGTGCAGCGCTTTTGGGCTTTATTCCGGAAACCCCTAAAGAACGCCCGCCAGAACTGGCTACAGTGGAATCCGCCAAAACCGAAGCATTTCTGAAGCGCTTTGCCCAAGTTGCCGTAAGCGAGCGAAAAAAATTTGGCATTCCCGCCTCTGTAATTCTGGCTGCCGCCTATGCGAACAGCCTTGCTGGTCAACACGAAACTGCATTGGCTGCAAACAACTTTTTTCTACTCTCCAATGCAGATGATTGGGAAGGCGAAACCGCCCAAATTGGAGGAAAAACAATTCGCAAGTACGAAACCGCGTGGGCAAGCTTTCGCGATTTCAGCATCCACCTTAGTAGTCAGGAGTGGTTTGGCTCGCTTAAAAAGTCGGCAGGCAAAGACTGCCGCAAATGGGTCGAAAAACTTGGAATGGAAGGTGTTGCCGATAGTAAAAAAATGCAGAAAGTGATCGAAGCTTACCGGCTGAAAGAATTGGATGCACAGTAGGAAGCCAATTAGTTCAATGTGTTCAAGAAAGAGTGGCACAGCTCCAACTGTGCCACTCTTTCAAAAAAGGTGTCACCTCTGAACGGAGTACAACTGAAGCTGGTAGTTATTGTTGGCTACCACAATAATTCGTTTGCCCCCCGGGCCTTTCATTGCCGCCAGATCACGTGCATTGTAAATGGCCCAGAAGCCACTCTGAAGGTTATTAACCCAATTGAAATTGCCTTTTCCATCGCCAGCTAGGAACACACCGTTTCCCGCATCATAGCGGCCACTCCCGACTTCAAGGCCATATTTGTTACCTGCCATCAACAGGTCTAGATGGCCGTCTCCATTCAGGTCCTCGGTGATAATGCCATGGATTGCAGAGATTTGAGCCTGAAAGGGCAGGCTGCGCCGTACGAATTTTCCGGCCTGATTTTCCCACCAACAGGTTTCAAAATCATAAGCGAGGAGCTTCAAGGCGGCATCCAGGTCTTTTTTGCTCCAAATGTCTCCAATTGTAGCATTAGCGTAATCTGATGCGTACAAGAACTTCTTTTTTAACGAAGGCATTTGTTTTACGAGTGCATCTTTTTGAACAAGCGGGTAATTTTTGCCATCTTCGAAGAAAGTTACTATCGGGTCGAGCGTTCCGTTATTGTCAAAATCTTTGGCGTAGCACCCGAATGGGGCATCGGGGCTGGCAGTGAAGCGGGTGTTGAGGCCAAAATTGCCTGTCGCGAGGTCAAGGTCGCCGTCGCCATCCAAATCGGCAGTCTTCAGGCTGAACCATAACCCGTTGCTCTTCCCAAGTCCCATTTGCTCCG
>JBJXGZ010000082.1:0-133425 GCA_046160625.1 Saprospiraceae bacterium
GCCCTACCTTTGCCCAACTTTTTGATCCGAAATTATATTTCACAACCAAACTACGCGATATGTCTGAGAAATTGGATAAAATTGATTTGAAGATCCTGAAAATTCTGCAAGAGAACAGCAAGATCACAAACCTCGACCTCTCTAAGAAAATTGGTCTCTCGCCTGCTCCCACCTTGGAGCGCGTGAAAAAATTGGAACAGAGCGATATCATTCAGAGCTACCACGCTCATGTGAATCCGACGCAAATGGGTCTGAATGTCAAGACTTTTGTACTGGTGTCCTTGGCCTGGAAGAAAGAAAACGCCCTCAACAGCTTCCTCGAAAAGATTGGAAAAATTGACGAGGTTACGGAATGCTACATCATCACAGGCGAAGCAGATTTCCTGATGAAGATCATCTGCAAAGACATTCCTACTTACGAGCAACTGCTCTTCAAGACCATTAGCCAGATCGAAGAAATCGAGCGGCTGAAGACCCTGATGACGCTCTCTACAGTGAAAGATGCAAAATTGCTGCCTTTCAATTACGACGAAAAGTAAGCTAATTGCAGATAAATTGCGTAAAGCCCTCCCAGATCAAGTGATTTGGGAGGGCTTTTGCATTGTAGAAGAATTCAAAAAAAGTTTTTAATCAAATTGCACTTGTATTGTTTTTTGTTTCAGACTTTTGTCAAAATTAAACAGTACAAAACGTAAAATTGATTTCACATGAAAATTCCACTATGGCTCATCGGCCTGCTCTTCGCGGGCTACACAGCTTGGTGCATCAACTACTGGCATTGCAATGTATGCCACTGTTGCGAAGGCACCACCGCTGCGACGACCGCCTCGGAAACTACTGGCGTTCCGCTCTTTAACTGGAACGCTGACAAGCCCGTAGCTGACGCAAAATTCCCCGACTGGAAAAAAAACCTAATAGAAGCCAAAGGTCACCAAGGTGACACCCTCCTGATTACTGGTTTTTATCGCGCCAACGAAGCTGAGGGCGAAAAACTAGCCTTGGCCCGTGCTGCTTCCATCCGCGAAATGCTCGCGCCCGAATTCCCATCCGACCGTGTGAAATTAGCCGCCAAACTGGTGGACGACGGCCTTACTGAAGCCAACGGCCCAAAAGAAAGCGCAAGCTTCTCCTGGCTTAAAATGGTGTTGAAAAAGGAGGACAGTGCAGTCATAATATCCGACAAGGACGTGATTCTGCTCTTCCCTTACAATTCGACGGAAAGAGAAAGCGACCCGAAAGTGGATGCTTACCTCAAAGAACTCTGCGAGAAGCACAAAGCCAGCACTGCTACATTCTCGGTCGTTGGCCATACCGACGAGGTAGGCTCTGACGAGAGTAACATGGCCTTTGGTGCAGCACGCGCCAAAGCAGTGGCCAAAATCCTGACTTCCAACGGCATCGCCGCATCCCGCATTACCACCAACTCCAAAGGCGAATCCGACCCTGTGGCACCCAACGACACCGAAGATGGGCGCCACCAGAATCGCCGGGTCGTTATCACCGTCAACCGTTAAACATTCAAAACAAAACTAGCCATGCTTTCACATATTCTTTTGAACTGTAGCATCTGGGACAATTTGCCTACTGCACTTGCACTTTGCCTCATTCCATTACTCCTCGGCTGGCTCGCCGCCCGCACCTATTTCAAAGTAGGCTGGCTCCGCGATCAAATTGCCGAACTCACTGGACGCGTCAGCACCCTCACCGAAGAACTGACCAACACCCGTATGAAACTTTCTGCCGCTGAAGCTGACAGCGAAGCAAAGGCCGAACAAATCCGCAAACTGAAAAACGACCTTATCATGTGCGAAGGTGAGCGCATGGCCTTGCGCGAACAAGCCGCCAACGCTGGAGCTGGGGCAAGTAAAAAATCGGCAGCAGCAGCTGTAGCCGCCAGCTTCATGTTTGCTGGCAAAAAATGGAAAGCGGACGACCTGAAAATCGTAGAAGGTATCGGACCGAAAATTGAAGAGTTGTTCCACAAAGCGGGTATCAAAACCTGGAAGGCCCTCTCTGAAACTTCGGTTGACCGCATGCGGGAAATCCTGGACGCTGCCGGACCAAATTACAATATCCATGACCCCAGCTCTTGGGCGCAACAAGCTGGCCTTGCCAACCAAGGCAAGTGGGACGCACTAAAAAAATTGCAGGATGAGCTGAATGCAGGGAAATCATAGCTTTCATTTTTATTGGTGATCAATTATTGCAAGTGGCCGACCAGGATTTGGTCGGTCACTTTTTTGTGCCCACCTGCTTAGGAAAGAACGGAAAAAAAGCAGAATTTCCGACCTTTCACCCCACAAAATCACCTGCTATGCCTAAACTCGACGAACAACTCAAAGCCGCCATCGCACGGATGCCCGTGGCTGAAAAAGATAAAATGCTGCTGCGCCTGGTTGCAAAAGATGAAAAACTAGTGCGCCGACTTGTTTTTGAACTTATGGAAGGTGGAGAAACCCGCGACGAACGCGCTGCTGCACTCCGGGAAGAAATCGCGAAAGACCTCACTAAAGAGAAGGAAGGTTTTCTCACCCCTGGCTACCTGTTGCTTTACCTGCGCCATTGGAACGCGCGTATCAATGAACATGTTTTGGCCACCAAAGACAAATCGGGTGAGGTAACGCTCGTGCTGTTCATGCTCGCCGAAACATTCCGGCTGCACCATAAAATGCTCAGAAAATTTCCTGAAAAACGGAGCGACACCTTTGCTCCATATGTGGTGAAGCGTACCGCTACAATTTTAACCAAGGCTAAAAAACTTCATGAGGACTATTTCATCGAGTTCCGCCAGGATGCTCAGGAATTGCTGGAGCATATTTGGTCGTTCAGACCCACGGCGGTGCTTGCGGAGGAGCAAGGATTGCCACGGCATTGGGACCTGTGAAAATGTCCAATGTCCAACAAGGAATGTCCAATGTCCAAATAGTCCTGATCTTAAAACCTCATCTAAAAGTTGCCTTTAGTTACCACTTTCTCAAGAGCAGCGCCAACTTGGACATTGGACATTCCTTGTTGGACATTGGATATTTCAAAACGGGCACCCTTCACAAGGCGCCGTCTTCGGCTTCCCTTGTGGTTTTGAATTGCTGATGCCGCTTGTGCCGATGATGCGAAACTCAGTGCGCCGATTTAGCTGGTGCTGTGTTTCTTCGCATTGCACCCCATTCCCACATTTGTTTACCAGTTTTATTTCACCATAGCCATGCGGGGTGAGGCGTTCGCGGGCAATGCCTTGTTTCACCAGCCAATCCACCACAGCATTTGCGCGGCGCTGGGAGAGGTTGAGGTTGTATTCATCGGAGCCACGGGCATCGGTGTGGGAAGCGATTTCGACCTGAAAATCAGGGTTTTGTCGCAATGTTTTTAATAGTTTTTTCAACTCAGGCAAGGAGGCAGTGCTGGGTTCGTCATCGTTGAAATCATAGTATAGATTGACCAAAAAGCCTGCCGAACCGTGCTCCCAGGTGCTTTCGCCGGGTTGACTAGGCACCCCGTTGTCGTACAAGACACCCTCGCGGACTGAAAGGCCATCGCCCAAATCAAAGGTAGCGGGCGAGCCATCCGGGTTTTCATAAAGGCCGGATAGATCGTTGTAACGAGGACCAGTCTGAGCAGGAGCATTTTCAGGAATTTCCACAATAAACCCTTCCGCATCGCGGTAGGGTTCAAGATTCAGATTTACTTTAAAAACGGGATTTTGGCTGAGGTTTTTTGTGCAAATACCCTCGGCTACTCCTGCGATGAAACCATCCTGCATCGCCCGTAATGTGTAGCAGCAATTCTTGTCGAGTTTGAATTTGAATCTGCCATCGGGTCCGGTAATTATTGGTTCAGGGGTGCTTTTGCCACAGTCGTTGGCCAGGATCAATTTCGCGCCGTTGGCCGGGAAGCCATCGCGCATATCGAACACCATGCCCTGCACGCTGAAGTTTCCAACCTTGTTCAAACCGATTTCGATGCGGGTAATTTGGCCCATTGCAGCACCTTCGTTTCCCGTGCATCCGGTTTTGATTGCAGCTTCGTACCCTTTTTTGGCCGTTGAAAAATCGGCACACTCGGCATGGCGCATATCGAAGGCCACAATGCCCTCTGAGCTGGTGGTAAGCGTCAGGCTCGTAAGCGAATTGAGTACCGCCGCACCGCTGATGGGCTTGAGCGTTTGGTTGTCAAAAACGTAGATTTCGACGGGCGCGGCATTTTTAGAGAAAGCATAAATATCGTCTCGGCCTGCCCCTCCATCACGGTCGGACGTGAAGAAGCCCCAGGAGAGGTCGCCCCCAAAATAAACACCAAAATCGTCTCGCGTTGAGTTGAGCGGTGCACCAAGATTGACAGGCAAATTCCAATCCTTGTCACCTTTCTGAGTACTGTAAAAAAGGTCAAGCCCTCCAAGGCCAATATGCCCATTAGAGGCAAAATAAAGCCGTTTGTTGGGATCAATGAAAGGGAATATCTCGTTGCCTTCCGTGTTTACTGTAGGGCCAAGGTTGATGGCAGCACCCCAAACTCCATTATTTAATTCGCTAAAATACAGGTCCATACCCCCAAAACCACTAGGGCGGTTACTGGAAAAATAGAGCCGTTTTCCATCCGGGCTGATGCTGGGGTGGGAAGTGTTGTATTCAGAAGAATTAAAAGGCAGTCTTGTCACGTTTGACCAACCGCCCTCGACGTTGCGTCGTGCCGAGAATATGTTGAGTTTTACCAGGCCTTCCTCGCTGCGTTCTGTGTTGCCATCATCAAAATTGTTGCGGGTAAAATAAATCGTTTGTCCATCGGGAGCAAGACACACGGCTGCCTCATTGAACCGGGTGTTGACACTGCTCGAAAACTTTTCAAGACGAGCAGTGGCAATGGCGCCAGGTACGTCTGTTCTGAGTGCCGTGGCGTAGAGGTCGGAAAAGGGATTTCCGGTCCACATGGAAGTGCGTTTGATGGCAGTGCCGAGGTCGCGATCACTGGCAAATACAAGTTGGCCGTGAACGATGCTTGGGCCGAAGTCGTCGTAGGAAGAATTACAGGGCAAGTGATTTATCTGGTAAATGCCTTTGTTTTTGGTCAGCAATTCTTCCTCCATGTCGCATGCTTTGGCGAGGAATTGGCCCCTGGCGTCGTCGGGGGCTTCTTTTTCGTATTGTTTGAGCCAAAGCCGCGCAACGTCGCACTTGCCATTGGCCTGGAGCATCATACCGTAATATAGTTTGTTGACAGGTTTGGTGTTGGGAAGGCGCACGATTTGGCCGTACCAGTATTCCGCGTTTTCGGTGTCATTTATCTTTCGGTAGCACTCGGCAAGGCCAATTTTAGCTTCAGGCAGGTCTTCGCGCTGGAGTACCTGCTGATATTCCACAATAGCGGTCATATAATCGAGGTCCTGCATGGCCTCGTTGGCACGTTTCAGGCGCGGGGATTGAGCCAGAAGCAGCGTGGGGAAGAGTAGAAGCGGGATGATAACCTTGATTTTCATGGCCATTTTTTTTAAACCGCAAAATGTAAAACAGGAAAATATAAAATTTAAAACCAAGATTGTTTGATCACGAAATTGACCAAAATTTTGATTTGTTCAAGCGCCTCGCTTTTTGGTTTTGCCGTTTTAAATTTTCCGGTTTTACATTTTGCGGTTTATAACACTTTAAAAGTATCTCGGCGATGCCACCTGTTTCACCTTGACATCAAATTCGTAGCCCATCATGATCTCAAAAGAATTGCTGCTGGCAGTACGCAGTTTGCTGAGGGTGATATCGTAGGATGCGCCAAATCGCATCCCGTTTCTCAACGAACACGCGAGCCAAAGATTGGCTGAATCGTGCGAAGAATTTCCCGACAAAGCCGTTCGGTAAGAAGTGCCGACCCAGAACATCTGACGAAACAAAACTGCCGCTCCAAAGTTTGCCGACATGGGGGCTCCAATGTTCTGGCCTTCGACTTCCTTTTTCACATCACTCAAAAAACCCGCGCTTTGCACCAACAAACTGGGGCGCAACACAAGTTGATCGCCCTGAATTGGAAATGCCGCGCCCGTCGAGAGGTAAAGATTGCGGAAGTTTTTGGCAAAAATCCCTTCCGTATCATCTTTGGCTTTGCGCAGGTCGTGCTCCAAAATACGGGGACAACCAAGGCCCAGATAGAATTTTTCGCCGTACAGGTAAGCCCCTGCCCCAAAATTGGGCAACCAGCGGGAAAGGTTTTGGGAAAAAGAAGGGTCGTCGAAATGCTCCACCGTGATTTCGCTGAATCTGCCGCGCCAATTGGCCACGCTGGCCTGAAGCCCAATCGAGAGTTTGAGTTTTTTGCTGGCCCCTACCTGCATCCGGTAGGCGTAGGATGCGGCTAAATCAGTTGAGCCTCCCGGACCGATTTTGTCGTTCATTAAAGCAAACCCAACCCCGACACGCTGGTTTTTAAGTGGCGTGTGGGCCGTGAGCGTTTGGGTCACAGGCGCGCCGTCGAAGCCAAGCCATTGTTGTCGGTGCGAGAGGTTGAGCGTGAGGTGTTCGTTGCTGCCCGCGTAGGCGGGATTAAAAACAAGGCTGTTGAAATGGTAATTGGTAAACATCGGGTCTTGCTGCGCAAAAACGGCGAGCGACCAGAATATGCCCCAGATGAATGCCAGGAGGCGAATTTTTGTCATATTGAATCAGTTTTTAGAACGCGGGAACGCGGATTACGCGGATTTTCAAACGCGGATTTTCGCGGATTTAATCCGCGTTTGAAAATCTGCGTCATCCGCGTTCCATCTCCTGCCAAATCCTTGCCAAAAGATACCGTTCCTTAAAGTTTATCGCCACAAAGTTCGGCCAAAAAATCAAGGTAAACGCATTTGGACGAAATCACTTTTATGCGATTGGCTTACATTTGTCAAAATATGATCATTCATCTGTTTCAATGGCTTGTCAGGACAGTTGGTTTGCTTGGCATACTACTCTTCCTATACCTAAATATTTGCCTCTATGACACACCAAAATGCTCCTTCGCCACAATCGAAGCGGATTTAGAGGGCCGCCTCCATTTTCTCAAAAGTATATTGCACGAAAACAATGCTGGAGAATCTGCACAAGCCCTTTATCCTGAAGGGTTTGTATTTATATATGCTTTATACGCATTGGCTTGGTGTGATGCAGTTGAAGGTTTGCCACCAGAATTCGATTCGCGTCAAGAGGCCGTGGAGGAGATCTTGTACAGCCTTCAACAAATGGATTCTCCACTTGGGAAAGCGGTGTTTAATCCACTTTTGTCTTTGGAATATGGCGCGTTTTACCGTGGTTGGACGGCTTATGTGCGTGGCAGATACCTGCAAATTGGTGGGAAGGATTCCTTGGTTTCCCAACAATATGAAGCGGATTGCACTGCAATCGCACTGGCAATTGAAGAAACCCAAAAACCTTATCTGGAATCATATGATGGGCTTTGTTGGCCTGCCGACAATGTAGTTTGCCTCGCGGCTTTATCGCTTCACGACCGTATCTCCAAACCACAATTTGAGGTTGTGCGAGCAGCCTGGTTGGAGCGAATAAAGAGCACGTTACTACCTGATTACCAACTCATTCCACATGGTTACAACTTGGAGCGGAATAGTCCGCTGGAAAGTGTTCGGGGCTCTTCCCAAGCCTTGATATTGGCGTTTTTGCCAGAAATTGACCCCGAATTTTCTCAAAGTCAATACCAAGCATTCCGCAAACACTTTTTGGATTATCGCCTTGGCTTGCCCGGAATTCGTGAATATCCACACGGCACTTCGGGGCTGGGCGATATAGATTCTGGTCCAGTAGTGATGGGCATTGGCGGGGCAGCTTCTATTGTTGGAATCCGAGCCACCAGTTTGCAAAGAGATTGGGCAGTTGCAGAGGGTTTAAGCAGTGGGACAAACGCGTTGCTTTTCTCTTTTTCTGACGGAAAGGAAAAGTGCTATCTTTTTGGTCAATTGCCCATTTTGGACGCATTCGTCGCATGGGCGAATGCTAAAAAGTGTGGCCCAGAACGTGTAATCCAAAGCAATTGGCGTTGGAAATTTCAAACGATTTCATTTATACTTATTTCGTTCTTACTTTGGACGATTTGGAAAACAAGAAAAGGCAAGGTCTAAAAGCCCAGTCATTCATGCTACTTTTGCGGCCATTTTACCCGCCAACGGGCAGGCATCTTAATATTTATTGCTGAAATTAGTGGTCAGACGACTTTGAGTCGTCAGACCACCCACCACCCATCCATGTCCAACTACCTCACCGAACTCCGCCGCCGCCGCACTTTCGCCATTGTAGCCCACCCTGATGCGGGCAAAACTACCTTGACCGAAAAACTCCTCCTCTTCGGTGGCGCGATACAGACAGCGGGCGCGGTGAAAAGCAACAAGATCAAAAAAAGCACCGTGTCCGATTTCATGGAAATCGAACGTCAGCGCGGTATCTCCGTGAGCACCTCAGTGATGGGCTTCGAATACCGCAACCTGCAAATCAACATTCTGGACACCCCCGGTCACGAAGATTTTCAGGAAGATACCTATCGAACCCTGACTGCTGTAGACTCCGCCATTGTGGTAATAGACGTGGCAAATGGCGTGGAAAAACAAACGGAAAAACTTACCAAAGTCTGCCGGATGCGGGCCACGCCCATTATATTTTTTGTGAACAAACTTGACCGGGAAGGCAAAGATGGCTTTGATCTGCTGGATGAGATCGAGCAAAAATTGGACCTGCGCGTTTGCCCGCTTTCCTGGCCTATTGGTATGGGACAACGGTTCAAAGGCGTGTACAATATGTACGAGAAAAAACTTGTACTGTTCAACCCACACGGCAAACAGGAGGAGGAAGAAATCATTGTTTTTGAGGACCTTGCATCGCCTGACCTGGAAACCCGCATTGGTGAAAGCGCGGCAAAAGAACTGCGCCACGACGTGGAAGTGCTGGAAACCGTTTACCCGGCATTCAACAAAGAAGACTACCTTGCTGGTAAGATTTGTCCCATATTTTTCGGCTCTGCTGTGAATAATTTTGGGGTGAAAGAACTTTTGGACTGCTTTGTGGAAATCGCCCCTACTCCCCTACCCCGCCACGCCGAAGAGCGCGAAGTAATGCCTGAAGAGCAAAAAATGAGCGGCTTCGTGTTCAAAATTTTTGCAAATATGGATCCCAAGCACCGCGACCGTATCGCGTTTTTGCGCATTTGTTCAGGAAAGTTCGAGCGGAACAAAAACTACCGCCATATACGGCTGGAGCGGGAATTCAAATTTCCCAACCCAACCATGTTCATGGCCTCTAAAAAAACGCTTTTAGAGGAAGCTTACCCCGGTGATGTGGTGGGACTGTACGATTCTGGCAATTTCAAAATCGGCGACACGCTGACAGAAGGTGAGTTGCTCCATTTCAAAGGCATTCCTTCGTTCTCTCCCGAACAATTCCGTTATGTGGAAAATGCCGATCCAATGAAGCAAAAGCAATTCGTGAAAGGTTTGGACCAATTGATGGACGAGGGGGTGGCGCAGATGTTCACCCGGCAGAGCGATGGCCGGCGCATCATTGGCACCGTGGGGCAATTGCAATTCGAGGTGATTCAGCATCGGCTTGAAAGCGAGTACAATGCTAAATGCCGTTATGAGGGCGTGAGTTTGCACAAGGCTTGCTGGGTAAGTGCAGAAGACCCGAAGGCTATGGCAGAATTCCTGGACCGCCGCAAGCGCGACATTGCCAAAGACAGTGAAGGGCAATTGGTTTTTCTGGCTGAAACACCCTGGATTTTGCAAACTGCACAAGAAAATTTCCCAAAGATCAAGTTTTCTTTTACGAGCGAGGGGTAACTGGAAAACGAGATTTCTACCCCAAATGACAAAAATCCGACACTTTTTCCTGCTTTTTCCGTGAAGCGCGAGGAAGCGATATTCAATTGCAGTGTATCTTGCCCCCATAAAAACTGCCCATCTTGTTAGTTGGCAGTAGCATTTGGCAGTTGCAGTTCGCAGAATCGCGTTCGCTGCCAACTGCAACTGCCGACTGCCACTGCCAATTGTTACTTTCCTTTTAATCCCTTGCAGCGCCCTTTAACTCTAAATGGCGACAATCGGTTTTCTTCTTTTTTATTCACCAAACCATCCTTATCCCATGCGTGTAGCATCCTTACTACCGATGCTTCTGTTGTGGCTGAGTTCGCTCAACGCACAGAACAACTGCAGCATTTTTGACCTTACGGCCAAAATGGTGCAGGTTAATCCGTTCACCTGCCAGTATTTCGTGTCCCTTGATTTTGAACACGTTGGCACGACAAATCAGTACACCGTGTCTGGCAACGGTACGAATTACGGCACTTTCCCCTACGCCCAAATTCCGCTCATTCTGGGCCCTTTCAACGCAGACCTGATGAATCCGACCTTGCTCGAATTCATTGTAACTGACGCGGTATTTCCTGACTGTAAAGATGACGCCCAACTTGTGGTTCCTCCTTGTGACCACACCACCGTTTGCACCATTTCGAACCTTGCTGTGCAAACTGGCCAATGCGATCCCAGTGGTTTGACGTACAACCTTTGGCTCAATTTCAACGCGAACCTGGCTGCAGGTGATTTATTTGATGTTTGGGCCAATGGTACGCTTCTCGGTACTTTCCCGCTCATAGCTTTGCCATTGCATATCCCTGCTTTCCCAGCCAGCGGCAATCTCGTTGATGTTATCAAGGTATGCATAACCAACCAGCCAGACTGTTGCGAAACCCTGCATTTTGATGCACCAGATTGTGTGAATCCACCCTGTGGAATTTTCAACCTGTCGGTTCAGACGAATGGCTGCACAGGCGATAGCACCTACAAAGCCATTATTGATTTTAGTTTGGTAGGTCCGGTTACTGCAGATTCTTTCGGTTTGTGGACCAATGGCCAGTTCGTCGGTTTTTTTGGAATCAACCAATTGCCTTTATCGCACGAAATCGATTGGGACGGTGGCCCGAAAGATGAAGTTAAGGTTTGCATTGCCAATAGCAGCCTGATATGTTGTGAAACCAAAGAATATCCAGTTCCGGATTGCTTGCCCCTTAACCCCTGCGGCATCAAAGATCTGATCGTAAAATCCGACTCCTGCACTACTGATAGTACTTTTCTTGCGATCCTCAATTTTGGAGTGAACGATCCAAGTGCTGTTGACTCCTTCGACCTTTGGGCAAATGGCGAATATTGGGGTCGTTTTGGCATGAACCAATTGCCATTACACATCCCTGATTTTCCTTGGAACGGATTGATTTTTAATCATGTAAGAGTTTGTACGGGCAATTCGGTTGCTTGCTGTAAAGAATATCAATTCCTTGCACCAACCTGCCTGCCCTATGGGCCTTGCGAAATCACAGATATTTTCGTGCATACGGGCCCCTGCACTTCGGACAGCACTTACAAAATCACCCTGAATTTCAACGCCACCAACCCTGGTAACGGCACTTTTACCGTGTTCATCCACAATGAACTGATTGATACGTTCAACCTTACCGATGTGCCGCTCATGCTCGAAGTGCCTTGGAATGGTCAAGCGGGCGATTTCATCACCGTTTGCATCCTTGGCAGCAATGGACCAACACCAAATTTGTGCTGCCGCGTCAAGCAGTTCCAAGTTCCGGCTTGTTTGCTGCCTTGCAAAATATTTGATGTATCCCTTGACCCTGGAGATTGTGACCCGAACTCAAACACTTATAAGTTACACCTCAATTTTGAGGTGAACAACCCCGGCAACGACTTCTTCGAGGTTTGGGGCAATGGGGTTTACCTCGGCTTGTTCCCACTGGCTGGACTTCCAATGGTGATTCCCAACTTCCCTTCCAACGGGAACGCAATAGACGTTATCAAAATCTGCATCAATGATAATCCCGATTGTTGCAAAACTATTGAATTCCAAGGACCTGACTGCGGCTCCTCTTGTGAGATTTATGATGTATCGCTAGACCCAGGCGACTGCAACCTAAATGACAACACCTACAAGTTACACCTCAATTTTGCTGTAAACAACCCCGGAAACGCTCTGTTTGAAGTCTGGGGCAATGGGACGTACCTCGGCTTGTTCCCACTGGCCGGACTTCCAATGGTCATTCCCAACTTCCCTTCAAATGGGCCAGCCATTGACGTGATCAAAATCTGCATCAATGACCAACCTGATTGTTGCAAAACCATTGAATTCCAAGGGCCTAACTGCGACTCGCCTTGCGAAATCTTTGACCTAACGGTACATACGGGCGACTGCAACCTTGCCGACAGCACCTACAATGTGACCGTTAATTTCCAGGTGCATAACCCAACAAGCAACACTTTTAGCCTTTGGGCCAACGGTCAATTGTTTGGCACCTACGATCTCAGCCAGTTGCCGCTGCATATCCCCAACTTCCCTTGGGATGGAGCGGGTCCGAATGATGTGATCAAAGTTTGCATCACTGCCAATTCCGGAGCACTTTCTTGTTGCCGTACTATCGAGTTCCCAACGCCTGATTGCTTCAATGGCGGCAATTGCGAGGTGTACGACCTCCATGTAGAGGTAGGTGGCTGCACCAGCAACACGACCTATGAGATAGTGGTCAATTTCCAGGTGCACAACCCACCGAGCAACACTTTCTCGCTTTGGGCCAACGGCCAGTTCTTCGGTTTGTACAACCTGAACCAATTGCCTTTGGGCATCCCCAACTTCCCTTGGGATGGCGGCGCTTTTGATTACTTAAAAGTCTGTTTCACCAATGCGCCAGGCGGCATTGGCTCTTGCTGCGCTGAAATCGAGTTTCATGTGCCGGATTGCCTAAATGGCGACGACTGCGATATTTTTGATCTGACTGTCACACCCGGAGACTGCAACCCGAACACGTTGAGCTACCCGCTTACTTTTGATTTTGAAGTGGACAACCCGGACAATGATTTCTTTGACGTGTGGGTGAACAATGTATATTATGGTTCGCACCCGCTCAGCTCGTTGCCGTTCACGATTCCAGCTGTCCCTTCGAATGGCAATGCCAGCGATATCATAAAGGTATGTATCAACGACCACCCGGATTGCTGCGAGATTCTTGAGTTCCCAGGACCGCATTGTGGCGGCGGCAATTGCGAAATATTTGATGTGGTGCTTGACCCGGGCGACTGCGACCCAGCTACTGGCACCTACAAGCTGCACCTCAATTTCCAGGTGCATAACCCTGGCAATGATTTCTTTGAAGTGTGGGGCAATGGAATTTACCTCGGCTTGTTCCCGCTTGCCGGGCTGCCGATGATCATCCCAAACTTCCCTTCTAACGGGCCAGCAATTGACGTGATTAAAATCTGCATCAACGACCAGCCGGATTGTTGCAAAATCATTGAATTCCAAGGTCCAAACTGTGGCGGCGGTGGCGATTGCGAGATTTTTGATCTCCTGTTAGATCCCGGCGATTGCACGAGCGACAGCACCTATCAATTGTTCATTAAATTCGATGTCGTCAATCCTCCGAGCAATATATTCCAGGTTTGGGCAAATGGCCAATTGCTAGGCGCCTTCAACCTCAACCAGTTGCCCTTGACGATCCAGAATTTCCCTTGGGGCGGTGGCAATTTTGACGCCATTAAAATATGCATGACGCCAAATACCCCTGGCACGGATCTTTGCTGTATCGTTAAGGAATTTCCGGTACCAGATTGTCTCGGCAATGGAGACTGCAAAATCTACGATCTTCATGTGCTGCGTACGCCATGTCTTTGCGGGCAATTCTTTGCTGTGCTCACTTTTGAATATGAAAACGGCGGTGCGGGCGGATTTGACATAATGGTCAATGGCATCAATTTCGGCAACTTCCCATACAATACGCCACAGCCCATCATTCTTGGCCCGTTCAACGGCGATGGCGTTACTGACTACCATTTTGCTGTGGTTGACCACGATCATCCCGACCAATGTGGTGATGAATTCAATCTCGGCAAAGTGGAGTGCATGATTCCTGTGATTGACCCGGGTAGTGCTGCCCTGCTCACGCTCTCGCCCAACCCAACGGCCAACTGGCTGAACGTGACGGCATTACTTGAGAACGGCGCAGCCATCGGCCAATCTAACGTGGAAGTGTACGCTGCCGACGGTCGCCTCGTGCAAACGAACACCGTGGCCAATGGCGCTAACTTCCAACTCGACGTGTCGAACCTGCCGAGCGGTATCTATCGCCTCGTGCTGAAGTCTGATTCGGGTAGATTGGAAGGGACGTTTGCGAAAGAGTAATCATCAATCTAACTTCCCGAAAGTTTTGAACTTTCGGGAAGTTCACTGAAAAACAGAACGCCCTCCGCAGGAAACTGCGGGGGGCGTTTTTGTACCCCGAAACTCCGTTACGGGGATATTGTAGTAGCGTTTGGCAACTGTACCAACAGAGGAAAACGTAGTGTGCTCTTGCGCTTAGAATCGTGTAAGAGTGTGCTGTGGTGACAACATCAAGCACGGCGGGAAACTGGTCTTCAGTAGATTAGTATCTGCTCGAAAAGATTGTGTAGGTAAGGATTGTTTTTTTCAAACACAATCTTCCCATTATATTTAATATACCTCTTTATTTTCTTGATACTATTTGGATTTTTATTAGTAATACTTTCCCAAAGTGCCTCTCTGTCATTATTAAAAATGTATCGAACATTTGAATCCATCCATAAAAAAGAGGTGACCACTTCCTTAAGTTTTACCTCATCTGCTATCACTGCCCCTTCATTGTATATCAAAAAGCTCTTCTCGTACAAAAAAAAACTTGTTCTGTTTCCTCTATCACGGCTAAAAATTATTGTATCTACAGAATCCGATTTCCTTATTTTAGGCCGAGGGTCCTCCTCATGTTTCGTCGCATCAGAGCGACTTAATGTCGTTCCAGCATTTTCATCGCTGGAACGGTTCAGCAACCACACCAAAAATGCAAGTGTCAATATTCCAACCCCGAGGCCAGCCCAGCGGCCCCAACCCACGGGCTGGCGGTTAACCTGTAGGAGCATTTTAATGCGGTTACGGGCTTCTCGAGCATTGGTGCTGTCAGGGTAAGCGGCAAGGAATTGCTCGTAGGCGGTTATGATGTGCTGATCCGAGGCAGCAGTCCAAGCCGTGTTGTGGGCTTGTAGTATTTCCGCTTCTTTTGCCTCCTTCGCCCGTTGGGCTTCAGCGGCAAAAGCGGCCTCACGCTCAGCGCGCAAATCCTGTATACGCTCGCGAAGCTTTCTGGCTATGGTCTGCCAAGCCTTGTCCCGGTCTTTCCAATGATCTGTATCAGTAACCGCATGGCCACTAGGCGGCAAGACCTGTAAGTCTTTTATTATAGGGTACGATTCCCAATCACAGGGCCGGACAATAATCGGAATCACCATAGAGTCGCCACGCTTTAAGCGTCCCATAGCTGTCTTGAACTCTTCCTCACGGATATAGCCGGAGTTATAGAAATCCACGCTGACGAGCATCAAGAAAATTTCAGTATCAAGGAGGCGATCTTTTATGGCCTTGTCCCAACGCTCGCCTGGCGCAATCTCTTTATCGCTCCAGAGGGATATCCATTCCATATCCACGAGGGCACGGAGGTGACTTTCGAGTTGATCGCGTAACTCGCGGTCTTTACTACTGTAAACGATAAAAGTCTTAAGCGGGGCCAGTTGGTTCATGCCGTTTTGCTGGAATACGAGCCGCTAAGTTAACGCTAGGCACATCAAAAATCAACAATCATGTAATCTGCAATAAATCTTGTACGGAACGTTCTTTGACATATTGATAATCAATAGATTAAGAGGAGTTTTTGGGTTTTAGTCTTTTGGTTGTATTGCCAATGGGGTCGATTTTTTTGGGATCAGCCCCACTTAGGATAGCCATTGTGACCCATATTTCCCAATTCAGTTGGTCGGCAAACTCCATTTTGGCGATGCCTAAATCCCTTCTTTCATTTAGGAAGAAAAAAAGTTGAAGCATGGTAGCACTCAACAGTCTGATATAAAAGAGAGCAGTAATGGCATTATGATTGTGAGCGATCAAATGTTGGAGTCCCACATGCTGTTTGAGAAACCGGAAAAACAATTCAATATCCCATCGTTTGAGATAGATATCTGCGATTTCAAAAGCAGTCAAATCCAGGATATTAGTCAGAAAGACATAGGTTTTTCCTGCATGATCTCCCTGGATGCATTCTGTTATGATGAGGCGATATTCTACTTCCTTATTGGATGGAGCGCTCCCACTTTGATAAAGGTGTACAATCTGATCAGAGATAAATTTTAAGTCACCATGAGTGCGTCCTTTAATGTTCTTATGCGTTTTTACGACTTCATATCGAGTTCCTTTGAATCGGGTGACAAACCATAGGCCTCTTTGGCTAAAAGATTGAAGTGTTTTTCGGCTTTTTAGCCCCATATCAAATACGACAATGTCTTGAGGGGCTATCGGCGCTTGCTCAATGACCTGCAACAAAGCCCGCTCTTCGGATAAATATTTTTGCTCATGAAAAACCTGCGCGCTAGTGGGAATTAAGCCTTGTAGACCTATCGTAAACTTGATTTGTTTCCAATACGAATCATTTTGCCGAAACTTGGCGCCCACTTCCATACCGATCTTTGCTAAATTGGCACTCACTCGAACCATTGTAGAATCAAAACGATGAAGCCACCCAAATGCCTTTTTTAGTTTCGAACCATAGGCACTATTGACCCTCTCTAAAAAAGCGGCATACAACTGCTCAAAAAAGTTCAGGTCAATATGCGCAAGCCGGTCTGCCAGAGAACTATGACGAGTTTGATGTTTGCCTTTGCCTGAAAACTGCTCAAATGCAACTCCATTGTACACATTTTCTAAAGACCTAAGGCTTTGGTCCTTACTCGTCAATATTCCATAAATCAGTAACAAAACCATAAGCCGACCGCTCAAATGCTTAACTTGACGGTCTACACCTGTGTCTTGAGAAACCTTAACCAGGAGAGAGTCTGGAAGCAATTCTAACAAACTCTTGGCTGAAACTGATTTGGCCCGTTTGGCCAATTGCTTGGCTCTGTAGGCACGACGGCGGGCTATGCCGCCCAACTGAGGTAGATCTTTACTCGCAGGCATAAATTTCTAGGTATTAAATTCGTGCCAAAAATAAGCCCTAATCTATTGATTACCAATATGTCAAAGAACGTTCCGTACAAGATTTAATCTGCAATCTTAAATCAGCGCTATTTGATTTAAGATTGCAGATTACATGATTGTTGATTTTTGATGTTTATGATGGCAAATGAGGCAAGATTTTTTCACTCCTTCAATCTCCCATTCCGCACCTTATTCACAAACTTCGGGCCTTCCGCAGGATCCACCGGCACGACCTCCAGGGTTTTACCATCAGCCATTTTCATCTTGATGTCTTTTCCTTTGAGGGAGTTGAGCAAATCATTGAAACGCGGGCTGCTGGAAGTGATGCTAAGCGCCCCACCCTCGTCGGTGTTTTGATACACAAACAAATACCACAGATCGGCAGAAGGCTTGATGTAGATACCCAGGGCATCGTCGCCGGTATTGGGCATTTTGTACTGCACCATGATATTGAGCGATTTGTTGATGGGCTGCCCGGCTACGCTGATGAGCGGAATTCGGTCTTCGAGGGTGAAGAAGGAGGTATACTCCTTGTTCCATGTTACGGATTGACGGCCCATCACAAATGCAAATTTATCGTCCTTTTTAGGCAGCAGTATGGCGTTGAGCCGCGCATTGGACAGGGTTTCTTCCCAATCTTTTTCGTCGCTGACAAATTCATGCAACGCGGGCTGGTAGAAAGCCATGTTGGTGTTGTACACCGAAGGTTGTGCATCAAAAGCCGCGGCTTTTATCTCGTTGATCATCATTTCAATCAGTTTGGCCGGAATGGGCATGTCAAAAGCTGAAATGAATTCGCCTGAGACGTCGAAATAAGTAGAGTCGGTTACGGAATTGTAGTCCGACTTGAGCCTGCCTGCTGCTTTGATCTTCATCAAATCGAGACCGGAACCGATGTTGAGCGGCCCCTCGGCCTGCACCGTGCCCACGCGATTGTCGAAAACCAGTTTTGAGCCAATCTCGGTTTTACCCAATACTTTCAGCGAATCGCCAAAGACGAAACGGTCGCTGGTGGGTTCGTATTTATACACGTGCTTGCAGTCAATAATGGCGCGATCCACACGCTGCAGAGCGGGCAGCATGATACGCGGGTACATTTCTCCTGTTTCGCGGGAAAGGTAGAAACCCGTCACCATAGGCATGTCTTCCGGGTCTTTGGCGAGTTTTATGCGAAAAAGCGGGGCTTTCCGGTCAATTTCGGTTTGCAGCGTGAACCAGTTGGTTTTCGGCAGTTTGTCGGCCACCAACTGGGCATACCCCTTGAATGTCATGTTTTGGTCGCTCGAATTAAGAACCATGTCGCCTTTGAAAAGGGTTTTTACATCCACTCTGAAGCTGTCTTTTTCCGGGATTTCGGCCGTAGCAAAGGTTTGAACCCGGCGGTTGGAGGCTACGATGGTCTGATATTTCCCCTGAATGTCGTTGAAGAAAACTTCCTGGTTGTAGCCTGGGATGTTGTACTCATAAAAACCTGTGGCTTTGTAAAGTTTTTTACCACCAATATCCACCGTTGCCTTGTTGATGGTGTGGTACTTGCTCACCGTGTCCGCCACGATCTGGGCGTTGTAGATTGTGCGCATTTGGCCGCCAGCCTGGATATAAATCTCGCTCGTATCGGGGACATTGATGAAAGCATCGGCTGACTTGATCTGTTTCACACCACCGATGTAAAGCAGGTTGGTTTTCATATCATACAAGGCCGTTTTTCCCTCAAATGCGAGCGTATCTCTACCTGGGTCAATGGAAACAAATCGGCCAGGTTTGGCGGCATCCGACTTGAATTTGATCGTCTTGGCCTTCATGTCCCAATTGAACTCGTTCATCGAAGTGCGGTACTGGTTGAGGGGCAAGGTGGTATTGGCAGTTTCCAAGTTAGCCTTGAACTGACCCCTTTGAGCATCAAAATCCAAATCGCCGTCCACGTTGCGCGAATCGAGGGCAATCCCTTTTTGATCCAGCGATTTTATTTCGAGGTTGCCCGTATCTGCGCTGGCTTGGAACGGGCCGTAGGAAATGATTTTAGAGGTCAATTTGCCCTCAGCCCATTCGAACTCGCCCCGGCTTTTGAGGCCAGACGGAGTAAGTATAAGCGTTCCTTTGAGGGTATAGCCTGGCGCTTTAAAGAGATCAAAAGCCTTTGCCTTGCTTTCCACATACATCGAATCTTTGAATGGCAGCCAGTTCACCGATACATCCTCGCCTTTAGCCTGCGGCACCTTTACTTTGTTGGCGCGGTCTTCTTCCATAAAGAATTTCTTAGCAGTTCCTGTGGTCTGCTTGGGTCGGAAAACTAAGTCCTCCGATTCAATATCGGCAGTTAAATACTCCAGTTTGCCTTTGCCTATCAGCCCTTTGTTACTCAGGTCGAGTGTGCCGATGTAGTTCCCTTTTTTGGTATAGGTTGGATAACCTATGACTGGTGTTTTGTGGATAAAGCCAAAGGATTTATCCTCCTCGCGCACAACGATGGTTTCTTTAAAAGGGGGGAAAATGGTGGCGGGAAAAAGTTGACCGTTGAAGTTCAACTTGTCTTTGGTGTATGAATCCAACCCGTTGAAACTGAATGGGTCGAGCCGGAAATAGAAGGAATCGCGGGTGTACACGCCGCGTTGTGTTGTAGACTGATCGTAGAAAACAAAGGAGTGTTTTTTAGACTGCAACGAAGGGAATATGCTCATCTCTTCTTTGCCCGACTTGTTGTTGGGGGCATCCACCAAAAGTGCCCCGCTGAGGTGTTCGATGTTGGAGCTCATGGCATTGGCAATAGGCTGCCCATGCTTGTCTTCCTCGCCAGTGGGGATGTAAAAATCCAGGTGTTGCACCGAGTCAAAATCCACCTCAAACTTGTCGTACACAAAACTCATATCGCGGCCTTGAAAGAGGGCCAGGCCTGCATAAAGCCTTCCGCCGAAGCGCATGTCTCGATTTTTAAGGAGTGTAAGCTCGTTCTCGTTGGGGATGAGGGCTACTTTCTGGCGCTTGCTGAGTTCGAGTTTTTTGACGGAGTAAATTTCGGTTTCTTTGGTTTTTAGATTGAGTTTGGCATTTGAACCTGTGCTCTCAGAAATAATGTTGATGGCATCAAAGTCCTTTTTCCCCTGGCTAGCCAGCGCGTAGTGTATGCACTTGTCGCGCAGTTCGATCTCGTGCCGATTGAAATAATAGTTGATAAAACCCTCCTCTACCATTTGCGCTAACAAGGACTGAATGCTTGAATAGTCAAAATTAGGGTTTATCTCCATCGCGAACTCGGTATCCTTCACGATACGTCCATTGTCGTCCTTATCCTTATCGGTTTTGAGCCAAAGTGCGTAGAGTGTGCTTACCGAATTGTGGCTTGCAAGACCCTGCATTTGTAGGTATATGGAGGGATCGTAGTAGTTGCTGCTTTCAAATTCCACTTTTTTGGACACACCTTTCATCCCCGTGTGGCCGCCTATTTCAAGAGAATCGGAATTTAAGTGCCAGGCTAGTTTGTCCGTGTTCAGGTTCATGTTGTAGAACGAGGAATAAAACGGGTTGCGCGAGGAGCCTTTCTCGCCACGGATCAGTGTGATAATCTGCTTGGGAATGTCAATACGGAAATCCGCCGCAGGGTGAAAAAGGCTGTCGGAATCCATAAACAGTTTTGCGTCCACATTCTCTGCCACCACACTCACACCGCGCCGGATAACGAACAGTTCCGCCTTGCCGTGGAAGACTTTTTCGCGTTTCTTGTTGTACACCGTCATCTGGGCTGGCTCGCTGCTCGTGCCATAACCGTAAAACGAATTGCCTGCCAGGCGAAAGCCGCCGAGGTATTCAATATTTTCGCCGATGCGATTGATTTTCAAGACTTTTTCAAAGGATTGAAAACGTGGAAACTGAATATTTCGCAGCGAATCGGCCTTCGTTGAACTTAACTTGGGCTTCACAACCACATTGTTTTCAAAACTCCCTTTGATGCCTTCTTTAAAGTAGAGCGGGTAAAAAAGCGTGGCAGTATCGCAGCTAAAAAGCGGTTTTTGTGTCTCGACCTTATACTTGGTGAGCAGTGCATAAATGCTCGAATCCATGCCTGCTTCAGCCCAGGAAACTTTGCCTCCTTCGCCAATCCAAATCTGCTCAAATGGCTTGTAGCGGCCAGAAGTATTGTGAATAGTCACCGAGTCGGTTTTGCGCGTTCCAATAAGGTCTACGCCCGTACACAGGAGGCTTGGTTCGCGGTCGCTGTACGCAAAGTCGAATTTTCCGCCTTCGATTCTCCAGGTAGCCGAACCACCTTCACCGCTCTTCAGGGCGCGTTCTTCCATAAAATCCAGGGAAAACTCCAGCAGCAGGCCGACTGATTTGGTGCGACCTTTTTCCAAGCCTGCCAGCGATTCTTCTGCAAAAGCGTGCCATTTGCGGAAAAGTGTGGTGTCAGGGTCATTTTTGGCAGCCACCACAGCGTTAAGGTAGTTTTTAAAATAGGGGAAGGCTGGCAGGTTTTGATTGCCCATAAGGTTGGCAACCGATACGATCCGCTTCATTTCCCATTCGGGGAACGCGCCTGCTTTGTGTTCTTTTTTGAAAACGGCGAAAGATTCCTCCATGTCGGGGCGTTTGGAAAGCGTCATGAACTCACCCAATTTGGCTACGAATTCGTTGGTGTTTTCGGGGAATTTTTGGGCGGAAACGCTTTTTGAGGAGAGTAGGAAAAGGAAAACAAAAAAAAGGGTTCCAAAAGTGCGGGGAAAGGCTGTGGAGTAAACTGGCTGCATGATATACTTAACGATGAACGATGAACAGGCTAAACGTTAGAAATTCAAAATATGGTGTGAAGGTAACACGAGGACGAGATTTTGAACGTTGGGAGCAGGGCAATTGCGGATAGTTTCCTAAAATTGGGCCCCATTTATAACGCGTATTAGTACAAACCCACTGTGAAATTCATCATGAAAAAAAATTTTAGTGCGCTTCTCTTTTTGTTCTTGGTATTTGTTGCCCAGGCTCAAAACGAATTCGCCTTGGTAGACGCTCATGCACGCAGCATTCAGAAAAGCGACCATCCTACTCCAGAGGCCCTTTCCAAAGCCCTTTGCAAAGACCTGAAAAATGATCGCGACAAAGCCCGCGCCCTCTTCACCTGGATTGCAGAGAATATAAGTTACGATTTCAAAGCACTTGAAAGAGAGGGTCCAAAAGCCGATTCGCGAAAGGAATTTGATGACAAGTTGGTCAAACAGGTTTACAAAAAAGGGCGGGGTGTTTGTATGGGCTACGCGCTACTCTACAAAAAAATGGCCGACGCAGTAGGGCTGGAATGCGTCTTCATCGAAGGCAATTCAAAAGGCTCCGTGTTTGGCGGTTGGGAGAGCCATGCATGGAACGCTGTGAAAATCAAAGGCAAATGGGAACTCCTCGACGTTACCTGGGGTGCTGGTTATACGGATGAAAATGAAAAATTCCAGCAAGTTTTTCAACCGGGCTTTTTCTTCACCCTACCACGCGTTTTTGCTCTCAATCATTTTCCTGAAGACGATAAATGGCAACTTTTGGATCAACCCATTGGTAAAAACGAATTTAAGAAACAATCTGCTTTCTCTTACGCCGACCCGGTGAAGGGCATTACTGACACCGAGCCATTTGGTAGCCCACTCGCCAAAGGAATGGATGGAAAAGTGGAGCTCCGCCTCAAAATGCAGCAAGCACCCAGCGTTGTCCAACTCATAATGGGCAATCGTGATCTGAAATTCGAGCGCTTTGAAAAAGACGGATGGCTTACACTGCGATTTGTTCCTACCAATGGCCGTGAACTCCAGGTGTGGGGCGGCGAAAAAAACCGCAACCGGGTTACTACCACTTTGATAGGCGTTTTTCCGGTGGAATAAGAGACTCTACGTTTACTAAACCTTGGAGGTTTAGTAAACGTAACCCCACCAACTGGTGTGAGGTTTCCGAATAGCCTCTAAGCCTGCAAGCAATTTTGTGGTACTTGTCCTTACTTTTGACCAAATTTTCCAAACCGAATACTATGAAAAAACAATTCCTTTTCCTCCCCATTTTATGCTCGTTCCTTTCCCTCCAAGTCCATGCCCAAATCTCTGGAATCATAAATCGCTACACAGCGGTCTCTGCCATTGACTCCTGCGCTGGCAGGCTGACTGTGGGCGACACTACAGGATTTCGCGTGGGAGATTTAGTTCTCTTGATCCAGATGCAAGGTGCTGCAATCATGACAGGCAACAACAGTTCCTATGGAAATGTAGCAGCATTGAATTCAGCCGGATTCCACGAACGCGCTATCATTGACTCTGTAGGAACAAACACTGTTTTTGTAAAAAACCGCTTCGTTCATCCATACAACCCCTCCGGCAAAGTCCAGCTGGTAAGCATTCCACAATTCAGCAATGCCGTAGTGTCGGATACACTCCGCGCCAAACCCTGGGATGGCAACACTGGAGGTGTTTTGGCGCTCGATGTTTCCAATACGCTGACACTCAATGCGCCCATCATTGCCAGTGGCATTGGTTTCCGAGGCGGAGCAGATTACATCGCCACCAGCAATATGTGCAACATACTCAACCCAATTACAGGTTATGTTTTTGGCCTTGGCAATTGGCGGGGCGCCTACAAAGGTGAAGGCATTGCCATTTTGACCCCTGGCCTTGAACTTGGTCGTGGCCCACAAGCCAACGGTGGCGGCGGCGGCAATGACCACAACGCAGGCGGCGGCGGCGGCGGCAACATTTCCAATGGTGGCGACGGCGGCAACAATGCTGATCCAAGCCCTACGGGTTGCAACGGATATTTCCCAGGCTTAGCAGGTAAAGCGATTAGCGCCAATGCCGACCGGATTTTCATGGGAGGAGGGGGAGGAGCCGGGCACGCAAACAATTTACTCAAAAGTAAGGGTGGCCAAGGAGGCGGTATTGTTCTGGTCAAAGCAGGGGCTATCAACGGCGCTTCCCCAGCGATTTATGCCAAAGGCGGCGATGCTGGCAACAGCTTTGACGACGGAGCAGGTGGAGGTGGCGCGGGCGGAACCATTCGACTCGAACTCAGTTCTCCCAATCCCAGCCTTGTGCTCAACGCCAACGGCGGGCGTGGCGGCAGCGCAGACAACAATAACGTTGACCGTTGCATGGGCCCTGGAGGTGGCGGCGCAGGCGGGCGCATCCTGACCAATGCCTTGCCTGGCCTTTTCAGCGTCGCAGGTGGTATTCCAGGTATCACATACAACTCGACTGTGGGCTGCAACAACTCCAACAACACCTCAGAGCCAGGTACATCAGGCGAAATCCAACCGCTTTCCATACTGCCCCAAGGTACGATCGAAAACTTCGCGCCTGTGGTACTGAGCGCTCCTATATCCGTCTCCGTTTGCCCTGGTGAAAATGCAATTTTCAGTGTCACTACCAACGACGGTGATTGGGATTTCCAATGGCAACTGAATGCCGGAGCGATCTGGCAGGACATCATAGCTGGCAGCAATTATGTTGGCTTTCAATCCGATAGCCTGATTGTACAAAACCCCGGTTTGGCCCACAACGGCCTGATGTTCAGATGCAGGGTAATACGGGCAGGATGTTCTGCGACGATTTCAGGAACGGCAACATTGAACATATTACCCCTGCCAACAGTCGGCTTCACAATTACCATGAACGGGGCGACCGCTACTTTCAACAACCTTTCCACGAACGCCAATTCGTTTTTTTGGACTTTTGGTGATGGGGCAACTTCGAGCCTTACAAACCCGGCACACACCTACACCACAGAAGGCAATTTCATCGTAACGCTCAGTGCCTGGAATCAATGTGATACGATGGTGTCGCAGCAAACAGTCAGCGTATTTCTACCGCCGACGGCAGGATTTTCGGTGCCCGCCACGATTATTGGCTGTGGCACGGCACAGATTAATTTTCAAAACCAGTCTTCAGCCAATGTAGTATCGTTCGCATGGTCATTCCCGGGCGGCACACCGAGCAGTTCAAGCTTGCAAAACCCGAGCATTTCCTACTCCGTTTCCGGGGTTTATACTGCCAGACTCATTGTTACAAATACTGTGGGCAAAGACACTTTGGACAAAAGCTTCGAGGTTGAAATCTTTGACCTGCCAGAAGCAGATTTTAGTTGGCAAACCCTGCCAGGCGGGCTGGTGCAATTCACCAATTTAAGTCAAAACGGTGAGACCTACACCTGGGATTTCGGGGATGGCAGCCCGCAGCAAAACGGCTTCAACATTCAACACGACTATTCAACGAGCGGCACCTACGTGGTAACGCTCATTGTGAGCAGTCCTTGCGGAGTATCCCTGATCCAGCATGATGTGGTGGTGCAGGTAGTTGGGACAAATGAAGTGCAACGACTGAGAACCCTTAACCTTTTCCCCAATCCCGCCAGCAGTTGGCTGATGCTCGATTGGAGCGAAACAGGCTCACAACCCATTGAAATTCAAATGTTTGATTCCTCTGGAAGATTAGTTTTCTTAACTAAAAATCCACCTGGCCAAACTTTGAAAATATCGTTAAATGAGCTTAGGGTTGGTCTTTTCCAAATACTGGTTGCGTTTGAAGGTGGCACAGTTTCGCGGGCGGTGGTAAAGGCAATGTAGATTTCTCCTCAATTTCCGGGAAGCTACTCCCCCTCAAATGGTGATTTTTTATAAATCACCCCTTTCCGGGTTATTTACCCCGACTGCTTCGCTGACTTTTGTACTTTAATAATCATTATTAATAAATCCTCCCACTATGAAGCAGCAACCATTTTTTCTTTCATCCTTGTTGATCGTTCATTCGTTCAACTTAATTGCCCAGCCCAATAAATATGAGGGCCTTTTTGGAAGATCGAGAGACCAGGCACATGAAATCAGAAGAGAAAGCAACTACCGTGATTCACCCAATGGCGAAGTCAATATTTACGCCGTTGTGGTCGGTGTGGGTCAGTACACGGCCATGCACCCGCTCCGTTATACCGGCGACGATGCCCGTCTTTTCTACAACCACCTGCAAAGCGTGCAAGGCGGCGCGCTTCCTGAGAGCCAAATAGTGCTCCTTTTGGAAGAAGACGCCACACGCCGCAACATTAGTCAGGCACTGCGCCTAATGTCGCAACGGGCCGACGCGAACGACGTGATCATCTTCTACTTTAGCGGCCACGGGCTTAGCAGATCCTTTCTGCCCATAGACTATGATGGTTTCCAAAACCAACTCGGCCACGAAGAGGTGTTTCGAATCCTTCAGAAAAGCCGGGCACAGCACAAGCTTTGCATTGCCGATGCATGCCACAGTGGCGCGCTGGATTACACCGCTGATTTGGCAAGCAAGGGATATGTTTCTTCTTCCACAAGTACAATATATCAGGAATATTCCCAAGCCCATAGCGGCATTGCATTGCTGATGTCTTCAAGTGCCGGAGAAGCCTCGCTCGAAGATCGTTCGCTCCGCCAAGGGGTATTTACCCACTTCCTGTTGCGCGGGATGAGCGGGACAGCCGACTACAACTTTGACGGCGTTGTGAACATCAAAGAGCTGTTCCACTATGTTTCTCACAATGTGAAGGAATACACGTATGGAGCACAATCCCCTTGGCTTACAGGCGATTACGACGATGATATGCCCGTGTCCATCGGAGAGTAAAACGCCGCTTCCTCCTTTGAAAAATCCAGGCCCGGCATTTCCAGTTTCAAAGCGGCAATGGCTTCCAGCTGCGCCTGGGCAAATGAACGGTATTGGGACGTGTTTGGATGAAAGGGGCGGTGTTGGGCAGCGGCTCGGGTTTTGTCTATGCGCTCGTTGAGTTTGCGCGTCTTTTCGGAGAAAAAAGTGTCGGAGAAGAATTGCCAGATATAGTCCACGGCCAGTTCCGAGGGGTGTAGCATATCAGCGGCATAGAAACGGTAATCGCGCAGGTCGTCGAGCAAAAGTTCGTAGGCAGGGAAGTAGTGGGCATAGTCCAATTGAGTGCAAATTTCTTCGCAGGCCAGTATGAGCGCGGCTTTACTGCGTTGATTTTCAACCAAGCCGTTGCGTATGTGCCGAACTGGGCTGACCGTTAAAATGACTTCGAAGTGTGGCACGCCTCTGAGCTGTGCCACACTTTTTATTGCCTGAACCGTCCGTTCCACAATTTCAGCAACGGACAGTCGTCGTTGGTCAAAAAGCGAAGCGGGCATTTTGTGGTTGTTGGCCACTATTTTGCCTGTTTCTCGCAGCGTAAAAACATCCGAAGTGCCAAAAGTCAGCAACAAAAAATCGGCCTTTTTTATCTGTTCTGCCGCCTCGCGGTAAGCTGCATTGATGCCTTCCAAAGCTTCGTTTTTGTCGGGCTTGGAGAAACGCCCGTGGTGCTCCCAACTGTGCCAAAGCCCGGCGTTTTCAAAGAGTTCCTTTTCGGTAAATATTTGATTTCCAGCAACAATCCTGTCCAAGCAATGCGCCATCGAAATCGGATTGTACACGATTCCGAAAGGGTTGGTGTGTGTGTTGAACTTGCGGTCCAGAAGTTTTTGGCCAATATGCTCGGTGAAGCAGGAGCCGAGGAGGGAGAGTTCGTGGTTGTGAGTGATTTGGAAGGGAGCAGGGGTTGCGCTGATTTGAGTTCGGAAAGTCTGCATAATAATGGGCGAAAATACTGCTTCTATGGTTCCCCGCAAGTTTCCTACTTTTGCCCGCCTTCTTGCGCAACCCATGGATTTTATCACCCGTCTTTTTGGAAATCAAAAAACAGCACAGCAGCCCGACATCCCGTTTGGCCGTTTTTCCGATGCCTATAAAACGGATGCGCAGCAACAGGCTTTTGATCGATCGCTGGAATCTTTCGAGCAGGGCGAACATCTGAAAGCTTACCGGGATTTCCTTTTATTCCTGAAAGACGAAGACGCCAGGGAGCCTAATATCAGCTGGCAGGAAAACGAGGACGAAATCCGCTTTGAACTTTGGCAAGGCTCTCAACGCATCACCGGTTTTGCCAATGCCGAAAAAGTAAAAGCCGAAAGCAAGGTGGCTCGCGCTGACGACCTCAACGTTGGTTTTATGCGCCGGCTCATGGAGGTCAATTTCAACCTGAAATTCAGCCGGTTCGCATTGGATGCGGAGAACAACCTCAGTATCGTATTTGACACCCGCACGGTGGATGGCTCGCCGCTTAAAATCCTACATGCCCTGCGCGAACTTGCCATACACGCCGACAAACAAGATGACCTTTTGATCAGCGAATTCGCAGTGCTTAGCCCTGCTGAGGAGCGCAACCTCGGCAACATTTCTGAGGCTGAAAAAGAAATCAAGTACGCTTATATATGCCGCTCCATCGAGTCTGTTTTCGCTGAAATTGACAAGGGAAAACCTGATCCCAACACCTACCCCGGCACCTACGCATACCTCCTGTTGGCGCTGGCATTTCGCTTGGATTATCTGGTTAAGCCAGAAGGGTTTATGATGGATTTGCTTGAAAAAGTGTACGCTGTCTATTTTACCAAAAGCAACCTCAGTCCACAGGTGAAAGTGCAGCAAATTCGCCGCGAATTTCAAACACTGCTTGATCGGCCCAAGGAAGAGTTCTTTAAAGAAATGTACCGCACGCGCAGTACTTTTGGCGCCAATCCTGCTGTGCCACATGGCACGCTCGCAAGTTTCATCAATGGCGAATTGGCTAACATGGAATGGCCCTTGCAACAAGGTCACGATACGCTTGCATTTGCTGTAGCGCAGTATGTGGCGGGCTTTACACTTTTTCACCAGGCTCCGCCAAAGCCAGACCGAGCGTTTTTGCATCTGTTTTTTCAAATCACTGAATCCGCCTTTTTCCGCGAACTTGGCTTCCAGATACCTTTTACCGACGCAGAAGGACGCTTACAAAAAGTGGAAATTCTGAAAGGGATTAAGGACATCGTGGATCGCAACCGGGCACAATTCACCCGCCTCCGCCCAGACACAAGCCGCCTTGATTTTGCTTCGCATACGCTCTTTGGCAAGTCTTTTTTATTGATGCTCAAGGATTTGGATTTGACAAAGGAGTAATAAGATTCAAATTAACCACATAAGGCACAAAAGTGAGCGGACAAAATAAACCGCAGAGGCACAGAGGCGCGGAGTGTTTGAAAATCAATCCTTTGCGCCTCTGTGCCTCTGCGGGTTATTTTGTCCGCTCATGTATGTGCCTTGTGTTTAAAAGAGACACTTAAATATGCTGCTCCGCTTCTGTCTCCTTTTTCTGTTGCTCAGGTTATTTCCAATTCCAGGTTCTGCCCAAAAACTGCTCTCCCTGGCACCTGCCGACTCCCTCCACAAAGGCCGACTCTTGGCAGGAATAGGAACAGGTTCCGTTGTGTACGGAGCTTCCATGATGGGGCTTTACAAGGCCTGGTATTCAGAATATCCCGTGAGTAAGTTTCACACATTCAATGATTTACGCGAATGGAACCAGATGGACAAGATGGGTCATGGGCTCATGTCGTACAACGAAAGCCGCTGGTTATTTAGCCTTGCAAAATGGACCGGAATGCGCCCGCGAAAAGCGGCTTGGGCGGGATTTGTAGGCGGGCAACTGATCCAGACCTCGCTTGAGACCTTCGACGGGTTTTCGGAACAATGGGGCTGGTCCTGGAGCGATGTGGGCTTCAATGTGCTTGGTTCCAGTCTATTTTTGGCACAAGAGCTGCACTGGAAAGAACAGCGTATCTCTATGAAAATGAGCGCCATGCCTGCGTGTTATACCCAGGAGCCTATCTTTCCAGTTAATCCACAGGGCAGCCAAATCACTACCAGCTTGCAAAAACGCGCCGACGAACTTTACGGAACTGGCACCGTCAACCTATTTTTGAAAAATTACAACACGCTGGTAGTTTGGGCATCGGTCAATCCACGCTCCTTTCTTGGTGAGCGGGCTAGCTGGTGTCCGCAATGGCTGAATCTCGCCTTGGGCATGGGGGCCGATAATATTTTCGAGGGCTTTGGTTATCAATGGCAACAGGACAAATCCTGCCAGGGGAATGATTGTCTCACCTATCGTCTTGATCCACAGCGATTTTCGCGAACCCGCCAGTTTTTTCTATCCCCCGATGTGGACTTGACGCGTATACCTGTAAAAGGGCGATTTTGGAAAGCCCTGCTCTATACGGCCAATATTTTCAAGTTTCCTGCACCCGCACTGGAATGGAATAATCGGGGAGATCTGCGTTGGCATTGGGGGTATTTTTAATAAAAAAAGCCGCTCTTTTGGAGCGGCTCATGTTTGTTCTTTGATCTTAATTTCTTCTGCGAACTAGTTCGGGTTAAACCCATAGTTCGACATAATCTTCTCTTTCAACTCTTTACGCGCAAAGAAGATTCGACTTTTCACTGTGCCCAAAGGCAGTTTCAAATCGTCGGCAATCTCCTGGTACTTGTAGCCCTCGAAGTGCATCGTAAATGGAATACGAATGCTGTCATCCAGCGCAGTTACCATCGTATTCAGTTCTTTGAGCAGTATGCCGCCTTCTGCCGCATTGGCTGCCGAGTGACTGAATGAATTGAGATAATATTGGTTTTCGGTATTGTCCAATACCGTATTGGCTTTCACCTTTTTACGGTAGTTGTTGATGAAGATGTTCTTCATGATCGTGAACATCCACGCCTTGAAATTGGTGTCGGGTTGAAACTTGTCGCGGTTGAAAAGGGCGCGATACGCCGTTTCCTGATACAGATCTTTGGCATCTTCCACGTTCTTCGTCAAGTTATAGGCGAAAGAGTGCAACATGCTCGTCAGAGTGCTCAGTTTGGTATTGAATTCCATACTTGTCATGGCAATCTTCTGTTGATTTTAAATATGGTCTCAAAGGTAAGGACATGTTCAACAAACACCAAGTAATGCTTCCACAAAAATTGTTAAATTTATCAAAAAAAAGTGTTGTGATCTCTATATTTTGTTTAAAATATTGATTATCAATTATTTAGTCAATTTTGAACGAATCTTCATTGTGTGAGTTCCTTCAAAAAAAAATGAAAAAAAATTAATGACCAAAATAAAAGAAAGCATGTTTAAAAGGAGAAATCAGCAGCTTTGAGAGGGCAACAAAGGGCATATGGCAAATTATACTTCGATACCCCACACCAGCGGCAGTAAAAGGTAAATAAAGACCAGTAAAAGCAAGACGGCCAGGGCATCGAGCAAAAATCCCGCCCGAGCCATGTCGCGCGTACTCATGTGCCCTGTTGCAAAAACGATGCTGTTGGGTGCTGTTGCGATGGGCAGTCCAAATCCAAAGGAGGCAGCAATAGTAGCGCTCAGCAACAAACCAAACGGATGCGAGCCAATGCTCCCGGCCAAAGCAGCCAGCACAGGCATCATCATGGAGGCCGTGGCAATGTTGGACGCCACTTCGCTGAGCAACACCACCGCACTGAGCACCACCAAAAGGATCAACACATGCGGCAAGTACCCAAGCCCTTTCATTTGTTCGCCAAACCAGACTGCTAAGCCACTTAAATCAAAGCCCTTGGCTAATGCAAGCCCGCCGCCAAACAGAAGTAGGATGGCCCATGGTATCCGGGATGCTGTGGGCCAATCAAGCAGCGTGGTCTTTTCTTTGCTGCTTCCGGCAGGCATTATGAAAAACAGGATCGCTCCCAAGACGGCTACCACCGCATCTGAGCAATAGGCTGGCAATTTGTCCATCTTTTCCGGAAATGGAAGTCCGGCCATGTGAAGGTGAATCCAAAGGTTTAGGGGCTTGTACCATAAAAGGGAGCCTGAAACCCATGCTAAAATGACGGCGCCAAACACCCAGAGAAGCCGCTTTTCAGGCCTGCTGATCGGACCGAGCTCACCGAGTTGTTCTCTCAAATGCTCCTGACTGTCAATGGACTTTGAGCCGTTTTTTCCGACCGGAAACATCCACACCAGCATTTTCCAACATACCCAAAGCAAGGTAAGCGAGAATGGGAAGCCAAATAACAGCCATTTACCAAAAGTCACCGTTTCACCCATGTTTTGTTGCGCAAACGCTATAAATATGGCATTAGTAGGTGTTCCGATCATGGTCGCCAGGCCACCAATAGAACAGGCATAGCCCACCCCAAGCAAGAGCGATTTGGCAAAGTTTTTATGCCCATCCATGCCCTCGCTTTGGGCCGCGACCGCAATTGCGACAGGGGTCATCATCACAGCCGTAGCCGTATTGGATATCCACATGGAAATAAATGCGGTGGCAACCATAAAACCCAAGACCGTACGCGAAGGATCCGTGCCGATCCACAACACCATGCGCAAAGCGATACGCCGGTGGAGTTGCCAGCGCTCGATGGACTTGCCCATGAAAAACCCCGCCATGAACAGGAAAATGATCTCGTTCCCATATTCAGCGGAGACGGTTTTGAGGGAAGCAACCCCTGCCAAAGGCAACAAGACCAAAGGCAGTAACGAGGTAGCTGCCATTTCAATCGGCTCGGTGATCCACCAGACTGCAATCCATAGGGTGATGGCGGCAGTAATCTGTGCCGGCCAGGGCATTCCTACAGGTGTGGGCGCAAACGCAACAAGTGCAAAAAGCAGGGGGCCGGCAAAGAAGGCTATTCGTCTTAAATCCATGCGATGTGTTTATGGTTCGCAAAGGACGAAAAGATTAGGGCAATCCTACCGTAGAACTTTAAATTTTAGCCAAACGGACGATCACGACACTTTATCCCACCTCCGCCACCACATCCACCCTGCCAATCCAAGTGACAAGGCCGTAGCCAGCCAAGCCCCTCCCGGCACAAGGCGTAGCACAAAGGAAGTGGCCAGAAAAACCGTGGCCCAATGCCCGATGAAGTCAAGTTTTTTAGGCACAGCAAGACTCCCCAATAATAGGACTAAGTGTGTGATTATGAAGGCATTACCAGCCAATCCGTTACTGACCCAAAAAGGGAAAGAAAGCAGGGTGCCGCCCAGCACGGCGATAGCAATATACAGCCAACGGTATAATAAATTGACATCCGGTGCACAATCACAACCGATTTTGGGCGCTCCGCTGCCCGCTATGATGCGACGGTTGTAAGTAATAATCTGATAAAGCGGATAGAGCAGTGGTCGAAACCAGCGGCTGCGGAACAGCGGCTTGAAAATCGGCATCCGCTCACCAATGATGAGAAAAAGGGCGCTGAGTCCGTAAGTAACTTCGCCTGTTTTGGTATCGAGCAGGGGAATCTCGTGGCGTGCCCGGTCAAAGTCAATTTTAGCGAGCAATTCAGGGCTAACATTTGCAAAGCCCCGACGTTCTTTCAACCATCCGGCCTTTACAAAACCTGCCGTGTAGGCTTGGCACATTGGGCAGGCATCATCGTAGACAATGACTTTATTTTCAAGCGTTTGCATAAGAAAGTGGGTTTGTTTCGTATTGAAACAAACCCACTGATTTTTAGTTTTCAGAAAAAATTGAAAACTTGAATTTAGCCACTAATTGCACGAATTTTCACGAACATTAATTTAGTGAAAATTCGTGCAATTAGTGGCTAAAAAACCTACCGAAAACGCTCCGCTACCACCAAATCCTTCGTTCCCGCAGCATAAGTGTAAAACCCTTCCCCACTTTTTGCGCCCAATTTGCCCGCAGTCACCATGTTGACGAGCAAGGGACAAGGAGCGTATTTGGGGTTGCCAAAACCATCATGCAACACCCGGAGAATGGAAAGACAGACATCCAGTCCGATAAAGTCGGCGAGTTGAAGCGGCCCCATGGGGTGTGCCATTCCTAGTTTCATCACATTGTCAATGCCTTCCACATCGCTCACCCCTTCGTAAAGTGTATAAAAGGCCTCGTTCAGCATGGGCATCAGGATGCGGTTTGCCACAAACCCCGGGTAGTCGTTCACTTCCACCGGGGATTTGCCCAATTGCTTGGAGAGTGCCATAATTTGTTGACAAACATCGTCTGAAGTAGCATAACCGCGAATCACTTCCACCAACTTCATCACAGGCACCGGGTTCATAAAGTGCATCCCAATGACTTGGGAGGGCCTCATGGTAGCCGCGGCAATTTGGGTAATGCTTATGCTGCTTGTATTGGTGGCAAGAATGGCCATAGGTGGCGCATGCTGGTCAACATCAGTGAATATTTTAAGTTTCAGCCCAAGGTTTTCGGTGGCCGCCTCCACAACGAGTTCTGCATTTGCCACGCCTTGCCGCAAATCCGTCATGGGGTGAATACGGCGCAAAGTGGCCGCTTTTTCGTCTTCACTCAGCGTGCCCTTCGCTATTAGTCGGTCGAGGTTTTTCCCTATGGTAATAAGTGCCTTATCCAGCGCGGAGGCGGCCACGTCCACAAGTGTGACATTGAAGCCATTTTGAGCAAATACGTGGGCGATGCCGTTTCCCATCGTGCCACTGCCAATTACAGTTATGTTTTGCATGAATGTATGTTGTTAGACTTTGGATATCTGGACGTTTGACTTTGGACAGCTGGACGTTTGACTCCGAATCGTGTGAAGTCCAACGTCCAATATCCAAAAATCCAACTTCTATTTCCCTAATTTCCCCCGCCACTCCTCAATGGCCGCCTGAATCGCTTCCTTGCGATTTTCGGGGTCGGGGTGACTGCTTTGAAATTCTGGGGTGCGATTTGGTCCGGAGGCTTGTTTGAGTATTTCCATCACCGAGATAAGGTTTTCCGGGTTGTAGCCCGCTTCCATCATAAAGCGAACACCAAGGTTGTCGCTCTGAAGTTCTTGTTCGCGACCATATTTGAGTTGGATCATATTCGCTACAGACTGTGCGATGTATCCTGAGTTTGGGTTGGAAGGATCGTAAGTGGCCATTGTGACAGCACCGGTGATGCCTTGTGCGAGTTCCATCTGTGCGAGTCTTTCAGCACTGTGGCGTGCCACAACATGGCCGACTTCATGGCCAAGTACCCCTGCAAGCATATCCTCGCTAAGCGTTTTCCCGTCAGCCGTAAGTCGTACTAACAACCCCTCGGTGATAAAGACTTGTCCACCAGGCAGCGCAAAAGCATTGATGGTTTGTGGGTCGGCAAGCAGGTGAAAATTATATTGGTAAGGAGTGCGGGAGGCTGCGGAGGTTTGCACAATTTTTTGCCCAATTCGCTTGACAATATCGGTGGCTTGTTGGTTTCTGCTCAGTCCGCCCATTTCCTCCGCCATTTGGGGTGCACTTTGCAAGCCCATCGCGATTTCTTGTTCTGTGGTCATCGAAATGTACTGCTTTTCGCCCGTGATTTCGTTCACAGAGCTTTGGCCGTAATATTTACAAAGTGCAAAACCGCCCATCACAAGAGCGATAAGGAGGGTGGGAGGGATGCGAAATCCACTGCTTTTGTTTTGTCCGAACATGGTAAAAAGTTTTGTCCTGGGAAAAATAAGAATTCCAAAGGCGAAAGTCGCTTGGCTTTTTGAAACAGCAAAACTTTCCAAACTTTTGAACTTTCGGAAAATAAGGCAGTTCACATGTTCTAACTTTGCCGAAAATTAAAAAAGCCCTTCAATCTGCGCCATAACCTATAATTTCCGAATTCTTCTACATGGATTTACTCAAGCAACTTTTTTCAGAAAAAGCACAAGCCCTTTCAAAAGAGGTAAAAGAACTACTTAAAGAACACGGGAACGTGAAAATTGACGAGGTAGCACTCGAGCAGGCCTACGGCGGAATGCGCGATATTACAAGTATGATCTGGGAACCCTCTCTCTTAGACCCCGAGGAAGGTATCCGATTCCGCGGCTACTCCATCCCCGAACTCAGAGAAAAACTACCACGCGCCAAAAACGGTAAGGAACCACTCCCTGAAGGGCTTTTTTGGCTCATGCTCGTCGGCGAAATCCCTACTCCAGAACAGGTGAAGTGGCTTACGGAAAACTGGGTGCGCCGAGCAAACGTGCCAGAACATGTGTTCCGGGCCATTGAATCGCTGCCTGTCGAAACCCATACCATGACCCAGTTTTCTGTGGGCGTAATGGCTATGCAAAACACGAGCGTATTCGCCCAACGCTATACCATGGGCATGACCCGCACCGAATACTGGGACGCGACCTATGAAGACACGATGAACCTTGTAGCAAGACTACCCAGGATCGCCGCGTATATTTTCCGTCGCGTTTACCACAATGGGGATCATCTGTTGCCCGACATTTCCCTTGACTGGGGTGCCAACTTCGCCCACATGCTTGGCTTCGACGAGGAGGGTTTCAAAGAGTACATACGTCTCTTTCTGACCATCCACGCCGATCACGAAGGTGGCAATGCCTCGGCACATACATGTCATCTGGTCGGTTCTACGTTGAGTGACCCCTACCTCTCCTTTTCTGCGTCCATGAATGCATTAGCTGGTCCACTCCATGGTCTTGCCAATCAGGAAGTTATACGTTGGATTCAAAAAATGGTGGACACCCTGGGCACCACCAAACCAAGCCGCGAACAAATCAGCGAATATGTAAAAAGCACGTTGGCAAGCGGGCGTGTTATACCCGGCTACGGTCACGCTGTATTGCGTAAACCTGACCCACGTTACATGGCACAGCGGCAATTCTGCGAAGACAATGTGCCTGAGGACGATCTTGTGAAAATAGTCTGGAAGATATTTGATGTGGTCCCGCCCATCTTAAGCAGCCTTGGGAAAGTTAAAAACCCCTGGCCCAACGTGGACGCGCATTCGGGTGCAGTACTCATCCATTATGGCCTTACGCAACATAATTTCTATACGGTGTTGTTTGGAGTTAGTCGCGCCCTGGGTGTTCTGACTGCCCTTTGCTGGGCACGTGCACTCAATCTGCCCCTGGAGCGACCAAAATCTGTCACCACGGCCTGGGTGAAAGAGTTTTTGGAAAAAGAGGGGAAAGTTGAAAGTGGCAGTGGGCAGTAGCAGTAGGCAGTAGGCAGTAGCAGTAGCAGTAGAATGAGTGCAAAAACTGCTACTGCCTACTGCTACTGCTACTTTCTGTCCAGCACATCCTTTACCGCCCACAGCACATCCTTTTTACCGAGTCCATACTTTTCCAGGAGTTCGGCGGGCTTGCCGCTTTCACCAAAGGAGTCATTTACGCCGACATATTCCATTGGCACAGGTAGATTGTGGACGAGCAGGTTGGCAATAGCATCTCCGAGGCCGCCATTGCGTTGATGTTCTTCGGCGACTACTACGGCCCGGGTCTTGCTCACGGAGTCAAGAATGGCCTCGTTGTCAAGCGGTTTGATGGTGTGGATGTTTATGACTTCGCAGGAAACACCTTGTGCGGCAAGCTCTTTGGCGGCTTCAATGCTTGTCCAAACCAAGTGCCCGGTTGCAAAAATGGTCACGTCGGTGCCGGAAGCCAGGAGCAGGGCTTTACCCATTTCAAATTTCAGGTTTTCGGTGAACATAGGCCAGGCAGGCCTGCCAAATCGCAGATATACAGGACCATGATGCTCGGCTATGACCATCGTGGCGGCCTTTGTTTGGTGATAATCGCAGGGATTGATTACCGTCATGCCGGGCAGCATCCGCATCATGCCGATGTCTTCGAGTATTTGGTGGGTAGCGCCGTCTTCGCCGAGGGTTACGCCTGCGTGAGAGGCGCATATTTTGACATTTTTGTGCGAGTAGGCGATACTTTGGCGGATCTGATCGTACACCCGCCCTGTCGAAAAGTTAGCGAAAGTGCCCGTGAACGGGATTTTTCCCGCCGTGGCCAAGCCTGCCGCAATGCCCATCATATTGGCCTCGGCGATGCCCAGCTGGAAAAAACGTTCCGGAAATTCTTTTTGAAAATGCTGCATTTGCAGGCTTTCCATCAGATCGGCGGTCAGGCCGACAATATTTGGGTTCAGTCGGCCTGCCTCAAGAAGGCCTTGGCCGAAGCCATCACGTGTGGCTTTTGTGGCGCTGGAGTTTAGGTCGTTAATGTTCATTAATTGAGTGCTAGTATGTCCTGCCGGAGAAAACACTTTCGGTGATTTCGCCCCGCAAAAGAACCAAAAACCTCGCTAACCAAAGTCTCTTCTTTCCAGGCTCTTTTGCCGATCATTCCTTTATCCACTTTACGACCACATCGTCGCCTATTTCAGTGATGATATGTGCGTAATAAATTCCTGCAGGCAGGATGGAAGCATCAATGGGCAAGGCCATTTCGTGCTCGATTTCAAAATCCCATGATAAGCCCATTCGATAACCTGTCACATCAAGAATTTCGACAGTGACGTCCATGGGTTTTTCCGAAAAAAGATGGAGCGTGCACCGGTCCGAAGTAGCATTGGGGAAAATGTCAGCCTGAAAAGTGAGATCTCGGATTTGAATTGTTTTTACATCGGTGTAATTTGCTTTCCCGTCAAAGTCTATTTGCCGCAGGCGGAAAAAGTGCTTTCCTGGCTGGAGATTTTGAATTTCGAACTGGTATTCGGAAAGCACATCAACGTCCCCTTTCCCTGATACAAATCCAAGCGGTTGCCAGTTTCCAGTTGTACCGAAGCTGTGCTGCACTTCGAAGCCAGCATTGTCTCGCTCCAGGGCTGTAGCCCAGCTTAGATGTACATCATCGTCATTAAGGACAGCATCGAATCGGAGCATCTCGACTGCTTGTGCTGTCAAAAGCGCAACATCTAGCACAGTGAGAACACCATTGGTAAGCGAGACCGACCCGGTCCAGGTTTGATATCCGGTTTTGCTAACCTCCACATCATAGTCGCCGCTTTCGTGCCAACCTGTTTTGTAAAGACCTGCCGCATTACTTGGTTCATTAATTTGGGTGGTCAGCACCTCGACTCGCGCACCAGATAAAGGCGTGCCGTCAGAAGCCTTTGTGATTTTCCCTTCCAAATAACATCCACGCACATAATTGGGGGAAAGCACCCAAAGCTCGCCGTCGTTGGTGTTAAATTTTTTAATGTTGGAAGCCAAAATATTTCCCGAAGGAAGATAAGGGTAAACACCCCAACAGCCTGCGAAACCGTTGCCCTGACCATTTGGATAGGTATCATAGTTGCCTATCTGGATGAGGTTCTGGGGACGGGACACGTCAACAATCGTGAAACCGTCTTTGTACCAGGAGGTAATGGCATAATCATCATATATGTAGGTGTTGTGCACGATGGAGCCTGAGCCAGGGTTGCTTTGAATACGGTCCACTTCAAAAATGTCATCCAAATCAGAAATGTCATAGGCTGTTAAGTACGAGCTGCTTATTTCGTCGGTCGTATATAGAAAGTTGCCGTTCCGCCAGGTGTTGTGCGTGAATGCTCCAGTGGTGGTAAAGGTTGCCAGGGTAGATGGGGCGCTTTTGTCCGTCATGTCCACGATAGCGACCTTTCCTGCATTGATGTGCGCTGAGTACATGATATCACTGTCTGCATAACCATCATGGGCATATTTGGGCGAAAATGATGGCGTGTACACGCCCACATATTCCGGGTTATACGGGTCGGCATTCAGATCAAAAATCAAAGGCTTTCCTTGGTTGCTGTTGTTGCTCAAATGGCTGCCATATACATAGAGATAACCAGCCGATTCGTCAATATGCAAGGCATGCGCTTTTATCAATAAGCCGTTTATTGCTCCATCGCCATTATAGTTGTGGTAATCGGAGGACGGAGGCGGATCAGGCAACTCGGTCAGGTCAACAATGAACACCCCGCCGCCGCCCTCAGAAACCACATAAGCATAGTGTTGATAGGTCTTAATCTCACGCCAGTCACTTGAAGGTCCTCCGATCAGAACAATTTCGGACGGTGAAGTTGGGTCGGTCACGTCCACAATGCTGAGACCGGTTTTAGCACCTACCAGCGCGTACTCGTTTCCACCGGCAGCATAGCCCCAAATATTGGCAAGACTTTGATTAGCGTAGGTAAGTTTGCCTTGGTAGGTCACGTTAATATTTTGAGCAACAAGCAGTCCGGGGAGTGCGAGTACAATGAGAGCGAATATCTGTCGCATTTTTGAAAATTTTGTAGCACAAAAGAAAGCTGTAAATGCGGAATAACCTGCTATAATTTTCACTTCTTTTCCAATCTCCATTCCCAAATCTTCCCGTCCTCGATGTCAATTTGCTCGCTTACAAACTGGAAACCAATTTTTTGCAATAAAGTGTTGGAAGCGTTCTTTTCAGCCAGCGTGTGCGCCGTAACAAGTTTTACGGCCTCATGCCTGAACGCGTTTTCCACCAAAGTGCTGGCAGCTTCCGTAGCCAAACCCTGATTTTGATAGGCTTCTGCAATCTCATAACCAATTTCGACTTCTCCCTCGATGCTCGGCGTACCTTTGTAGCCGCAAGTTCCGATGAGGCGCACATCGAGGCGGTGTATGATCAAAAAATTCCACCAACCGAGGTCGGCTTCGTGCTCGCGCAAAAAATCACGCATCCAGATCATTGCCTCCGGAAAGTGGAGCCAGTGCTCTGCAAAATCAACCCCGCCCAACAAACCTGAAAGTGCAGGCCAATCTTCATCGGCAATGGCTTCGAGCATCGGCAAATTGGCTGGGACGAGAAAAAGACGTTCGGTTTGTAACATGACACCACAAAATTCAGGAAGTTTTTCAAATGCTAATGAACAAACTAATTCAAAACTCCATCCGCCAGAACATCGCCGTCAAACAGGCCATGCTGGAGGATGAGATGTTTTTGCAAAAGATAGAACACGCCGCCCAATTGCTCGCCAACACTTTTCGCGAAAGTGGCAAAGCCCTTTTTTGTGGAAATGGCGGCAGCGCTGCAGATGCCCAACACATCGCGGCAGAACTGTCAGGGCGATTTTATGCCGACCGAGCACCGCTCTATGCAGAGGCGTTGCACGTCAACTCATCCTACGTTACTGCAGTCGCCAATGATTATGGCTACGATGCTGTATTCGCCCGAATGGTGCAAGCGGCCGGACGGCCAGGTGATGTGCTCGTGGCGCTCAGCACCTCCGGCAATTCGTCCAACATCCTGAAGGCCATCGAAGCCGCGAAAGAAAAAGGAATGCGTATAATCGGCTTCACAGGCGAATCAGGCGGCAAAATGGCAGCGTTTTGTGATGTGCTTTTGGATGTCCCCTCTGCAGATACGCCACGCATTCAAGAAGCACATATTTTGCTTGGGCATATTCTATGTCAGTGGGTAGAGGAGGCGATTTTTGGAAATGATTGAAGTTCCCAAAAGTTGACTTCATTCATCTCCACCCTACCCTCTTTTTCCTGATCATAATCCACGGCACCACTACTCCATAGTGAACTGCCAAGAGAGCGTCAAACCAAGGTACTCGCCAAAACAAACCTGGTTCGCGCAATACACGAAGTATTTTTCCGAAAACAAACAGGACAGAAAATAGCCTGAGGAAATAGAGACCTAAAACCAATTCTGGTGCGAATCCTATAACAATCAGTACGAGAAACAAAAGATAATGTCCAACATGGGAAAAAGCCATCATCGCCAAGGCCATTTTATGACAGCAGCGGTATGCCGGACTTGATGATAAATGCCGTCGCTTTTGCCTGAACCAATCTGACCAATTTTTTGGAGCCCGGGAGTACACAAATGATTCAGGTACAAGGCATAAGGCAATATTGCTGTTGTTGGCAGCCGCATTCACCATAAGGTCATCATCGCCAGATGCGATGTGAGCATGAGTAGAAAAGCCCCCTACCCTATCATAAACCTGCCGTTTGAATGCCAGGTTGCGACCTACGCCCATGTATGGCATGCCTGAAAGCGCAAAGGAAAAATATTGGGCTGCGGTAAATGCGGTTTCGTAGCGAAACCAAAGGTTTAATTGGGTTTCTTTGGGGAGGTACTCGTCAGACGACTTTGAGTCGTCAGACGAGTATGAGGTCTGAGCACTCACTTCATCCGCGAAACAAGGCCCATACCCCAACACTATTTCTGTTTCAGGCTTTTCCGTCAGTATGGTCGCCATGTGCACAAGCCATAGTGGGCTGGCGGGTTCGCAATCAGCATCGGTGAGCAGTAAATGGTCATGTTTCGCAGCAGCAATGCCTTGTGCAAGCGCGTGTTTTTTTCCTGCCAAAGTTTTCTGTGCAAAGCGCAGCACGCGCATGCGCTCGGGATTTTTTTTCTGGAAAAATTGGAGCACTGCCTCTGTTTCGTCCTCCGAAGCATCGTCCACTACAAGCAATTCCCATGGTTGCTCAAACTGCTGTGCTAAAACGGCAGGCAAATAGCGGCGCAAGTTTTCGGCTTCGTTGCGGGCGCAAATGATGACGGTGACTGGTGACCCGCCTTCGCTAGGGCTACAGCGGGTAAATTGGTGACTGGTGATTGGTGATTGGTGACCCACCTTCGACAAGGCTACGGCGGGTAAATTGGCGATCGAATCATTGCCAAATCCAAGTTTCCCAAAAACGCCCCACCATGCCACCAACTGCACCATGGTAGCCAGCACATATATTCCCAACAATATTTGCCAAAAACTTTCAGGGAAGGCCATCACACCCGCACTCCCTCAATCTTCCCGGTTTTTCGGCTTTTTTCAGCCATAAAGCCCATTACATGACTTTCAATGGATGCATCTATGGTGGAAGTAAGCAGTTCGGGTTTTCGCTGAGAAACGGCTTGAATCCAGTTTCGTACAAGCCGCCAGTCGCCGCCACCATGGCCGTCGCCACTGGAATTGTCATAAACAGTAGTTTTTCCATTGCGGAAATCCGTAAGCGTAAAAGTTTCCATATCGCCCACAATGTCGCCCATACTACCCATGATGCGTGTGCGGCGACCCCCATAGGATGTAAATGCCTCCATAGAAAATGCCGCAGTAACCCCGCCCTCAAACTCCATGCTGGCGATGTAGTGATCTTCCTGGTTGTTGTCCATTTTATACACACAGCGGCCATAGTTCGTGGTGCGCAGTTTATCCAGGATGAATTCGCCGTGTTTGGATTTGTCCTCTGGCATATCAAAAACATAGGTCCAACCCCTTTGGCGGTAGTAAATTTTCATGGCCGAATACGGGCAAGTGCTTTCTACTGCGCATCCGTCCATACATCGTGGGGTGCTACCAACGGGGGCGTTTTCTTTCCTGAACCATTTGATGCCGCCCATTGCCACTATTTTTTTACATGGTTTGCCCACGAGCCAGCGCAGGATGTCGAGGTCGTGACAGCTTTTGGCCAAGATGATCGGCGTGGTGGCATTCCGATCGTGCCAGTTACCACGCACAAAACTATGGCTCATGTGGATATGCTCGATAGGCTCGAAATGTTGGACGCTTACAATTTCGCCAATTGCGCCGCTTTGCATCAATTCGTGTAGTTTTTCAAAATACGGTGCGTAACGAAGCACATGGCAGACCGCCACGATTCGACCCGTCTTTTTGGCCAATGCGAGGATGTCGCGGCATTCTTTTTCGGACGGTGAAATGGGCTTTTCCAGCAGCACATCATAGCCTGCTTTAAGCGCCGCCATGCATGGGCCGTAATGCAGGTTGTCGGGCGTGGTGATCAGCACTGCATCAGCGAATTTAGGGCGCATGAAAACATGCTCCCAGGTGGTGAAACGATTGCCTTCTTCAATGTTGTGTTTTTGCACATAACGGTCATTGCGCAACGTAATCGGTTCTGCCACGCCTACCACATCCAGTTCATCCGGGTACGAAAAGGCATAATTACCATACACATTGCCTCGGTTTCCGGCGCCGATGGTTACGACGGTAAGGGGTCGTTCGGGCTTTTGGTAAAGCGGATTTTCTTCAGAAAGTAAGGGGATTTGAAAAACCTCTGTTTCTACGGAAAAACCTGTCAGAACGGCTGCGCCTGTAGCAGTACCCAGGGTTTTTAGAAGTTGACGACGGGAGATAGGCATGGCTATGAAGTGATAAAGTGATAGAGTGATGAAGTGATGCCCGCCTACGCTCCTGCCCGCCCCCGCCTGCCAAGCCTTGGCGGGCAGGAAGGCTTGGCAGGCGGGAAAGCTTCGGCGGGTAAAAGTGATGAAGTGATTCCCAAAGCGCCCGAAAGGTAAAAATTCAAATTAAAAAACGCCTTTCAGGAATAACCTGAAAAGCGTTCTTGGATATAGGACGTTGGAATAACAATGTTTTGTGCTCGACGGCAATGAGTTTAGTGGCCATGGGCTGAGCAGCCGCGAACGGTTATTTGCCGGTTTTTCGAAAAACCAGCATAGGCGTTTTTGTAACGAATGAATAGGCCTCTGACCTGCTCGAGGAGAACAGTTTTTCGAGCCAGGTTTTGTTGGTATGGGTAAAAAAGGCAATCATTGAAGGCTTTGTCCTTTTTATCAACATATCCAACTGCCTGGTAAAGCCTTCATTTACTTGGAACTTTTCGAGGAAAATCTGATCGAGGCATTCCTGTTTTTGCCGCCACATAGCCTTCAGTGACTCCTGATCCAGTGATATTTGGACGGGATAATAGAAATGTGCCAAATTCACTTTAACTTCCATAGATCGGACAAACCCGACAACCTTGGACAGTTCTTCGTTTATGTTTTCCAAATCAGAGGCGTAAAGGACTGTTTTGATTGTCTGCACCCTATAAGTATGAGGCACCGCCAGTACCGGGACGGTTGATTTGAGAATCACATTACTGGTGTTCGTGCCGATTATCTTTTGGATGGAGCCTGCGCCCCGCGTGCTGATACAAATCAAATCGAACTTATTTCGATGGGCGTAATCCAAGATGGCACTTTCCGGACTTAAATCCTCCAACACAGCACACCGATATGGGCCAGGAGTGACTTTCAATGATTTGTAGTAGGCTCCCACGAATCTTTCAAGTTGTTTCAAATGTGCCGCAGTTTGCTCCCGCATAGCGTTTTCTATACGGTTTCGATTGATTGTCGTAGGAATTAGTGCCTGAAAGCAATGGAAGAATACCAACTCAACCTCTTTCTGCGTGGCCAGTTGGATAGCAAAGCGCAAAGCCGCTTTTGAATGGTTTGAAAAATCGGTGGTGACTAGTATTTTTTCCATGAAGGATGTTTTAGGCCAGCATGTCAGGTGCTGACTTTTTTTACTGTCTTTATTTGTATCAATTCAACTAAGAATGCAAATGCCATTGAAAAGTAAATGTAACCTTTTGGAATTTCGGTTTGAAACCCTTCTGCCAACAGGGACACACCGATTATCATTAAAAAACTTAAAGCCAATATTTTAAATGAAGGGTGTTTTCTAATAAACTCATTTATTGGTGCGGAGGCAATGAGCATTATTATCACGGATACAACCACCGCAGTATACATAACCCAAAGTTCCTGAACCATGCCTACGGCTGTTATTATAGAATCTATGGAAAATACTATATCCAAAACAATCACTTCTGCGAGTAGTCTCGAAAAACTGATCTTACCAAGAACTACTGGAATGCCTTTGCTGGCTGTTTCTGTTTTGTGATAAATTTCTTTTGTGCTCTTATAGATTAAGAACAGCCCGCCAAATATCAAAATCAGGCCTTTTCCTGTAAAATCTGTTTTGAAAACAGTGAACAAGGTTTGGTCCAGTTTTAAAACCCACGAGATTGCTGCCAATAAACAAAGCCTGAAAATTACTGCCAGGCCTATCCCCCAGTACCTGAGTTTGTTCCTTTGGTTTTCAGGAAGCTTGTCGGCCAAAACCGATATGAAGATAATATTGTCTATGCCCAATACAACCTCCAATGCAATTAAAGAAAGTAAAGGAATGAGCGAGTCTATCATTGTCTAATATTTTGTGGTTCTGTTTTTCTTAAATCAAATTGAAGCATGTGCATACCCAATCCTTATCAAATAGTTGATGCTTATATGAAAATCAGCCCCAACACGAAGCAGGATTTGCTCCGTATTAGGGCTGATTTTCAAACGGCGATGCTGCGCTTCTGGCTCCATTTATCGTGCAATCTGGGTTGGCAAAAGAACATTGTCAAGGTACCCTTTGTACCTGATGAAACTTGTGTAAAAGCAAAATTGCTACATGAAATAACATCAAAAATGATGGCAAACTGTAGTATTTTCTGTTTACAATCCATTGACCGAAGCAGTATTAGATATAAGCGAATTCTGGTAAAATACCACCTCGCCTGTGCTGATGTCGTGGGTTCCTCCAACAAGTCCTATTTCTTGTTTTTCTATCATTTCTTTAAGAATAGGGCTCCGCTCCACAATGCTTTTAACGGTTCGCTTTACGTTAATTTCCGTTACTTTTTCTACAAATTCCCCATTGCTTGAATTACGGTTTTCGGTGGTGGTCATTTCATCATCAACGGCAGGTCTTATTTTGGTTAGCAAAGCCGTCAGGTTTCCCATTTCCACATGGTCGCAAGCGCCTCTTACCGCACCGCACTTGGTGTGTCCCAGTACTACAATGATTTTTGAGCCAGCGACTTTACAGGCAAATTCCATGCTGCCCAAAATATCTTCGTTGATGATATTTCCGGCAATACGGATACTAAAAACATCGCCCAATCCCTGGTCAAAAATCAGTTCGGCAGAAGTCCTGCTGTCAATACAACTTAGGATGACCGCCATAGGATGTTGCCCGTCCGACGTTTCATTTGCCTGTTGCAAAAGGTTTCGGTTCACTTTCAGGTTGTTGACAAACCGCTTGTTCCCTTCCTTTAACAATCCCAACGCCATGGACGGCGTGATGGCTTCTTGCATTTCCTTAGTTAAAGTCTTCATCAATTTACTTTTTATGATTGTGAATAAAATTTGTGTTTAAGAAGTGCCGCTTTTGAATTATGAAATATGTGTTTTTGTATGGTTCATCACCCTAAAATGGCACTTCCGTTTTCACGCTATTGGTTCAATGAAATTGATCTTCTCAACGGTGATGTTTCTCGTTTTCGCATTGCTCTCATAGTTCTTTATCAACTCTACCACGTCATAGTCAATAGACTTTGAATTGGTACAGTCAACAACCACTTTTGAGTCGTTGGGAATAGATTCCAACTCCCTTATCAAGCTTGCTTTGTTGAAAAATGATACTTCCTCTGCCAAAACAAGGTGGTAGGTGTTCATACCGTTTTCATGGGTTACTATTTCTTTCATGTAGTGCGAATTGCGATAACTGTGGCGCAAGGCATAAAAACCGCCCATAATCATGCCCGCAATGATTCCAGTCAATAGGTCGGTAAATAATATGACAATAACCGTGACCGCAAAAGGAACAAACTGCTCCCAACCGAGTTTGTACATTTGCTTGAAAAGAGCGGGCTTTGCCAATTTGTAACCTACCATTAAAAGTACTGCTGCCAAACTTGCCAATGGGATCATGTTCAAAACGCTTGCTATTGTCAAAGCGCTGATCAATAAAAATACGCCGTGTAGAATGGCCGACATTTTTGTTCTGCCACCAAAAGAAATATTTGCCGAACTGCGAACAATTACCTGCGTGATTGGCAGACCACCAATCAAACCCGAAAGCACATTGCCCAAACCTTGCGCTTTTAATTCTCGGTTGGTTGGTGTAACCCGCTTGTAGGGGTCAAGTTTGTCGGTGGCTTCCACACAAAGCAAGGTTTCCAGGCTTGCTACAATGGCCAAAACAAAAGCGATTTTCCAGACCTGCCAATTTGTGATTGCCGAAAAATCGGGCAAAGTAAATTGAGCGAAAAAACCAGCTAAATTTTCGGGAACAGGGATGTTCACCACCTGGTCGGCAGCCAAACTAAAATCCAGTGTGCCATTTTGGTAAAAATAATTCATCACAATGCCCAGGACCACCACCACGAGCGGGCCGTTTAACATGCCAAAAATTTTGTGCTTTTGGGTCAGTACTTTATCCCAAAGTATGAGGATGCCCAATGAGATGGCCGCGATTAGCAAAGCACCCGGTGTCATAAATTCCACTGCCTTAAAAATTTCGGAAAAGGTGTTTTCGCCGTCTCTTTGAAAAAATGCATCATCACCTTCTGTGTCCTTGTCCCAACCGAGGGCGTGCGGAATCTGTTTAAGGATGATTAATAGCCCGATACCTGTCAGCATACCTTTGATGACCGATGAAGGAAAAAAGTAGGCAATAAAGCCCGCCTTGGCATATCCCAAAACGAGTTGGATGATGCCCGCCAAAACAACCGCAAGCAAAAACGCCTCCCATGAACCTCCAAGCGTAGCAATGGAAGTCAATACGATTACGGCAAGACCTGCTGCCGGACCACTTACGCCCAACGGTGAACCGCTGGCAACTCCAACCACAATTCCACCAACAATGCCCGCAATGATGCCCGCAAACAAAGGTGCGCCCGATGCCAACGCGATGCCCAGACATAGGGGGACTGCGACGAAAAACACGACGATACTTGCTGGCAGATCGTGCCTTAATTCAGTGAAATAATTTTTCATCCTTGCAAATTTTAATATTTGTTTCGGCAAAGGTAGTGAAATGTTTTTAAAAGATAGCAAAACTATCAAGTAAAATTGTAAAAATATTGACATAAAAACAATTACTACTTTTGATACCTAAATTACTACCTTTGCGCAAACGTCTTTTGATATGGATTTCCAAGTAACATTTAAGATAAACGAAAAAATATTTTTGCGAGACCCGGAAAGCAGCGAGGTCGGGAAGCAAATCGTAAAAAATGCGATAGACCTAATTTACCAATTAGGTCTCGAACAATTTACTTTCAAAAAATTGGCTGTTGAAACAAATAGTACCGAGGCTACCATTTATAGGTATTTTGAAAACAAACACCGCCTTTTACTCTACATCCTTAATTGGTACTGGTGCTACATGGAATTTTTGGTGATGTTTAAATTACAAAACGTAGCCGATAAAAAAGAAAAGTTGAAACTGATAGTGGAGTTATTGACCCATGAATTGCCTGAAAGTTCAGGCAAATTTGATTACAACAAAAAATTTCTGAATCAAATAGTAATCGCCGAAAGCAGTAAAGTGTATCTGGTTAAAGAAGTGTCGGAAATAAACAAGGGGGAAGTTTTTAAGCCCTACAAAGATTTGTGTGCACGAATTGCAGATGTTATTTCAGAGTATAACCCAGCATATAAATATCCAAGGTCGTTAAGTACCACTTTAATAGAAACATCCCATCAGCAACAATATTTTAGTGCCTATTTGCCCAAATTAACGGACGCCCCTCCAACAAACAAGCAAGAATTCACAAGCCAGTTTTTGGAAGATTTTTTATTTAAGGTTTTGAGATAGTGTATTTTTTTATTTATTTAAGGTGTTGATTGCCTTTAGCAGGTCCTATCTTCAACTGCCCTCGAAATCTATTTAAGCACAAAGCGAACAGGAAGTGTGAATCTGACTTTCACCGGGTTCCCATTGACTTCGCCGGGGCTCCATTTTGGCATTGTCTTTACCACGCGGGTGGCTTCTTTCCCCAAAATCCCGCCGCCAGCGGGGGTTTTCAACACTGCTATGTCACTTATGTTGCCGTCTTTTCCCACAACGAAAGTCAGTACGACAGGGCCTTCTGTGCCACTTTCAATCGCCATTTCAGGGTAAATCATGTGCTTGTAAATCCACTTGAACATCTCCGCCTCGCCGCCGGGAAAGCTGGGCATCTTGTTCACGGCAAAAAGCTCAACTGGTTCATCATCACCAGGTTTTGGCGTTTCGACAATCCCTAATCCAGTACCCGATGGATCCAGTGAGGGCGGTTCGTCATTGGTTCCTGCAACGGTCTGGCTTCCTACATTACGGGGGTCTTCCAGTACCGTTTTCACGTCATTGGGATTTTCTTCTGGCACTTCATCATCGGGGGCTACCACAGGTGGTGTATAAGCGATGCTCGCTTTTGGCGGTGGCGGCGTGTTCAGCACAGGGGGCGGGGTTTTGATTTCAAGTTCGATGTGAGTGAAGCATTTGGTAGACTCCCCTGGCACTTCTTCCATTGCATGGCTTGAAAATGTCGCCAAAATACGCGGCAAAAATACCAAAGCCCCAATCAGCAAAAGTGCAACACCCAAGGCTCGACCCAATGTAGAGGGATATTCCCGACGGAGTTGATAGGCGCCATAAGCCCGGTTTCGGTTTGCGAAAACGATGTCCAGTGCGTCGCGGTGCGACACAGATTCATGGGTAATCATGGCAAAATTTTTAAAGTGTGAAAAAGGAGGCTTCGAGGTTTTGGCTGGCCAACCGTTTTACAGTAAGATGTCGGAGTAGGAGGTTTTGGTGTGTGTCCTCAATTTTTTAGCTACTAATTGCACAAATTTCCACGAATAGGTTCGTGAAAATTCGTGCAATTAGTGGCTATAATCTTCAATATCCCTGCAAAATCCCCTTCTCCATCGGTGGCACCCCACGCTTCATCCAACTCGGCTCGGGCGCACCCATGAGGTAATGGTCGAAGAACTGTTGCATTCGTTTCTGAAAATCAACCCGATTCTGAAGTTTCACGGGCCAATGCGGCTCGTCATTGTAGTTCAGGAGCCAGGTGGGTTTGCCCAACCGGCGAAGGCCCGTAAAAAGCTCGATGCCTTGATACCAGGGCACTGCGCCATCTTTGTCGTTGTGCAAAATCAGCAGCGGTGTTTCTACCTTGTCGAGCGCAAACAGCGGCGAATTCTCAATGTATTGCTTCGGTTTTTCCCAGAGTGAGCCACCGATGCGGCTCTGCTGTCGCTCATATTGAAAGGCCCGGCTCAACCCCGACTCCCAGCGGATGCCTCCGTAAGCAGAAGTCATGTTTGCCACAGGTGCTCCCACCTCAGCACAGGCAAAGAGGTTTGTTCGCGTCACGACGTAAGCAGCCTGATAACCACCCCAGGAGTGTCCTTGCATGGCTACCCGCTTCGGATCCACAAAGCCTCTGGAAATCAGCGAAGTAACCCCGCTCATAATGGCATCGAAAGCCGACTCGCCTGGATAGCCCGTGCGGTACGGGATATCGGGCGCAAAAATGAGGTAACCGCGGCTGGCATATACTGTGTAGCTTATCTGCGAGCGGTGAAAATCCGGTGAACGATGACTGTGCAGGTTGTCTGAAAGTTTTTCGTAAAAATTCACAATCATCGGGTACTTTTTCTTGGGGTCGAAACCCTCCGGCTTTACGAGTAGACCTTTGATTTTCTCCCCCGTAAGGGAGGGCCATTCTACCATTTCGATACTGCCCCAGTTGTATTCCGCCTGCTGCGGGTTGGCGTTGGAAATGGTTTTTTCGCCTACATCTCCCGATGCATAAATCAAATTTGGGAAGGTGGCGTAGTTCTCTTTTGAATACAAAAAAACGTCATCGTATCGCGCCTTCAAGACATTCCGGGTATAGGAAAAACCTTCTGCCCAACGGTCCTTGACGAATGCAACAGGTATCCCGGGCTTTCTAGCATTTTCTGAATCAAGTTTCAGCCAAGTGTAGCCTTCAGACTTGGTAAGGTCGTTGAACAGGTGCATCAAAATAGAGCTATTGGGTCGAATGCTTCGTTCTTCGGGATCAAGCTTGATATACCTGTAAGTCGTTTGTGATTCACGTCCATTCGTTAGTCGCTGTGGCTGCTTTTTCCCATCCGGGTCAATTTTCCACAGATCATATTTGTCATACACCAGCATTGCTTCATCGCCCTCAAGCCAGCCAGTCAGACCGTGTTCATTGGGATAGTCCGGCACATCGGATTCCTCATTGTAATACTTCACAGTCCGATTGTCCGTAAGCCGGGCAATAGAAGCAGTAGTGGCGTTCCAGGCAAACCAGGCCGTATCGGGATCACTCCACCAGGCGATGTATTTTGCAGCAGGTGATAGGCGGGGGTTACAACGCAAATCTTTGACAATCATCCTTTTGTCGCCCGATTCTAAGTTTACTGCAAAAAGGTCCTTGTGAGCTGTGCCTTCCGAAGTAATGTAATTCGTATAAGGTTCTTCGGTGATGCCGAGCGCGAGATTTGCGTTTCGTTGTTCTTGAAAACGCATATCCGGCAAGTCGGGTGAACCGAGAGAAACAAAGCGGTTTTGATTGATATGGAACACCACCGAATACGAGCGTTTTTTCTCGTTTTCAAGGCGCATTTCTTCCTGTGTATAAAGCCGTTTGTCGCTCCAACCCCATACTTCCACGTCTACAATTTCTTCCTTTAAAAGGGTTGTATCGTTTAAAACAGGCGGAGGCGCAACGCCGAAATAGAGTTTCGACCCATCATCGGAAAAAACGGGACGGCTATGCTCGCTGATGTTCCAGCTGCTGATTGGAGGCTCTCCTTCGCTTTCACTCGCCTTAGCCTGTGGCGGCGGCGAGAAGCTAAGCCGGGTAAATTGGTATTTCGTAAAAAACTCGCTTTGTGGGTCGGCGATGATTTTGGCAGAATCCAGTTCACTTTTCCAATAGCCAAGTTGCCAGGGCCGGATTCGGGCTTTAGTGGTATCGAGATCGGCCACGAAGCCTGCCTGACGCCCAAAGTCGTCAAGCGAAAGTTGGGAGAATTTTCCCTTGGCTCGAAGGAGGTGGCGGAAGCTGTATTGATCCAAATCAATTAAATAAATCCCGTTTTGGAGCATTTTCGGGTTGGCTGTGAAAGGCAAGGTGTCGCCTTTACCAGTGGTATGCAGCAGGAGGCGAGGGCCGCGTTTGGCAAGTGTATATTCCTTAACGTAAGCGATGGTGTCCTGAAATCCCTTAGCCAGATTTCGTACGATGAGGCGATAGCCATTATCCTTGTCTTCCTTTTTGGGCGATTTTTTCTTGGCTTTGCTGGCATTACTTGTCGGAGTTGGCGGAGGGATGTTGACAATTTTACTGGAGTCTGATTTTACTGCAGCAGTATCTTTTTTTGCAGCAACAGGTTTTTCCATCTCGACTTGGAATGCCAGCCAGCCGCTCCATTTTTCAGGGAGTGCGTAGTTTTTGAAGCGCGGGATTTTCTCCAATTTTCCAGTGGCAAGCTCGTATATCCCGAGTGTGTCTTTGGGTAAATCTTCATCCTTTACCTTTTTCCGTCGCAGTGCCTTGAGGGTGTCGAGGGCAGGTTTTATCTTGAATACCAGCCACTTTGAATCGTCGCTGAATTGCGCTTCGCTGCTGCGCGGGAATACCATGGTCGCGCCTGAAGGAGCATTCCACAAGTAAAGCGATGCGTCACCCTCGCTAACAGGCGTTTGCGCCCACACAGCCCATTGACCGTTATTGGAGAGTTTTTGTTGCTCTATTTTGCGCCATCGGTGGACATCGGCGTGGTCGAGCGGCTTTTTGTTCTGGGCATAAAGTGTGCCTGAAAGGGCCAGGGCAAGAATGGGTAGGATATATTTCATGTTCTCTTGATCGCTAGGTGCTATTTTTGAAACACAAAAGGCACAAAAGAACACAAAAGTAGCACGATATGATCTTTTGTGTCCTTTTGTGCCTTTTGTGTTTCATTCCTGCCGTTTCATTTTCCAGCGTTTATGGCTCCATAGCCATTGCTCGGGCTGTTGACGAATATCGGCCTCCAAACGCCGGGAAAAGGCGCTGGTAATATCCATTTCGATTGCAGCCGAAGGGTCGGTGCAGATTTCCGTGAATTCAATTTCGTAAAAACCCCGTCGCACCGTTCGCACTACCCGGTAATACAACACTGGCAAGTCAAACTTTCGCCCGAGCACATCGGCGCCTGGCAGCGAGGCCGTTGCTTGTCCAAAAAATCGTACCCAGTGTGCGCTTTTACGGCTGCTTGGCGATTGGTCGGCCAACAAAATGAAAACCGTGGGTTCTGCCGAACGTTTGCGGATCGCTTTAAACACCTCATCCATGCCAACCATCTCCATACCGGTACGAGAGCGGGCTTGATTGATATACGCATCCATGCCTTTGTTATTCAAAGGTTTATAGGCAGTAACTGTTGCGCCGTGGAATTGAGGCGGCATCGTGAGACCCGAATATTCCCAGTTTCCAAGATGGCTTCCTGTGAGTATGACGCTTTGGCCCCGGTCGAGGTATTGGTTCACAATCTCAGGGTTGAGACAAATTGCGCGGCGTTCGATTTCGGCGAAAGCTGCGGTGAATGACTTGAGGGTTTCGAGCGTAACGTCGGTGAGGTTGCGGTAATTCGCCCGGACGATTTTCAGGATTTCTGCTTGGCTCTTTTCGGGGAATGCGCGTTGTAAATTCTCAAAAATCACCTTCCGACGGTAACCGATGATTCTGAAAAGCAAAAATGCAAGTCCATCAGAAAGGACGTACAAAGCAGGAAATGGGACAAGTCGGAAGAGTTGGAGGAAAACCTGAAGCATTAGTTTTTTGATTTAAGATTGACGATTATCCCGAGTGTTCGGGACTGATTGTTGATGGGATGGCCGATTTTTGAAGTTAAAGGTGCGATGTGCCCGATGTTGCTTAAATCAACCATCAAAAATAATTCAATCATACATGTCCATCAAAAATCAAAAATCATGTAATCGTCAATCTTAAATCAAAAAAGACAAACTAAAAAACCCTCGTCCACCAATCATTCTTTGGGCAGTATAACCCATAAACGGCCATAACTATTGATTTTGTGGGCCTCTTGCAGGCCTTTTTGGCCAATGCCGCAGTAAAGATCCAAACGTTTGGTGGTCAAAATGGCGCCACCGCGGTCTTGTGCGAAAAGGATGCGATAAACATACCCTTTCAGATTACCCGCCGCGTCGAGATCTGGCAATTCGGCCAATAGTGTGGCGCCAAGTGGAATATATTTCAAATCAACGGCAACCGAATATCGTGCAGTAAGCGGAAAAGTACCCGCGCCCAGTACTTCGTCGTCCACCTCCTGGAAAAAAACATAAGCCCCACCTGTACCTCGTACCGACTGGCCAAAACCAAAATACTTGCGCTGACCATCCGGGAATTCGACCAAACAATTGCCCTGCAGCTGTGCATTGCGCAATTCCTTTCGAGAGCGGAACCAAGCCAATTCGAGGCCTTGCCCGTCCAATGCTCCCGCTTCGATTGCTGCCGGATTTGGGATGCCTGAAGCAGGTGCTTTTAGCATGGGTACTTGATGTTCAGGGGTTTGTACCCGACTGGCATAGACGACGGGTGTATAATAGCCTGTCATACGCACCCGGTTGTTGCGCAAATCGGTGTTCACCTGATAAAAATCAAAAGTTGTAAGCAAAACACTGGGATCAAGCAAGTTGATGCCTTGCAAAAGCTCTATGGTGCGCTGCATCTCCGCTTTTTGAATGCCTGATGCGCCACGTTCCTTTACGTCTTTTCGGCGCAGGTAGTTGGCCTGTTCGACCATCGCTTGGAGCAAATCAGGCTCGAAAGTCAGGTAAGGCGTAGTGTCAGGGATACATTTAAGGAGCACTTTGTCCGACACCTTGCGTGGGCCAAGCGGTGCAACAGGCATTTCCGCGATTACGGCGGTGTCGCCTGGGGCGGGCATCTCTGGAACATTGGTGATGGATTTACCCAAACTCGGTCTGGGCAAATAGCGAAACATCAAAATCGTTGAAAGACACACGATTAAGACCAAAACATCCAGAAGGATAACGCGTTTGGTACGATGCATACGCAGGGGGGAGGGAGCGGTGGCTGCTGGTAAAGTCAGCGTGCCGAAATTTTTCGTTTCCACAAATGTAGATGTTATGACGCAAGCGGAGGTAGTGAATAGGGGGAACAAAAATTCGCCCGCCTCCACAGGGGCATAAAAGGAGTAGTGGAAAAATTATGCCAGTTTTATATTTGTTAACATTGTTTTGCATTGTTTTAGAAAAAGGTGACATCTCCGACGAAGGAGGAGGTGTCACCTTTTTCGCTAACGAGGTGACACCTCGTTATTCGGTCATTCAATCTCAAAATAGCCATATTTATCAGGCAATTCACGGTTGCCATGCCCGTGAAATTCCAAAAACCGTGCTTTTCCACCAAACCAATCCAATACTTCATGCTTGCACAGCAAAGTCGGTTTTTCATGTAAAAACGTCTTGTATGAACTCCAACGGTAAGCAGCAAAGTTGGGACTAATGCCATGCTTAGAAATATTGGAGTGGATATAATAGACCAGCCAAATTTGATGGCCCTCGTCAGTGATTCCGATCCGTTTGAAAGGCCGATAAAAGAGATTTCCGCTACGCTGGTGGGTCAGGTTATAATTCATGGCATAGGAGGTAAACAGGCGGGAAAATTGTCGTTCAATGACACTATGAAAGGCCTTTTCGTCCTCTGGATTTCTCAAAAAGTTGATTTGAGCTATTGTACGCAATGGCTCTTGCGTTTCCAATATTACCTTTAAAATCTCATGCTTAGGCTTTACCCGAATACTTAAATGAAAGTGATTTTCCATCAGGCACCAAGCAAAAGTGTCAACATAACTGGATAGGTATTCCTTGTATTTTTCCAAAAAAAGAGCGCGTTCGCGATCACTTGTAAAAAGCGTTTCGCGATTATTGGTCCGATTATAAATGTGGTAGTGAACTTCGGGGCACAATTGAGCAGTGTAGTCAGGTTTTCGCATGGTGGATGGGTTGGGTGAGGTGATATCTCCGACGAAGGAGGAGGTGTCACCTTACCCAAGAAGGAGGTGACACCTCATTTGCATTTTGCTTTGCAAGTTAACATTTTTTTGGAAAAATGAAATCGTTTTTGAAACTAAGAGGTGACACCTTGTCGTTCCTCGAAGGTGTCACCTCTTAGCTAGACCCTCCCAGCCAACCACCCCCGAAAAACCCGCTCTACCCCTGCCCCATTCCATTCCGCTTCCACATTTTCCAGGTTCAGAATTTCCTGAAAAAGCGCGTTTTGTGCATCGTCTTCCAGAAGGGCAACGTGGTAGGGCGTGTTGCTGAAGGTCACCATGGAATACACAGGCAGAAATTCCAGTGGGAACTTTGCGTGTAAATCAGCCGCGATTTTCTTGCGCAGCAAAAACTTTGGGTCGGACACTAAATCCCGCATTTCTTTAAAATTGCGCTGCGCCAGTTCGGCAATCGCGTTGCCATCCTTAACCCTGGACTGCGCAAAAGCAGGGATGGTTTTCGACCAGTCGCCGCCCATTTCATCCAGCATCGAATCCAGGATAGTGCAGTCTTCAAAGCCTGCGTTCATGCCTTGGCCGTAGAATGGCACGATGGCGTGTGCTGCGTCGCCGAGCAGCAAAATTCGGCCCTGCCATTGCCAGGGCGAACAATTTACTGTCACGAGCGAAGACGTAGGGTTAGCCCTGAAATCGCGCAATAATGTGGGCATTAGCGGCAAGGTATCCGGGAAGTATTTTTGAAAAAAACCGAGCACATCATCATCAGATTTCAGTTTTTCAAAAGAGACCTCGCCTTCAAATGGAAGGAACAAAGTGCAAGTGAAACTCCCATCGGCATTGGGCAGCGCTATGAGCATGTGATTGCCACGCGGCCAAATATGTAAAGCGCCTGGTTTAATGCGGTGTTCTCCGTTTTCAAGCGGCGGAATGCTTAGCTCCTTATACCCATGCTCGAGATAAAACTGTCGGTAATTGAACCGGTCGGTATGTTGGAGCACATTACGTACTGCACTGAATGCACCATCGGCTGCGAAAATGAGCGGCGCCACCACAGTCTTTATCTCCTTGGTTTTCAAGTCTTCAAAGCTGATGGTTGGGCTATTCAAATCCACATCAACACAGCGGTGGTCGAAGAAAAACTCGACATTGGGGAAACTGGAGGCAATGTTCAGCAACTCCAGATTTAGTCCACCACGGGAGACGGAATAAATGGCCTCGCCTTCTTTCCCGTAGGGTTGGAAGTTCAGATCGCCTGTAATGCTGTGCATCATCCGCCCTGGCATCGGTATGGCGACTTTTTCGATTTTTTCGCGTATGCCGGCCAGTTCAATGGCTTTCCAGCCTCGTTCACTCATGGCCAGATTGATGCTTTTCCCGCCGGAATAACCGGCTGCACGCATATCGCTGCGACGTTCAAAAACTTTTACGGAATAGCCACGGCGGGCTAAAAAAACGGCCCACAAAGAGCCAACCAAGCCTGCGCCAACGACGATTGCGGCCTCCCCCGACCCCTCCCTCTGGAGAGGAGATATTTCATTTTTCATGGCGCGAAAATACCAGAGGAACAGTAAAATCTGGAATAAAAACCGTTATCTGTTATCCTTCCAAAAAGGCAGTGTCCATCCAGTAGCGTTTAGGATTATTGGGATCAATCAGAACCCGCACTTTAGATCCTTGCGCAATTAAACCAGTGGGGTCGTTGGATGTGGAATCACTTTCAAAGGTGTACAGGACGTTGGTGTAGGGATCGGTCCAATCGCATTGCACAGAGTAATATCGCCCTTTGTTGTAGGTGTCTTTAATACCCGTAAATTTCGCTTGTACCTCATGGCCGCTCTGTTGCAACCATTGATGGAGCCGCCTTTTCTTTTCCAACCAATACAAGCCGCCTAGCCCTACGCCCCCATGGGTAAACAAGAAAATAAAAGGGAACCAACTCCACCAGCCTTCTCCATCCAGGGTAGCATTTTCGGGGTTGGCAGGATCGTAATAAATGGTAATTTTTTGTCCGATTTCAAAAGACTCTAGGCTGGTGTAATTAGTGGAACTGTACACCTGGGAATTGCCCCATTCGTCGTTGAAACCCACGATAGGAGCGACATTGTTTTTTGAGTGATTCAAGTCAATCACCGTCCCAGTGGTCTTAATTCCATTGTTTACCAAGTCGTATCGAGATTTCACCAACCAAAACCCGGCAACGCCGCAACCAAGACCTGCAATGGCGAAAATGGCAAAAAAGAGGTATAAACAGCCTTTTCTCTTCATAATCAATTGTTTTGCTGCATCAAATGTAAAGCGTCAATTTTCTCGGCCATATAAATTTCGTTCTTTTGTGCGTCTTTTTTCTCTTTCACCGTCTTCTGTCAGGTGAATCAAAACACCACATTCTTAGATGGAGCATATACACAGCATTTGGAATGAATTTCACCGTGAGTTGAAGGGTTTCATTGCCAAGTCAATTAAGAATTCCCATGATGCGGACGATATTTTGCAGGATACTTTCCTGAAAATCATACACAATCCACAAAAAATCAGTCAGGCAGAAAACCTGCGTCAATATCTATATGGTATTGTCCGAAACGGTATCAATGATTATTTTCGAAAAATCAAATCCGAGCAAAACAAGGTTCAATGGGACAATACCACGCTTAGCACGGAAGACAACCGTTTGCTGAACACAACCATTGCTGAGGGTTGTGTGCGCCCGTTCATCGGCCAATTGCCAGAAAAATACCAAGAGGCCTTGCTTATTACCGAATTCGAGGATATTTCCCAAAAAGAATTGGCTCAAAGGTTGAGCATCTCCTACTCAGGGGCAAAATCCAGGGTGCAGCGGGGAAGAGAAAAATTGAAGGAACTCCTACTTCAGTGTTGCGCCTACAAAAGCGATCGGTACGGCAACCTCTTTTCGGAGCGTGAAAAAACTTGCGACTGCTAGCCACTTTGCGTCTTTTTCTCCCAGTCCGCGTCTTCTGGTCGCAGGTGATTTTGCCTGTAATTTCTTAAATCTTTTTCAATGAAGAAAGGAGCTTATTTATTGCTGTTCGCAATCGCAGCCAGCGCAGCCTTGTTTGCTGGAAACCAGTCCCAGACTCCCGAATCCGAATGTTGCGGACAAACGACGCAGTGTGACCCTGACAACTGTGACGAACCCTGCGAAATTGGTTGCTGCCAATAATTGACCATACGTTTACTAAACCCAAAAGGTTTAGTAAACGTGGTTTCAAGTTCCAGATTGGGTTATTTGGCTTTCATGCGGTTGTTCTTCGCATTGTGCTCCAATTCCACCAAACCCAATTCCTCCATCAAGGGCGGCACATACATGCCAAAACGGCCACGAAATCCTTTTTTCAGGCCGTACCAGCCACCAATCGGGTTTTCTGCAGAGCGCCCCCATGCTTCCACGGTACCTGGTTTTGGCTCTTTGCCTTCGTCCGCAGCACCGAGTTCCATCCAATCTCCGTGTGCTTTGAGCATGGCAAGTAAGTCATCAATGCAGCGTTGGTCGTAATGTAGAATGGTGGTGCCGACTTTGCATACAATGATGCCTTTTTCTTCATCGCGGTACATGGTATACTCGGCTGTGCCAGGGGCGGTCTTCAATTGCCAGGGATTTTCTTTTGTTCCGTTTTTCATTTTATAAAAATTGAAGGAAAAGTGAATTGTTGAAAAAAAAGTCTGTTCAGAAACCTGTGAGGAAATTTGTGTTTGAGGTAGGATCAAACTACAAAAATATTAACTTTTACCGTACTGAATGGCCTCTGCCTCTTTTTTCAAATCGGTTGCGAACTGCTCAAACGAAGCGTCAAAAGAAGGGATTTTGTTGGCAAACAGCGGGAACATTAGGCCTCCAATTTTTTCTGTCATTGAAAAAGTAACGCCTTTGCTGCCATTGGGGCTGAGGGTAAAGCTGCGCTCTCCCATCGCATCACCCCAAACCAGGCTTTTTTCGGCTTCCATTTTCTTGACATTTAGTTTAAAGGTGCGCTTTGGGTCCAGCGTTGATTTTAGACGGATTATTTCTCCCTGGGCGATGTCGCCTTCGATGCTGACAATAGTAGCATTCCAGCGCTTGTAATCACCAGCATTGGTCAACAAGGCCCAAATAATATCTGGATCTGCCTGAATGATGGTACTTACAGAAGTAGTACGGCTGAAAGTTTTGTGAACAGTGGTGGCTTTGTTGTTTGGTGCACTTGATTGTGTAAGAGCGGACATAGCGGTGAAAATAGCGATAGTCATGGTGCAGAAAATAAAAGTTTGTTGATTGTGATGAAATTTTAAACGTTTTGATATTCTGACTTTTGACCGGGAAAAAATGATAGGCGAAATGAGAAATTTTTTGAAAAAACTTTTTGAAAGTTAGATAAATATTTGATAATGAATATCATATAAAAATTTGAGGCTAAATAATATTTATCAATTCCCACAAAACCGGCCGTGCCTCCTTTTCAAACCAATCAATCTTTTTCAGCCAAATACGGTTGCGCGGCGATGGATGTGGCAGCGGTATATGTGCAGATAAGAAACAGGGCGCGAACCATGGGGAAGGTATAAGCGGCAAATTTGACAGGTCCAGATCTCAGCAAGGAGCAATTGCGTGCTGCGGCTACGGTTTTGAAAAATAAACGCGCATGGGCTTGAAATAGAAGTCTTTCCAACCTTCGGCATAGTCCGGCTGCCCTTCCGGTATTCCACTATGATTCAAGGTCAACTTAGTGCCTTCGGGTACAGGTTCCATAAGAATTTCAAGCAACGAATCGGGGTCTTCGGGCGCGAATTCAGTTGTTCGCCACGATTGCAGTATACGCCTACCCGGTTCTAATTCGATGTTTATACCCGTAATATAGTCATCCCAAACAGAAAAAGAGGCACCAATTTCTGCGCTGATAACGGCTTCTCCACCCGTCATTTCTGAATGGGTACCGCTATCGAGCCAAGCAGCGTAGAGCACTTCAGGCGTTGCGGAGAAGTTGTGAGAAACAGTAAATGATATGGCCATAGAATTGATTTATGCTCGTTCCAAATGCCTTTCCATAACCTGCCGGTTGTGCTCCAAATGATGCAATTGCAATTCAGCCGCGGCAGATTCAAAAGGGTCAATGCCCTGGACAATTTTCATCCGAAGGTCGAAAAGGGCTTCCTTGTCTTTGTTCTCTGCTTCGCGCGCCATGTCAATCTTCAACAGTTCTTCCTGTGCGATTTGTTTGGGGTTGAAAATGCCATTTAATTCGGTGCATTGATGGCACACGCCCTCTTTGTTGATGAGTGTGCAACGACGATCAAATAGTTCGATCATTTTGCTTCGTCCAACATGCAGGTAATATTTGCCCATAGCTTCCGAAATGTTTAAAATTTCGGCTATTTCCTTGACTTTGAATTCGTAGACCTCCTTTAGTAAAAGGGCAACTTGCTGTTCCAGCGGAAGTGATTTTGAAATGCAGGTAAAACAAAACGCGATATGTTCCTTGATCTCAAAATTGCCCTGAGAAGAAGTCATCCGAATATTCATAGATTCTTCAAAAAATGCCCTGTTGCCCAATGCTTCCTGCTTGCAAATATCGGTGGCATCCTCCGTCCAGCGTTTTTTTAGGCGGAGATTGTCTTTGGCAAGGTTGGAAGCAATGGCGAAAAGCCAGGTTTTAAGACTCGAATTGCCCTGAAAAGAGGCAATGTTTTGGCTGGCCTTTATCCAGGTATCCTGTAAAATGTCGTCGGTGTCGGCAGCGTTGGCTGTCATTCGGAGGATGTAAGAGCGCAATTGAGGGCGGATTTGTTGAAATTCGGAAGTTATATCCTGTAGCATAGAAAATCGTTGATTAGAGCAAAATTACCTGATGCAAGAATAAGCCAGGGTTAATTCTTTGAGCGCCAAAACCGATCCACTTGCCTTCACCTTATTGCTTTTTTGAACAAATCCATACTTTTACCTTTCCAAAACCCATTGACTATGGCCGTTGCATCCATCTTTCCCTTTCTTGTTCCGATCGTATTTTCGCTTTTTGCGCTCAGCTTCGCAGTCGCGATGCTTTGGCATAAGCACAAAGCTGCCCTTGCCCGTACGGCCTCCATGGAAGTATTGGCAGAACATCTTGGCATGTCCTTTTCAGCAAAAGACTCTTTTGGAATAATACGGCAATTGCAGGGTTTCGACCTTTTCAAACGCGAGCGCTCGCGCTGGTTCAACAATGGTAAAATAACGAACGTAATGCGCGGTTTAGCAGGTGAAACCGATGTATACCTGTTTGATTATACTTATACCGTGCAAGCAGGAAACGCACGTAAAACCATTACCCACACCGTATTTTTTGCCAATGACAAAAACTGGTTTTTGCCCAATTTTCACCTGAAACCCGAAAACTGGTGGCACAAGTTGCAGGCGAAACTTGGCATGAACACAGATATCAATTTTGAAGAAAACCCTGAATTCTCCGAAAAATTCTGGCTCAATGGCGAGTTGGAGGAATTGGTGCGCCAACAATTTACCCCCGCTTTACAAGGCTTCCTTACTGAAAAACCGCCCGCACATTTGGAAGGCAGCAATTACTACCTCATCGGTTATAAGCACCGTCAAAAAATGGATCCGGACGAGGCAAAATTATTTTTCCAGCACTGCTGCGAGATTGTACAAATGCTGCGGGAAAAAGGGAACCTGGAATTGTTAGATTTGGCGGAGATGAGGAAAGAGACAGTGACAGTTAGCAGTGGCAGTAGCAGGTGGGAGTAGCAGGTGGCAATCGCGCCCACTGCTACTGCCGACTTCCAACTATTTCACCGCCTTCTTAAAATACTCATAGGTAATTTTCAGTCCCTCTTCCCGGTTGAATTTTGGACTCCAGCCAAGGATAGTCTGCGCTTTCGTGATATCCGGACGACGTTGTTTTGGATCATCAACCGGCAACGGCCGGTAATCAATATATGCCTTAGGATTTTGCACCAGCGCGAGTATCTCGTGGGCAAACTGCATGACCGTGATTTCCGAGGGGTTTCCGACATTTACGGGCAAGTGATAGTCGCTTAGCAACAGGCGGTAGATGCCTTCTACCAAATCATCCACATAACAAAAAGAACGGGTTTGCGAGCCGTCTCCAAAGATTGTAAGTCCCTCGCCGCGAATGGCTTGCGCGAAAAACGCGGGAAGCACACGCCCGTCATTTACCCGCATCCTCGAGCCGTAAGTATTGAAAATCCGGATGATGCGGGTCTCCACACCATGGTAGTTGTGGTAGGCCATCGTGATAGCTTCCAAAAAACGCTTGGCCTCGTCGTACACACCACGCGGCCCAACGGGGTTCACATTCCCCCAATATTCTTCTGTTTGTGGGTGTACATGGGGGTCGCCGTACACCTCGGAAGTGGAAGCCACCAAAATTCTTGCGCCTTTTTCTTTGGCCAGGCCAAGCAGGTTATGGGTTCCGTGGGCGCCCACTTTCAAGGTCTGAATCGGCATTTGCAAATAATCAATCGGGCTGGCGGGCGAGGCAAAGTTCAGGATATAATCCAGTTTGCCTGGCACATGGATGAACTTCGTCACGTCGTGATGATAATATTCAAAGTCCTTTTCGGGAAACAGATGCTCGATGTTGCTGAGATCGCCTGTGAGCAGATTGTCCATGGCGATGACCTGATAGCCTTCGGCCAAAAAGCGGTCGCAAAGGTGAGAACCGATAAAGCCGGCGCCGCCGGCGATGAGTACGCGTTTTTTAGTCATTGATTTTCGAAATAAAAGAAATACAAAGCGGAAAACTTAGCATTAAACTGAGGGGCAAATATAGGGTGTTAGCAAGGCGTGGGCAGCATTGATAAAAAAAGCATTCCAGTTGAGGCCAAAACAAAAATTAATGTCAAAAACGAATCATATTTCAGAAAAAACTCGGTATTTCGGGCCAGTAATTAATGTGGTCACATTTCTCACATTGGCCACATTTCTCACATTGGCCACATTTACACATTGACCACATTACCATTATGCTCGCAATTCTATCCATCATCATCGGCATCGTATTCGTGCTGCTTCTGTTCAGCATGCTTACCTCGGCTGTAGTCGAAGTCTACCATGCCGCCCATTCTACGCGGGGCAAACACCTACGTGAAACCCTCGAAATAATGCTTGGCAAGGAGGTCTGCGACAAGTTTTACAAACATTCGTACTTCCGCCAACTTTCATCGGCCAGCAAGCCCCATTCAAGCCTTAAGTTGCCAATTTGGATCGAGAAGGACACCTTCAGCAGCGTTTTGGCCGATGTGCTAACACCGGAAAACAGCACTTTAAGTGTCCCGGAGCGCATTAATCTGGTGAAAAACAACGACCTGCGCAAAGTGCTTGATTTCCTTTGGCGACAATCGCATGGCAACCAGCAGGTGTTCCAGAACAAGGTGGAAGCCTGGTTTGGAGATATCATGGCCCGTGCCAAGGACTGGTTTGGAGATTCCACCAAATGGCGGCTATTCTTCTTCGGCACCATTCTGGCCGGAGTACTCAATGCCGACACCATCCAGATTTACAAAAGCCTTTCGGCCAACGCCGCCCTGCGCGATGAGATCGTAAATGCTGCGGAAAAATTTTCCACTTCGGCTGACACTGCGCTCATCCGAGACATCAGCGCCCCACCTCGCGACTCGGCAACCGCCAGAGCCAACTACGAGGCAATCAAATCAAACTATATTGAAAATATCCAATCGCCCCTTGGTCTGGGCTGGGGACAATCCAAGCCTGCCAACTGGTGGGAATGGTTGAGTAAAATTGTCGGATGGTTGCTCACCGGGGTGGCAGTCACCATGGGCGCCCCATTCTGGTTTGAAATGTTACGCAAATTGCTCGCACTCAAGGGTAGCTCCTCAGGAGACAGCAGTAAAACCGGTGCCAGTGGAACTTCGACAGGCGATGGCAAAGCAGAAACCAAGCCCGCTCCCGCTTTTGAAATGAAAGCCGCAGGCTCCGACCGCGAGGATGCTCCAGTGGGTTAATTGGACATTGGACTATTGGATCTTGGACGTTTGACAACACCGTTATTCCGGCGATGATTTGGCATGAGAAGAACCAATTTAGTGGATATTGGAACTTCCTACCCGGCGATTTGTTTGAGGACGGTAATTTTGCCCTTCCAAGACCTTGGACTGTTGGACTTCCAACATCTAAAGTCCAACGTCTTACAGTCCACCAGTCCAACGTCCAAACATGATCTTCGAGCCGAAAGACGTTTTCCACAAATTAGAGTTCGACAAAGTCCTCGATTTGCTTGAGAAAGAGAGCCTTACGCCCATGGCGGCGGAAACTTTGCGCGCCATAGTGCCCCATACCGATTTCTCTAAAATAGACCAGAGCCTGCGCGAAACACGTGAGTTCAAAATCATGCTGGAGAACAGAGACCGTTTTCCTCTTGAAACATTTCCCGACATACAACCTGATTTGAAAATGCTCGATATTGATGGGTTTACCCTTCAAGCAGAAGCATTTCAAGGCATTTTGAAAGTACTGGTGATGATGCGCGATGTGTTCAAATTTTTTGCGGGAGGCGCGAAGAAGGAAATTTACCCAAAGCTCTACGACATCACACGGGATCTTTCCAATGACGAAGGTTTGATGAAAGCCATCACCGCCGTCTTTGATGAAAAAGGCGGTATTCGCCCCGACGCATCTCCTGAACTGATGCGCATCCGCCGAGATACGCAGCAGAAAATCAGGGAATTGGATGGTCGCTTCCGGCAGATTATACAGGATTACCGCACGAAAGGCTGGCTGGCCGACTCGCCAGAATCTTTCCGCAACGGTCGGCGGGTACTCTCCGTGCCGGCCGAACATAAACGCAAAATCCGGGGCATCATCCACGACGAATCCGATACGGGCCGCACCGCGTTTATCGAGCCGGAAGCCGTGATCGAAATTAACAACGACCTTTTTGATCTTGAACACGATGAGCGCCGCGAAATATTCAGAATTCTGCGGGATCTGAGCGAAACCTTCCGGCCATACAGTCCCATTTTACGTAGATATTCAGAAGTGCTCGTTCGTTTTGACGTGGTGCGGGCCAAAGCGGCGCTCGGTCTTGCCATGCGCGCTGGCATGCCAATTTTGAAAGAAAAACCGATCATCAATGTCCGCAAAGGTTTTCATCCGCTTTTGTACCTGAAGAACAAACAAACGGGGCGCAAAACCATCCCGTTTGAGCTGCGGCTCAATGCCGAAAATCATATTCTGATCCTGTCAGGACCAAATGCCGGAGGCAAGTCTGTGGCGATGAAATCCGTTGGACTGTTGCAAATGATGGTGCAAAGCGGCTTGCTCGTTCCCGTTCACGAACTGAGCGAGTTTGGCATTTTCACCCAGATATTTGCCGACATCGGCGACCAGCAAAGCCTCGATGACGATCTTTCGACTTATTCATCCCGCCTCCAGAACGCCCGCGTTTTTATCCAAAAAGCCACCCCGGACACACTCGTACTCATTGACGAAATGGGCAGCGGCACAGATCCCAAGCCTGGCGGAGCCATTGCCGAAGCGATTCTGCGCCAGCTCCACCGCAAGGGCGTATATGCCGTTGTGACCACCCACTATTCCAACCTCAAGGTGTACGCATTCCGCAATCCCGGCATCCTTAACGGTAACATGCACTTCGACAAGGATACCCTTTCACCCACCTACGAACTGAAAGTAGGTCGCCCTGGCAGCAGTTATGCTTTTGAAATTGCTGAAAAAAGTGGCCTATCCCGCGAGCTCATTGGCTATGCCCGCAACCGAACCGGTTCCGAAACGGCCGTGGACGATATCCTCATCGAACTCCAGCGCGAGAAACAGGAACTGGAAGAAAAACTCAGCTCCGTAAAGGAAAAAGAGCAATCCCTCGAACGCCTTATCAAGACGTACGATGGGATGCACCAGGAATTGGACGTAAAACGCAAGCGCCTCAAACTCGATCAAAAGGAGCATGAACTCCGCCTGAGCGCCAACACCAACCGGGAGGTAGACAAAATCATTCGCGAACTAAAAGGGGAGAAAAACCTCGAAAAAGCCCAGGAATTTGCAGCCAAACTCCGCCAGGAGCGAACGGAAAAAGCACGACAAGTGGATGAAGTCAACGAAGAGGTAGTCAAATCGGAATTAAAATCCGCTGGAAATGTGGCGACCCGCCCCATTGTCGTGGGCGACTTTGTGCGCCTGCGTTCGGGTGGGGCCACTGGGCAAGTGGAGGAGATAAAAGGACAAAAAGCCACCGTTCAAATGGGCGGGCTTCGGATCACTACTGTTGTACGGGACCTGATTCCCGCCAACGAACCACTCGTGCAGCCCTCCAGTGTAAATTCCAGTGATCTACAACATGTTGCGTCCTTTGATGCCAAAGTTGACATCCGCGGCATGGGCAAGGAAGAGGCGTTGCAAGTGCTAGAAAAATTTGTGGACAACGCCCTGCTCACCAGCGCTAATACCATCCAGATCCTGCACGGCAAAGGCACCGGAGTACTGCGCAATGTAGTGAAGCAAAAACTGCGGGAATATGGCGGGAATATTGCGCGGTCTTATCACCCGGAAGATGGCGGCGGGGATGGAGTGACGATGGTGGATTTGGCGTGAGGGGTATTCATCAATAAATACAAAAATACCAAGTGTTCAGTGCTGGAAAGGCCCATTCAAATTCTGATAATTTATCCGTGTTAAAACACAACTATAGTTTGTTTTTTTCGCGGTTAAATTGGACTTTTGCGTCATGATATCCCGCATTGCAACGCACAATATTATCGAAGATTTAGACCTTTTCCCGGTTGTAGCCATTATTGGTTCGAGGCAGGTTGGAAAAACCACCCTTGCCAAATCCATCGGTCAACACCTGAAAAAAAGAACCCTATATCTCGATCTTGAATCCGAGGATGACCTTGTCAAATTGGCAAGTCCTGAGACCTATCTTTCCGGGCATTTCGATAAATGTGTCATTATTGACGAGGTTCAGACCATGCCACGGCTTTTCCCCATACTGCGTTCCTTGGTGGACCGACAGCGGGAACCTGCGCGGTTCATTCTTTTGGGGTCTGCATCGCCTGAATTGCTTCGCAACAGTTCCGAGTCGCTGGCGGGGCGCATTGTTTTCCATGAGCTTTCTCCATTTGCACTTACTGAAATCCCACCCACTTACACCATGCGGGAACATTGGCTACGGGGCGGCTTTCCGGAGGCCTTTTTGGCAAAAAACTTCGACGTAACAAAACGCTGGCTTGAAAACTTTACCAAAACCTTTGTTGAACGTGACCTACGCAGAATCATCGGCTACGAGGTGGAACCGCAGACTATGAGCCGCTTCATCCGAATGCTGGGGCATCTGCATGGGCAAATTTTGAACGTTGCGGAAATTTCACGTTCAATGGATATATCCGTTCAATCCGTCAATAAATATCTCTATTTGCTTGAGGGCGCCTTCCTGACCCTAAAATTAGAACCCTATTTCCGCAACCTCGGCAAACGTCTTACCAAATCCCCAAAATTTTATTTTAATGATTCGGGCTTTCATCATGCTCTTGTCCGCATCCCGGACATGGAAGGGCTTTTTGCCAGTCCTATGTTGGGCGCGTCATGGGAAGGGTACGTAATCCAGCAAATTCGTCGGGTTTGCGGCGACCGGTGGAACTATTATTTCTACCGTACCCACCATAGCGCCGAAATTGACCTTTTACTCGAAACCCCTTCGGGGAAATTGGCCGCCATTGAAATAAAATATTCCAATTCACCTTCCGTCTCCAAAGGTTTTTACATCAGTTGCGAGGACCTCCACCCGGATTTCAAGTTTATCATTACTCCTGAAAGTGAGAGTTATCTACGCGATTCGGGCATCAAAGTGTGTGGTCTGTTGCATTTTTTGCTACAGGAAATTCCAGCGTTGGATTGATTTATTTCCATCCATTCGCGGTTAGATTTGATATTCCAGAACTTGAGGTGACACCCCTAATGCTGAGGGGAACATTGCCCGGGCCTATCATCCAGAAGACGGTGGAGGTGATGGAGTGACGATGGTGGATTTGGCGTGAGGGGTTAAACAGGAAAACCGCAAAACAGGAGAACAGGAAAATTTAAAACCGTACACTATGATAGGAAAAAGGCTAAAACCTTGCCTTTTTCGAGATTAATCCCCTCTCAGTTTTAAATTTTCCTGTTCTCCTGTTTTGCGGTTTTCCTGTTTAATTCCTCCTGCGAAGGGTAAGGTATTTAGACAACGCCGTTATAGGTAACAAATGGCCATTGTCAAACATTCCAACAATCCTTTAACGACCACTGAAACACAACCCTCTCCAAATTTTTTCAACTAAACTTTTCTAAATTTTATGAAATCCATTCAAATCTGTCTGCTTGCAGGCCTGTTCTCCCTTTGTCTTTTCACCAGCTGCAAAAAAGACGCTGACGACGGCGGTGTTGTCGAAATCCCTGAAGGCATCTTCGCCAAAATTGACGGTGCAGACTTTGCGCCCACTTTCACCCAAGGCATTGACATGGGAGATGTGGTTTGGTTGTCAGGCTCAAAAAGCAACGGCAGCACATCCTTGAGCCTGAGGCTGCCCATTGACGCGCTACCTGGTACCTACACCTTCCCTGCCGCTGACCCTTCAACCCTCAGCGTTTTTTACACCTACCTGGCAGGGGATACCTACGGCGCTAAATCAGGAAAGATTGTCGTCACCAAACACGACGTTGCCGCTCAAACCATCGAGGGGACATTTGAGGTGGTGTGTCAGTCCATTTCGAGTAATGCTACTGTCACCTTGACGGAGGGCACGTTCAAGATGGGCTATCAATAAATCACGAGGAATTATAAACCACAGAGGCGCGAAGGCGCGGAGATTTTCAACACTCCACGCCTTTGCGCCTCTGCGGTTAAATAATATTAAGGGGCAATCTTATCTCCACCCTAGTCCCACAAGCCAAACCCTCGGTACCATACAGATCATGGATGCTTAGTTTGGCAGCGAGCAAACCCTTGTTTTGAATCAACCCCAAGCGCTCTTCCGTGATCTGGACTGCCTTGGATGCTTGCCCTTCCGGCTTGTTTTTGCTGCTTTCTGCGCGACCAATGCCGTTGTCTTGAACCGTGCATTCCATGTAATCTCCCTGTTTTTTGAACCCGATAAGGATATGGCCAGCTGTGGTTTTTCTCGAAAAGCCGTGCCAAATCGCGTTTTCAACAAAGGGCTGAAGTATCATGGTGGGCAACATAGTTTCTTCAGGGTCGAGTGCTTCGTCCAGTTCGAAATGCCAACTGAATTTGTTTTCAAAACGCATGGCCTCTGCTGCCATGTACTGTTCCAGTAGTTCCATCTCATCGGCTATCGGGATGAGCCGTTTGGAAGCCAGATCGAGAATAAGCCGCATCAATTTTGCAAAACGACTGAGGTAATTGTTGGCGGTGTCGATATCCTTTTGAAGGATATAACTGCTGATGGAATTCATGCTGTTGAAGATGAAATGAGGGTTCATCTGTAGTCGGAGCACGGAATTTTGCAGTTCTGCAGCCAGTTGCTTGCTTTCCGCTTCCTTTTGCCGAAACTCGGCTTCTTTTCTTCGCTCGGCTTCTTTTCTACGTACTTGTGTGATCCTGTTTCGATAAAAAGCGTACAACAGACCCAGCACCAGGAGTATTTGCGCCGTTCTTGCCCACCAGGTGGCATACCAGGGCGGCTCTATGGTAAACTGCAGCTCGTGTGGTTCGGTGGTCCAAACCCCATCAGAATTGGCGGCCCATACCTGAAAGGTGTAATCGCCGGCCGGAAGTTGGGCATACCGCGCGAAGCCGTTGGTGCCGCCTTGTGCGGTGTCATTTTCAAAACCTTTCAGTCGGTATTTGTACTTCACTTCATCAGGCGCCGTGTAATCAATGCCGACAAAGTGGAAGGAAAGGGTTCGATTATCATAACTGAAGGTTTGTCTGGGCAGGTATTCCGGGCTGGTACTGATAGAACCTGTGTCGTTGACGATCCAATCGGTGAAATGGATGATAGGCGGGTTGGGGTTGTCGCGCACCGAATCCGGGTGAAAGACATTAAGCCCGTTGACGCCCCCGAAGGCGAGTCGGCCATCAGAAAGTTTGCAGGCGCTGCCGAGCATGAACTGCAGGCCTTGCAGGCCGTCGCTTTCGGTGTAGTGTTTGACTTCCTGTGTGTTGGGGTTGTATTTGAAGAGGCCGGAGTTGGAGGAGAGCCAGAGGTTGTGGTGGTGGTCTTGGAGGATGGCGTTGAAGGCTCTTTCCAGGATGCCGTCTTTGCCTTTTACAAATTCAGTGGAAAAATCGCGGACGTCCAGTTTGAGCAAGCCTTTATTGGAAGCAAACCAGCGTATGTTTTTGTCTTCTGCCATTCCACTTGAATAGCCAACGCCGGAGATTTCTTGTTCCAATTTGAGCGTCTCACCTTGATATTTATACACCCAGATTTTATCCAATTCATCAGAGAGAAATAATCTTCCATCATTGTCTAAAAAAGCATCGAAAATGTTGTTCTGAGTAAATAAGGGGTTGAGTTTTTCATAGTTAACCAAGTGCATTTGTTTATTATATTTGTATACACCCATTGGGCAAATGAGCAAGAAATCATTTGAAGAGAGTTGGACAACCTTATTGAGTCTGTTCAAATTTCGGGCTACCTTGTAAAAACTATTGGTGTTCCGTTTTTTCAAAAAAACGGTTGAACCATTGAATGCCCAGATATCACCCTCACTATCACAGAATAATCTGTCTGGCGATTCTGCTTTGATGTTTGTGAATTGAGGCACCATTTTGTCCCCGACCGTTTTTACCGTTACAGTACCATTAGCAGAGGCGGTCCAGATGTTCTTCTCTTTGTCTTCAATAACGGCAGCTACTGTGTACTGCTTTTCCGATTGGATATTAAGTTTTTGTTCCTGCAGTTGGAATTTTATATGATCTAAATTGACAAAAAAAACACCTTTATCCCAAATTGAAAGCCAAAGAGTGCCGTCATTTCCAGCAAAAGCTTTGGCAATATTGGAGCGATTTATTGTATTATTTTGCTGGATAGATGGCCAATTAAATACAAATCCCTCGTGTCCTAATCGCTTGTCAAATAGAAACAAGCCATTATTAGCACTGGCGGCAAAGAGAAATTCGCCTTTCCAGCTACAGACATCATTGAATTTAACATCTATAGGAAGGCCATGTGGCTTGAATACAGTATATCCTTCCGGGTAATTTATTGGAAAACGGATAAGCCCAATATCTGAGGGCAGCCAAATCAATGAATCCCCTTCTACCTGGGCGAATTGAATGAATGCTTTGGGGGAGTTCGAGCCTTCATTTCCAGTGAACCAGTATGACCTTTTTATTTCGTTTTGGCCGTATTCAAATACCTCGATCCCTCCACCCTTGGCAGCGAGCACATTTACAAGACCTGTGACTTTACCTGATTTATTTATGATTGGATAACAGGAGAACGAATGGAGAGGGTGTACAAGGCTATCTCGTCCAGTTTTTGTATCATAGAGATGCAGCCAATCCTGGGCGACTACCCAAAGCCTGGATTCTTGATCAAGATGGATGAGCACATGTTCGCTATTGGAAGCAAGCAATCCATTGGGATCGTTTAGGACAATAGATGAAATGCGCTCGCTTTGTGTCGAAATAAAATGCAGTGCGCCACTGGAAGAAAACCAAAGTTTTCCATCCTTGCCTTCCATAACCTTGCTTGTAATGTTAGGCGAGTAGCTGCCGTTTGGCAGCGTAGGTCTGTAAACTTTTACGGTCTTTCCGTCGAAGCGATTGAGGCCATCAAAGCCTCCGAGCCAAATGTATCCCTTGGAATCATCAGAAATATAAGAGTTCCTCAATTCTGATAGACCGTCAGATTGATCCAGATGATGAAACAAATGTTGGACTATTTGGCTATTTAGCATAGCCAAATAACTCCCGAAAAGCAGGATTGTTAAGAAGACCTCCTTCCTATCAGACACAAGTTGATTCTTTTGTTAGACGAAAGTTATTTTAGGGGACGCAACAAAAGCGAACTGATTTTATTAATGCTATGCTCAATGGACAAGAATAAGTCACCAAAAAACTTATTCAACATAGACTCGTTGCGCCAGTTTGGGCGCCATGCATCAGAACAGAGGAAGAATTTATGTTTTTTATTTCCGGAAATCGATACAATAGGGTGTTGACCATATACAATCAGGTTACAATAGTCACCAGTCTCATCAGGGGTGGTAGTCCTCGTATGATCAATCTCACATTTAAATACTCCGGGGTAGAATACAATTAAGCTATTGAGATCATATTTTTCCAAAAATGCTTTGGCTTCATTTTTTTTGATTCTGACTCGTACCAGAAAGTCAACGCCCTTTTGAAATCTTCCTTGGTTCATGGGCTCGGCTAACCAATCGGTTATGAGTGTGGTATCGGCTTCTGGATAAGTCCATGTGAAACCAGGAGTGGTGTTCTTGTATACGATTTCAGCTTCTTTAAATAAGTCATGGTCAAAATGGATTTCGGTTGGAGATGGGGTGCCGATGCATATTTTGCTTCCATTTCCCACAATGATTCGGTCAGATGGGGCCAGCCCGTAGGCTATTAGTGTTGAATGTTGTCCATTGTTTTGGTCTTGAATCAGCAAATGTGAAAAAGCAACATATTCGCAAAGCGGGTGATTGACGATTTCCTGTAAATCAGCATTTTTGAATGCTATAGGGTGAAATGGCTTCTGTCCCGCGATAACGGCTTTTTTGGCGTCATTCGCACGGCTTAATATCCATTGATACTTGTTGAAAATGGGGAAAGTTAACTCCAGCCATGTTCCTGGATTTTGAGGTGAGAAGGGAATTGCCATATAATTTATGCTATTTTTTGGTGAATGATATTTTTGCCCGATTTTTACCTGTGCAAATTTACACATATTATGTTCCATCAAAACACAGCCCCGGATTTCATTTCCGCTTCCAACTATCCAAGGCCGGGAAAATTCGGAAGGATGTTTCCATATTTGGATGCGTGGAGCACCGATGAGCTCGACCCCGAACAATATTTAAACATAATTGGGGATAAAGAAGATTTCTTATATACTCCAATTAAGGATCCCCCTGAAGGGGTCTCTATCCCTGCCGGATATACTTATTTGGGGCAATTCCTGACGCATGACCTCAGTTTTGATCCGACTTCCATTGCGGAAAGGATGGACGATCTGGATTTTTTATGGAATTACAGAAGTCCGGGGTTGGACCTAGATTCGATGTATGGAGGCGGGCCGAAAATCAGCCCTTATCTGTACGACGACGAGGGCGCATTCTTACTGGAAACAAAGAACTCAAACTTTGGTGATGTCGTTAAGGTTTACGATGTGCCTAGATTAAATAACAAGCCGATCATTGCCGACCCACGCAACGACGAAAATGTAATGGTATCGCAATTGCATGTTGCTTTCATGAAATTGCACAATAAAATGTTGGAAATCGCTGCTCCACATTTTCATGGATTTGACCGCTTTCTCGAAGCACGGCGCATGACTATCTGGCATTATCAATATGTAATATTGCACGATTATCTTCCTAAGATACTTGGAGAAAAAATGAGGGAAAAAATAATTAGGGAATCACGTTTGACACGCTTCGGCGGCTGTGACGAACCTTTTATTCCAGTTGAATTTTCAGCAGCCATTTTCAGGTTCGGGCACAGCCAAGTAAGGAATTCGTACCAATTCAATCAATCTGTCAGTGATACTACCGCATTATTTCCGGATAAAAGGCCGGATAGGTTGTTTTATGTTGATTGGCAGTTCTTTTTTGGAGAAGGTGTTGACACTAAAATACTACAAAAAAGCAATCTAACTCCTGAAGATATAAACCGGATATATGATTTTGAAAAGTATATTGCTGGGTATGCAATAATCCCCGCAAGTATTATATCTCCTATTTTCGTTAGTTCGCTCAGTGAATTAGGAGATAAAAACCATCCAATCAATCTGGTGAAAACCACCCTTTTAAGAGGGTTAAAACTTAAGCTTCCTTCCGGCCAGAGTATTGCAAAATCACTCGGGTTTGATACGCTGAATTGGGTAAAATTAAACGAATTTTTCAATGAAAACAAATTCCCAAAGGAACTGGAAATTCAAAAATTTCAGGAAAACACGCCTCTTTTTTATTACATATTAGCTGAAGCCGTCGCTGAAAATAACGGCGAGACCCTTGGCTCAGTAGGTGGTTATATCCTATGTGAAGTGCTGACTGGTTTATTAAAAACCGACAAGAATTCATACCTCAATATAAATCCTGATTGGGTTCCTGAAGATATAAATGGCAATAAAAAAACAAAATTCGAAATGGCAGACCTGCTTCAATTAGCGGGCGTATTTCCTGGCGCATTTCCTCCCTAACTTTTATACATTTCCCAAGCGCTCTTCCACCCCCTCCTTATACCCCCTCGCCACAGGCACCAATCCTCCATCCCGCATCACCAGCGCGTTGTCCCCTTTGAGGTAGCGGTCCACCAGCATCAGGTTGACGATATGGGAGCGGTGTACCTTCATGAATTCGGGGTAAGGCTCAAAATGCTGCTCGTACACCTTGAGGTTCAGGGAAGCCGTGATCTTGTTTTTTTTGCCCAGGTGCAGGTAATGGAAGTCGGTATAATTCAGGTCCGCTTCCAGGTAGAGGATGTCATCCACGGTCATCATTTCCAGGCCTTTAGAGCTGGAAATAGCGATGCGTTTGGGCAGTTTTTTCTCTTTGGCCTGATGAAAGGTTTCCAGGGCGATTTGCAGTTGTTCGAGTGTGTATTGCTCTGATTGTCGCTTTCGCACCCGGTCCAGCGCTGCGCTGAGCAACTCGGGGTCGAGCGGCTTGGTCAGGAAATCGAGCGCACCGAATCGGAAAGCTGTTTCGGCGTACTTGTTATATGCGGTGATAAACACTACATGAAAGGTCGGTTTGCCCATTTTTTCCAACAAGTCAAATCCCGTTCCGTCGGGCATCTCCACGTCCAGAAGCATAAGATCGGGATGGTGTCGATGCGCCAAGGCAAGCCCCTCTGCCACGGAGAAGCCATTGCCCACAATTTCAACATCCGGGTTTGCTGGTTGCAAAAGCCGGGCAATTGCCTCGTGGGTTTGCTTTTCGTCGTCAACGATGATGGTTCTCATATTCAAATGCGTCTACTATAAAGACCTATAAAGTTTTTTGAAACCTATTGTATGTTCTCATCTTTTTTTGACTATTGAACGATATTTTTTGACAGGATTAACAGGATGTACAGGATATGTCGGCTTCGCCGACTTGCTCCGATTATTGATTTAGGGCGATTATCTCCTAAATAAATTCATGCTGCGGATCGGCGAAGCCGACATATCCTGTACATCCTGTTAATCCTGTCAAAAAAGAGTCGCAACGCTCACTCATAGTACGTTATGAAACTTGTGTACATACGGTTTTTTAAAACCCTATAGGTCTCGTTGGTAAAAAGTCAACAACGATTCATCCGCCAAAACCCGCCATTCGTTCATTGGCAGCGACCATTGAAACGGAATCCCGGCAGGCAAGCTTTCGCCCCCCCCACTTTTGTCTTGCAAAAAGCGATGGCGCTTCAGCCATAATTCAACCAAACTTCTTGCACCCCAACCAAACCGCCCAACTGACTCAGCATCAGCCTGGCCATCTATTGTCTGAAGGTGGGCGTGAGGGACCATTCTTTCAACCACTAAACGAACCTTATCATGTACAAGTTGATTGTTTTCCTTGCCCTTTTTCTGTCATCCGTTACCGGATTTGCGGCTTCAAACGAACCCCAGCCTTGCAACTGCCCCAATGTAATCGATCTGCAAAAGACTGGACAGACGTCCAATTCCATCAGTTATTCCTGGGACAACGGCTACTCTGGCGCACAATTCAAGGTATGGTACACCCGGGAAGAAGACACATTCACCAGCAGTTTTTTTTACACGAGCAATCTCTCCTACAATTTCACGGGCTTGACCTCCGGCCATTACACCTTTTATTTCCAAGCCTTGTGTGACGGAACACCGAGTGGTTATATTGGCATAGAGGACACTATAATATAATCACAAAGTCAAGCGGGGAAGGGGCTCGTATCCCCCGACACCTTCCCTGCTTTTACAATTTATCAATCCTTTCTTCTAACCATTTTTTTGCAACGAGTGGCTGCAATTTATTTAGTTTTTTTCGGAGCGTCGCCTTCTTTAAAACCGGTACTTCTACCATTTCAAACTTTACTAAAGCCAATTTCCGCAAATACCGGACCCAGTTCAAATAACCCTCCTTCTTTGCTGCGGTCAAATGTTTTACTTGCAAATATCGCTCGAAGGCTTTGATCTGAGCGATCAGAAATTCATAGTCCTGGCCATGAAATATGTAACGGTCAAAGACAATCCTGAGCAATTGTAATCGGCCCAAAAGTTCGAAGGAAGGTATGTGGAAAATGGTGTACTTCAAGCATTCCTGAGCCTCATCGAGCTTGCCTAGAGCATAATAAAGACTTGACATTGCGAGGTCAATAGATGGCTGCCGCTTGCTATCTTCCAAATAAGGCGAGAATTTGGAGATAAATGCCTTGGCCCAATCATACTCTTTGCACAGGGTCGCTAAATGAACAACATTGATGAAGCTGGAATCCGTAAGCCGTTTGCCGTCGAGTAAAGTATCCGTTTCAATGGCCAATTTATAGAGAGACAGCAATTCGGCTTCTACCTCAACATTCCGAGCGTACAGCGAAATTCCACAGTTGATTAGATGTCGCAACAATATTGTCTGGTCAATTCTGGGCAATAAATGGAGGTGATTGGCATAAACCCGCATCAAGTCTTGGAAGCCCGGCTCGTCCACTTCCTCAAGATACAGACTTACCAGGCGGTGGTAAACAGCCAACAATGGGTGGGCATCTTGCAGTTCGGGGGCTGCAGTATGGGCTAACACCAGATCCAGCAGTGGAATTTCATACCGAACATCGAGAATGCGTTCTCTGGCTTTCATTTCTGCAGCATAACGCAGTTTGGATATACAATAATAAAGGTCTAGATGTTCAGAGGCCAATTGTAAATGTGGGGGGTGCTCAACGTATTTGGGTGTGTCGGGGTTGTAATAAATCTGGTGCTGGAGCTGGTGTAAGGCAAGGTAATCGTCGGCGCCCTTGAGCGGGAGATTCGCAGTCTTTTCAATAAGCGTCTGCGCCTCGGTGCGGAAATACGCTCCCAAATTGCGCATGCCCAGGGATTTAACCAGGAGCTGGTTGTGAAAGTGGTCGTCATTGGCATCATCGGGAGCTATTACCATCCGCAGCACAAGATACTGTTCTATCTGCCTGGAAAGACCAGAAAGCAGATTGTAGAGTTTGGATTCCGTCAACGATTGTTGCCCAAAGCAATGCTTGTAAGCCGTTTGCAGCTCCGCTTTTCCCAACTCGAACAAGGGGTGATGCTTGCAGAGATACCTGAAAAACTTCAGATACTGTTCGCTGGCTTTGAAGAATGGCGATTGAAGGAATTTTTCAAAGTCTTTTTGCTCCTGTGGTTGAAGGGATTTCAACAGGATAAGCAGCTTCATTTTCCTTTTTTTTCAAATGTAACTATGACTTCAGTTAGAATATCAGCAGAGTTTCTAACAATTCTTATTCACAATTAGTGTGTTGTCGTCTCGGCCAATACACATCTGTTAAAATTTAAATTATTTCAAATTTCACCGAGGAATCGGAAAATTTGGGTGAAAGTAATAAATGGTGTTGAATGTACTCTTGTACCGTGAATTAATGCAGGAGGAAATTGGGAAACCAGAGCGCTGACACTCATGCGTATGCTTGCCTATCGAATCGGCTAATATGTCCCAATAGGAAGCCCCTTAGCCTTTTGTTGCTGAAATGTGAGGGTTGAGGTTTTGGTTTCCTAGTTTCCGGCTTTCTCACAAAAACTTTGACACAAGCCACACCACCCGCAAAATAATACTACCAAAGAACTGGAGAAATTTACATAAAAAACCATACGGTAATTTGGGGATGGTGCTGCATATTTGAACAGGCGACCTTCCAATAAATGCTAAAATTTTTTTGCTTCTCTGTTGTGTGATACCAGCAAGCTTGATTAACCGCTCATTTTTATCGCCACGTCAAGTCCTCTACGAACCGCCCCGCTGACACCCCGGTTACCGCCCGCGCTTTTACAGCCCCATCAATTATCAAACTCGACAAAATGCTAAGTTCACTATTTTATACACTATGCTCTTGTCCAGGTTTTTAGTAATCTTTCATTTCTTAAACCCTGACAAAGCGCTAATCAATCACATAACTGATATGCAAAACATTTTTCACTTCGTAGTATTGTTGCTCCTATGCAATACTTGCTTTGGCCAATCTCCTTTCGTGCAGGCAAACAATTCAAATGCAACTTCAAATAGAAGATTGGATACGATACAGGTAGATTTCACTCCTAGCTCTGAAGACACAAAAAATCTATCTATTCCAACCAATAACTATTATTTAACAATTAACTTGTCTGATACGATTAACGCCCAAAAAAAGGCTGCTGAAAACTATGAAAGAAAAGGAGATGTTATAAAGAATTTAGAACAGCTTAGTCAAAGAAAAGAGCTGAAACAAGATACCTCTTTACTTAATGTAATTGCCTCATTGAAGAAAGATTTGGAAACCTCTAAAAAAGAAAGTGAAAGGCTTATTAAGAGTCAATCCACTATTGAAAACAATTATTTTGATTTAGCCAATCAGAAAATTATTATACAATTAAGTGAATTCAATTACCGAATAGTCAAGGCAGATACTATAATTAACACTTTAAATAATAAAATGGAGAAAGTGGAGGAAAATACTATAAAATTAAGAACATGGCGATTGGACAAAGTCTTGCAAAAAAGTGATGATACAGAATTGCTTGATCTATATACCAAAATGGTGCGGGAAATTGATAAAGGAAAAAATATAATTGAAGACATGCAATCAGATATTAAAGCCATAAAAGAGAAAGTTAAGGAGTATGAAAAAATCAAAGATAAAATTAACGTGATCGTCGAAATCGGTGGAAGTTTATTACTTAAAGATACAATAACTAAACTTATTGAAAACCAAAATAAACTTCAACAAGATATAATCAATAAATTTTCTGCTCTCGAAAAAAAGATTTCGTCCAACGAGAAACTTAAACATGTACAGGATGAAATAAACAATATTCAAAATAGCATAGCCAAGATTTACAAGTCTTATAAAACCATAGAAGGACCTAAAGATGATAACGTAAAAGCGATTGTTGGGATAACACAACCACTGAGTGAACAAGGTCAGTTAGTACCCAACATTAGTGTGCTTGGATATAAGGAGGTAAAAGGTGAAAACAGCCATCGGTCAGCACAATTAAAACTATTTACTGCTCCCTCCACAGGAGAAAAGACTCTATTCAATAACGCATACCGTCTGCTTATACCGGAAGCAAGCAGCTATGGATTTTTAGCTGATTTTAGTTTCGGCTTTATTCCATCCGACAACTCATTTAAGGCAGATAAAGACATTGGTCAACCAGTCAAAAAATTAGGTCTCAACTTCAGCGCATATTATTTAGGTAAAACGCTTGCAAAAGAGGACTCATCTACCTTTAACACAGGAATGTTGCATTTTAAAATTGGCATGCAATATGTCGTCATTGGGAGAGTGCTTAGCATTTATTCAAACATAAATCCATTTTATTTAACCAATGGAGTAACCGATTTTCAAGACACTTACACAAGTTATGAAAATAAATTGCGCTCTTTCGTCGATTTTGGGTTGAATGCATATTTAAACCTTTCGCCGGAAGCAAAGCAAAACGACTTCTTTATTGATCTAGACATAGGTTTTATAGCGGTGGGAGGAGATATAAAGTCTATAGTTGCGACAACAGATCCATTAATCCCAAGAATCAAAATTACTTTGGTTAAAGGATTCAGATTTTAAAGCCTGTCTGAGATTTTATGCGGTAGACAAAAACGATGGCATTTTAATTGTTGTAATAATGTCACCGCTACGCGGTTCTTTCCATTTTACCCGCCCCTTGGGCTACTCCCGAGTCCTCGGGATCGCCGCTATGCGGCTTTTGTGAAAGACAAAATATAACTCGCGTTATGTCCTCACTCCTGTTTTCTCAATTTTCCTGAATAGACCCTGCCCGAGGCCGTAGTTGCCGACAAAAGGTAAAGTCCATTGGGCAAGCTGGAAATATCCGCGCTGCCGCCATTCGGCAATGTTTGGCGGTGGAGCTCGCGGCCTAATAGGTCTATGATACCAAGCGACAAGACGGGGTCTTCCGTTGGGACGCTTACGGTTATTGCATGGCTGGCAGGATTGGGGTAGATGTTGAGGGGTTGGGTGGCGGGGGTTGTTGTTGGGGTGGACTCGAGGGCGAGTTTGACGATCCAGAAGTCGGATTTGCCTTGCACACCGGACACGTCGCCGTTGGTCGACCAGGCATCCCCGGCCACGATATACCCATTGTCATTGGTCTGTTTGATAGAAAATCCCCTCTCCGCAGATGTTCCCCCTAATGCTTTCTGCCATAGTAGCTCACCTCCCTCCGTCAACTTAACTACCCACATATCTGTGCTGCCATGGTTTCCGCTCACGTCGCCGTTAATTGAATTGACAAACCCTGTTGCTATATATCCTCCATCGTTTGTTTGTTGGATACTCGAACCATAATCTTCGCTACTGCCACCCATCGCCTTCTGCCATTCAATTTCCCCAAGCACGCTCAATTTCACCGCCCATAAGTCGCTACCTCCGTGGTTGCCTGATACGTCGCCGTCATTCGAATCGGTCTGGCCAAAAACCATATAACCACCTTCTCTGGTTTGAATAACTTCATTTGCGCGGTCAATGTAAGAGCCTCCCAATGCCTTTTGCCATTCAATTTTACCTTCGAAATTCAATTTTATTACCCAAGCAGCCATGCCCCCTGGATTGCCTATGATATCCCCATCAGTTGATTGGGCCTCCCCACCCACTATATATCCCCCATCACTGGTTGGAAAGATCGTGTACCCAAAATCGTAGTTGCCGCCGCCATAGCATTTTTGCCATTCAATCTGTCCTGTTGAGTTCAACTTCACGACCCAATAATCCAAGGACCCGTGGTTTCCTGTAACATCGCCATCGGTAGAACCAGATCTGCCGACCAAAACAAAGCCGCCATCAATGGTCAATTGTATATCGTTCGCTTCATCCCAATTGCTACCGCCAATACACTTTTGCCAAAGGATGTTGCCAATACTGTCCAGTCTTAGCACCCAAACATCTTCTTGTCCATGATTTCCGGACACGTCTATGTCGTTCGATTCAGTAAAGCCAGTCGCTACATAACCGCCGTCAGTCGTTTGCTTGATAGCAAACGCTCCTTCAAAACTGCTTCCGCCAAAATTTTTTTTCCACAGAACTGTGCCAAGGCTGTCAAATCTAAGCACCCAAAAATCGAAGAATCCGTAATTTGCCTCTATATCGCCATCATCTGAAACTGTAAACCCAGCCACGATAAAGCCTCCATCTGAGGTCTGTTCGATGGACTTTGCGTCATCATTGAGGCTTCCGCCGAGTGTTTTTTGCCACTGGATAGATGTCTGGGCAGAAAGTACTCTCATGGAAATGCAAAAAAACAGCAGAGCAAGGATTTTCATACTTTTAGGTACATTTTCGAGAAGAAAAGCCTTGGCTTGAATGCTCAAATCCATCGCTGAAAGTGTATTTCAAAGGTATTATTTCACTCACTCCTGGTTTCTCAATTTTCCGGAAAAGACTTTGCCAGAAGGGGTAGTAGCAGTTAGTAGGTAAAGCCCGGTGGGCAATGTGGCGATATCCACACTCTCCCCATTCGAGATGGTATGCTGACTGATTTGCCTGCCTAGGAAGTCGGTAATAAAGAGGCTCAGAGTTGGTTCTTCTGAAGCAATTTGCAGGGTGATAGTGTGGCTGGCGGGATTGGGGAAGATGTCGAGGGGTTGGGTGAGGGGTGTGGATGTTGGGGTTGATCCGGGGGAGAGTTTGACGATCCAAAAGTCTGAGGAGCCATGATTACCGGAAACATCGCCGTCGTTTGACCATGAATAACCTGCTAAAATGTAGCCATTGTCGTTCGTTTGTTGAATGGAGCCACTTCCCTCTCCATCCGTTCCACCAAGTATTTTTTTCCAAACAATTCCACCCAACTCATTCAATTTCAAAACCCAGATCATTTGAGTGCCAAAATTCCCTTCAACGTCTCCATCAGTGGACTTAACTTCGCCCGCTATGAGAAACATTCCGTCATTGGTTTGTACAATACTTCGAGCGTAATCAAAATTGTTCCCTCCGTAACACTTTTGCCACAATAATTCCCCTGTTTTTGCCAATTTTACGATCCAATAATCGAGGGAACTGTGGTGTCCGGTTACGTCACCCGAATTATGGGACCCGGTATATCCGCATACGACAAATCCATTGGTCGTTTCTACGACGTCACTTGCAACATCTAAGCCGCCTCCACCTAATGCATTTTGCCATTCGATATCCCCTAAACTATTCAGTTTCACGACCCAAAAATCAACATTTCCATTATTGCCTGATACATCGCCATCGTTTGACAATGTTTCGCCAACTACTATATATCCCCCGTCAAAAGTTGGCTTAATGGAAAGGGCGTAGTCATCACTAGTACCCCCAAGCGACTTTTGCCATTCCATGGCTCCGGAACTATTTAATTTCACTACCCAAAAATCCTGAAAGCCCTGGTTGCCAGAAACATCGCCATCATTGGCGCTGGCCACACCTGCAATAATAAAACCACCATCTACTGTGAGTTCGATGCTATTTGCAGCATCCCAACCGCTGCTTCCTAAGGCCTTCTGCCACTCCAAAACGCCCATGTTGCTCAGCTTCACTACCCATGCATCCTTGTCCCCATGATTACCCAACACATCACCATCGGTGGATTCCGTTACCCCGACAACAATAAAACCCTCATCGGTCGTCTGGCGAACTGTAGATGCCAAATCATGATTGCTTCCTCCAAGCGTTTTCTCCCATTCGATAGCACCTAAGTTATCCAATTTTACCACCCAAAAATCAAAAAAGCCTTGATTTCCACTTACATCCCCATTATTTGACAGCGTAGTTCCCGCTACTATATAACCACCATCGCTGGTTTGTTGGGTTGAGGTTGCACTATCTGAATCGTCCCCTCCAAGGCACTTTTGCCACTGAATGGGTGGCTGGGCTGACAGTTTGGGGGATGCAAAAGGAAAAGAAAAGAAAACTAAGATGAATAGTATTTTTTTCATGCACTGTTTTTCCATATCAAAGTGTGTTGAGGCCAAAACCCTCTCACTCCTGCTTCCTAAATTTTCCGGAAAAAACTTTGCCAGAGGGTGTAGTCGCAGTCAGGAAATATAGCCCGTTGGCCAATGATGCGATATCCACATTCCCCCCATTAGAAATAGTTTGCTGACTGATTAGTCTACCTAGGAAGTCGGTGATACCAAGAGCCAGAGAGAGGTCTTGTGAAGATACCTGCAAGGTGATGGCTTGGCTGGCAGGATTGGGATAAATATTGAGAGGTTGGGTGGCGGGGGTTGAGATCGGCGTTGATTCGGGAGCAAGTTTTACGATCCAGAGGTCGGTTTTGCCCTTGTTTTCTGTTAGGTCGCCGTTGGTTGACCAGGCATCCCCGGCCACAATGTACCCATTGTCATTGGTCTGTTTAATAGAATATCCCCGCTCGGCAGATGTTCCCCCTAATGCTTTCTGCCATTGAATTTCACCTCCCTCCGTCAACTTAACTACCCACATATCACTACTGCCATGGTTTCCGCTCACGTCGCCATTGTTTGAATTCACAATTCCTGTTGCTATATATCCCCCATCGTTTGCTTGTTGGATGCTTGTACCACCATCTTGACTATTGCCTCCCATAGCTCTCTGCCATTCAATTTCCCCAAGTTCGCTCAATTTCACCGCCCATAAGTCCATACTGCCATGGTTGCCTGATACGTCGCCATCATTCGATTCGGTCTGGCCAAAAACCATGTAACCACCCTCTCTGGTTTGAATAATGTCATTTGCACGGTCAATGTAAGAGCCTCCCAATGCTTTTTGCCATTCAATTTTACCTTCGAAATTCAATTTTATCACCCAAGCAGCCATGCCTCCTGGATTGCCTATAATATCACCATCCGTTGATGCGGCTTCTCCAGCGACAATATATCCCCCATCGCTGGTTGGAAAGATGGTGTACCCAAAATCGTAGTTGCCGCCGCCATAGCATTTTTGCCATTCAATCTGTCCTGTTGAGCTTAACTTTACAACCCAGTAATCCCAGGACCCATGGTTTCCTGTAACATCGCCATCGGTAGAACCAGATCTGCCGACCAAAACAAAGCCACCATCTATGGTTAATTGAATATCGTTCGCTTCATCCCAATTGCTTCCCCCAAGACACTTTTGCCACTGAATGTTGCCTATACTATCAAGTTTTAGGAGCCAAACATCTTTATTTCCATGGTTTCCGGACACATCAATGTCGTTTGATTCTGTATAGCCTGTCACAATAAAACCACTATCAGATGTTTGCTTAATAGCAAACGCTTCTTCAAAACTGCTTCCACCATAATTCTTTTTCCACAGAACCGCACCAAGGCTGTCAAAATTAACCACCCAGAAATCGAAAAATCCGTAATTTTCGGCTATATCGCCATCATCTGAGACTGTAAAGCCAGCTGTGATATAGCCTCCATCTGAGGTCTGCTCAATAGATCGTGCGTTTTCGTTGAGGCTGCCGCCAAGTGTTTTTTGCCACTGAATACTTGGCTGGGCAGATAAAGCGGTTAAATGCACGAACAATAACAATGAATAGAATATCTTGAACATGGAAAGTGTACTTAAATGAAAGATATTGCTTTTTGAAAAGCCAAAAAAGTCATATTGATTTTCATCTGGTGGACTCAAGTTTCAAAACAAACCCTTTTTATTGTTTTAAAACCTTTAGGACTTCTGTAACTTGATTCGATCTGATTTGGAGGATATAGAACCCTGAGGGAAGCAAACTCGTTGGAATAGAAACTGATGAGTTTCCCATATTGAACACCTCAGACAATACTGTCTGCCCTTTCAAATCTAATAATTTGATATAAACTTCATTGTTATGGTTTACATAGTCCGGCATAAATACTTCAAGCGTATTCAAGAATGGGCTTCGTGCAAAAAATTGGCCATCTGATGGATCGTTACCAAACCCTTGACCCGTTCCAGCACCGCCCCCAGGAGGAAAAGATGTGGTTGTGTTTTCTGCAACAAGTGCGGTAAATTCATATGCTGGTTTCCATTGTACAGGAGGATTGATAGTATCTATACAGATTCCAATATTACCTGAACCATCTTGGGATATTTCTACAAATCCAATCGGTTGAAGGCCAGGTGGTTTGCTTTTATCATCCATTTGAAAAGAGAACCCAACCTCAAGACGTTGATCTCCTAAAGGAAAAAAGCCTCCGGCATTTACAGCGACTATCTGATTGTTTGCAACTCGCCTTACCAGTCCCGATAATCCTTCTACTTGAAATTCAAATAGATTTGATCGGCCCGTCAACTTTTCTTTCACTTGAAACCCTACCCATTCGTGGCTCAAACTGATCAAACCACAATTCGCGACAGGAAGCGGATTCAAGGGTATGCGCCCCCCAGTTGTCAAATCAATAATCTTGAAAAATACTTCAGAGTATATAATGCTTGTTACACCATTCGTACAATTAGTCGCATTTGTTATTCTATACGAACCTACAGATAAGTTACTAACAGCATAAGAATCCCCAGTAACAGAAGAATAGGTAGCCAAAGTTGTCCAACCCCCATATTCATCTTGCAGATATACCGTTAAGGTGTGGTATGCTTCAGACCAAGCTGGTACCCAACCCAAAGAGACTAGACCTGAAGCAATACTGATTACTTGAAAATCCTCAGGCGCTGGGGCATCGCAATAGTTCACATTAATTTTATCGTTTTCTGGTGCTGTTGGCTCATTTGCAGCGTAAATAGGTATGAACGTGAGTTGAAGGGCAAAAAAGAGCAGTACAAAAAGAGAATTCTTAGCCATAATCAAGGTGTTATTTTAGTGAAACATCTACTTTCGCGGTAAAGGTCTTTCCTTCGGCCTGAAAAAACTTATAACACTTTTTAAAGATTATTCCGCTAGAATCATGGAACAAAGTCTGTTGGCAGAGTTGATTAGGACACTGAAATCCGAAGAAAAGGCGCAGATAATACATTTTGCTGCAACTGGGATGTTCAACAATGGCAAAATAAAGGCTCAAGTTATTCCACTTCTTGATATTTTTTTGAATCACCCCTTGGAATTTTGCGAACACCGATTGGAGAAAAAGGAAGTATTTGCAAAAGTTTTCCCTAAGCAACCCTTCGTTGAGGGAAAATTAGAGAAATTAATGGTTGATGCGCTCAAGGTTGTCAGGGGCTTCTTCTTGGTGCAGCGGTACCTTCGGGAGGATAACGAATTCAACCAGCTGATAGACTATTCCGAAGCACTCCGCGTACGGGGCTTGGATACCCGTTACCAGCAAACAGTTGCAAGGCTTCAAAAATTGCACGACACCGCCATTCACCATGGCCAACAGTTTTACCATCACAAGTTTCTTCTGGAATTTGCTAAGTATGAGGAAGAAACGCGACATAATCAAGCAAAAGGAGACCTTAATATCCCCAGTACACTCCAAGCGCTCGAGCTAGATTACCTCCATAACCGTTTAATGCTGCTAAACCAGTTTCTATTACAACAGAAAATAGCACACTTGAATGTCCCTGAGAGAATTAGTCTTCTCATTGAAGCGCATCACATACCCAAGGAATATCTGGAGCAATCAGTCAGTATCAAGATAAACCATGAAATTTTCAACTTGTTAAGGAAGAAGGCTCCCGCCGCTTCAGAGGTTCAGCAACTTTTCGAATTATTGTTGCTGCATGAAAAGAGTTTAGACCCAAAAAGCCTGTCCGATTTCTATGCTTTTTTACGAAACCTATGTGTTTTGTCTATATCTTCAGATTATGAAAAGCTAGAAATGGCGTATATGCTTCATGATCTCTATAAAGACAATCTTGATCGTGGTTATCTTCATTTTGAGGGGAAAATTAGTCGAAGCAAGTATATGGCCGTGGCAAACAATGCCCTTTTGATAGAAAAATATGACTGGGCGTTGGCATTTATTGAAAAGTACAAAAATGAACTTCAGGGTGAAAATGAAACCAAAGATATTTATAGGTTGAATTTGGCCGCTTACTTATTCAAGGTCGGCCGATTTTCAGACTGTTTGGACTTCATACCAGATACATCTCCCTACTTAATTTATTTGCTGCAAGGAAAACGCCTCGAACTAAAATCTCTTTACGAATTGGGCTCCGATTTGCTTCCTTACAAACTTGATGCATTCAAAATGTACTTAAGCCGTACCTCTCAAAAACTCCTATCAGAGGCGCAAAGGCAAATAAATACCGATTTCGCAAACTTCCTGCACCAGCTTATCCACTCTATTCCTGGCGATTCAAAACGCTCGGATATCCTAACCAAACGCATCCAAGAAAAAAAACAAGCATTCGAATACCGCTGGCTCCTCGAAAAAGCCAAAGCCCTAAAAAACAAATAAAGCCATTCCTCTCCTTGCTCATCTCAATACCCAATCACCTTCCCACACCCCAAGTCTTTCCCATCTTCCCGCAAGGTCCAAAAATACACCTCGGCTTCTAAACCGCTTATTTCAATCATTTGCCCAGTAATAGCGGTCATTCGCTTCACTTCCCGCCCCAAAAAATCCAAAACCACGAGCTCCGCCCCCTTCAACTCCCGTTTACTCGCTATAGTAACCCTCCCCCGAAAAGGGTTCGGAAAAAACCTGATCTCCCCAAACTCCAAAGGCTCCCCTACCCCTACCGTTGGCCCACAATCCACGATCCTGTTCAAAGCATTGTCCAACTGCACAAAATCCACCCCGATATCGCGGCCATCGGTGGCGGCATTTTTGTACGGACTGGTATTGGCCAATGTGTACCCGCTGTAATCACTCCCTCCATTGGCAAAGTTTACAAATTGCACCGCCGCAGGATTTGCAGGAAAGTAATTCAGGCTCAGCGTATTGTAATTGCTGTATCGAAAGGCATCACCGCCAATCAGCACGTTTTTGTGAAACTTCTGGTTGGCATCGGTGATTCCAGGAAAATACCGTCCCATCGGCCCATTGCCGCCTTGCGCAAAACCGGGACCGTAGATGCCTTGGTAACCGCCATCTGAAATAAAGCATTGGAAGAGGTTGTTGCGCATAGCGATTTGCTCCGTAGTGTCGTAAGTCCAGGTAATGGGGCCGGTTTGGAGCACGGTATTGTGTTCCAGTAGCACATCATCCGGGTCGCCAATCTTTAGGAAAGTGCCGTCGTTCGGGCCGTTCACATTCCCGTCGCCGTAATCCGGCCCGCTGATATCGTCGAAGAGGTTGTTGGCGATGCGGATTCTTTTGGATTGCAGACTGGGCGTTGGACTGTCGTGCCCGGACAAGGAAATGCCCGCGCCCGCATGGCGAATGAGGTTGTTCGTGATCGTAATGTCGCTCACATCGGCAAAAGGCGAGCCGCCGCCTTCGGTCCGCACGGTCAGCAGAATGGCATAACCGCTCTGTCCAATGGGGAGATCAGCCCAGCAGTTTTCGAGGACGTTGCCATCGAGCAGCACGCGCCTGCCCGTTTTCAATTCAAACAGGTTTTTGATGGTCCAGTGCTTGCCCGCATACGTCGGGTGTCCCACACGCCAGGAAAAGGGCTTGAAAAAGTGATTGTTCAGCACTTCAATATCCGAAGGCACCAGGCCGGGAATAGACGAGGCCGCTCCGCCAAACAGGATGTTTTCGCCCGCCGCTTCGAGGTAGTTGTTTCGGATGATAAAAGGGCCGGGGCCATTCGTGCCGCCAATGGCATAGGTATCAAACCCAATGCTATGAAAATCAGCAATGTAGGACTCAATTACAGCAGCGTTGGCACAATTGAGCAATACCCCGCTTTTCATAATAGTGGCATCCGTGTGGCCGTGGATGTAACAGCGATCTACAATGAGGTCGTGCGGCACCACACTGAGCGTACTCTGGTTGGCATCTCCGAAAAACACCAGACCGTAACTGTTCAGCACACTGGGATCGGCAGTAATTTCCAGTCCTACCAGACGGTAATGATGTGCATCAGCCTGGGTTTTGAAACAAGGAAGCCCTGAAGCATTCGTGGTGATAATCTTTGGCATTGCTGCTTGTTGGATGGGATAACCTGGGTTGCCCGTCGCTGCCGTGGGCGCAATGCGGATACCATGTCCTGGCAGCAGGTTCATGTGCGAAGAAGTGAGGATGATCCAGCCATTGCCCGTTTTATTGGGCAAACTGAAACTGCCTTTAAAACTGGCGCCTGCATCCAGCACAAGTATCGTTCCGGGATTCGCAGCATTGATGGCCAATTGGAGATCGCTGTAATCCCGGCCAACAGGGCCTACAGTCAGGATGGTGTACCCTGCGGTGTCTGGGAAGCAGGTTTCTATGGAGCTGGTGTTGGGGAGGCTTGGAGCGGTTTGGGCCGAAAGAAGGTGACTGCAAATGCAGAAAGCGAGCGTGCGTAATATTTTATTCATGCTGCGAAAATAGGGTAATTCTACCTCGTGAAAGCCCTTAGTTTCGCCTCTAACGCTTCAAAACTGGGCAAAACCGCCCCCGAATCCTTTTTGTTAATTCGTCTTTGACTACGTGTCCGAGTGGACCACTTGCTTAGCAATTTGTTTTGTGTCAACTTTGTGGTTGAAAATTTGCATCTTTGTTATCATGTCTCCCAATACTCAAAAATTAGTGCTCACAGTACCCTCGTCTAAAATGGCGGCGGTCTTGAAAGTCCTTCAACAATTTGAAGCGGTGAAGGTGGATAATCTGGCGGACATAATAAAACGTTATGTACGCAACGCACCCAAAAAATCTGCGATTAACGAAGAGGAAATCGCAGACATTCTCATGGAAAGCCGTTACGGCAAAAGCGCGCCCAATGTTCGATGAAGGTCATATTACGTTCCGCAGATTTTATTGATCCAAAAGACAATTACCTTCTGGATTTGAGCAAAACCGTTGGAGCAGATTTTCTCGTGACAGGCGACAAACCTCTCCTAAATTTGGACTTTTACGGCACAACGCAGATCATTTCTTACCGCAAATTTTGCGAGTTGTTGGAGGCCGTTTAAAAAAGTTTGTCATTCCTCACTATGCTTCAAAACTGGCTAAAACCGCTCCCTACTTCTTTTTGTAAAAACGCCCTTGACCCGCTGCCCGCATGGTCTTTTGGCAAAAACACCCTGCTTCACCGAGGCGAAATGCCTGATTTGAAAAAAGTCCGTGCAGCCATCATCGGCGTGGGCGAAAAAGAGGCCAACCTGATTCGCGAACAACTGTATCGCAGTTCTTTTCCCTTCCCCAAAGGCTCGGTAGCAGATCTGGGGAATCTTCGAAAAACCGATGCCGCGCTGCTCATCCCGGTATTGTACGAGCTGTTGAGCGGCAAGGTTTTGCCCATTGTGATTGCCGGAAAGGACGAACTCGCCCGAGCTCAGTTTTTGGCCTACCAGGAAGCAAAAGCCCTGGTGAACATGGCGGTTGTGGACGAGCAATTCCGCACAGATGGCATATACGGCCCGCTTTTGAAACCCCGTCACCCACAACTTTTCCATTTTGGGCTGATGGGCCTTCAAGTGCATCAAACCCCGCCGGAAGCCATTGATTTTCTAAGCAAAAACCATTTTGACCTCGTGCGGTTGGGGAAGTCGCGGGCAAACATAGAAGAAACAGAACCCGTGCTACGCGATGCAGATTTGCTGGCCTTCCATCTGAGTGCCTTAAAACAAAGCGAAGCGCCCGGAGTAGCGGCACCCACACCTTCGGGGTATTTTGCCGAGGAAGCCTGTCAACTTTGTCGTTACGCAGGCATGAGCGACAAACTCACTTCCTTTGGACTCTACGGATTCCAATCGGAGGCCGACCGGGACAGCCTAACCGCCCAAACCGCTGCCCAAATGCTATGGTACCTGCTCGAAGGTTTGTTCAACCGCAAAGGTGATTACCCCGCCTCAACGAACAGCCTGACCGAATATGTGGTGGATTTCCGAAAACTCAACCACCAACTCACTTTCTGGAAAAGCGCCAAAAGCGGCCGCTGGTGGATGCAAGTCCCAGTGGCTACCAAGCGCAAACACGAGCGGCATCGTTTGGTGCCATGCTCTTATCAGGACTACCAATCAGCCTGTCGGGAAGAATTGCCGGAGCGATTGATGCAGGCGCTGGAGCGGTTTTGAGGTGGTGATTGGTTAATTGGAGGATTGGTGATTGGTGGATTGGGAATACATATTTCAACTTTGCCCGCATGAAATCTATTCGTCTATTATCCTTTTTGGCAGTCGTCCTTTTCAGTTTGCTCGTATGGGTTTATGTCCGCGAATTCGCTGTGCTGTCGAACACACTTGAAGTGAAAGCACTGGTAACAGGCTCAATGCTGGTAGTTGCAGCGCTGACGAGCGGGACCTTATGGTATTGGCGGGAAAGGTTCACGCCATTTGAGCGGCATTTTCCGGAAGTGGTTTTGATATTGGTTTTCAGCGTGTTGTTTGCGCCTTTGTTTGGGAGCCTGTTAAATCGGAGCCTGGGAAAAAGTGAAAATCAGTCCTTTGTGTTTGTGTCTGAAACGGCCTATTTCGCCTCGGGATATGGTATTTTGAAAGGAGAGAAATTGAGCCCCACAGGCTGGCGGCTTACGGTGCGGGAAGGCACGCGAGAACGACGGCTGAAGTATAAAAGCCAGGCCTATTTTCCACTTTCAAAACCAGGGGATAAGATACTCTTGCCTGTTCGACAGGGGATATTGGGGGCGAGGGTGGTACAACTTCGTTGATGATGTATGATGTATGATGTATGATGTATGAACTTTGGGCAAAGGTTGATTCATACATCATAGTTCATACATCATACATCATACATCATACATCATTTTTCACCTTTATTTCAAACGAATGCAACTTTTCTCCGCTCTACTGACCACGTTTTTAGTTTTCCAACTTTCTGCCCAAAATTCGGCCGCTTTTTTCCCCGAGGAACTCGTGGTGACTGCCAATTCACTCAATCTTCGCGCTAAACCGGACGTGAATTCCCAAAAAGTGGCGAGCCTTCCGCAAGGCACTTTGCTACAATTTTTAGAATCCTGGAACAACGGACAATACACACAAGCCGACTCAACCGATGAGAACGCGCCCTTTGGACGATGGCTCAAAGTGCGCAGTAAAAACAACACAGGTTGGGTATTCGATGTCTACGTAAGTGGCACCACCGAACTCTTTTATGAGCACTCGCCGCAGTTCGATATGCAAGGCATTTCGCCGCTATTTTGGTACGGTGTGTACGCCCGCGATTCTTTTTCTGACGAACTCCGAAAAGTGCAGGTTCGCTTGGCGGAAGAGCCAAATGAATTTTTCGGTGGAACAATCAAAGTATTGAAAACCAATCAATTAGACCCTAGTAAATTCCTCATTGCCAGTTACGCACCTTTACCCACTGGCTATTGCGGTCCACTAGGCGTGTTCGACCCAAATCAAATGTTTTTTTCCAAATCGCTCGGCCCAGGCAGCCAACTTTCCATTTACCCAGGCAATGATCTGAACGATACCATCATGAAACCCACCTACGGGCTTGCGGCTACGGGCTGCGCAAGTTTCGACAACAACTTTGTGCGTATCACCGATTACAAACTTACCCTGCTTGACTATGCCAACGACCCAATTTTGACCCAAGACCTCACAGACTGGGTTCGTACCGAAATACCAGAAGTGAACCCCACTGTGGACTTGCTCTGGTTCGGCGACCTCGACCGCGACAACAAGCCGGATGCCATTATTCAGGATTGTCCCTACGAGGTAGGTTGCCGGGCTTCCCTTTTTCTTTCATCAAAAGCCAGATCAGGAGAATATCTAAGGAAAGCTTGTGAGTTCTATTGGCCGGGAGATTGATGTATGATGTATGATGTATGATGTATGATGTATGATGTATGAGATGTTGTAAATTTGGAGTAGAGGTTGTAACTTTAGAAGCAATTGTATTTTTTTAGTACTCCATTTTTCACCCTAAATTGCTCTAAATCATGGAAAACATTCAATTTATCATTTCGCACAAGCCACATTTGCTTAGGGACAAAACCTTTCAATTTGCTGTTCGTATTGTTAGACTTTACAAGTATCTGATAGAAGAAAAGAAAGAATATACCTTGAGCAAACAAATACTACGGTCTGGAACGAACCCCGGAGCTATGGTTCGTGAGGCGCTCAATGCAGAAAGTGCTCTTGACTTTGTACACAAACTCGGCATTGCCCAAAAAGAAACAGGAGAAACTCAATATTGGCTAGAATTGCTTTACGCTTCCAATTATTTAAAAGAACCAGAATTTCGATCACTATATGATGATTTACAAGAGATTATGAAAATTACTCGTAGTACAATACTCACTAAAAAGAAAAATATAGCAACCAAATCATCGCTCCTAATTCTAACATTTTTATCCATCGTCCACCTTTTACTCTGAACCAAGTTCATACATCATACATCATACATCATACATCATACATCATACATCATACATCATACATCATACATCATACATCATACATCATACATCATACATGAAGTTCGACTCTCTCACCGTAAAAGAACACCCCGAAAACCGCACGACGGCGCCGCATGTGTTGCCAATCTATGCCACCTCGTCCTTTGATTTTGAGGACATCGATCAGGGCATCGAGATTTTCAAAAACATTGAAAGTGGCCACGCCTACAGTCGTTATGCCAATCCAACAGTGGACACTGTGGCCGCTAAAATCGCTACATTGGAGTCTTATGGTATGGATATGAAAACCTGGGCAGTGATGACTTCGAGCGGAATGTCAGCCATAGCGACACTATTGTTAGGCACCTTAAAAAGTGGGGATAAAGTGCTGAGTCAGGGCAATTTGTACGGCGGCACCACTGAACTTCTGAAAGGGATTTTCAGTCAATTTGGTATTGAAACGGTTTTTGCAGATTTGCGAAATTTGGAAGGTGTGGAAAGGTCTCTGCGAAATGACAAAGCCATCAAAATGCTCTATTGCGAGACACCTGCCAACCCAACGCTGGCTTGCGTAGACATTGCCAAATTGGCAGATTTGGCGCATCGACATGGGGCATTGTGCGCTATTGACAATACGTTTGCGACGCCTGTTTTGCAGCAACCCTTTGCGCTGGGGGTAGATTATGTGATTCATTCCACGACAAAATATTTGAACGGCCACGGCAATTCCATCGCTGGGGTAGTGATTGGCCGCGACCAGGAAACCATGCGCAAAGGCGTGTGGCGTGCCATGAAACTGGTGGGCACCAACTGCTCACCTTTTGAGGCCTGGTTGACCAACAATGGCCTGAAAACCCTTTCGCTGCGCATGGAGCGGCATTGTTCCAATGCGTTAAAAGTGGCTCATTTTTTGGAGCAACACCCTGCTGTTGAACGTGTAAATTATCCCGGACTTCAGTCACACCCCGATTACGCACTGGCTACGCGACAAATGAGGGGCGGTTACGGCGGGATGTTGAGCTTTGAACTTCGCGGCGGACTTGAAGCAGGTATTGCCTGCATGAACCGCATTCAATTTTGTTCGCTCGCACCAACCCTGGGTGATGTGGATACCCTTATCTTACACCCCGCTTCTTCGTCGCACTTAGCCGTGCCAAAGGAGATTCGGCTACAAAATGGAATTACGGATGGATTGGTGCGTGTTTCTGTAGGTATCGAAAATGTAACCGATATTGTGGCCGATTTGGAACAGGCCATTGGATAACCAAATCAACAACTCTCCAGATCACCATAAATTTTTGTTTATGAAGCACTCACTTATCTTTCTCCTTGTCGCTGCGATGCTCGTAGCGTGCAAACCCCAAGACACTGTTTCGGCCCAAGAGTCGCCCACCGCGACTGCACCGAGCGGCACTGGAATCCTCATTAAATTGGAAACTGGCGCTTGTCGTGGCTATTGCCCGATGTACAAACTCACTTTTCGAACAGACGGCAGCCTGGAATACCTCGGCATCCGCAATGTTGAAAAAATTGGTCTGAAAACCATCCGACTCAACGCCGATGAATATGCCCTATTGCTAAAAGAAGTGAGAATGGCAGACCTGTGGCAATACCCTTCTGTAATCCCTAGTACTGTGGTGGATGCCCCTGTGCATACCTACACGGTTTTTGAAGGTTCAAAAACGCATTCGGTAAAAGGCACCGCAGACATACCCAAGCCAATCTTGGATCTGGAAACACGCATGCAGGATATCGTTGAGGCGCATGGCATCGCTGTCCGCAAAGGCGCCGAATGCAAAATTCCCGGCGACTTAACCGCCCAGGCAATCGTAAAATTCAAGATGGACGTGAATGCCAAACAATTTTGCAACCAGTTCTCCGACATTAAGGTACGCACGGTACGCCATCTCTCTGAGGACAATACCTGGGTTATCGCGTACAATCCAAAGGAACTTACTGAAACCCAATTCATTGGTTTGCTCAAAGACATGGACGGCGTGCTGGAAGTGGAGCCGGACAAGCAGAATTAAGGTCATTGCGTCATTAAGTCATTAGGTCAATAACGCAATGACCTATTGACCTTAATGACTAAAATGACGAAAATCATTTTCATGTCTGATCTCCTTATCAAATTCATCAAATTTGGCATTGTAGGCGTTTCTGGTATAGTAGTTGATTTTGGCACAACTTGGCTTTTAAAAGAGCAGTTGCGCCTGAACAAATACATCGCCAACAGCGCGGGATTTGCTTGCGCGGTAGTGAGCAACTATTTCCTCAACCGACTCTGGACCTTCCACAGCGCAGACCCTCATGTAGGGATTCAGTTTGCCAAATTCACGATTGTGGCGCTCATTGGCCTGGGCATGAACAACGCTATTATCTATTACCTTACAGAACGTCAGAGCGTAAAGTTTTATGCCTCCAAACTCGTGGCCACGGGTGTGGTGATGCTTTGGAATTTTGGGGCGAATTACTTGTTTACATTTAAGTAGAATAGGAGGGCTAAGAAAGGTGGGCACACTAATAGGGGGGGGACACGGATGGCACGGATAAGACACGGATTTTCACGGATTGCCTCCAATTGGAGAAAAATCCGTGAAAATCCGTGTCTTATCCTTGCCATCCGTGTCCCCCCCCTATTAGTGTGCCGCTATCCACTGCTTAATTGGCAAAAATCATCTGGCGCACATCCACCGTTTTCCCACCGATCATCAACGCATATGCAAAAGTTCCGCGCACCCCATAACCGTGTGTGTAAAGCACCTCGTTCATTCCTTGCTGTAAAGTGACGGGGATGTTTTGAATGATTTTTCCTTGAAAATCACTGATTTGTATAAATGCCGATTGCGAAACAGCAGGCAATTCATTCACCCAAAAAGAAATCCAGGTCGCCTCGTCGAATGGATTGGGGCGGTTTTGGAAAAGCCGGATATTGGGTTCGGGCTCGCTGTTGCCTGGTTCTTCTGTATCCGAAAGCGTCGCAATCTTTTCAACCGAAAAAAGACTTTCGGCTCCCCAGGCATCCACAGCTGCTACGCTGACATAAACAGGGCCACTTGGATTGCAAAACAACTCATCTGAGAACGCAGGCGAAAGGGTAAAAACAGTATCCCAATCGTTGCTGATGCTGCGTACTGCAACACGAATGGTATGCGTGTCAATGGGCGAATCAAACGTGACCGTCAATTGGCTCCCCAGTCGTTTGGCCGTAAAATTGGGCGGTAGCGCCACACCTCTGGCCACGATTGCGAGCGCATTGCCATTGATGAGTGCATTGCGGGCGAGGTAGTTGAAGTCCACAAAAAACGAGTCAATCACGTTGTCTCCATCGGTGTCGGCGCCCAGAACATCTTCGGAGGTATGCTGACGGTCCTCGTAGCCAGGGCCATTGCTGGCATCGCCGTGCTCGTTCGCGGAGGTAAAACGCATGGCGGCATAGCCGTGCTCCCGGAAAGGAATATGATCGCCGCCTCGACCAGTGCGGTCTTCAGGACTCATAATGCGCACATTCATAGGCACTTGCGCTGTGGGAAGCAGGTTTTCCTGATATTGAAGTTTGATGAACCGAGCCAGTTGTTTATTTCTTGAATTGAAACTTCCCGAGGAAAAAAGCCGCACACTGGTAGAATCTACATCATTCAAACCAGGGCAGGAAGGAGGCGAGGAAGTCTCCCCACATAGGATGCCACCGATCACGTCGTTGTTCAAAACGGCGTGGAGCGGGATGTTTTTTTGCTGAATATAATCCGCAAAAGCTTCGGCGCCCAGCAGGCCCTGCTCCTCGGCGATGGTGGCCATAAATACCACCGTGTTGGCAAACTGATAGCGCGACATCACGCGCGCGAGTTCGAGCACAAGGGCGGTGCCCGTGGCGTTGTCTTCTACGCCTTCGGCAAGGCAAGCCACGTCGCAAAGTACATCGCAACGGCTGTCAATATGACCTTCCACCAGCACGACTCCACTGGCCGGGTCGCTTCCGGGAAGTACGGCGAATATATTTCGGTGTTGGTTTACACCACAAATAGCCAGATCAAATTGGAGATAGGAAGGAATGAGCCTGCCGTTATTGACTGCGCTGAATTCCGCAAACTTTTGGTGTGTCCAACGCCTTGCCGCGCCGATACCCGTGGTAGCAGAAAGCGTGTCGCTGCCCGAATTGCGGGTGCCGAATTCGCTGAGTCGGAGGATATAGGCTTTGAGGCTGTCGGGAGAGATATTTGCCTGCAATTGGGCGGCCAATTCAGTTGGGAGTAGCGGGGTGGTAGTGGCAGGGGTATAGTCGCCGGGGTTGTAATTGCCGAGCAGGATTTGCTCGGCGAGGGGCGTGGTGGAGAGGATGTTGGTTTGGGCGTGGGTAGTCGCAAATTGGAGAATTGCGGCAGTGACGAGGAAAAGTTTATTCATGGCGGGTTGATTGATTTCGACAGAATATTTTTTTTGACAGGATTTACAGGATGAACAGGATGTGTGACGTCGAATTGTCGGCGAAGCCGACATATCCTGTAAATCCTGTCAAAATTAACCCTTGTTGCCATTAGTTGAACACTCAACCAACAAACAACATTATTTTCTGACAAAATTAGTCATTGTCTCAATGTATATCCGACGGAAAGCACTTACACGATATATTTGGGGCAATTATTTCCAAATGTATGAAACACATCTACTTCGCCGCACTTTTCCTTTCCTGTTATTTCCAAATTGAAAACACGCTTTCGCAAACCTCTGGCGCTCCCTGTGGGGTTGATTACTGGCTGGAAAAATCCTTGCAGGATCCAGTTCTTTTTCAAAAACACGAGGAATATGAAAAGGGTATCCTTCAGGTTTTTGAACAGCAAAAAACATCGCCGGACCAGTCAGGAATGGTCAAAACAATCCCCGTCGTTGTCCACATTGTCCACGATGGCGGGGCTGAAAACCTTTCCGACGCACAAGCCCAACAAGCCATTTCCTGGCTCAATCAAGCCCTCGCCAACCAAGGATACTTTGACCGGGGCAGCGGCGCCGATTGTGGTATTCAACTTTGTTTCGCACAGCGCACGCCCGACGGACAAGTGACCAACGGCATCACCCGCAACCAAAGTCCGCTCACTGTGATGCAGATGGAAACCCAGGACCATCTTGTAAAAAACATAAACCGCTGGAAGCCCAAGGATTATGTGAACATCTGGGTCGTTCGCAGCATTTGCTCCAGCAATTACGGCTGCAATGTATATGGCTATTCCAATTATCCTTCCTCACATGGCTCCAACTCAGATGGCATCATGATAGAAGCCGCATTTGTGACGGATCCTGAAAAAGTCAGCGGTCTCGCGCACGAACTGGGGCACTACCTTGGCCTCTACCATACTTTTGAAGGCGGCTGCAACAATAATAACTGCCTGACCCAGGGCGACCGCATCTGCGATACTCCTCCCGACCAAAGCACCGCCTCCCTGCCTTGTACGGAAACCTTCAGTTCCTGTGCCACCGATACCCAATCGGGGCCGTTCTCTTCGGATCAGCCAGACATGACCCAAAATTTTCTGGACTATGGACTCCTCGCTTGTTTTCACGACTACACGCCAGATCAGGCGACTCGTATGAACGCCACGCTGGATGGAATTCGGAAAAGTCTGCAGGAATCAAAAGGGTGTTTGCCGCCCTGTCCTGCGCCTACGGTAGCAGGGTTCACAGCCAATGTGACGACGATTGCTGTGGGCGGTACGGTGAATTTCAGCAATACCAGTCAAAACGCAGGCTCCTATCAGTGGACGGTAAATAGCATTCCATTCGGGAATCAGGCCAATGCGAGCTATACCTTTTTAGCACCAGGAACATACACCATCCGGCTGAAAGCGCAGCCCTCGAACAGCACCCTTTGCGATCCGGATGATTTTCAATTGACGATTCAGGTGTATTGTTCGGTGACGGCTTCTTTTACGCTGAGCGAATTCGCGCCTGATCAAGACGAGACCATCACCATAACCAACACAAGCCAAAACGCCACCCAAATGGAGTGGTTCGTCAACGGCGTGAGCCAAGGTCCTACCCTGGATTCCATCTCGTTCAGCGCAGCCGGGGCGTACGAAATCCGTTTGGTAACCAGCAATGGAACATGCATGGCCACGGCCAAGGACTCGGTTTATGTGCAAGGCGTTTGTGTGCAAAAAACGTTTGATGTTTATGTTCACACGGACTATGAAGTGAACTTTACGAGAAGCAGCATTACTACGCTTACCGATGGAAATATGCTGCTTGCTTGTACTGGAAGGCGGTTTGTAATAACCGGCGACCAATCCCCATTATTAGTAAAAATGAAACCAAATGGTCAGATCGTTTGGGCAAAGGAAGTTGGGTTTGATTCCACATTAGTGTCAGTCGCTGTGGTTCGAGCCACCCCAGATGGCGGGTTTGTGGCCTTTTTCAATGAAAACGATTGGTCGGTAAGCGTAGATAGTCAGAAATTATTTTTGGTGAAATATTCGGCCAATGGGATGGAATTATGGTCTCAAAAAATATCTAAAGTTAACAACTCTTTTTTAGAATTAACTGCCTTGGTCAATCCTGATGGAAGCACAATAGTCCTCACGCCATATTTGACAAAATTTAGTTCAACTGGTACTGCGCTTTGGACAAAAAACTATAAAGCGTTATACCAGCTTGCCCCCTACCCGGATGGTGGATTTTTGGCTTTGGAATCAAATACTGTCCTGCGGTTTGACGAGATGGGGAACTTAATATGGCGTCGAGTGATAGCGGCTTCCACCAGCACTCAGCCCAAAAATTTGCTCGCAATGCCTGACGGGAACATTTTCGTATCAGGATGTGTAGCAGGCACGCCACTAGCCTTATGCAAAGGCTTGATGGTCAAATTGAATCCTGACGGCGAAACGATCTGGGCGAAGCATTATCGGCAAATTCCAGTCTCTACTTATCGCTTCGAGGCCATGACGCAATCTGCAAATGGCAACCTGACCATTGGGGGTTACGCTATAGCTGACAACCCAGGCCCTGGAGGTCTTATTAATTACCATTTAATGCTGGAATTGGATTTGGACGGCAATATTGTTTGGAGCCGCCATCGTCCAAACGGATTCCAAGTTAATGAAATCACTGGTTTGCCAGCAGGAGGGGTCGCCGTCGTGGGTAATGGTTTAAGGATACTTAAAACAGACCCCTTGGGCCAAACGGGCGGTTGCCCGGAAGTGCCACTTGAAATCCTGACTTTTGACCTTCCGATTACCAATACCCTTGAAAACGTAGTCATTGAAGATACAACTTTATTGATAACGCCCGTTGCATTACCAGGCACAGCACTGAATTGGGATATAGATACCTTATGCACACCCATGTGCCAAATATCCTTCGAAATCTGTAACAACAACCTCGATGACGACGGCGATGGCCTCTTCGATTGCCTGGATGCTGATTGCGATTGCACCGAGGATCAATGCTCGCCACAACAGGCCAATCTTTGGTATTTTGGACACAAGGCAGGCCTGGATTTCAGCACCGAGCCGCCCACGGTGCTTTCCGATGGGATGTGCTCAACCAACTACATTTCTTCGACCATGTCCGATTCAAAAGGTAATCTCTTGTTCTATACTGATGGTACTAATGTCTACAACCGCTTTCACCAGCCCATGCCCAATGGAAACATTCAGTTCGGTGGAAAATCTATCATTGTTCCGCATCCGAGCGAGCCGGGTTTGTATTATTTGGTATTGTCATCACTTTTGGGCGGCATTCGGATTTATACGGTTGACATGAGTTTGGATGATGGGCGCGGGGATGTGGCAGATGCCCTACTGGTTGCCTTTACCAGCGGTTTGGCTGTTACGAAAGCTTGTTCTTTCAATGGGTATTGGGTGCTAACACGCAAGCCAAGCAATGGCACTGCCCTTGAAGATTTTTGGGCATTCAAAATTGATGAGGACGGCTTGAGCAATGATATAGTCTATAGCAATGTTGGGCAAGCAGTGGACCTGGTTGAACATTTAAAAATCTCTCCTGATGGGAAACGCATCGCTTGTTCGTACGAAACTGATGGAAAATACTATTTGTCAATGTATGATTTTGATCCCTACAACACTGGTATCGTTTCTAACCCGCGCGTTTTGAATATAAACCCGCATCCTTTATTCCTTTACGGGGTTGAATTTTCCCCCAATAGCCGCTACCTATATGCTTCAGGAGAATTTGCAGACAATGCCAATGTGGTGCAATTTGACCTGGAGGCCGGGGATATTAATGCCATCAGCAATTCAATGACCGTCATAGAAAGTCAGGCCAACATTGCCACAGGTGGATTTTTACAACTGGCACCCAATGGTAAAATTTATGTCCCAATCTTAGTATTTGCCAATACCCCATTCCTGGATGTGATCCATTCACCCAATAAACCTGGCACTGCTTGTCAATACCAAAAAAAGGGTGTCGATCTCGGCCCTACCGGCGCGGTATGGGGAGGCCTGTGCAACGTTATTTCCAGTTATCTCAATGTGCCGTACATCGCATTCCCCAACGATGCACCTGACACTATTTGTCAATTGAATGCGCCCATTTTTTATCAGATACCAAATGTGCAATGCAAGGTGGATTCCATCACCTGGATAACAGAAAATCTAAACACCCAAATCCAGCCCAACTACCAATACGCCACTATTCGCTACCTCACGCCCGGCACTGGACGGCTCATCGTGACTGCACACACGCCTTGTGGAAGCTCCTCCGATACCCTTGAAGTGCTCGTAGTCCCGCCACTCAACAAAACTCTAGACCTGGGCCCTGATCTTGTCGTGTGCGACAATGGCGTGTTTTCCTTCAATGCCGGGAGCGGTTTCACCCGCTACTTGTGGAGCGATGGCACGGCAGATTCCACCGTCACTACCCTATTCCCCGGAAAATATTGGGTAAATGTCTGGGACCTCTGTGGAAACCATCAATCTGACACTATCACGGTCAGTATCGCCCCAAACTCCGTGCTTGACCTGGGCCCAGACTTGCCGCAACAGTGCTCTGGCACCTCAAGCACTTACCAACGCCCGGCCAATTTCGAGTCGTGGCGGTGGTCGCCCGAGGATTTTCTCAGTTGCACGGATTGTCCCAGCGTAACGGTTTCACCAACAGTAAGCGCCACTTGGGTAATCATTGGGCAAACCCCTGAAGGCTGCATTTCGGTAGACACCCTGCGCGCCACCATCCGCGATACCTTGCTTTTCAGTCTCGACACCAGTGTGTGTGTAGGACAAACCCTGACCGTTTTGGGTGTACAATTGCCCGCCGACACCACGGCGCAATTTTTCCTGCCCACTTTAGGGGCTGGTTGCGATACGATCCTGACCGTGAATGTTTTAGGTATTGAAAACTCGGCTTCAGAACTGGAGGTCACCATTTGTTCCAATGCCTTTTTTGAGTACAATGGAACAATGCTACCCGTTGACACGGTGGCGATTTTTCAGTTAGCCAGTTCGCTTTCCTGCGATTCGGTCGTCACCGTAACGGTCAACTCGCATCCGCCCCTGAGCCTTACATTGCCGATGGACACGACCATTCACATTGGAGCATCGGTGCTTCTGGAAGCCGAACTGATTGGAACTGTAACACTTGATTTCGTGTGGTCGCCCTCTGAGGGTTTGAGTTGCATTGACTGCCTCGACCCGCTTGCCAGTCCCTTGGACACGATCACCTACACGCTTGCTGTAACTGACCAAAACGGCTGCACGGTACAAGAAAGCGTCACAGTTCGCGTAAACGAAGAGTGCCGGGTACGGATTCCGAACGCCTTTACGCCCAACGGTGATGCTGCGAACGACCGCTTCCGACCCATTACCGATCCCTGTGTGCGAACAGTGCGACTTTGGAAAATCCTGAACCGCTGGGGAGAAACCGTATTCACCCAGATCAATTTCCCTTCAACCGACTCCGAACTGGGCTGGGATGGGATTTGGAAGGGCAAACCACACCCATCAGATGTGCTGATCTGGGTGGCCGAGTTTGAGTATTTTGACGGGAGAAGGGAATCGAGAAAGGGGGAAGTGACATTGGTAAGGTAGTTGGTGGAGACATGGGTCACCCCGAATTTTATAACATTGATGATCCGTCCCGTTGCAACATCAAACTTGACATAATTTGAACCACAAAAGGCACAAAAGAACACAAAAGAACACGATTCGGTCTTTTGTGTCCTTTTGTGCCTTTTGTAGTTCAAATTACGCTACATGAGGAAAAGTAGCGCTCTTTTGATGCTTTTACTTGTACGATTTTAAATTGTTACAAAGTTCGGGGTGATTCAAGGCTGCGCCTCTGCGGTGAGATAAAAGTAATTCCATACTTAAAAACCAGAGAGCCGCCACGCATCACTGCGGGCGGCTCTCTGGTCAAGTCTTTTTGTGTTTATTGCCGTCGTGAAATGCCCGCCTATTCCGTCGGGACATATGGTCCATATTAAGGAAGCAATACCTTGTCAATCGCATGCACCACACCATTTGAACCTTGCACATCCGTGATAATGATGTTGGTCGTGCGATTGCGAGCATCTACGATTTTTGCGCCACCAGTCAAGTTGATGTTAAACGTACCCGCTCCAAAAGTGGTCACCGCCTGCCCATTGGTCAACTGTGAAGCCAGCACATTGGCGCCATTCACTACGTGGTATTGAAGTACTGCATTGAGTGTAGCATCGTCCACCTGATCAAGGCTGCTCAGGCCCAATTCGGTTAATAGCGCTGCAAATGCAGCATTCGTTGGGGCAAACACCGTGAACGGACCTTCGCCAGAAAGCAGTCCCACATAATCAACCCCAAGGCTTGGGCGGGTAAGTGCTGCCACAAGAATGGAGAAATTTGAATTGTTTAGTGCGTGATTTACTACGGTTGGCAGTGCGATTACTTTGTCAACAATGTGTACAACGCCATTGGAAGTAAGCACATCGGCCGTTGTCACTTTTACGTCTTTATTCAGGCTTACACCGCTGGCATTGTTTTGAGCCAGTAGACTAAGATTGCTGGTACCAAAAGTAGCCAATGTCTTAACATAGCCTTCCGTTGGCACACCGGCTGCACGGATTTCACCGCTTACCACATGGTTAAGCAGAATTTGCTGCAATACAGGTAAAGGAACATCTTCCAGCGTGGCAAAGCCATTGGCCGAAAGAAAGGTGCTAAACGCCGCATTGGTCGGTGCGAACACTGTGAAAGGACCAGGAGCATTGAGGGCATCCACCAAACCTGCACGGCTCAAAGCCGCTACAAGGGAGGAAAGATCACTGGTAGCCTGGGCAGTTTCTACAATGTTCTTTGGTGTGGTCGGGTCATCGTCATCCTTGCAAGCGGTAAACAAAATAGCGGCGCTGAGCGCGAGGAACATTCCAAAAAATAACTTCTTCATAATTAGTGTGAAAATTAGTGGGTGTAATGGTTTGTTTGAAAAAGAAAGTAGAACCCGCAAGAATCAATTTTGTTTAAGTTATTGCCTAAAAAGATTAAACAAAAAAATCAAAATGTCTTATATTAGCATTTGTGCCACTTTCAATTTCGATCTGAAATCTAAATCATACAGCACTAAAACCCACCTTTAGCCAAGCGCAGTTTTTACCTTTGCACACTTTTTTACCCGCCGTAGTTTTAACGAAGGCGGGATTATCCCCTCACCGCATCCCCAAATCACCCTCTAAACAATTAACCACTCCTCCATGACTGACGCAATATTCAACGTCCCTTACCCCGTCAACGAACCCATTTGGAACTACGCCCCCGGCTCTCCAGAAAAAATCGCCCTTAAAAAAGCCCTTGCTGAAGCAAAAGCCGAACAAAAAGACGTGCCGATGTACATTGGGGGCAAGCATATTTTTTCAGATGAAAAGAAGGCCATGCACCCGCCGCACGAGCGCAACCATGTGTTGGGACAATATTCAAAAGGCAATGCGAAGCATGTGCAGGCGGCCATAGAAGCGGCACTTGCTGCAAAACCAACCTGGGAAGCCATGCCCTGGCAGGAACGCGCTGCCATTTTCCTCCGCGCCGCCGACTTGCTCACCGGGCCTTATCGCGCCAAAATGAGTGCGGCTACCATGCTATGTCAAAGTAAAAACGCCTATCAGGCGGAGATTGACTGCATCTGCGAACTGGCTGATTTTTGGCGGTACAACGTGTATTTCATGCAGGAAATCTACAAACAACAGCCGCTCAGCACCAGAAATGTGTGGAACCGCACGGACTGGCGACCACTTGAAGGTTTTGTTTTTGCCCTCACGCCGTTCAATTTCACGGCCATTGCAGGCAATTTGCCCACCGCCCCGGCCATGCTCGGCAACGTGGCCGTCTGGAAACCTGCCGAGTCGCAGATTTACTCCGCCTCAATCATTATGGAAATACTGGAAGAGGCAGGGTTACCGGCGGGCGTGATCAATCTTGTGTATGTTAGCGGGCCCGTCATGGGTGAGGTGGTATTGAAACACCCCAGTTTTGCGGGCATCCACTTCACGGGAAGCACGGGCGTTTTTCAACAAATATGGAAAACGATTGGCGAGAACATTGCCAACTATCACTCCTACCCGCGCATCGTGGGCGAAACGGGCGGCAAGGATTTTGTAATGGTGCACAATTCTGCTGACCCGAAGGCGGTGGCCGTGGCACTTGGCAGGGGCGCCTTTGAATTTCAGGGACAAAAATGCTCTGCCGCATCGCGGGCTTATGTTCCCAAAAGTATTTGGAACGAAGTGCGCGACTATCTCGTGGCCGATTTGAAAAGTATGCAAATGGGCACTACTGAAGATTTCCGCAATTTTGTCAATGCCGTGATCGACGAAAAGGCTTTTGATAAAATCTCCAATTATATCGTCGAGGCGAAGAAATCAGGCAAAGTGAAAGTGATCGCTGGCGGCAATTTCGACAAATCAAAAGGTTACTTCATTGAGCCGACCGTGCTGGAGGTTTCTGATCCGATGTACGTCACCATGTGTGAGGAAATTTTTGGGCCAGTGCTGACGATCTATGTATATGATGACAAGGACTTTTCTAAAACCCTCGAAATATTGAACACTACCTCGCCTTACGCGCTCACGGGAGCTATTTTTGCCAACGACCGTGCTGCACTTGCCCTTGCAAACGACAAGCTCCGTCACGCTGCGGGTAACTATTACATCAACGACAAACCCACGGGTGCGGTGGTTGGCCAGCAGCCATTCGGTGGCGGCCGGGCTTCCGGCACGAACGATAAAGCTGGCTCGATGATTAATCTTTATCGCTGGCTGTCGCCCCGTACCATGAAAGAAAATATGGTGCCACCTACTGATTTTAGGTATCCGTTTTTGGGGGAGGAGTAGTTGGAGGGGCATTGGTCGTCATTGGGTCATTGGGTCATTAGTGGTTCATTTTGACAACGTTTTAAAAGTTGTCAAGTTTGCTCGTTTTACCTTGCATCAAACTTTTCCCACATGAAAAAACGCTATCCTCGTACTTTGTCTTCAGGCGCAAACAACACTGTTATTGCGCTAACTGAAGCAGAAGCCGGAAAATTATTTACGGGCGATACCCGTTCCGATATCGGTTCTGAAGCGGAAAAAATGAAATTTGCGAATGCTGTAAATGATTTGGTAGTGCGTTTTATTCGCCTTGATTTTCTCAATGACGACACTGAAATGCTTGTGATGGAACGTTTGTTTCCCATGGATTTTAGGGCTTACGAATACGAAAAGCGAGAGTTATGGTTGGATGTATTCGAAGAAGAATTAAAAGAACTTCATCAAGCGGGATTTGTACACCGTGATTTACGTCGTCCTTCTGATATGCCTGGTGAACGGTTTGATAATATTTTTCTCACACCAACGGGCTTTCGATTGATTGATGTGGGAATCTCAGCTCAACGCTCCTCCGTTGGTGAGCGACTATTCACCCGATTTATTGAACAAGAATTGAAGGAGTTTGAGTTGTTCCGAGACTTTGTACTATCACGATAGCACTCAACAAAAGGGGGATAATGGCCTGTATACCATTATCCCCCAATTTTTTAACTCGAACCACACCCTACTAAAACCGCTTTCCAAACGAAATACCCCGAGGTCTAAGATTGGCATTTACATACCAGGCTTCGGCATTGGATCCATCCAGATTGGCCCGTTTAATGGTGCCAATGTTTCGATCTCCCCAATAGATTTTATTGCTTGAGGCCTCATACGCCAGTGCATACACGACTCGTGTGATTCCGGTAGCGAGCACGGCTACGTTAGTGCCGTCCAAATTAGCCGATTTGAGGTGAATATCGCCGGAGGCTATGAATTGATCGTAAAAAATTCGATCACCCACAACCAGTATACTACCCCCTTCTACGCCTGGAATTAATTCACCTTCACCAGTCCCGTCGAGGTTTTTCTTCCAAACCCCGCCGTTGTAATTCACCCAATACAAGATTCGATTCGCCGCATCAATGGACACTCCATCGGGGTCATTGGCCTGAGCTGTGACGAAATCTTCTTTTTGGGTGACATCTGTGCTGGTAATATCTCCCCGTTGGATGCCGGTGCCTGTATCCCAATAAATTTGATTGAGCTGATAATCGATGCTCATGGCGTTGGGTGCATCCAGCCCGGTTCTAAATTCCACCAGGTTGGTGCCATTCGGATCACAACGGTAAATTTTTCCAGCTTCGTAGTCGCTGATATACAGGTGATTGCGAATGGTGTCGAAGGTGGAGCCGTAAGAATCCAACAATCCGGCAACTGGCAATTGACTCATAATTGGAGGCTGGTCGTTCACCAATCCACTGTACATCAAACTGCCATCCGTGAAATATACGGGCGTGCCAGAAGCATTTGGGTCTTTGATCACGATCGTTTTTACGCTCTCCTTAATTTCCAGGGAAACCGAGGTCACAACCACCAAACGCACCTCAAAAGCCCCTGCGGTTTGATAGGTATGGATGGGGTTTGGGCCTTCTGCGGAAGCATTATCCCCAAAATTCCAATAGTAGGTTACGGCGCCAACAGTGCTAGGTACGATGGAAGTATTGGTAAACGTGACCGTAGCCGGGGCAATTCCGTCATTGCCAATCGAGAAAGTGAAATTCGGCACTGTGCTGGCTGGCGGCACGGGAAAGTCGTCTTTCTTGCAGCTGTACATCAGGGCGAAGAAAGTGCCTAGCCAAAGCAAGGGAATTAGTTTTTTCATAAACAGGGACACTCAGATTTACTGCTTAAAAAAGATTCCTCTGGGGCTGGTAAGTCCGGTTTTCAAAACCTCCGGGCTTGTACCATCCAGGTTAGCCCGGCTGATTTCTCCTGAATCTCGGCCCGACCAATAGAGTTTGTTAGTGGTGCGATCAATGGCCATGCCGTAGATACGGGTACCATTGGCATCAAAAGTTTGTTTGTTTGTGCCGTCAAGGTTGGCGATAATAAGGGTTTCGCTGTTTTGGTCATCAAAGTAAATTTTCCCGTTCTGGGCATCTGCATAAATCGCATAGCCATACACACCGGAAAATAGAATGGTTGGGTTGGTGCCGTCCAAATTGGCTACGTAAAGGTTCTCCAAATTGACTTCGTAAAAATACATTTTGTTGTTGGTCGGGTCAAGGCTGATGGCACGCATTTGACCTGATGGAATATTTACCAGGCCAATTTCCTGATTAGAGCCATCCAGATTCGCACGCGAAACATTGCCAAGATCATCTACCCAATACACTTTGCCTGCTGCAACATTCAAGGCTACGCCGTAAGGATCGCTCAGGTTACTTACAATCGCCTCCAGGTTGGAGCCATCCAGGTTGCAGCGCCAGATATTTCCCGAACCAGTCACCTCAAAATCGCTAAAATAAATTTTGCCGTTGACCTCATCGTAAGCAAGACCAGGGCCTGCCTTCCCATTGATATCCAATACGGGAGCTACGGCAGATGAACCGTCCAGGGCCAGTTTATTGATAAAACCAGAACCATAGTCAATGAAATACACCTCTTTGACTATGGGGGCGCCACCCACGGTGATTTGTTTGGAAGCAGTGGTTTCGCCTACAGCACTGATGGCTTTCAGGGTGACGGTGTAAGTGCCAGGAGCTGTATAGGTAAATGTTGGATTTTGAGCGGTCGAAGTAGAATTGCCTGCGTCGCCAAAAGTCCATAAGTAAGAACTGGCACCCTTGGAAGCATTGGTAAATTGAACAGGCGTAGTATTGATTAAGGCATTTTCATTTACTACAGTGAACGCGCAAGCTGGTTTTACGGTAATTGACACATTTGAAATGGTGGTACCGCCAGCACCTGTAGAAGCCAGGCTCACATTAAAAACAGCAGACGTCTGGTACGATTTCTTAGGCGAAACTTCAGTGGAAGTCGTGCCGTCACCAAAACTCCATTTGAAGGAAGTAGCATTTTCGGAATTGTTCGTGAACTGCACTTCTTCATCTACTACTACCATGGTGCTGCTGGCAGAAAATGTTGCAGTGGGCTTGATCGGATCATCCTCTTTTTTGCAGGCATTGAATAAAAGACCTGTTGAAAGAAGGAAGAGAAAAAGGATACGTTTAGTTAGCATATTGAATTTGTTTAATTGAATTAACTTGAAAAGCATTCACCGCCAAAGTCCCGGGGCTGGATGTTAAAGCTACGCCAAGACTAATAGGTGTGCCCTTAATATCCAGGGTTTTGTGTCATCCCAGGATGATTGTTGGCCAATAACTCGCTCAAAGGAATTGGAAAAAGGGTTTGATTGATATTGTTTACCATGCTGAGTACCTCTACTGCTCTACCCGTTCGAACCAGGTCAAACCAGCGATGGCCCTCAAAAGCCAATTCAAGTCTTCTTTCCGCTTCGATGGCGAGCAAAAGTTCTGGGTAGGTATCGGCAGTTGTGTCGTCCAAACCAACTCGATTGCGAATTACATTTAAGTCCTCTTGGATGGCTTGCAGCGAACCATTGGTTTGTGCCCTTGCTTCGGCGCGAATCAGATACATTTCTGCCAGACGAGTCACAATTACATTGTCGCTACCAGTACCCAGGTCGTCGTATTTGATGACATATGGCAAGGTGCCAGCATAAGCGATCGTGGCTGCTAATCGGTCGTCATTGGCAGTAAACTTGCTGAGGAGCTCGTCTGCTGGCGCCACTTCACGCCGTCCATTTAGGGTTAAAGGGAAATTGTATTCAGCAATTCGGTTGCGATCGAGTTCTGTGAAATCAATTTCAAAAATGGATTCTGCTGTTTTCTCCGCCGAAAAAATTGCGCTGTAGGAGGCCAGTAGATCGTACTCGCCCCCGTCGATGAGGTCGGAAGCATATTCAATTGCTTTGGCATAATCCTTTTGGTACAAGGCAACACGAGCAAGCAGCGCAGTTGCGGCATGTTTGCAAGCTCGAGTCTTGATGCTGCTCGAAACGGGCAGATGTAATGCTGCAAATTCTAAATCACGCACTATCTGCGAATAAACCTCATTGACCGGGTCGCGGGGAACATTGATGTTTTCCACCCCAACTGTTGGGGAAATTCGAATTGGGATGGCCCCGAAGTAGTTGAGCAGGTTGAAATGATTCAGTGCCCGTATGAAATACAGTTCTGCGAGGGCTTTGTCTTTTTCAGCCTGCGTCATATCCGGAATGTTGGGTACCTGAACAATGACGTTGTTTGTCACATTGATGGCATCGTATGCCGCGGTCCAAATTCCGTCAACGGATTCGTTTTCGGGGAGAATGGCATTGTTGTCTACTTCGGCGTAATTGACCGAAGTGGCATTGGGCGGGTGAACCAAGTTGTCGCCAGCGAGGTCTGAGAAAATCAGGTATGTGCGACCGTAATAACTCAGACTTTGCAAGCCGGAATACGCCCCAAGTATCCCGCGTTCAATCCCGGTTTTATCTTTGAATGCTTCACTTGCCGGAATGGAACTCTGCGGTTGTACGTCCAAAACATCGCAAGAAGAGACCAGAAAAAGGAGGCAATAAAGTATAGCTAATTTTTTCATTTTCAAAAAGTTAGGTTGAATCCGAAGGTGTAACTGCGTACCTGTGGAAAAGTAAAAAAATCGGTGCCAATTACGGCGTTATCATTCCCTCGGTAATTCACTTCCGGGTCAAGGCCTGTGTAGTTGGTAAATGTGAGCAAATTTTGTGCGCTGGCGAATAAACGGAAGCTGGAAAACCATTTTCCAGTTGCGCTAATTTTCGGGACGGTATAACCCAGGGTTAAATTTTTCAACCTTAAATAAGAGCCATCTTCTATAAAACGAGAAGAAACCCGCTTGTTGGAAGCTGCCCGCACAGGATCGCTCGTAGCATCCGGGATGTCTGTAATATCGCCCGGGTTTCTCCATCTGCGGTTTACTGCAGCCAATTGATTATCACCCCCTTGCAAAGATTCCAGGAAGAGTCGCGAACCATTAAACACATCATTACCATAAGAACCTTGAAAAAAGATGCTTAAATCAAATCCTTTGTAGCCCAATTGATTGGTGATCCCGACAATAAAATCCGGGTGAGGGTTACCCACCTTGGTACGGTCAGCAGTGGTCAATTCTCCATCGTAGTTGTTGTCTTTGTACACAATATCCCCGGTAGAAGGATCAACCCCCAAGGATTCGTAGCTGTAGAAAATACCGATGGGTTGACCTTCCTCGATTCGGTTGCTGCCGCGCCCGAGGTCATCAATAGGCTGACCGTTATAAAGTTTCAGCACCTTGTTGCGGTTGGCGGAAAAGTTGATTCGGGTCGTCCAGCTGAGTGCACGCTCAGACAAATTTTCGGTGGTCAGCGAAAGCTCGACTCCTTTATTTTCTACTTCTCCGATGTTTTCTGTGATCACGCTAAACCCTGAACTAGGTGGAAGCGGGCGGCTGAGGAGCAGGTCTGTTGTTTTTTTGTTGTAGACATCGGCGCTTAGAAGGATTCGATTATCAAACAATCCGAGGTCAATTCCGAAGTTCAACTGGGCTGTGGTTTCCCATTTGAGGTCAGGATTCGGGATATTACTTGGAAAAATACCTGGTTGATCGCCATAGGAGGTTATTCCATACAATTCAGAAAAAAGGAAAGCTGGAATATCGTCATTGCCTGTTAGGCCATAACTCGCTCGGATTTTCAACTCTGAAATGACCTTAGATCTAAGAAATCCTTCCTGCGAAATCCGCCAGCCTGCTGATACCGCCGGGAAAAAACCATTGCGATTGTTTTCACCAAACCGGGAGGAGCCATCTACGCGCCCCGAAAAAGTGAGCAGGTATTTATTGTCAAAATTGTAGTTAGCTCGACCCATAAAAGAGCGTAATCCATTCTCTGAACCACTGGAACTGGCAGAAACAATGGTTGCTGCGGTATTGATGTACTGCAAACTTGGGTCGGCAAAATCCTGACCGCGAATAAACGAGCTGCGGTTTTGGTATTGTTCAAAACTGAAACCGCCAAGGAATTCCATGTTGTGTTTGCCACGACCCAGCTGGTATTTCAGAAAGTTGTTGGACACCAAATTCAACACATTGGAATAGGTTTCAAAGCCTAAACCATTGAATTTCGCGCCCTGCACAGTTTTGATAGATTCGTAGGCATGCTCCCGAAAATTCAGAAAGTCCACGCCCCATTTGGTGGAAAATGTCAGGCCAGGCAGGATCTTATAATCTGCGTAAATGTTAGCCACGGAGCGGTACGAGAAGTTTTCATTGATGGCCTCATTGGCAATGGAAACTGCGTTCGAGTAAGGGCCCTCCTGATTGTATGACCCATCTTCGTTGTACACCGGGAAAATAGCGGGCGTAGAAATGCCATTGGGCAGTGGGCCATGTAAGGTTTGGTCGCCTTCCACACGATTGGTTTTGGCATAAGACAAGCCGATGCTGGTACCCACAAGCAGGTTTTCTGACATGCGGTGATCAATGTTCACACGGCCATTCAGTCTGCGGTAATCCGTGCCAATCACAATGCCGTCTTGCTGGAAAAAATTGCCACTCAGGAATACCCGGGTTTTTTCATTGCCCCCGGAAGAGGAAAGTTCGTAGTTCGCAATAGGCGCAGTTCTGAAGATTACATCCTGCCAATTGGTATTGGTTTTGATGTTGTTGATTTGTTCTTCAGAAAAAACGGGCGAGCCAGCCAGGTCATTCCGATACAACATCCAGTCGCGTGCATCCAGCATCTCCAATGTTCGCCAAGTCTCCTGAATGCCGTAATAGGCATTGAAATTGATGACTGACTTCTGGTTTTTTCCGCGCTTTGTAGTGATCAATACTACTCCATTGGAAGCCCGTGCGCCATAAATGGCCGCTGCGGCGGCATCTTTCAAAATGGTGACCGATTCAATATCGTTGGGACTCAGGTCTGAAAGCGCATTGATACCTTGGCCTTCGTAGCCGACTTGAGCAAAATCGCCTGTGGTAACCGGAATTCCGTCAATGATGTACAAGGGCTGGCTGGAACCGCCAATTGAACTTACGCCTCGGATACGAATGGAAATGGCAGATCCTGGTGTTCCAGAGTTTTGTACCACCTGTACCCCGGCGGCTTGCCCTTGCAAAATGCCATCGACGCTGCCTACCGGGATGTTTTTCAGGTTTTCAGATTTGACATCGCTTACAGCTCCCGTTAAAAGGGCTTTTTGCTCCACGCCGTAGGCGACGATTACCACCTCAGAGAGATTGTTCAGGCTGGATTCAAGCACTACATCAACTACGGTTCGGGTGCCGATTTCGACGCGTTGCTTTTCATAGCCTATCAAAGAAAATTCGAGTGCAGTAGCTCCCGTACCTACTTTTAAGGAGTATTTCCCATCGAGGTCAGTCCTAGTAGCATTGGTTGTGCCAGCTTCGAGCACGATGACCCCGACTAAGGTTTCGCCGTCGATGGAAAACACCGTGCCTGTGATCGTTTTGTCCACGGCAGGGGTAGGGGAGGCATAAATGGTGGTGCTTAAAAGAACAGGGAAGAGGAATAGCCATCTCCAGAGCCTTGATGGGCAGTTCATACGTTTTATCATGGTTAGAATGCGTCAATTGAACACTGACCGGGCGGTGATCAGCGATGCAAATGTATACCTTGAAGCACAAAATTTTTCCTTTTCTTGATCCAAATTTAATCCTGAAATTCCTTTTCTAGAATAGCTTTTTTTGAGGTGAAACGAGCGCCAAAATGCCCAAATACTCCAGGTAAAATGATGCGCAAACAAAAGCCTCGCACTTGCCATCGACTAACTCCGCCACGCTGCGGTCAATTATTACATCAATGACAAACCCACGGGCGCAGTGGTAGGTCAACAACCCTTTGGCGGCGTCCGTGCATCGGGCACAAACGACAAAGGCTGGTTCTATGATAAATCTTTACCGATGGTTATCGGCGCGCTCTTTAAAGGGGAATAAGGTGCCGCCCAGCGATTATCGGTATCCGTTTTTAGGGAAAGAGTGAGTCTATTGATTGCCATCCGGCTATAATCAGGTGTATTAGTTTGTTTTTCCCAACATAAGGAGTAAAAAAATTCTTTGGTTTGAAGAATTATAAGTTTTTATAACTTTACGGAGTAAAAAACTTATAAAACAATGGAAACCAAAGCAAAAGTCTTCGTTGCGTACGCACACGAGGACATGGATCTCAAAGAAAAACTCACAAGTCACCTGAAAGTGCCCGCTATGCGGGAAGTGCTCGATGTTTGGCAAGACGGCGAGATAAAGCCGGGCGTAGAATGGGAAAGTGACATTCACGAAAACTTGAATAAGGCCGATGTAATCCTTATTTTGGTGAGCGTCCACTCGCTCAATTCTGACTTTTTTCTAGAAATAGAACTGAAAAAAATCTCGGAACGGCACAACAACGGCATAAGCATTGCTATTCCCGTCATCTTGCGACCGTGTCAGTGGCAATTTTCAGATTTTGCGAAATTGCAAGCACTTCCCGATGGTGGTAAACCCATTGTAAATTGGCCGAATGAACACGAAGTCCTAAGTGATATTGCCGCCAAGGTGAAGGAGCGCGCAATCTCCATTTCAGCCGACCGCAATCGAAAAATCCAGGAATTGGAACTGGACCTTGAGAAGCATCTTCGTGACGACCGCCGAGGAGATGCTCAATTGGTGCTGGGCAAATTGGAAACCTTGTTTGACCACTTTGGCGATACCAGCGGCAAAATAAAATCCTACCAGCAGCGCGTGGCAGAGATGGAAAAAATCCAGCACTTGCGGGATTATCTAAAGGAACTTGAAAACACAGAAAAAAATAAAGACTGGGATGCTGCAACTTCATTGTTTGAACGGGAATTTGTCCGTTTTGACCCGGGAGAAATTGCCACATCAAGAAAGTCGGATCTTATCAACAGCCTTCTTTCCAACATAGAGGATACCTCCAATCGAATTCGCCGCAAATCGGAAGCCTCCATCCTGGATGCAAAAGCGGAAAAAGCCTTTGTGCGAAAAGATTATGAAGTGGCTCAAGCCTCCTGGGAACAAGCCAATGCCTTGGAAAACAAATCCGAGCGCATCAACCGGATACGCCAATGTGAAGAACGGATACGCGACCGAAAGAAGGTGGCAGAATTTGAAGACACCCTTGACCGTGCCAGAAAAATCAGAGACAAGGATCCGGTAACAGCACAAGAGCTGCTGGAAACTGCTGTACAGTTGGTAAAAGACGAAAAACTGGAGAGCTCAGAAGAGGGAGAGCGCGTGAAAGAACGGCTAAAAGCCGCAAGTCAGGAATTGGATGAGATCAAAGATCAGGTGGAAATAAACCAGTACGCTGTGCTACTGAAAAATGCAGACGAGGCGCTCCACGATGAAAGATACCCCTTGGCCCTCAACCATTTCTTGGCCGCCCAAGAGCTTAATCCGAACGCCCGCATAGAACTGGAGTCAAAAATCCAGAGCTGCAGGCTGAAGCTGAGGGTACAGCTGCTCCGGGAAGCAGCCGATGAATTTGAACGACGTAAAGACTATATCCGTGCACAAGGAATGCACATCGCCCTGGTAGAACTCAGTCCTGAAGATGGAACGGCCAAAAAGAAAATACAGATGATTGACCAAATTCTGGAAGGCATTGATAAGGACTATGCTCAAGCAAGGGCAAAAGGTGAAAAATTCCTTCTCCAAAAACAGTTCGAAGAGGCCATCAAATACTTTGATCATTGCCACACGATCAAGCCCGACGACAATTACACTACAGAAAAAAAAGAGGAGGCGCGAAAAAAAATGGCTACCCATCAGTATCGTGAACAAGCCCGTAAGCATTTCAATGATGGGAAAGATTTTTTCAAGGCAAACCAATATGGGGAGGCCAAAAAACAATTTTCAAAAGCACTTCGCTTCGCACAGGCCAACGAGGAAATCAAACAATATTTGGACTTTACTTCCCAATTGGTATGGGCAGAAAGGCTGTTTTCCTGGAAATTTTTTAGCTTCGCCAGGAAAATCTATCAGAACCTTCCGCCCGAAATAAAGGGCCTGACTTTTGTAGAACAGCGTATCGCTCAATGCGAGCAAAGCCAAAAATTCTGGGGCAAATATTCCTCGCGCTATAGCAGGTGGCTCCTGGCGGCTCTTCTGCTGATTGCAGCAGGTTTTTTCCTTGTAAGAATGAATGCTGCCAATAAAACGGTAAAATTGAATAAGGCAATTATGCTTGCTGATAGCCAAATTCTTCAAGGCAACTATTCAGACGCTGCCAAGACCAGTAATAGTGCACTTGAATTCACCCAAAATGATCAGGACAAAAGACGGGTTCGATTACGAAGCCAAGTGGCCGGAATCCTTTTAACAGTAGTTGATTTTGAAAAACAAGCGGCTGGAGCTGGGCAAGCCATCAAAGCTATCCCGTTACAAGATTCTGCACTTATTAGGATGCAGGCATTACCACTGCTCATTGAAAGTGTAGCGGATTCGACCGCCAACCCATTGATAGTCGCCCTGAAAGAGCGGCAAAAAAAAGTTCAAAACAGCCGCGACAGCCTCGTGATTAAATTAAATGTTGGGCCTTTGCAGGAGCTAATCAAGAAAGGGAATTCGGCCTTCGGAAACAAGGATTTCAAACAGGCTTTGTCCTTTTACGAAAAAACTTCTGAGTATAGTGATCGCTTTTCAGCCCTTCCATATCAAGAGCGTTCGCAGGTGATTCATAATCTGTCAGATATCCAGAGCCGTTGTAATGCCGAGTCCCAGACCATTCAGTCAAAAATTAATGGGAAAAATAGCGATATAGAAGCAATCCCAAAACTTGCATTCAAAAGAAAATCCAAAATCAATGCAATATTGGTTGATATTGCCAGAATGGATAAGCAGAAAAATAGCTATGACCTCATGGCTGCGCAAGCGGGGCGGCTAATGGAGCGTTTTAGATAGCGTTCCGCCACAAGGTTTGAAAAAAGAGGTGACACCTCCTCCTTCGCCGGAGATGTTGTCACCTCTTTACAACGCGTTCCGCGATACCATTTGCAGCACCAAAGTACCCATATAAATCGCGCCCCAAAGCGTCAGCCAACGAAACATCTTGCCCAAGCGCTCTGTGCCTTCGAGCAGGGCATCGTCGTCGGTTTCGCTGGAGCGCAGAAGCCGCCAAGCCTTGTGGCCTTCTATTATGCCCTTCGCAAAACAATAAATAATGGCGGAAGTGGCTAGTAAATTGAGTACCCTGGCAAGATTGCCGCCTTCCAGGAGATAGAAGTCGCCTTGTCTCTCCGACCAAGTCCAGACTATTGAAAACAACGAAAGCGATGCGGCTGAAATGCCAACAATAATGCACAACACCATCAGCGGCACTCCTATTTTAGAGGAAACGCGCATCTGTGCGAGCAATCGGTCGGTTAGCCAAAGGCCGTGGTTTTCGACCGTTTCTTTATCAATATTTTCCATAACTAATTGTTTCTAAACCTCGTTGGTTTTCTAGAAGCGCACCTTACTCAGATAGAAGGGGCTCTTCATACCTGTTGTTGAGTTTAGTCATAATCTGAATGACGCTAATCCACTGATTTGTAGACGACCACAGCCAAAGCACAGCCATCAATAGGGCCAAAAGTAAAAAGCGATGTAAATGACGGAAAGCTTTTTCAAGCATCAATTGGTCTTGTCCAACCAGCGCGTTTTCTAAATTTTGGCCGAACCGATAACTAAAATAACCCACGGCCAGCATAGGAGCGTACAACAACAAGACACCAATATGCATCAACGCACTTTGGTAAACGCCCATGCCTAAAGTAATAATCATCAAATGCTCATATATCATCCAGCCATAATAGATACAGATAATATAGGCAAAACGTTTGGCCCAAGGGGCAATTTGCGCCCAATAGCCCTCCATCCATTGTCCGGCAGGGCGCTCGTCTTCCGCTGGAATAAAGTCTGTGGGGGCATCTAAAGGAGTATTTGTCATGACGTAAATTTGGGTAAACGTATAGATTTTGCATGAGAAGTGACACTTTTTAATAACGTATCACTTCTATCGCCTAAACCTCCACCACCACCTTCCCAACCGTTTTCCCCGTCTGAAACAACCTCACCGCATCCGGCAAATTTTCAAAAGAAAAAACATGTCCCACATGCGGAGGAGCGAGCCGCAATGCTTCCAGCTCAAGCAATAAGCCGCGAAGCAATTCCGCGTTTTCATAAAGCCAGATCAAGTTGAAGCCAAGCACTGCACGGTTGGTTTCCACCATTCGTTGCGGATCAATTTTGGGTCGTGTAAAATAGTGCCAAAGGAGGTGAAATTTGTTCGGACGATCACTCGCTGTAGCATAACGAGCCGAGCCAAATACGACTGCCCGACCCATGGGCGCCAGCTTTGAAAACGGGATGCTGAAAAATGGCCCACCCACGCTGTCCATGAGCAGGTGAAGTAGCCGGCCTTCTAATGCCGCCTTGAGCTGTTCCTTAAAATCCTTCCCGCGCACAATGACCCGGTCGTAACCTTCCGACTTTGCAAACTCTATTTTAGCCGCCGTGCCCACCGTGCCGATGGTAAAACAACCGTAGGCTTTCGCAATCTTCAACGCCTGCAATCCAACACCGCCTACTGCGCTGTGAATCAGCACGTTTTGGCCACGCTGCAATGCGCCCAAGGTTGCCATTCCATAATAGGCTGTGAGGGTTTGAACAAGGTAAGCCGCACCGGTTTTGAAATCCCAATCTGGTGGAAGCGGGATGGCATATCGGGCATCAATGTTCAGGTGGGTGGTGTATGCGCCAAAGCGGGTAACACCCATCACCCGGTCGCCGGGATGGAGATGCGAGATGCCCTCTCCCACTGCTTCGATGATGCCGGCATACTCCAGACCGGGTGTGAATTCACCTTTGGGTGTGGCGCCGTAAAGTCCCCAAATGGCGAATACGTCGGCAAAGTTTAGCCCGATGGCGCGTACGGCTATCCGGACTTCGCCGGGAGCAGGTGCGGCGAGTTCAAAGTTGTGGGGCTTGAGATCGGCAAGATTGCCGGCGCGGAGGGAATAGGATAATGTGGTCAATGTGATAATGTGGTCAATGTGATAAATGTGCCAGAAGGCCGAGAGCAATCGGTGGGCAAAATTCATGAAGTTCCAAGAGATGAAGTGTACTTTCAAAAACATCATCCACAGGAGCGGAAATGCTGATTTGCTCGTTCGTGTACGGATGACGAAACGACAACAACATGCTGTGCAAGAACATTCTGTGCAGGTCGAATACGTCCCGGAAATAGCTGTTGTGCTTCACGTCGCCATGACGTTTGTCGCCGATTACCGGGTATCTGAGGTGGGCAAAATGTTTTCGTATTTGATGGCGGCGACCGGTCTCCAGTTGGGCTTCGATAAGTGAAAATCGGGCCGTTTTATGACGTAGCCCGATGGGGTGGTTTATCTCCGAAGTGCCAAGCCGTTTGAAATGGGTAATTGCCTGAAGCGGCCCTCTGCCTGAATCGGGGTCGTCGAGCGCATAGTCAACTGTGCCCGTTTCCGGAACCCACCCGCGCACGATGGCGAGGTATTTTTTCTCCACGGTTTTGTCCATAACCTGCTCCCCAAGCAGCCCGGAAGCTTCGGCATTTTTACCAAAAATCAACACCCCCGAAGTGGCACGGTCGAGTCGGTGCACAGGGTACACACGCTGCCCGATCTGGTCGCGCAGGAGTTGCACCACGAACACATTGTCCTCGCTGATTCGGGTTCGGTGCATTAGGATCCCGGGTGGCTTGTTGATGGCCACGAAATGATGGTCGGAGTATAGGATCGAAAAAGGATTAACTGAATTGAGGATTGTTTTGACCTGCATGGTGCCGTTTTGATCAAATTTCTGGGTCGAAGGTAATCTTACTATATCCTTTCCGGTATTTTTCAGAACTTCCCTAACTTTCGCCGGCCAAAACCTACAACCCGCTTAACTCAACACTTCCAATTTATTTAAAACATGGACAGCCAAACAGACAATTGGACCTATGCTGAATTCCACGCTTTTACGATGCTTTATGCTGCCAATGCGGACGGACATATCACAGAGGAAGAAGAACAGCGCATTATCCCGAACCTTTCAGCAGAAGATTTTACCCGCATCAAAACAGTTTTTCAAGGCTGTGCCGACAATGAAGCCCTAAACCTAATTTTGCTTTATGGGAAAAAATACTGCAAAAACCAAACAGACAAGGACAAAGTGCTGGCCGATATGCTCGCCATCTACAAAGCCGATGCCTCTTTTGATCATATCGAACGCGGTATGCACCAACTTTTTGAGCGTATGTTTTAGCAATAGCCCTTGCCCAATAAAAAACGCGCTCCCCCATCAATGAACGAGGAAGCGCGCTGCCTACAGGTGTATATTAACAAGTCTAATTATTCACAATCCTCTTTCAATTGACGAAGTTCTTCCGGGCTGTTTAACGTTACCAAGGAGCCATCGTCTTCCATTTTTACAGTGAGTGGGAACAGGATTCTTGGGCGTTCCGTGGCCCCGGGGTTGTTCTCGCGCCATGTACGGATCAACAGTCTCAATGCTTGACGGTCAGCAACTTCAACAACAGTTCCGTCAGGAAAACCTACCCTGATCGGGAACACGATGTCAAAACAAGCAAGACCGTGCTGGCCGTGCCCACGAGGATCATGATTGGCAAAAGTGGCGCCAGCACAATCAGCGCGGAGTCTCCGCAACTGCTCCTCAGAATCAACGGTGATAATGTCCCCATCCTGAGAAATTACCGAAATCGGGTATTCAAAGGAGAGATGCGGGCGATGGCGATGATGTGGGCGTGGGCCGCCACCATTTGCCTCAAAAAAGGCGCGGAGCGCTTGCTTTACTTCCTCATATGAATTTACCTCTGCTGTGGACCCGTCGGGCAAAACGATCGTGAGCGGGAAAACCAGTTCGTAACAGCCGAATCGCCCCATTCCACCACGCTCCTGTGCACTATATAAGGCCTGGTCTACGAGCTCTTCCGTGGTCAATTCGGTAGATTTGTTGCAGGCAACCATCACAGCCATGATGGCTACGATAGGCAGAAAGAATAATTTGAGTGCTTTAATCATGTTTGATAAGTTTTTGAAAGTGAAAGTGATGAAATTGTTTACTTTTAACCGGAGGGTGTTTTTTTACCCCCCATTTGAAAGATGTTTGAAGGATTAGGTCAAACTAAAACGCAAGGGTTGCATTTGGGAAAGAAAAAATTAAACAGCAAAACCGCAAAACCGGAGAACCGCAAAATGTAAAATTGTGAGGTAAATGCTCTTGGTTTTAAATTTTGCGGTTCTCCGGTTTTGCAGTTTTGCGGTTTAATTTTCATCCCATGCAACCCCTGGTCTTTTGGCATTACCTAACCTTACGTGAATGCCCTTGGCATATTCAGACGAAAGACATGGCCGAACCCAATTTGCAAGCCTGCCTCAAAGGCGACCGGCTTGCTCAAAAACAATTCTTCGAGTGCTTTAAGGGCAAAATGTTTGCCCTGTGTCTGCGCTATGCCAATAGCCGGGAGGATGCAGAGGATGTTTTGCAAGAAGGGTTTGTGAAGGTGTTCCGCGATTTGAATCAATACACCGGGGCGGGAAACTTTGAAGGATGGGTGCGCAAGGTGTTTGTCAATACCGCCTTGCAACACCTCCAAAAAGCAAAAAAGAACCTTATTACTTTGGAGTTGGACGGCCAGGATTTTCCCGACGAGCCAGAATCATACACGTCAGACGAGCCGCCAGCCAGAAACATGATCCGAATCCTCCAACAATTGCCAACAGGCTACCGTACCATTTTCAACCTTCATATTCTTGAAGGCTATTCACATCCGGAAATCGCTGAAATCCTCGATATCTCGGTTGGCACCTCCAAATCTCAATTGCTTAGAGCAAAGGCTCATTTCAGAAAATTGCTCGAAAGCAGCCTAACAATTTGACAATCATGGAAGAAAACATACACGACGATAAATTGGACGACTATGTTCGCAAGTCGTTTGAGGGTCATGAAGAAGACCCCTCTCCTGATATGTGGAGCCGGGTCGAAGGCGATTTGCTGCCACATGCTGCTGTGCCCACTCCTCGCGCAATCTACTTGCGGTATGGCTGGCAGGCACTTGCTGCAACGGCCATTTTGATCCTTTTTTCAATGCTCGTTTGCGAGCATCTTTACTATGAAGAAAAACTTCGGGCTTTGACAGAAAACCCTGTCAAGGAGTTTGAAAGCAAAGACAATGCAAATGGCCAGGCGATTCAGGAAATTCCGAACCCTCCGTTACCTACACAATCCTCAAGGCAATTGAATACTGGAACTACTGGCTCTGGTGCGCCCAACTCCACAAACCAGCAAGGCCCCGCAGCCTTGCCGGGTGTTCAGGAAGTTGCGGAGGGAAGCTCTACTATTCAAGATTTGGAAAAATCCGAAGCCACAGCGGGTAACTTATTTTATCCACGGCCTGAAAATGCAGTTGCCATTAATACCCGGAATGAAAATGACAAAAAAGATTTGTTCCCATCCTTTATCGGTACTGAGAAATCTGAAGCCCCTTTGCTTCAACCAATTGTTGAATCCAATGCACTAAATCAAAATATCCCCAAGCCAATTGATATTACACACGTGCCGATTCTACCATATGTGCTCGAATGCCCAAATCCAATCTTGCCGAGCCTTGCGAAAATTTCGATAGAACCCGTTCGGGAAACCTCCGGCTGGTATGTTGGTTTGCAAACAAGCCTGTTTACCAATATTGAAAAAACGCGCACCCTGAATCCCAGACCAGGCCGCCTCGCTTTTAATAGTAAACAGAAAAACGAAGGCTCAACAACGATTTGGTGGTTAAAAACGGGCAAAAAACTAAGCGAGCAGTTTTCGTTGGAAAGCGGAATTGGCTATCAAAACACAACACGGACAGCCACCCACACGCCGCGGTTCCGATTCGGAGATGGCAGCATTCAAGGACCTTCGAGTACGAAACGGATTTTCCATTATGATCTAAGCACTCAGGAGGGTACAGCAGAAGTAAGTCTTCGCATGGAGGTTACTAACGGATCGCCTGTTTCAGACAATGAGCCGGTAACTTTGAGCATCACCACCTCCGAACGGACCGAGATGCTTCGTATTCCACTTTTGGCAGCATACCGGTTTGGAGGCGGAAGATTTCAAGGCCAGTTAAAAGCTGGCCTATTGGGCAATTTTGTTGTGAAAAACGAGCTTGATATTTCTGCGAGGGTTTCGCAGAATGCTAGGTTCCAACCCGTTTCGGGTAAGGATGGCTACACGGTTCGTTTGAACCGACCAAAATTTTTCCTGGGGTATTGGTTATCGGCAGGGGCTGAATTTAGATTGAATCGCCACATCAGCGTGCTTGCAGAGAGTGCTTTGGTCGGCGATTTTCCACGCAACGATCAGTATGACCGTCGGCTCCCCGAACGCTTTTTATTTGGGTTAAATGTTGGTGCGAATTATTATTTCTAGAGAAAAAGCAACCACATTCCCAGCAACTCGCCGCATCTTTGCACATTCTATTTTCAGCAAAAAAGAGTATTGCATCGTATGCTCCATGAATACAAGCTCCCCTCTCTCGGCGATGGCGTGAGCGGGAAAGTGACCGAAATATTGGTAAAACCTGGCGACAAAGTTTCGCTGGATCAAATCGTTGTAGTCATTGGCACCGATAAAGTAGATGCTGAAATGCCCATAGATGCTGAAGGTATTGTGGAGGAAATCCTTATTAAAAAAGGCGACGAAGTAACCGAAGGCACACTCGTGATGAAAATCAGAACGGTTACCAGTAGCAGTGATGCAGCAGCAAAAACCCCAGACCCTGCAACTAGCACTGTCACTGTCACATCTCCACAAATATCGGCTCCGCCTGCTACTGCCACCGCAACTGCCATATCTCCACAAATATCAGCTCCGCCTGCTACTGCCACCGCAACTGCCACTGGCACTTTAAGAACCTCCCCACTTGCACGCAAACGGGCCAAAGAATTCGGTGTAAGCCTTTCGGACGTTCGTCCTGCGGAGGGCGCGAGCCGTCTTTCGTACAAAGACGTAGTAGATTTTATAAAAAACAAACTGGACACGAATGGCGGCACTGCCTTGGGCGGTGGTAATATGCCCCGAAGGCCTTTGCCCGATTTCTCAAAATTTGGCGAAACAGAGCGCATAGCCCAGACCAATGTAGGTTTGAAGACCTCTGAGGCAATGTCGTATTCAACCAATACGATCCCGCATGCGTACATTTCAGAAAAAGCCGACATTACCCGTTTGGAAGCACTTCGCCAGCAGTATAAGGAGCAGGTGAAAACCGCCGGCGGCAGCCTCACGATGACGGCGATTTTGACCAAAGCAGTGGCAATTTTGTTGCGCAGGATGCCACAATTCAACGCAAGCCTGGATGTAGAAACCAATGAGGTAATCTACAAAAAATACATCAATATCGGCATAGCAGTAGACACCCCTGCCGGACTGTATGTACCTAATATCAAACATGCCGACCAAAAAAGCCTGACTGAGATTTCCGTGGATTTGACCGATATTGGCACACGTACCAAAAACGGTAAAATTACGTTGAACGATATCACGGGCGGCACGTTTACTATTTCTAACATTGGCGGAATTGGCGGAACCAATATGCATTCCATCGTCAACTGGCCTGAAGTCGCCATACTCAGCATTGTGGCCGCCCAAATGGAGCCCGTGTGGAATGAAACCAATAAAACCTTCGAGCCGCGCCTAATGATGCCCATGACCATCGGTTGGGATCACCGCGTTATCAATGGTGGCGACGTGGCTCGTTTCATGGTAGCTTTGAAACTGATTCTTGAAGAACCCTTTGCGGCTTGGCTTTAGTATTGTCAGGCAGCGTTTGGACCACTTTGATACATCTTAGGAATTTTACAAGCAGTGTGGTATCTTACCCATTTCTTGTGCTTATTAAATCATACTGTTATGATGAAAATTTACACATTCCTGCTTTTCATTTTACTGCTGTCCTTTTACAGCAATATGGCAAATGCTCAATGCAACGGAGCTCCATGCACAATTCCCGTTCCGGAGCCCCTTCCTCAAGATGCATGTATTTTGCCAAACCCCGCCGCCTTGGACTGCTATTTTGGAGCGACCTGGGCTAGTGGCCCATTTGATATTCCGGGTTGGTGTACCAGCATCGAAAACAACCACTTTTTTGCCTTTACTGCAGATGCCACCTCTGTCACTTTTAACCTGTGTTGCTATGGTTGCGCAAATGGCAGCGGGATTCAGGCGGCAATCTTATCTACGACGGATTGCATCAGTTTCCAGTTTGAATCGCAATGCCTTGGAAACATCCCGTCTGGAACTTGTCAAGATTTGACCTCAAACAGCCTGGTAGTAGGACAAGTTTATTATATCTGTATTGACGGTTTTGCCGGGAGCGATTGCGACTATTCTATCAACGGGGTGAACCCGACCATCAACGGACCGACGGATGGTATCTGCATTCCGTCCAGCCCTATTAGTACCTATAACACTAACTCTGCCTCAAACTGGACAATCACCCCGCCTTCAGCTGGCAACATCCAGGGAAACCCCAACGGTGTGACCTCAGTAAACGTCCAGTGGCTGGAAACAGGCCCGGCCCAGGTTTGCGCCCAGTCCATCGTCTGCTCGAATGCTCCCCTCCTCTGCCTGGACGTCAACGTTGGCGAGGATGTCGCCTCCACCGAATTCGTCGAGGTTTGCCAGGGACAGACTGTAGAGTGCGCCGGCCAGAACCATTCCACTGCAGGCAATCATTTCGTCACGCTCCCTACATTTCTGGGCTGCGACAGCGTGATTAACTGTTTTGTGACCGTGATCCCGACCATCCACGTCAACGAGACCCACAGGATGTGCCAGGCAGGCTCTGCCAGCTGTGCCGGGGAAGAGTTCTTCGCCCCCGGCAACTTCCCAGTCACGCTCCAGAACTACCAGGGCTGCGACAGCGTGGTGCACTGCAACATAACGGTGGTGCCGACCTACAACTCCCCCATGAAGTTCGTCAACCTCTGCGCCCCGGCCCAGTACCAGGTATGCGACGAGACCCTCACACAATCTGGCATATACGCCACCTTCTGCACCGGCTTTTTGGGCTGCGACAGCATCGTCAACGTAGACCTGGCCATCCTGGACCCCATCGCCAAGATCGCCCCGCCCGCAGTACTGAACTGCGGCGCCAACGCCATCATCACCCTCAACGGCTCGGCCTCCAACCTGAACCCCGCCACCGGCGGCGTGACCCTGTACAGTTGGTCAGGCCCCGGCATCCTCGGCCCCAACAACACCCCCACCGTGCAGGTCAACCAGCCGGGCCAGTACTGTCTTATCCTGCAGCACGGGCGCGGGGGCGTATACTGCGCCGACACGACCTGCGTGACCGTAACGGCCAGCGCCCTCACGCCCGGCGCCAATGCTACGGGCGGCATCCTAACCTGCGTGTCCTCGCAGGACACACTTTTGGGTAGTTCGCCCACCAGCGGGGTCACCTACTCCTGGGCAGGGCCCGGCATAACCCCCGCCAACCAGTTCCTCCAAAATCCCATCGTAACGGCGCTGGGCACCTACACGGTCACGGTTCTCAACCCCGCAAACGGCTGCACTTCCTCCGCCACCGCCACCGTCAACGGCGACCTCACCGCGCCAACGGCCGGCGCAGCGGGCGACACCATCACCTGCTTCCAACCCAGCGTGACCATCGACGGCTCCACCAACGCCCCCGTCCCGGCCTGGAACTGGGCCGGACCCGGCATCAACCCCGGCAACCAAACGGTGGAGAACCCTACCGTGCTGCTCTCCGGCACCTATTCCGTAACGGTCACGAACACCGCAAACGGCTGCACCGCAACGGCCAACACCGTGGTAGACCTCAACAACTCGATCCCCTCGGCCAGTGCCGGCCCTAACGACACCCTCACCTGTCTCGCGCCGAACACCATACTGCTCGGATCGGGCAGCGCCGGCGGCCAGCCGATAACATTCTCATGGACTGGCCCGGGCGGCTTCTCGTCAAACATTGCCCAGCCAGGCGTCAGCACGGCGGGGACATACATCCTGACCGTCCTGAACACCCTCAACGGGTGCCTGCGAAAGGACACCGCAGTCATCAGCTCCAACCAGACCCTCCCCACAGCAATCGCGGGGGCCGACTCGACCATCACCTGCTCGCAGCCCAGCGTGTTCCTGATAGGGACCGCCTCCAGCAGCGGGCCCAACTTTACGCCGACATGGAGCGGGCTCGGCATCAATGCCGGCAACGCCAACCTCTACAGCCCGGAGGTGAGCCAATCAGGCACTTACACGCTGCTGATAACCAACACCACCAGCGGCTGCACCGCGACAGACACGGTTCTTGTAGGCCTCAACACCTCTTTGCCCACTGCCGGCGCAGGCGCCGACCAGCAGCTCACCTGCTCCAACCCCAACGGGGTGACCCTCAACGGAAGCGGTAGCCCTGCCGGAGTGACATACCTGTGGAGCGGCGACGGCATCAACCCCACCAACCAAACGAACCAGAGCCCGCTTGTCACCCAGGCCGACACCTACAGCCTGACCGTCACCAACCCCGCCAACGGCTGTACCGCGACAGACCAGGTCATCGTGACCCAGGACGCCAACGTGCCCTCTGCAGACGGGGGGCCGGACCACGTGCTTAACTGCACTGTGACCTCCGTGGACTTTGACGGCTCCGGCTCCACTTCCGGGCCGGGGATAAGCTACGCCTGGACCGGCCCCGGCATAAACGCTGGCAACCAGGACGACCAGAGCCCCACGGGCCTGGCGCTGCCCGGCACCTACAGCCTGACTGTCACAAATACCACCAACGGCTGTTCGAGCATCGCCGTGGTCATTGTCCAGATCGACACCCTTGCCCCCGTCGCAGACGCAGGTAATGCCCTGACCCTCAACTGTTTCAACAGCGCAACCGATACCCTCGACGCCTCGGGCAGCAGCCTCGGATCCAACTTCACCCTGCTGTGGGCCGGCAACGGCATCAACGCAGGGAACCAGAACCAGGTAAGCCCCGTCATCAGTAACGTGTCGGGTACCTATACCCTGACCGTGACCAACCTTGCCAACACCTGCACCGCCACCGACCAGGTCACCGCCGCGCTTGACCTAGCCCCCCCCACCGCCGATGCGGGCAACGACAACATCATCGACTGCGTGGTGACAACTGCAGTAGTAGGCGGCTCTTCTTCCCAAGGCCCAAACTTCTCCTACCTGTGGACAGGCCCGGGCATTGACGCAACGAACCAAGCCTTGCCGACCCCCACCATTGACCAGCCCGGCACGTACACCATTGTGGTGACTGACCTGACAAACGGCTGCACCGCTTCCGACGGCGTTTTCATCGACACCGACGTGGTGCTGCCCACCGTGCTGGCCGGAAACGACGGGCTTTTGACCTGCGCAGCCCCCTCCGCCATTTTGGACGGTTCCGCCTCCAGCACCGGGCCAAACTTCCAGATCCTTTGGACAGGGCCCGGCATCAACGCCGGAAACCAAAACCAGCCCTCGCCCACCGTGACCGTCCCTGGAACATACATTCTCCGGATCACGGACGCGCTCAACAGTTGCGTCCAGCGCGACACCGTTGTGGTGGACCAAAACATTGCCGTGCCCGCTGCCAGTGCCGGTCTGGACCTCATACTGGACTGCCAGACCACCAGCGCTGTGCTCGACGGCAGCCTATCCGGTGTCAGCCCTACCATTGTTTACGCCTGGAACGGACCTGGCATCGGGCCGGGGAACCAGAACGACCAAAGCCCGGCCATAAATCAGCCCGGCACCTACGATCTGGTAGTGACGGACAACGAGAACGGCTGCTCGGCAACCGACCAGGCAATGGTGACACAGGACACTTTGGCCCCTGCGGCGAGCGCCGGGGCCGACGGCCTGATCAACTGTGCCTTTACCACGGAGTCTATTGACGGATCCGGCAGCAGCTCCGGGCCCAACATCCAGTACGTCTGGCAGGGACCGGGCATCAACGGCACCAACTTCAACCTGCAGAGCCCGACGGTGGGCCTCTCGGGGACATACACCGTAACGGTAACGAACACCACAAACCACTGCACCGCTACCGACGCCGTCTTTGTGGGACTGGACCAGACAGCACCGCTCATTGCCGCAGGCCCCGACCGAACGCTCAGCTGCGCTGACGTCACCGCACAACTGGACGCAACGCAATCCGCATCCGGCCCCAACATTTCATTCCTCTGGAACGGCCCCGGCATCGTCGCCGGGCAGACCAGCCCGACCCCGACCGTGAACCTGCCGGGGGCCTATACGCTCACCCTCACCGATGCGGCCAACGGCTGCACCAGCGTAGCATCCGTAACGGTTGGCATTGACACCGTAGGCCCGCTCGTGTTCGCCGGGGGCGATCTGGTGCTGACCTGCGCCAACGCCGCTCAAGGTGTGATGCTCAGCTCGCTCGGCTCGAGCACCGGCCCCGACTTCGTGTACCTATGGGTTGGCCCCGGCATCACGCCAGCCAACCAGGCCGCACAAAGCCCGACCGTCATGCTCCCGGGCACCTATACCCTGATGGTCACCGACACCACAAACGGCTGTGCCAACAATGATGCTATGCTCGTGGACAGCGAGCAGAACCTCCCGACCGCCGATGCCGGCACCCCTCAGCAACTGACCTGTGCGGTCACATCTGTCACCCTTGACGGGACAGGGTCTTCCTCGCCCAACGGCTCTCTGGACTTCATCTGGGCCGGCCCCGGCATCAACGCGGGCAATGCCACCAGCCAAACACCCACGGTGCTCTCCAGTGGAACCTACACGCTCACCGTGACCAGCGTCACCACCGGGTGCTCAGCGACAGACCAGGTCATCGTCACGATCGACAACATGCCCCCTGTAGCCTCGGCCTCCTCCGACACGATCACCTGCGCTGACCTGATCTCCACCGTCGCCGCAACCAGCTCGCTGACCGGCTCAACATACCTCTGGACAGGGCCGTCCGTGACCACGACCAACGAGGACGACCAGACCATCCAGGCAGACCAGGCCGGGCTTTACACCGTCACGGTGACCGCCCCCAACGGCTGCACCACCACGGCCAGCACGACCGTTGCCCTCGATGCTAACGTGCCGCAGGGCACCGCCAACGGCACCGTCCTCAACTGCCTGAACAACGGAACAGGCCAGATAGGCGGGGAGATCCTCTCGCCCAGTGGCTCGACCGCCACCTGGACAGGGCCGGGCATCGGAACCGTCAACGCTTCGGTGGTCACCGTCACGCAGCCCGGAACCTACACCTTCACCATCTACGCGCCAAACGGTTGCGTCCGCCCCATTACCGCTGAGGTGACCGGCGACTTCGCCCAGCCTGTCGTGTCGATCTCCGTTGCCAGCGTTCTTGACTGCAACACCACGGAGGTCACCATAAACGGGACAGCCAGTTCCTCCGGGCCGAACTTTACCGGCACATGGACGACCACAAGCGGCAACTTCGTCTCCGGCACCAACACCCTTTCCCCGGTCGTCGACATGGCCGGCCAATACCAACTGCTCATCGTGGACAACACCAACGGTTGCAGCGCGACCAAAATGGTAGAGGTTTTTGTTGACCCGGCTGTGCCAACTGGTTTTGACCTAACGGCAAGGAATATCAGGTGTTTTGGAGAAACTAATGGTTCCATCAGCGTAAATGGAGTTTTTGGTGGTACCCCCCCGTTCATATATTCCATCAGCGGCAGCACCGGCTCGGCCAACGGACAGTACACCGGATTGCCCGCAGGGCAGTACCTGCTCTCACTCGAGGATGCAAACGGCTGCCAACTGGACACTCTCGTAACCGTCAGCGAGCCGGGTGACCTGCTCGTCGAACTCGGGCCTGACGTGACCGTCAGCCTCGGAGAACTCGCAACCGTCTCCGCACAGGTCGTCAGCACAGCAGGGCTCAGGTCTGCAAGCTGGAACTACGCACCAGGATGCACCGATTCCACTACCTACTGCCAGTCCTTCACATATTTGCCCTTTGACACCTACCGCCACGTGCTGACGGTGGTGGACAGCAACGGGTGCACCGCCAGAGACGAGGTCATCGTCATCGTCAAAAAGGCCAGGCAGGTCTACGTCCCAAACATCTTCAACCCAAACTCTTCGGAAAACTACGTCGTGACCGTACATGCGGGCATTGACGTGGCGAAGGTGAACTCATTCTTCATATTCGACCGTTGGGG
>JBJXGZ010000083.1:0-36872 GCA_046160625.1 Saprospiraceae bacterium
CGGAGGTTTTCGAAAACCTCCGAGGTCTCCACCGCACATTGACCACATTATTCTATTGGCCACATTTATCCCGGCAAAGGTAGTGCCACTTGTTACTTGAAACTTGCTACTCGAAACTTCTTCAATGCGCCCAGAGCCATTTTTCCACCGCTACCGCACGCCCATCGGAATCCCGCAACAGGACGGAATACACACCTGATGGCGAATCAGTCAGATTTAGCCAGCCCTTTGCGCCTACGCTAATGCGTTGCACTTCGCGGCCATCGGCAGCGCGGATTTCCAAACGCCAGGTGTTCTCGTCAGCATCTTCGCCAACGACTTCAAAATAGGCCAAACCCTTTCCGGAAGTTAGGCGCAGGCTATAGCCGCTGGACGCAAAACTCAAAGCCCGCACAGGACTTTTGGAGGATTCGCCGGAATAGTCAAGCTGATCCAAACGGTAGTAATTCAATCCTTTGAGCGGGTTATGATCCCTGAATTCATAAGCGGTTTCGCCGGACGCGAAGTTTCCGCGACAGGGAATTTTGCCAAGATCAATCCAGGTAAATCCGTCGCCACTTCGTTGAACGGTAAAGTGTGAGCAGTCGTTTTCAGAACCTGTTATCCAGGTAAGTTGGGTGGTTTCCCCGACAATTTTTGCGGTAAATTCGAGCAATTCCACGGGAAGCGAAGCGTTCACCGCAGCGAGTGCATCTACGCGCCCCCAACCGTACACGTTGTTGGGGCGCGAATTGGCATTGTCGTTACCACAAAATGGGGCCACAGCGAAACGTGCCACCGCATTATTTCGCATTAAATCTTCAATCGCGTCTACATTGCCAATAAGATCGGGACGGGCACACATAATGAGCGCTGCTACGCCCGCTACGTGAGGCCCGGCCATGCTGGTTCCGGAGAAAATGGAATAACCATAAGAATCAGGATTATTGTCGGTGCCAACACAAGAGCGGACTGCCGCACCAGGGGCTGCAATGTCCGGTTTCATAATATCAGTGTAGACAGTGACTGGGCCCCGGCTGCTGAAATTCGTTATATTGTCATTGTTCATTGTGGCGCCCACAGTAAAACTTGCATCGAAGATCGCAGCCGGAGTATTGATTGTGCTACAAGCCGAACCGCTGTTTCCTGCCGATACGACCACTACGATACCTGCTGCTCGCACATTTTCCACCACATCTTCCATCTCGGGAAAATTGCCTGCGTTGCAACCTTCTGACTCCGGGCAACTCCAAGAGTTGTTGATAACGTGTGGGGCCATTGTGGGGTCTTCATTTGCATCATTGAGATCGGTCGGTGCTACAAACCATTCAAAACATTCTATGTATGTGGCGGGTGTGCCGTCGCCTTCTTCCATATTTCGGCAACCCATCCATGTGGCCTCCGGGGCGACCCCTATGTCGTTATTGCCTTCATCGCCCACCATAGTACCCATAGTATGCGTGCCATGACTATGGTCGTCGCAAGGTTCGTCCAAATCAAGCCCGCAGGAGTTTGCACCACCATTGATCAGTGCATGGATGGCATCGTGCCAGTTGTAATTATGGTCGGCGTCAGTACCATTCCAGCCCCGGTATTTTTCCTTGATAGCCTGGTGCTCCCATTCATAACCAGTGTCTTGTCCGCCTACGACTATGCCAGCACCCTTTATGGGTGGGTTCAAATTCCAAACATCATCAGCGTTTATCTTAGTTATCCCCCATTCAATAGCACGATCCTGTGCAGGCATATTTGATTCGTCTATGGGCGGGAGGCTCAAATGCCAAACAGGGTTTAGCCTCAAATGGCCAACCTCCGGTATTTGAGCAATTTTTTCGAGCAGCGTAGCATTGCCTTTAGCCCAAAGTCCATTGATAATCCAGAAAGAATGATGCAAGACTTGTTCGTTTTGCAATACGTCACGGACGGTGCGTTGGTCATTTTCCGCAAAGGCGGAAAGGGTTTCAAACACATACCTGCCTTTTTCTTCCTTCTTTCGGAGCTGTTTGGCCGCGCTTATATCGGCCTGTTTTTGCATGATGATGAGAAACTCAACAGAGGTGTCCGGTTTTTGGGCAAAATCCCAAAGTTTCGGGTCAATTTTGGAGCGCCAATCGGCATTTTGAGCAACCCCGGACTTACATAAACAGCCCATGAGAAACAGGAAGAGGAAATATCTGCGCATTATAAACCATTTTAAAAGCGCCCAAATATAGACAGTAACAGATTTTGGTCTGTGCTTTTCTTTGGGGTAAGGAGGGTGGCCGGAAAGATTTGGGTCGTGCAGTAGATATTTTTTCTATTTTTACAGATTACAATCTTCAAAAAAGTCTATTTTTGCAGATTATAAATTGCAAAAACAAAGTTTTGCTATGTATATTCAACGAACACTCTATAAAAAGGCATTAGAAAAGATCGGAAGCGGAAAGGCCATTATTGTTCTTGGCCCCCGGCAGTCAGGTAAAACGACCTTGCTTCGAGAAATTGCTTCTAATTCCGGGAAGCGATTTCGGTGGTTGGACTGTGACACCACAGAAATCCGAGAAGCCTTGTCAACGACCAACCCAGAACGCTTGCGCCGCTTGGTCGGCGATTCCGAGATGTTGTTTATTGATGAAGCGCAACGAGTAAGAGACATTGGCATCACGCTCAAAATTTTCACGGATCAAATCCGGGAAGTCCAATTAGTGGTCAGCGGTTCTTCCGCGTTTGAATTGTCCAATATAATCAACGAACCCCTAACCGGTCGGAAATGGGAATATCTTTTGTTACCCTTATCCACCGAGGAGTTGGAAGCGCAAAATGGCTATTTGGAAGAATCCTTACAGTTGCACAATCGCCTATTGTATGGGATGTACCCCGATGTCGTATCAAAGCCTGGCCAAGAACAGGAGCTGCTGGCCAATTTGAGCGTCAATTATCTGTACAAAGATATTTTTACCTTTCAAGATGTTAGGAAGCCTGAATTGCTGGAAAAATTACTGAAAGGACTGGCGCTTCAAATAGGCTCAGAGATTTCTTTTCAAGAGTTGGCCCGTTTTATCGAAAGTGATCAGGCCACGGTACAGCGCTACTTAGATCTTTTGGAAAAAACTTTTATTGTCTTCAGGCTGCTGTCTTTTAGCCGAAATCTTCGCAACGAATTAAAGCGCAGCCGTAAAATATATTTTTACGACAATGGCATCCGAAATGCGCTGATTGGAAATTTCAACCCCTTGGCCAACCGCAGCGATGTTGGTGCTTTGTGGGAAAATTTTATGGTCAGCGAACGCATCAAACGCACTCGACACCACAAACTTTTCCGCAATGAATATTTCTGGCGGACTGTTGAACAACAGGAGATAGACTACATCGAAGAGTACGATGGGCAGCTCTTTGCATACGAGTTCAAGTGGAACCCGACAAAAACTGTCCGCGCGCCCAAGACTTTCTTGAACGCTTACCCAGAGGCGACGTTCAACGTGATTCACCCGAAAAACTATTTGGATGAATTTTTGAATGCACCAAACGAGTAACAATGCTGCTTGCCCTCGCCTATGCTGCCCTGCTCTTTGCCTACCGTTGGGGGTGGTGCGCCAAGCCAGAAGCCAGATTTCCAGAAGGTTTTGAGCCTAAAAGTATTGTCACCGTCCTCATCCCCGCCCGCAACGAAGCCGAAAATATTGAACCTTGCTTAAAGTCTATTTTGAAAGGAAATTACCCCCGTAATCTTTTGGAAATCATTGTAATAGATGATTTTTCAGAAGATCGAACAGCGGAGATTGTGTACCAACTTTCCGAAAGTTTAGTCTCCTGCATTCACTTGGTCGATCACCTTTCAGCCGAATCCCAATTCACACCCAACAAAAAAAAAGCCATCGAAATCGGTGTATCCCATGCCAAAGGCGAAATCATTGTAAGCACCGATGCTGATTGCCTGGTGCAAAAAGATTGGTTATTGTTGATCGCGGCTGCTTTTGAAAACCCTGAGATCCAAATGGTCTGCGGCCCGGTCGCTTTTCATCGAGAAAAAAACGTTTTGCAACGTTTTCAGTCGCTCGATTTTTTAGGGTTGATGGGTATCACCGGGGCGGGTGCGCAGCTGGGTTGGCACTCCATGGCCAACGGCGCGAACCTCGGCTTCCGGAAGCAGGCTTTTGAAACCGTGAACGGCTATGAGGGCAATGCACACCTGGCTTCGGGCGACGATATGTTCCTGGTGCAAAAAGTAGCAAATCACTGGCCTCGCTGCGTGTTATTTCTCAAAAGCCACGGAGCCACTGTGAAGACCGAAGCCGCGTCGGATTGGCGGGCATTTTGGCACCAAAGGTTGCGTTGGGGCACCAAAAATGCGACAATTCCAAACTGGCCACTTCGATTGTCATTGCTGACTGTTTTCCTTTTTTGCTGGAGCATTTGGGTGAATCTGGTATTGGCTCTTGCTTATGCAGCATTGGGCATTCCCGCCAACTTCTTCTGGGTTTTCTTATTTCAAATAATAATCAAGGCCGCTTTTGACTATTATTTTCTCTCAGAAATGTGCCGCTTTTTCAATCGGAAGGATTTGTTGCGCTCGTTTTTGCCTTCGTTCTTTTTGCACACCGCGTACATCCCGCTCGTCGGCACTGCAAGTATTTTTTTCAAAAAATACGAATGGAAGGGAAGAATAACAAATTGACGGTTGTTGCTTAGCTGAACAAAAAAGATCAAAGCCCGTTTCTCCCATTCACCCGCCCAAAGCATTTTATCTTTCAAAATTTTTATGTAAGTGGAATCAATTGAAGACTCACATTGACCACATTTTTCACATTGACCACATTTTCAACATGTCTCACTTAAAAGAAGGCGACCTCGCCCCAACATTTTCTGCCCTGAACGAAAAAGCCGAAATAGTGAACCTCGCCGATTACAAAGGCAAAAAACTGGTGCTCTATTTCTACCCAAAAGACGACACGCCGGGATGCACGGCAGAGGCTTGCAGTTTGCGTGATGGTTATCCGCGCTTTCAGGCAAAGGGGTACGAAATCCTGGGGGTAAGCCCCGATTCCGTGAAAAAACATGTAAAATTTCAGGATAAGTACAACCTGCCATTCAATCTGCTGGCAGATGAAGACCACGCCGTGGCAGAGGCATACGGCGTTTGGGGCGAAAAGAAATTTATGGGCAGGGCCTACATGGGCATTTTGCGCACGACTTTTATCATTGACGAGGCTGGCAAAATAGAGCGGATTATCTCGAAAGTCAATACAGACAATCACACCGAGCAGGTATTGGAGCAGTAATTTGTAAGACTGAATAAATTTCAATTCTTGGTTTTGGCACTTTGAGTAGTTTTACGGCTTGCCCGTTTACCCGCCGTAGCCCCGAGAGCTCCGGACGAAGGCGGGCGGGTTCAGTTCAAACCCAATTCACCATAGTCTTGGACTAAAGTTGTAAACAATCAATCACGGCCCTCCTTCGTCCCGAGCACTCGAGACTTCGGCGGGTAAATAAAACAGCATCCATGAAAAAAATCGGAATCCTACACGGCAAAGAGACCTCTTTCCCCGAAGCCTTTGTGGCGCGGGTCAACTCAAAAAACGTAAAGGGCGTGGCCGCTGAGCCTACCCATGTGGACGAACTCATGCAGGGCAACCCCACCCCTTATGCAGTTATGATTGACCGCATCAGCCAGGATGTTCCGTTTTATCGGGCCTATGTAAAAAATGCTGCACTCAATGGAACAGCCGTGTTGAACAACCCTTTCTGGTGGAGTGCCGACGAGAAATTTTTCAACAACTGCCTCAGCACCAAAATTGGGGTTCCGGTGCCAAAAACCATTCTGCTTCCTTCAAAAGAAATGCCGCCAGACACCTCAGGGCAGAGTTTTAGAAACCTCAAGTATCCGCTTGAGTGGGATAATATGATCGAGTATCTCGGCGGGTTCCCCCTGTTTATGAAGCCGCACTCGGGCGGTGGCTGGAAAAGCGTGTACAAGGTGGAGAATTTTGATGAGTTTTTCCGTGACTACAACGAGACCAACACGCTTGTGATGATGCTGCAAGAGGCCATTGATTTTGACGCCTATTTCCGATGCTATTGCCTGGGCGGAAAGTATGTGCGCATTATGGACTACGAGCCGCGCAACCCCCACCACCTCCGCTATGTGGCGGAGCATAAGGTGAGCAAAGAACTCCGTCAACAAATGCACGACCTCGTGCTGCGTATCAACCACTATCTTGGCTACGATTTCAACACCGTGGAATTTGCCATCCGCGATGGCATTCCTTATGCCATTGATTTCTGCAATCCCGCACCCGATGCCGACATAAATTCGGTAGGCGAAGAAAACTTCGAATGGGTGGTAGAAACCGCCGCTAATATGACCATCGAAAAAGCACTAGCGCACAAAGCTGGCGGTAACAATCTTACCTGGGGCCAATATGTGCAGGATTCAGTTGCAGGACGGATGTCTTCTATTCCTACGGAAGCAAAACCGGCAAAAACAAGCAGCAAAGCGAAGAAGTAATAAAAATATCCAATGTCCAACAAGGAATGTCCAATGTCCAAGTAACCATAGGGGTTAGACACTCCCGTTGGCATTTTGCCCTTTGACAACAACAAACGCCTAAACCTGTATCCACTTGGACATTGGATATTTTGCAGGACATTGGACTTTGAAATAACAAAACATGTACCCAGACCTTTCCTACCTCTTCCACGATCTGGTCGGCACTGCGCCCGACAATTGGCTTTCTATTTTTAAGACCTTTGGTTTTGTCCTTGCCCTCTCTTTTTTAGTGAGTGCGCTGGTATTCAACATCGAACTCCGGCGTAAGGCGCGCGAGGGTTTTTATCAGCCCGTCTCGGTGTCGTTTACGGAAGGATTGCCTGCTACCGGAGGAGAAATTTTTGCCAATGCCTTGGCAGGGCTCCTTATCGCAGGGAAGGGGTTTTATGCCTACGAGCATTACAGCGAGTTTCGCATTGACCCAGCTTCGGTGATCCTTTCTGGAAAGTTACATTGGATGGCGGGGATAATAGGAGCAGCATTGCTGGGGGGCATTACCTGGTGGGATGGAAAACGTCGCAGCAAGACCCCGCCGGTAACCGTCGAGCGGCAGCTCTATCCACACGACCGCCTGAGTGAAATGACCGTGATGGCAGCCATTGGCGGTATTTTGGGCGCAAAAATTTTCGACCTCTTCGACAACTGGGAATCGTTTTTGGAAGACCCCGTTGCGGCCCTGACCTCGGGCGGAGGACTGGCTTTTTTTGGCGGCTTGGTGCTGGGCTTTGCTGCAGTGGTCTGGTTTATGTGGCGACATAAAATCCCATTCTGGCCAACTGCAGATGCGGTGGCTCCAGCACTTACCGCAGGGTATGGCTTTGGGCGCATTGGGTGCCAACTCTCTGGAGATGGGGACTGGGGCATTGTCAACAACGCGCCGAAACCCGGCTGGATGTCGGCGTTGCCCGACTGGATGTGGGCTTACCGTTACCCGCATAATGTGCTCAAGGAATCAGTTCCTATAGAAGGTTGTTCCTTTGATTACTGTAAAGAATTGGCTGAGCCGGTGTTCCCTACTCCTTTCTACGAAGTAATCATGATGTGCATTGTTTTTGGCATTTTGTGGGCTTTGCGCAAGCGGTTTAAAGTAGAAGGCATGATCTTTTTCATATATCTTGGACTAATTGCTATCGAGCGTTTTATCATCGAAAAAATTCGAGTTAATGTTGTCCACGATGTGATGGGTTTTCAACTGACCCAGGCAGAAATCATTTCCATTATCCTGTTTTGTGTGAGTATAGGAGGTATGGTTTACCTGTCGAAAATTAGGAAAGAGCCTGCCTCAACATAGCCGTCCACATGAAATATTCGATGCGCAATCTTTTCCTTTATCTATTTCTGACGTGCTCCACATCGGTTTTCGCTCAGCCTGAATTTGATAAACGCCTGAGTTTTGATGAAATTCAAGATTTGCTCAAAGAAGGCATCACTCCCTGGGATTTGCGCAAACAAGCCCTGGCCTGGTATCAATGGTCTTATTACGACGAGGAGAAGACGGGCATTGCCGATTCAGCGTTCCAATACCTCGCCCGAAGCGCCAACCTCTTTTTAAAAGCCAACGACACCCTTGCCTATTACAGAGTCCGTTCTGATTTGGCCGATCACCTTTCGGCACGGCAACTTTGGGACGAGGCCATCAAGATTCAGCAGGAAGCACTTGATTATTATCAAAAAACAGGCAATCTGCATTACGAGACACACCTGCTCGCCAAATTGAGCAGGGTGTATGCCAACAAAGGGGATGCTAATCAGGCAGCTACCCTAAAAAGGGCTTTTTCAGCCAAAAATCGCATACTGAAAGATACCATTCTCGATATTACCATGGCGATGGACGAAGTACAGCGCAATGGGCAAATCGGCCGCTATTCCATCGCCCGTTACGAAGCATCCAACGCGCTCCGATTGGCTGAACAAACCGCGCGAACAGATCTGATTGCCTGGGGGCAGTATTCGGTGGGACACTTCAGTTATCTGGATCGCGATTACAAAATGGCCTTGTTTTTTCTAAAAAAAGCGGAAAAAACAACGCCTCGGGTCAACCTCGCTTTGCGCCACAATATTTGCCGCCAGCTTTGGAATACTTACCAAGCGCTCGACAGTCTTGAATTAGCGCTTGAATACGCCAACCGTTCTGCAGCCACCGGCGACTCCCTACTTGCTCAGGAGCGGGAGGCTTCGCTTCATCGTTTAGCGATTCAATACGATACCCGCGAAAAGCGAAAGGAAATAGAGCAGCTTGTCATACAAAAAGGCGAGGCTGAGGCACAATCCATACAACAGAAAATAGGCCTTGCCACACTTGGCGTGGCTTTGGCGGCGGTATTGCTCGCCTTGTTCTTTATCGTCCGCGACTACAATCACCGGATGCGGGTAAACAAGGTGATCGCGGCACAAACCGAAGAAATCAACCACCAGAAAATCAGGGATTTAGAAAACACCCTGAAAATTGAAACCATGCAAAGTATGCTCGCCGGACAAGAAAGTGAACGACAACGTGTGGCGCAGGATTTGCACGATAGCGTAGGCGGATTATTGGCGGCAGTCAAAATTCAACTCGAAACAATGACAGCCAAAAAACCTGAACGCGCTCAGGATGAAGACTGGAAAAAAATAAGGGGCCTGCTGGACGAAACCGTTTCCGAAACCCGCCACATTGCCCGAAATATGCAACCCAGCGCCTTAATGGAATTTGGATTGGTCACTGCACTGCGCGACCTCTGCAATCGGGTGCATGGCGAAGGTGTGCCACATATCACCTTCCAGCATTTTGGCGAGTTTGCCAATATTGACCGGGAAATTGCCCTCAATTGCTACCGCATCATCCAGGAACTGCTGCAAAACACCCTCAAACACGCCCACGCAAAGGAAATATTGGTCCAGATTACCCGCACCGACAACCAGCTTGCCCTACTGGTGGAGGACGACGGAACAGGTTTTGATCCAAAAAACTCCAAAAAAGGCATGGGTACCGACAATGTGGCCCGCCGGGCCCAGTTCCTCAAAGGCGAACTCAGCGTACAATCGGTTAAAGGCCAGGGCACCAGCACCTTGGTGACCCTGCCGCTTTCAGAAACTCAGGGTAAACCCTGAATTCAAAACCCGGCTTTGCCCTGATAAAATCGGAAGGAGGTATAATGACTTTTGTGCTGGGCATTTCCTGAACCGATTACAATGTGCCTTACCCCCCATTTTTTTTGAAAGATTGTTTTCTTTTATAGGGTTTGTCCTGACCCAAATCGGGACGGCTTCGTTCTTAACCTTTCGCGGTAAAAGAGCCGCAATTTCCCCTCTACTACACATTTGTGTGGTATTTCTAATATTCCTACCATACGTAATTATGATCGCCCGCTGCTCGATGGAGCAGCGGGCGATTTTTTTGTTTTGGGGAAACTAAACATCTTACTTTTCGGCCTGTTTTAGACTAGATAATAGACAATTGATATAAAAACTCAACAGAAATATGGCATTCACACTTCCTGAACTCCCCTACGCCTTCAACGCCCTCGAACCCTATGTAGATGCACGCACCATGGAAATCCACCACGGCAAACACCACGCCGCCTACGTCAACAACCTCAATGCTGCGCTTCAAGGGACGGAGCACGAGGGCAAAAGCCTCGAAGATCTCTTCGCCATTATGAGCAAACTCCCGCCCGCTGTGCGAAACAACGGAGGCGGCCACTGGAACCACTCCATGTTTTGGGAAATCATGGCACCCAATGCTGGCGGCGAGCCTGTGGGCGATTTGGCAGCTCAAATCAACAAAGATTTTGGCTCGTTCGACGAGATGAAAAAACTGTTTGCCCAAGCGGCCACCACGCGCTTTGGCTCCGGCTGGGCCTGGCTTTGCAAGGATGCCACTGGCAATCTTTTCATTACCTCGACACCCAACCAGGACAATCCGCTCATGGATGTGGCCGACAAAAAAGGCCAGCCCATCCTTGGCCTTGATGTCTGGGAACACGCTTATTACCTGAACTATCAAAACCGTCGTCCTGACTATATCACGGCTTGGTGGAATGTGGTAAATTGGAAGGAAGTAGCTCGTCGGTATAAATAAACGTAATGTGAGGGGGCCACGGATGACACGAATTAGACACGGATGAAAAAATCCGTGTCTAATCCGTGTCATCCGTGGCCCAACCAATATCGCGTGATTTGAAAATAAGGCACGAGTCGCCCCCCAAAAGCGCGGAATGAATGTTCTATACCCTCGTCCATACTTCCTTCAAAATCAAGGCTGAGTGTGCGTTCTGCACAAAAACGAATAGCTTCCATTAAGAGGCTATAAATGGCGCATTGGCTTTTGAATGCAGGTTCAGTACCAATGAGCAACACGGCAGCTTGCCGCTCGTCAAAAACCAGATAAAGCCCCGCGCTGGGTCTTCCGGAAGTCTTTTCGTACGCTACAAAACAGGCTGATTGATTGCGTTGATTTAAGGCTTTGTGGAGGTTTTTAAATGCCTCCAAAGAGTAAGGTTGTCGGCGGCCCTTCCTTTGGAACGAACGTTTGTTGAGCTCGAAAACAGTTGGCCAAGCCGCTTCGTCGCGTAGCAGTTCGGTGTATTTTTCTGCTTTTTTCAGGTCGCTGCGCAGCGTGTTCTTGAACCCCGCCGTTATTTTTTCCAGATCATTTAATTCCTCGAAAAAATAAGTGTAGCGGGTGGTCTGTCGGAAACCTTCCCAGTAAAATGGAAGCCAGTTGGTGATTTCAGGTCTGAAATTCTGCTTAAAAAACACCGTTCGCGGCAATTGCCTGATAAGTTCGGACATTACTTTTTTTTCAAAAGAAAGCCGGCTAACTTCTTTGAAATCAACATCTTGTGGATAAAAAAGCCATGGGCCAGCATAAGTGGTAAGGGGCGGAAGTTGTACCACTTTCAATCCCCACCTGTGAGCGGTATGATAGGGCAGGACGCCAACGATTTCTCCATTTTTGTCTGATGCATGGGCAACTTTCCAGCCATTTGGGCCGCAAACTGCATCAAGCCACCAGGGCTGAAAATGGAGCGGGAGGTAGCCTTTGAGACAGCACTCAGAATATCGCGCTTTACTATCGGTCAATGCTGACTATTTTTGCTGCGAAGAAAACTCTATATTATGACGCTCCGCGAATTATTCGACTACCTAAGCAACAATCCCATAGCAGTAGCTGCCTATTTTTTCCTGCTCTTAATCACAGCCATTCTGGCTGGGCTATTGGGCAAAGGCGAAGGCCATCTAAGTCCCTGGAAATATCTCTATTCCGCAATCGTATACCTGGTTTGCGTACCGGGTATTTTTGCAACAGCACTAGCTGTTTATCTTTTCCTTTTTGAACAAGGGGGAAGCATTTACAATGTCAATCTGCTTACGCAGGTCTTGCCTGTTGCTGCCATGATCATAACACTCAATGTAATAAGGCGTAATGTCGAATTTGGGTACATCCCTGGTTTTGGGCGGCTGACGGACCTGATAATGACCATTTTCACGGTGTTTTTGTTGATGTATTTACTCAACCGCCTACACCTCGTGGTCTGGGTCTACGTGCCAGTGCAGTGGTTTATACTCATAGTTATTGGCTTGTTGCTCATAGTCCGTTTCGGGCTTAAACGTTTGACCTCGTGATAATTAGAAATAGTTTTTGGCTCTTAGTGTTGGTTGCCACTGCGTGCACCGATCCAATAAAGGAAACACGCCAGGTTTTCACACAAGACGATGTGGCTGTGGAAGTTGGCCGAGACGTGGAAATTCTCTACTCTGACAGCGCAATAGTGCGTGTGCGAGTAACAGGACCAGTACTGCATAATCATTCCGAACGCGAGAAGCCCCGACAAGAATTTCCTGAAGGGATCAAAATGGACTTCCTTACCCCTGAGCTTTCGGTGCGTAGTGTGTTGACCGCAAATACTGCTACGCGATATCAGAATGAAGGGAAAATAATAGCGCGCGACAGTGTGGTGTTGACGACGGTGAAACAGGAAAAACTGGAAACCGAAGAACTTATTTGGGACGAAAGAACGGCCAAAATCCGCACAGATAAATTTGTGAAAGTGACCCAGCCGGGTGAAGTCATTTACGGCTTTGGCCTGGAGGCCGAACAAGATTTTTCTTATTGGAAAATACTTGTACCCAAAGGCCGTATCAAGGTGGAACAACTTAACGAGGTGGTAAAATAAGCCATGGAAATTCCCTATCCGAAAAAAATCTTATCCTGGGCTTCTGCCCTGCGCATTGGAAGCCACACTTTTCCGGCTACGCTGCTTCTGATGGCTTTGGCGGTAGGGACAAGCTGGGCTTTGCTTCCGGTTTTCAGTTATGTTTTTGGTACCGGTTGGATAGCGGGAGCAGCGGTGTTAGGCTTGCTTTTTGGCGTGATTTTGTTGTTTAAAAATTTGATTTTTAGAGGCATTTACAAAAATCCGCATCTGGACGGCGAAGCCGCGTTGCTCGAATATCTTGTGCAGCAAAACCATTCGGGCCTGCCCGGTGAGGAAGAAGTAGAAATGGAATTGCTCGAAAATGCACTTCATCTCAAACAAGTGCGGGCATACGACTGTATGGCTCCCAGACCGGAAATTGTACATATTGACGTGGGAGCATCAGTAAGTAAATTACGCAAACTTTTTATTGAAAGTAGTCTCTCGCGAATCCTGGTCACGGATGGTGGCGATGTGGACAAGGTGCTTGGTTATGTACATGTCCAACAGCTTTTTTCGCATCCGAAGAGCATCCAAAGCATCGTAATGCCCATCACCTTCGTGCCGGAGAGCATTCAAGCCAATGATTTGCTCAGCAAATTCATCAAAAACCGCACAAACATTGCCTGTGTAGTGGACGAATATGGCGGAATTGCCGGCCTTGTGACCCTTGAAGACGCGCTCGAACAACTCTTCGGTAAAATTGACGACGAACATGATCAGGAAGAATTCATTGAAGCACAAGTGACGGACAATGAGTTCATTTTTTCTGGCAGACTCGATGTGCAGTACCTCAACGAAAAATACCCTGCCCTCAATTTACCTACTGGCGACTACAACACACTTTCTGGCTACCTCATTACAACAACCCAAACGATCCCGGAGCAAGGGCTTAGGCTCGAACTGGATGGTAAGATTTTTGTTTTGGAGCTGGTAAGCAACCGAAAGATTGAAACGGTGCGTGTTCTTTTGACTTAAAAAGCGAAAGGCCCCCCACCGTTGGGAAGCCTTCACGCAATCAAACTTGCAGCGTAAATTTTTTGTGTTTTCTTGTTCTAGGCGAGTTTGTCCACGTCACGGATTAAAATGCTGTTTCGATTAAAATAAATGAGGTTGGAGCGCTTGAGTTCGTTGAAAACAGAGGTCACGGTTTGACGGCTGGTACCAGTAAGACTGGCGATTTCCTGCTGTGTAAGGTGGTGTTTTACCAGGGTCTCATAACCGACCCGGCGACCTTCGCGGGTGGCTGTTTCCAGCAAAAACTCGATGATTCGTTCGCGAGCATCTTTCACTACCAGATTTGCCAATCGTTCTTCTACGCGTTGGAGCCGTTGAGAGATATGATGCATGCAAGCAAACACAAGTCGTTGATTGTCTTGCATCAGGTTTTTAAAATCTTTCATCTTGACAACAAGGTAATCGGCGCCGTCATGCAGGCTTTGGGCAAACTCGCTACGCATTTCTTCGCCAGCAAGCGCCAAATCGCCAAACAAACCCTCGGGGGAAATCAATTCTTTGATAATCTCCCGACCTTCGCTTGAAAATGTGCCGGTTTTCACGCGGCCTTGTACCAAAAAGTAGAGGCAATCTGCCGCTTCGTCGGGCACAAAGACGAAGTGGTAGCGGGGTGCAGAGCGGAATTGCGCACAGTCGGCAAGTTGCGCCAGTTCCATTTCGTTCAACGAAACGAACATAGGCAATTTTTTGAGGAAATCAATTTTCGCGTTCTTGTCCATGGGCAGCAGATTTTGTGTTGATTAAAGATTTTAGCAGCACAAAAGTAGGTGGGAGATTTGCTAGCAAAAAGGACATTTTTAATGGTTTGTCGGAAGATTATCTTTAGAATAATTTTTTTAAACAATTGATAATCAATTTAATAAACCTCCATTTTATAAAAATAAAACTTGACACTCTTTTGGCCCATTTGTGCAAGTTGCTCCCTAATCTTTCTCAGCGGCTATTTGCCCAATCCGATTATTCCATGAATCTAGCACATGTACTTTCTTTTTTGGCGCTTCTGGTCAGCGCTACCCTACAGGCACAAAATTGCAGCAATCCGATCACCCTCAATTCGGTTTCAGTATCGAACACGCAGTGCGGTGCAAGCACGGGCACCATTATCCTCGAGCCTGCGGGATTAGGCGTTTTTATTTTTGAATGGACACCTCCGGTCTCGATTTCTAACGTAGCCACTAACCTCGCTGCAGGCACTTATAATGTCCACATTGTGCGTGCTACTAACCCTATTTGTACGCTCGATACGCTTGTATTGGTCAATAACAGCAATGGGCCACAGGTACAGGCTACTATAAATCCAGCCCAATGCCTGGCATCAAACGGATCCATTTCACTAACGCCGACCAATTTTTTGTTCAATTGGAGCAACGGATCCTCGGGGGCCACTATCACAGGGCTGGCAAGTAAAAACTATTATGTGACGGTGACAAACCCGAGTACCGGCTGTTATTCGGTCTTCAAATATTTTGTGCCAAAAAATCTCAACAGTCTGACGGTGAATGCCTTGGTGCAGGAAAATTCAAAGTGCGGCCTGAACAACGGAAGGGCTCTGGTAATTGTGACAGGTGGTTCCGGGCAATATTCGTACAACCCCGGACCCGGGCCACAATACAACGATTTGGCCCCAGGAAATTACACCATACAAGTGTCGGACAACACAACTGGTTGTATAGGCTCGACCAGTTTTACGATTCAGGATTTGCAGGTGACTGGCACGGTCAACATCACGCCACACGATGTGCGATGTTCCGGTCAAGCCACGGGGTTTGTAGAATTTGGTGTGACCGCAGGGCAAAATTTTGAACTCCCATTTGTATTTACCTTAAAAGATGCGAACGGCAACAGTTATTCTCCTGGCAGTCTCCCGGCAGGTATGTACACCCTGCAAGTCGCCGATGCGGACGGTTGTACCTTACCCCCTCAAAGTTTTACTATCAAAGAGCCCCCCCCATTTAACCCACAAGTGCAATTGACCCCAGAAACATGCGCCGAGGGCGGTCAAATTTTCCTTTCCATTTCTGGTGGCAACGGCGCACCGTACATTGTAAATTGGGCCGACCTGCCGGGCGATGACAACCCCGAAGATCGGACAAACCTTCGAGCGGGGCGTTATTCCGCTTTAATTTACGATTCCCTTTTTTGTATCTATTCGATTGATACTGTGTTGATTGTGCCCAATTGTAACAACATGACGATGGCACACATGGTACTGGGAAGGAACTCCACCGATTTTTTCTGTGTGTCACCACCAGTAGGTCTTGCACCGGGTGCTACTGCATTCAGTATATTAGGAGGAGGGCTTGCAGGGAGTTCTGCTTACGGCAGTTGGTCACTAAACTCAAGTGGTTGTTTGGCCTATTCGGCTGGCCCAAACCCCGGTTTCGGTGTGGATACGATTTGCATTATCAGCACAGCAGCGCAGATTGGGCTGCAAGACACTACCTGTGTCATCGTCAGCATAACGCAACAACAGCCAAGCAAGCAGTCCGTGTTTTTTTCTGTACAGGTGAATAATTCTTCTACTGCTTGTGGGACGATACCTCCGGCCTTTTCTAGCACCCATATCCTGCAACTGGGTCGGCCAGGCCTGGGTGGTACAAGTGACACCTACGGTTCCTATCTCATAGACAATGTAAGTGCCTGTCTCGCTTTTTTTGCCAATAATGCACCGGGGTTCAATATAGATGAAATCCGGGTGGCAGTCTTTGATACACTTGCAGACAGGTGCCATATCATTTCGTATTTTCCAACGGTAGTGCCTCAGCAGGATTGTTCCAGTGCCGTTGAGCTGGCCGACACGCTCCATTTCATCGCAAACGATTGTAACGGACTGGTCATGGGCTGTATACCAATCCCCTACGACGACATTGTGAATTACACGATTATTGACAATGGCGCACTTTACAATGCTGGTTATTCAGCATGTGCTCCCGACAGCATTTTGAGTTACAATGTCACCGTTTTGCCACCCGGCGGTGGGCCTTATGAACTTTCAGAATGGAAAATTAACGGCCAGACTTTTACAGGTAATTTCTTGAATTTCAATGGCTTGGTAGATTTGATGAATGTTCTGGATGGAGGGACTAACAGTTGGACGGCACAAGGAGTGGGACTTATTCGGGGCGGCAGTCTCGCGAATACCTACGGGCCATTGAAGATAAAATCGGCAGGAGGCATTACAGCCGTTTACAATCCCTCTACGGTGCTGGTGCCGCCTGGCACAGAACTGCGATTTACACCGGGCTTTCATGAACTTGTTATTCGCAATGTACTGACGGCTTGCTCAGACACAGTAATAGTTGACGCGCTTTGTTTCGATTGTGCGCCCATTCACAGTTATCCCCCTGATGCATTTGGTATTGTAACCTGGAACGCCTCCAGCTGCGCGTCTGACACGGTTTTTTGCACCAATATCCTTAATGATGACCTGGGCCAATACATCGTAACCGATAACGGCTTACCCTTCACCGATTACAATTTATGCGGTAATTTTATTGGACTGAACCTGGACACTGGATTCCATCAACTTTTTATCCGGAACAACACCACTACCTGTGAGTGGAGCGTCCGTTTTTACCTGGAATGCAAAAATGTGCTGAACGAACAGACAATACCGGTAAATGTGCCCCTGGGCGGCGTCGTAAATGTCTGTCTCGACACAAGCTTTATTGAAAGCCCCATTACCAGTATCGTCAATATCTGTGAAGATGAGGGAAGCGACATCATTGGTTACTCATTCAATGCCCAACAATGGTGTGTACAGATCACTGGTCAAAACCTGGGCTCCGATACGCTATGCGTCCAACTTTGCAACGATGAAAACGAATGCGCCGATTACATCCTGCTCATAAACGTTACCGGCACACCTTCCGACAGTCTGCTCGCCGTGCCGGATGTGGTTTTCACCTTGAAAAACGAAGCGTTGGATATAAACATCATTGCCAATGACATAATTGGGGGAATAATGGGCAATCTAAATGGTTTGGCGAATGTTGAATTTCTGAGCAATCCTACGCTTGGCTCTTTCAATTACAATCCTTCTACTGGCATAATAACATACGAACCCGATCAGGGAAAATGCGGTGTGGACTCTTTTAGCTACCGCATTACAAACGCCGCTGGGCAGCAGTCAAGTACCACCATCAGAGTGACCATTTCTTGCGATAAAATATTGGTATTCAAAGGCATATCACCCAATGGCGACGGGCGTAACGATACCTGGCACATTCTCGGTATCGAGCAATTCCCCGACAATACGGTGCAGGTGTTCAACCGTTGGGGAAACCTTGTTTTTGAGCAAAAAGGCTATACGAACGCAGAAGCCTGGAACGGCCAATGGAATGGGAAAGACCTGCCCGATGGCACTTATTTTTACCTGGTAGAACTTGATGGAAATGCTGAAAAACTGAACGGCTGGTTGCAGATTTTGAGGTGAGTTTCACGCAACGACGCAAAGGGTTTCACGCAACCACGCAACGGCGCAACGCGGGTATAACGTTGCGCCGTTGCGTCGTTGCGTGAAACCCTTTGCGTGGTTGCGTGAAACCCTTTGCGTCGTTGCGTGAAACCCTTTGCGTCGTTGCGTGAAACTCACCAAACCATCAACTGCACCGAAACACTCACGCCAGCAGCTAGGCCAAGCAATGCAATTTTATCTCCTTTCTGAATTTCCCCGCTTTGCAATCGCTGCTGCAATGCAAGTGGGATGGAGGCTGACACCGTGTTCCCATAATATTGGAAAACTGGTTCCATCCGGTTCATTGGCACATCAGTGATTTCTGAAATGGTCTGGATGGTACTCGTAGAAACCTGATGCGTGAAAAGGTGTTTGATTTCATCGGGTTGCCAAGAGGCTTCTTTCAAACAGGTCCGAAAAAAATGCCGCGCTTCAATAGCCAGCACCTCTTTTAGCTCCACCATTTTTCCTTCAAAATAGTTTTGCTCCGGGTTGTGTGGAAAAAGCGAGCCGCCGCCTTTAACAGTGCAAAGTTCCCAATGCTCGCCCTTTGTCATCAAGCGTTGGAAATGGAATCCGCTGTCATCCTGAGAAACTGTCACAAGTGCAGCAGCACCGGCATCGCCAAAGGTGAAACCTGCGAGATACGGTCCCATCTGCGCATCGTTTTCAAAGTCGAAACGAATTGCATCGCTGGGTTTTTCACCGGTCACTACCAGCACATTATTGCAAATTTCTGCAGCAATGAGGCTACTGGCCGTCATCAAGCCACTCACAAAACTGTTGCAGGCATTTTTTACATCCATGGCCGGGCATTGCAGGCCGAGTTTGTGCTGTACAATATTGCAAGTAGCAGGCTCAATAAGGTCAGAGCAAGCGGAAGCAAAAATCAAAAAATCGAGATTTTGTCCACCAAAACGCTCCAAAATAGGTTTTGCGGCCTGAACCGCCAAGTCAGAAACCTGCTCGTCCTTTGCGGCAAATCTTCGTTCCTGTATACCGAACAATCTTTCCAAGCCATTTGCGGGAAGCAGCCGCCTATGAGCGTTCACCAGCGACTCTATTTCCGTATTGCGCACGCGCCGTTCGGGCAAGTAAGCGGATACGTCTGCAATTTTTGTTCTTCTCATTTTTTTGACCCCGCTAACTTGGGGTTTAGTACTAAAGCGCAGGTCTTTTTGCCAAAGACTCTTGTATAACGTTCCAAACCTGTTCGCGTTCAATGCCCACTAATTTTAGGCGCGGTGCGCGAACGTATTCTGTGCCAAGCCCGGTGGCTACTTCCGCCAATTTGATATATTGCACCAATTTGGGATGAATATCCAATTCCAACAAGGGTAAAAACCACTGGTAAAGCCGCCTCGCTTCTGATACACGACCCGCTTGGGCATGGCGGTAAATTGCCACCGTCTCGCCTGGAAAAGCATCCACAAGACCTGCTACCCAACCGTGTGCGCCGAGCAGTAGACTTTCGAGCGCGAGCGTGTCAACCCCACAGAGTATTTTAAACCGGTCGCCGAATCGGTTGAGCATTCGTGTAACATTGCTGACATCACGGGTGCTCTCTTTTACGGCTTGGATGGTAGGCCAATCCACCATTACGTCGAACATTTCGAGTGTCACCAGGATTTTGTAATCCACCGGGTTGTTGTAAATCATAATTGGAAGCGGCGTAGCCTCGGCGACCGCATGGAAGTATTCCAGGGTTTCGCGGTCGTCAGCTTTATATCGCATGGGAGGAAGGAGCATGAGTCCACTTGCGCCGCAACGCTCGGCTTCCTGAGCGGCGGCGACTGCTGCGCGGGTAGTTTGTTCTGCAATGTTCATCACCACAGGCACCCGTCCTGCTGCTTTCTCGGCGCAAAATCGTACGAGTTCGTACTTTTCTTCATTGAGCAAACTGCTTGCTTCTCCAAGAGTGCCCCCGAGTACAAGCCCTTCCACGCCTGCGGCGATTTGTGCCTCCATATTTTTTTCAAACATTTGGAAATCAACAGAATCAGACTCGGTAAAAGGGGTCGTAAGGGCGGGGTAAACCCCATGCCAATGAGTATGCATAATGGACTTTTGAATGATCGCTAATTAAAAATTTATGAATCAGCGCGAAGGTATCAAAGCCTTTAAAAAAGCCGACCTTCTGCTTACTTTTGCCCGCTCTTATTTTGACCACATTGACCACATTCAAATAATTGACCACATTATTATCATGTCCAAAGTCCTAATCATTGGTGCAGGTGGCGTAGGCCGCGTAGTTGCCTACAAATGTGCCCAGCACCGCGATGTGTTTGGCGAAATCATGCTCGCCTCGCGTACCAAATTAAAATGCGATACCATTGCCACTGCCATCTATGACGCGTATGGGGGCAAAAAAATTGAAACAGCCCGGGTAGATGCCGACAACGTAGCAGAAACCGTTGCGCTTATTCGCCAATTTCAACCCGACCTGCTCATCAACGTAGCGCTGCCATATCAAGACTTGCCGCTCATGGATGCTTGTCTCGAAACTGGCACCAATTATATGGACACTGCGAACTATGAGCCAAAGGATGTAGCCAAATTCGAGTATTCATGGCAGTGGGCCTATCAGGATCGTTTCCGTGAAAAGGGCATCATGGCCTTACTCGGATGTGGGTTTGATCCAGGTGTAACTTCCGTGTACACTGCCTACGCAGCAAAGCACTACTTTGACGAAATCCATGAACTTGACATTGTGGATGCAAATGCGGGTAACCACGGAAAGGCATTTGCCACAAACTTCAACCCCGAGATCAACATCCGCGAGGTGACACAACGGGGCAAATACTGGCAAAACGGTCAGTGGATCGAGACCGAGCCGCACGAAATCCGGAAAGACATTGACTATCCTGAAATTGGCCCTAAACGCTCTTATCTCATCTATCACGAGGAGCTTGAAAGCCTTGTCAAAAACTTCCCGACTTTACGCCGGGCACGGTTCTGGATGACTTTTGGGCAAGAATACCTGACACACCTGCGCGTGATCCAAAACATCGGTATGGCGGGAATTGAGCCAATCAAATTCCAAGGCATAGACATTATTCCCCTGGAGTTCCTTAAAGCTGTACTGCCCGCCCCGGAAGAATTAGGAGAGAATTATACAGGATTCACCAGCATCGGATGTCGCATCAAAGGGGTGAAAGACGGAAAAGAGCGTACTTATTACGTTTGGAACAATTGCTCCCACGTAGACGCTTATAAAGAAACTGGCACACAGGCGGTCAGCTATACCACCGGTGTTCCCGCTATGATCGGCGCACGCATGATTTTGGAAGGGAAATGGTCAGGTAAAGGCGTATTTAATGTAGAAGAAATGAACCCTGACCCATTTATGGAACGACTCAATGCCGACGGGCTTCCCTGGCACGAGAAGGTGGATATTGATCTGGAGATGGATTGATTGACGTTGGACATTAGACTCAGACCTCGGAGGTTTTCGCAAACCTCCGAGGTCTGAGTCTAATGTTCAAGGTCCAAAAAAGCGGCCTCCAAACTTTCGCCTGGAAGCCGCTTAGTGTTGATTGATTTCGATCTGTTTATCTTCTGTTACTTCTTCTTTGTCCGTGCTTCGCGTGCTTTGGCCAAAATCTGTTCACGCGTAAGTTTGGGTTCGTTCGGGTCCTTTTTGGGCTTGGCTGATTGGCCTTTTGCGGCCCTGTTGGCGGCGGCAGCGGCACGCGCTTTTTCCATCACCTCGGCACGGGAAAGTTTTGGCATTTTAGCCTTGGCAGCTTTTTCGGCTGCAACTTCTGCGCTGCTACGACGGATACGTTTGGGCTTGCTGGATGCAGCCTTTTTCGGCGCGGCTGCTGCTTTTGCCGCACGGTTGACAGCGGCAGCGGCGCGGGCTTTTTCCATCACCTCAGCACGGGAAAGTTTTGGCGCGGCAGCCTTGGCGGCTTTCGCGGCAGCGACGGCCGGGTTAGGTTTGCGGCCGCGCTTGGCTTTTTCAGCGCCTGGTTTTTGAGCAGCAGGCTTAGCGGATTTGGCCACTGCCGCTTTTACACTGCTTGGACGGCCACGCTTGGCTTTTTCTGGTGCGGTTTTTTGAGCCGCAGGCTTGGCAGCTTTGGCCACTGCCGCTTTTACACTACTCGGACGGCCCCGCTTGGCTTTTTCTGGTGCGGCTTTTTGAGCGACTGGCTTGGCAGCTTTGGCTACCGCCGCTTTTACACCGCTCGGACGGCCACGCTTGGCTTTTCCAGTTGCCGCAGATTTTTTCGCTGCAGGTTTGCCAGATTTTGCGCGGTTGGCTGCGGCGGCGGCACGGGCTTTGGCCAAAATTTCAGCACGAGATAGTTTTGGAGCTGCAGCCTTTGCGGCTTTTTCAGCGGCGACTACTGCGCTGCTGCGACGGATGCGTCTTGCTTTTGCAGGTGCTGCTTTCTGAGCGACTGGCTTGGCAGCATTAGCCGGACGACCACGTTTGGCTTTACCGGGCGCGACAGCAGTCCTTTGGGCTTGAGCCTTTTGATTTTCAGATTGTATTTGCTGCTGAATGGTATTTTTTGGGCCACGCTTTGCAGGTTTTGCTGCCCCTGGCTTTGAAGCTTTCTCTGCAGCGCGACGCGCTTGTTGCGCGGCCCTGATCTTTGCCTTGTGGGCTTCGCTCATAACCCGCTTTTTGGGCTTTGCACCTGCTTCTAAAGAGACGTTGGCAATTGATTTTTTCCCGCCTTTTGCTCCTTTTGCTTTTGATGCAGCAGGCTTTTTACCGTCCGTTGCTTTTTCGAAATTGCCATCGGCCACTATTTTAAGGTGGGCAAGGTGGTGCTTGCCGTGCCAGGCATAAAGAGCAATGGCTTCGCGAAGAGAAATGGTGCGCTTGCTGGCTGGATGGAAGTAGCCCCGGTCGAGATCATCGTCGGAGAGCGACATGAGAAAATCTATCCAGCGGGAGTGAAGTGCGGAGAGGAGCTTGAGCGAGGTTTTCGGAGAGCCATGTTTTGCATCATCAATTTCGGCCCAGAGGCTTTCTTCGTAGGGTTTAATGATAGGAGCGTTCTCAGTGGCTGCGAGTTTAAAGCGAATGTAAGCGTTCAAATGGCTGTCAGCGAGGTGGTGAATCACTTGGCGAGCGGTCCAACCTCCTACACGATATGACTTATCCAATGCGCCATCACGAAGTTTTTTAATTAATTTTTTTAGGTCTTTGGGAACACGTGCAATGCTTTTTATTTGCTTACGTGTTTCTTCAAGAGAGTAGTTTTTGCCGTACTCGAATTTCCCTATGGGATAACGGCGATCTGTTGTTTCTTTCATAAAAATTGAATTAATATTATACTGCTGTTTTATCAAAATTGGAATTTGACTATTAATTTTTAAGCGCCATTAATTCCAAGCCGATTCGTGTTTGTTCTATTAACTGTCTTTCCAACGCCAAAGGTAGCGGCAGGCAACTGTGCGCCATGGCCGCCATGGTTCGGCAAGTTCAGTCATACGCATTTTCAAGAGGCGGGGATTTTGTTCTTCTATATTAAACAGGCGTTGCATACCCTGTTGGATTCCAAGATCGTCCACCGGGAATATATCGGGGCGCCCCAAACTGAACATAAGCAGCATTTGCACGGTCCACGTCCCTACCCCTTTAATTTGAATAAGGAACGACAGAATTTCATCATCGTGCATAGAAGACCAGTCTATTTTTTCAAGGTCGTTTTCTATGGCAAATTTCGCTACGTTCTGAAGGTAATTTGCTTTTTGTCCAGACAGCCCGACACTGCGTAATTTTTCAAATTCAATAGCAACAACGCTATCCGGGTGTGGATAGTTGTCAGGGAATAAAGAAAGGAATCGTTTGAAAATAACATCCGCAACTTTTACACTCAATTGTTGGGACACAATTGATTCCATTAGATCGAAATAAATTCTGCCAGAGGGCGTAAAATCAGGCATTTCTATCTGCGTCAACAATGGCCGAATAGTTGCCTCTTGTTGCAAATGCGCTATTGCAGCTTGCGGATTCATCGCACAAAGGAAATTGATTTTCAGTAGATTGTACTAAAATGTTTGTGTGCTTATTACTTAATTGGCTGAAACGCTATTGTTGGCAATAGATTTCGCTATATATTTTTCTATTTCATTCTCAATTCCAGCACTTTTTGCTCAGCAGGAGTAATAATAACCGGGATAATGTTTTTTATCAACTGCTCTGATGATTCGTATTGGTGTAAGGGTAAAACCCATGGAAAATTACGAAAATAGTCAAACATCGCATATTCGTGCTGCGCTTTCAAGATAAGCGGGACAATAGGTATTGAAGGATTATCTGGTACAAATCCGCGTAATTCCTGCGGTATAGATTTTGCATCCGTAATATCTGCAATTACAAATCTTGACATACGGGCGAGCAGGTTGACGGTTTCGTCTATGCTTTTATTACTGGCGTTTTCAAAATCAAAAACAATAGGGAGATAATTCCGAAGTCGTAGTTCGTTTTTGATAGCATTTAATACAGCGTTGCGTTCTGGTGTAAAACGCCCCAGTATCAGCACGGCTTTGGAAGTGATGGTTTCGATTACGTCACGGATTTTTTGGTTGTTGAGCAGGAGGTAGATGAACTGGGCTACTTCTAGGTCGTCTACGGTGATTTCGGGTTCGCCTAAACCGGTTAGTATGAGGTCTTTTTGGATAAGACCTTCCGTTTTGATGTCCCAAACTGAGATGCCATAGATTTGAGCTCTTTCAATTTTGGCATTTGATAAATCTGTATTTACGAGTAATGCTCCTGAAAGAATTGAGTCGGACAGGTTTGCAAATGATAAGTTTGCATGACTAAAACTAACGGCAATTAGATTAGAGTGACTTAGGTTTGCATAGTTAAGCATCGCGCTCTGCAAATTTGCTCTTAATAGGGTCGCATAACAAAGTTTTGCCCGAGTAAGATCTGTCAAGGCTAAGTTAGCGCCAGTAAGATTAGCTAAGGAAAGGTTCGCTCGACGAAGATTCGTTCTATAGAGGCTTGCATATTTAAGATCAGTATCTCTCAGATCTGCCGAGCTTAAATCTGGTTTCAATAATCGGTTTTCCTCCCGCCACTTATTCCATACCTCCACGCCCTGTTTCAATATTTTCAAGTGTTCTGGATTTGCCATAGTTCAGGTGTTTTTTTAGATTATATAGGTAGCAATAAGCTCAAAAGTAAGCTGGCATTTCCATGTAAGTCTTGCCTCCAAGTAGCATTTCCTAATTGACCAGGATAAAAAATAAATTGGGTCGTTGAGCCTATCTGCCCAACGACCCAATTTCCTAATATCTCAATATCCAAATATCCTAACCCTACCTTGCAAACGCCACCGCCCGCTTCTCCCGTATCACCGTAACCCGGATCTGTCCGGGGTACTGCATCTCGTCCTGAATCTTTTGGGAAATGAGGAACGACAGATCGTCGGCGTATTGGTCGGTCACTTTGTCGGCCTCGACGATGACACGGAGTTCGCGGCCAGCCTGCATGGCAAAGGCATTGGAAACACCTTCGTAACTGCGGGCGATTTCTTCGAGTTCGCCGATACGCTTGAGGTAGTTCTCCAGGATTTCGCGACGTGCGCCAGGACGTGCGCCAGAGATTGCATCGCAGGCCTGGATGATGGGCGACAAGATATTGTTCATCTCGATCTCGTCGTGGTGCGCGCCAACGGCATTGTTGATAACAGGGTGCTCGCCGTATTGCTCGCACAATTTCATGCCGACAAGCGCGTGGCTGAGTTCAGTTTCTTCCTCGGCCACTTTGCCGATGTCGTGTAGAAGACCGGCACGCTTGGCCATCTTGATTTGCTTCGGGTTCATGCCGAGTTCAGCAGCCATAATGGCACAGAGTTCGGCGGTTTCGATGCTGTGCTTGAGCAGGTTTTGACCGTAGGAGGAGCGGAAGCGCATTCGGCCCACCATGCGCACTAATGCGGCGTTGAGGCCGTGGATGCCAAGTTCGATCACGGTGCGTTCGCCGATTTCGACGATCTGTTCTTCGAGTTGCTTTTGCACTTTGGCTACCACTTCCTCGATACGTTGCGGGTGTATCCGTCCATCGGCCACCAGGCGTTGGAGTGAAAGGCGGGCGATTTCGCGGCGCACAGGGTCAAAAGAAGAAAGTACGATGGCTTCGGGAGTATCGTCAACAATGACTTCTACCCCGGTAGCTGCTTCGAGGGCGCGAATATTGCGGCCTTCACGACCGATGATCTGGCCTTTCATTTCGTCGTTTTCGAGATTGAAAACAGAGACGGTGTTCTCGATGGTGAACTCGGCGGCCATACGCTGAATGGTCTGTATGACAATCTTTTTGGCCTCCTTGCTGGCGTTAAGCTTTGCCTGGGTTACGGCATCACGCACGATGGTTTGGGCTTCGCTTTCACTCTTGGCGCGCACTTGTTCGAGGAGTTGGTCCTTCGCATCTTGCTGGCTGAGTTTGGCGATGGTTTCCAATGCTTTGATACGCTCTTCGTTGGCAGCGTCTAGTTCTTCCTTTTTCTTCTGGACAATTTTGAGTTGTTTGTCCAGATTTTCGCGGAGCGTTTCCACTTCCATTTCGCGGTTGTCTAGTTCGCCCTTGAGGCTGTCCAGCTCTACGAATCGCTTATCCAAAGCATCTTCTTCAACCTTCAAATCTTTCTGCTTGGAAAGTATTTCTACCTCCAGGTCTTTGAGTTCCAATTGCCTCCGGGTCTTTTCTTCTTCCACTTCCAACCGCATTTGAGCATAGCGCTCTTTAGCCTCTTGTATCTTTTGTTGCTTGATGCGCTCGTTTTCTGCTTCCGCATTGCCCACTAGTTTTTGGGCTTTTATTGCAGCCTCGTCCTCTACGCGCTTGGCCGAAAGGCGCGATTCCTGAATAATTAGATCGGCTTGCCGCGTAGCTTCTTCAACAGCTTTGGAGCCGCCTTTTTTAACGGTAAGTATGGCAATGATATAGGCGACAATGGCCCCTACGACCAACCCTATTATAATGCTAGTTATATCCATCATTGTTTAATTGTATGATTCGGTTTGTGTTATTGTGAAGCCCGGGTTACTTTGGGCTAGTGTTTTTTTTGTTTTACTGGTTCGAAGGCCTGAATTTTTTGAAGGATTGCGGTGGCTACATTCTCAATATTCCCATTTCCATCTATCTCCACAATATTGTCGTGGTTGTGTGTACGCAGAAAGGAAATGGCTTCGTGATATTTCCTGCGCGATTCGGACAAGTTCTTTTCAAAGAGTTCTTCGGGTTGGTTCCTGATTTTCATTCGCTCATAGCAAACCTGGTCACTCACTTCTATAAAAAAGATAATGTCTGGTTTTTTGGCTTTTTCATTCAATGCCAATACGGAGGCATAAGGAAAATCATCGCTACTCTGATAGACTAAAGAAGAAAGATAATAGCGGTCGCTTATTACAATACGGTTCTCGCCTTCTTCAAGCCATGGAATGATTTCTCTATCACAATGATCCAGCCTGTTTGCGGCAAAAGCCAATGCAAGTACTCTTGGCGTAAACCGTGTGATTTCTTTCGTCAGAACTTGACGAATGAACCCCCCGGCACAGGATGGGTCGTGCGGTTCATAGGTCAACTTGACTGCCCCGCTGTTCGATTCGTTGAGCATCTCGGCCAATTGGCGCGAAGCGGAGCTTTTCCCAGAGCCGTCTAAACCTTCTATTGCAATGAACAGCGATTGTTTTACCATAATGAAAATAGGCTCAAGCGGTTAACTCCTGATTTTCGCGCCCAGCTTTCCTTCAAACACGCCCACCAATTGTCCCATCAGCGCATCAATATCTTTATCCTGCAAAGTCTTTTCAAGGTCTTCAAAAACAAAACTTACAGCATAGGATTTTTTACCTTCGCCGAGTTTGCTTTCGTCTTCAAACACGTCGAAGAGGTTCACTTCTTTCAGCATTTTCTTGGCTGTTTTGGCTGCCAATTGGCGGATATCACCAAAGCCCACCGATTGGTCAATCACCAAAGCGAGGTCCCGGCGCACGGTGGGGAATTTGCCAAGTTCTGCAAACTGTATCTTATTGCTTCCCAATGCCTTCAGCACATTTTCAAAATTGAAATCGGCAAAAAACACGGGGTTTTTGAGGTCCAATTTTTTCAATATCATTGGCATGACCGAGCCGAGCGCCACCAATTCCTGTGGCCCACGATGGAGTTTCAGGGCATATTGGAAAGGTGCATCATCCAAGGTCGTTTCTTGAAAACCACTCACACCAAGGCGGGTCAACAAATTCGTCACAAAGGTTTTTAAAGTGAAAAAATCCACCGTTTTCTTGGATGCTGGCTGCCAACTTTCGGTTGAATGAGCGCCTGTCAAAAAAATGCTCAGGCGATGAGTTTCTGCTGATGATTGTTGGTAAGTTTTGCCAAATTCAAACAGGCGCAAATCCGAATGCTGCCGGTTTTGGTTGCGCTGAATTGCCTCCAACCCACTAAAAAGCATGCTCGGCCGAAGACAGTCGAGCCCCTGATTGGCGGAATTATGGATGAACACAAGTTGCTCTTTTTCTAAGGGCAAAGCCGCACCGTCGCCCAAATAATAGGCTGAGTTGGAAAGTGCCAGGCTCATGCACTCATTGAAGCCATTGGCGGCAAGGAAGTCCGCAGCAAGGTTGCGCACCGCATCTGGATTTGGTTTTGGCTGGATTTCAATACTGCTCCTGATCTGGGTGGGAATGGGCACTGCGTCCAAGCCGTGAACCCGGAGAACCTCTTCCACGATATCGGCCTCGCGGGTCACATCGGGTTTGTTGGTAGGGACAATGGCCGTAAAGCCTGTTGCCGTTTCGTTTTCGACGCCGATTTCAAGTGAGGCAAGAATTTTCTTGATCCGTTCTTTTGAGAGGTTTTCGCCAATGAGTGCGTTGATACGGGCAAACTCACAAGCGATGCGGACAGGCAGGATTGGGTTTGGGTAATGATCCACCAGGCCAGAGGCAATTTCGCCACCGGCCAATTCCAGTATCAGTGCAACCGCCCGTTCAACAGCGCGAACACAGCCGTTCGGATCCACCCCTTTTTCAAAAGACCAGGCGGCATCTGTTCGGAGGCCGTGCCGCAACATAGAACGGCGAATCCATTTAGGATTGAAAAAAGCACTTTCGAGGAAAATGGAGGTGGTTGTGTTGGAGACGCCACTAGTGAACCCGCCAAATACACCCCCAATGCACATAGGCTTGGATTCGCCATCGCAGATTACCAAATCTTCTGCAAATAGTTGGCGCTCCACTTCATCGAGAGTTTTGAATTTCGTACCTTCAGGAAGCGTTTTGACCAGAATTTTGTTGCCCTTTATTTTCTCCAGATCGAAAGCGTGAAGCGGTTGGCCTAGTTCGATGCGAACGAAATTGGTCACATCCACCACATTGTTTATAGGGCGTTGACCCACTGCAAGCAGCCGATTTTTGAGCCACTCCGGGCTTTCCTTTACATTCAGATTTTTGAGGACAATGCCTGCATAACGCGGACAGGCCTCAAGGTTTTCGATAGAAACAGCGAAAGGCGTTTTGGACACTAAAAGGCTTGCACCCTTAGGCTCTCGTACTACTGTCGCTTCATTTTCATGTACACGGAGATAAGCAGCCAAGTCCTTAGCCACCCCAAAATGGTTGGTAGCATCCGCGCGGTTGGGAGTGAGTCCAACCTCGATAACAGTATCAGATCCTTTCTGGAGATGATCGGCAGCACTGCGGCCTAGCGGCGTATCGGAGGGGAGCACGATGATTCCCGCGTGGTCATGTCCGATACCGAGTTCATCTTCGGCGCAGATCATGCCCTGCGAGGGCACTCCTTTTACCTTGCGTTCGCCAATGGTGAATAGTTCGCCGTCTTTGCTGAAAACATTTGCGCCAGGCACGGCGAGGAAGACTATTTGCCCGGCAGCCACATTGGGTGCGCCGCACACAACAGAGCGCACAATGCCATCACCAACATCTACTGTTGTGGCCGATAGGTGGTCGGTGTCAGGGATGCGTTCACAGGTTAGAACCTTGCCTGTTAAAACTTTATCTAAGTCAACGGGCGAAGGCTTCACAGCATCCCATCCTTCCACTTCCAAGCCCAGCGATGTCAGTATTTCGGCGATTTCAGAGGGTGTTTTATGTATGTCGAGAAATTCTCGAAGCCAATTCAGCGATACTTTCATTACCTCAAAAAAACTAACGGATTACGATCTGCTTTTTCGCAAATTTATTGCGAATTGGCAAAGATAGAAAGCATTGTGTGAAAATGCGTCGATTTTGACCAATTCAGTACGGGGTTCAAAAACGCCCTTCCAAAAACGCCTGCACATCGTGCGAAGTTTCTGCCGGGTTTTCCTCCTGTGGCCAATGACCCGTGTTTCGATAGATTTTTATCAGGGAGCCCCGAATGCGCTTGTGAAAATCGTAGGCATATTCTGGCGAAATATGCGTGTCTTCGGCGCCCCAAAGAATGAGCGTGGGGGAGGAAATGCGTTCGATGAGGTCAATAGGTGGCCGGTTGTCGCGCACGGATGCCCGGTCAGTGAATGCCTTTCTGTGGCCGGGCAGCAGTGAAAGGTCGAAGTGGCGTTGCACAAGGGAATCGGTTACCCGTGCGTCGTCGGCCCAAATATCCAGAAGAGATAAGCGGACGAATGCACGTGGTGTTACTTTCCACAGGCTGCGATGGATCACGGGTGTGCTGGCGAGCCAATCAATTGGCGAACTACTTTTTTCTTCAAAACCAGGTGCATCGAGCAGGATGAGTTTGTCTATTCGCTGTGGCGACTCGGCAGCGAATTGCCATGCGATTTGCGCCCCAAGCCCGCAACCCGCAAGCGACACTTTTTTCAAGTTCAATTTCTGCAAAAAACTGTCCAAAAAGCTTGCGTACATGAATGCACTATAACTTCCTTGCGGGTGTGGTGCACTGAGCCCAAAGCCAGGAAGGTCTACACTCACCACCTGTTGTTTTTTACTGAGTTCCTCTGTCCAACCCGCCCAGGTGTGCAGCGAACTTTGCGCATCATGGAGCAGCAGAATCGGTTCACCCTTTCCGCTTATTCGGTAATGGATGTCCATGCCATCCACTTGCATGATTTTTGAATCGGGGAAAGCGTAATGGGGGATATAGTTGGCTGCGGGCAGGTCTTCATGCCAGTTGTTGTACAGCCACCAAGCAAGCGCAATAATTAAAGCCCAGCGCACAATGCGGGATATGCTCAGGATGCCAAGCCATTTGCGCACAACTGCGACCCTTCTGGAGGTTGAAAGTCTGGTCATTTTAGACTGAGGCACAATTAGGTTTATCACACCGCAGAGGCGCGAAGACGCAGAGGGGTCAAAACGCTGCGTCTCCGCGCCTCTGCGGTTTACTTAATATTACTTTTTCTGATTTTTTACCAATGCCGCTATTCCGGCAGCAAGGACAAACCCTCCTATGGCCCCCATACTCATATCTCTCAAAATTGGGCCAAGAGGCTGCGGCTGTGGGTTCTTGATAAGATTTTCGATTTCTTGTACATATTTACGCAATTGATCTGCCTGCTCTGGATCACCAACACCGGTGGTAAGTTGTGTTTTGGCCATATCAAGTGCTATATTCAATTCAGAAAGCAATAGGCTTGGGTCATAAAGACGCAAACCATAATTAAAAATCCAATAGCAGAGATTGATGAGTAAAAACGTGACAAAGGGTGTGCGTACCACTTCCCGAAAATCACGCGCAATACCTTTGGTTGCGCAATCCTCTTTGGTCGCAATCCACATAAAAACCAGATAAACAATCATACTGCCCCATTGGAGCGAGAGGTTGAGGTATAATTCTGGCCTGGCAATGTAGAGCAGGGAGAAGTAGAAAATTACGACCGCTCCCCCTAAAAGTCCATAACGAACACCAGGGGTCATATGTGAGAGGGCTTGTCTTTTTTCAATACCAGACCAGCAACAAGGCCGCAGAGAAATCCGAAAAAGATACTGGAAATCACCACGACGATTGCAAAAAATACGGGCGAGAAAAAGAAGGACATCATTTCCAAGGCCTCTTCTGCTTGTTCTTCCGACTGACCGCCTTGCTCTTGCATCTGCTGGATGGTGACTTCCTGAATTTTATCCATCATGTCAGTGGCGATAAAAGTCGTGAAAATGTAAAACCACACAGCGCTCAACACACCAGAGATAAGCCCTGTAAGCGTTCCCAGACCAATGCCTTGCCCAACACTTACGTAGCCACCAAGGTCTTCATCCCGATGGCTCCGAAGTGCCACATGAATAAAATAATAGGTGATCCCGATAAGTAATATTCGGTTGAGCCAGTTGATTGCTGGATTGGTTAGCATTTCCATGTCCATTCCAGTAACATAGAAAACGAGGTTGACCAAAATACCTGCTCCAGTGATAATAAGGGCAGCAGTCATAGCGCGTTGCGCCAAAGTTTTTTTGGGTTCGGAAGTGTCGACTGAGTCCATAACGTTTTGTAATTGATGCCCGCCTTCGCTTTTACTCGCCATTGGCGTAGGCGAGATGCTATGGTGGAAAAAGTGATGAAGTGATTTTCGTCCGCCAAACTACGCTGCACTTTGCATCCGATGTGTTTTTGTTCCGACGATTTTTTTGATTTGACCGACTAAATGCGGAAATTCAAAGTTTACTTATGAGGCGTACGCTTCTATAACGCTCAGAACATATCGTAATACAACTTCAGGGTTGGGTCGGTCTCTTTCGCCTTTATTTCAGTGATGATGGCATCAAGTTCTGCAACCTTATTGGCGCTGCCATTTTCGCGGAAATGGCTCCGCAGATCGGCAATTGCTTTAGTCGCTCCAAATCGTCGCCACTCACTGGTCTGAAGATTGAGAGATATGGATTTGAATTTTTCAACGCTAGCATCTAAAAGAGTGGCATCACCTAGGCCAATGAGGAATTTCTGGTAATTGTCGAAAAACGGGAATGCTCCAAAACCATCTGCTTTATCCAATTTTTGTTCAAAAAATGAAAGGTTTGAAATCTCTGGTTGTTCTGCGTAAAGTTCTGCCAACACAGGCGTAAAGTTTTCTGAATCATCATTTTGCAGCACTTTGGAAGCCTCCCGCGCGGCGGCGGCATCAAGTCTTTGTAGTGCCGAAAGTGCTGCGCCCACCACGCTGTAAGCTTGTTCGTTGCCCATGTTTTTCTGGAGAATGGGGATATACTGCTTGTCGTTTGTACGGCCAAGGAGACCAATCGCTATTGCGCGAACGCCCGGAGAAGGGTCGGATTCAGCCAAGCGGGCGATAATAGGCAGGTTTCCAGCTGCGCCCATACCATCTGCCATCATTGCTTTCTGACGGATGCCATGAAATTTGTCTGAAAGTGCCTCCCTTAAAACAGCGTCTGTAAGTGCCGAGGGTTCCGTTTGCAAGCCTTCGAGGGCTTCTACCCGGTCGAAATAAAGTGGGGCATTGCGATACATGAAGGCCCATTCTTGAGCATTGTGATGGTCTTCCTTTAGGCAGAGCAGGGTTTTAGTTGCATCAAAATTGATCAACGCCGGCTTGCTCGGGCTGTCGAAAAAGAAAGTCTGGTTGCGTTTGGTGACACGTATGTTTTCCCGTCGAGCCTTCCCCGAAACGTCATAAAGATCCACAGCAAGCGGAAGATCAAAAATACGGGCAACATCCTGACCTTCCTGGTTTTGTGTCACAGTTACACTGGCTTTTTTTGTGTCATTGTCCCAACCATATTCAATATCGAGCACGGGGTGTCCGGCGCCTAAAAACCACTGATTGAAAAACCAGTTGAGGTCTTGACCAGTCACGTCTTCGAAAGCAAGGCGGAGTTCATGGCTTTCTACTTCGGTGTACTCATTCTTTTTAAGGTAACGGTTAAGCGCGGCGAAAAACGCCTCGTCGCCCACATATTGACGGAGCATGTGGAGGATGCAGCCGCCTTTATTGTACGAGTGCGCGTCGAACATATCCTCCTTGTCGTCATAGCCGAAATGAATGAGCGGGTGGCCTCCGTCGCCGGCTGAATAGAAATAGCCTTGTTGTTCTGTCATCAAGTGTTCGTCGGCAGCATCCCTGCCATGTTTTTGTTCTATCCAGAGGTACTCGGAATAGTTGGCAAAACCTTCGTTGAGCGTCAGGTTGGCCCAGCTTTCAGTCGTCACCAAATCACCGAACCATTGGTGAAACATCTCGTGCGCTACCACTTTCTCGTTTATCATGTGGTCGTCGAGAAGTTCACGCTTGGTTTTCTGCATGAACTCACCAAAAATCACCGCAGTGGTGTTTTCCATTGCACCGCTAACATAGTCACGCACAGTGACTTGCGAGAATTTTGACCAGGGGTAGGTGTAGTCTAATTTCTTGGAAAAGAACTCCAGCATTTCCGGGGTATAAGGGTAAATGTCGCGGGCATGCGCCTCGAATTTTGGCTCAACATAGTACTCCACGTCAATACCGCGCCACTTGTCTTTAACCACTGCATACTCGCCAATTGCCATCATGAACAGGTAGGGCGCATGTGGTTTGTCCATTTTCCAGTAGTCTGTACGGGTACCGTCGGCGTTCTTTTTGGAGGAGATAAGCAGGCCGTTGGAGAGGGTTTTGTACTTGTCTTCCACAGTAATATACATCTCCTGGGTGCAGCGTTCGTTGGGCTTATCCACGGTGGGCATCCAGCATGAGTTGCTTTCAGTTTCCCCCTGGGTCCAAATCTGCATGGGCTTGTCTTTTTCAGCGCCGTCAGCGTTGATGAAATATAAACCTTTGTCGCTGGTGATCGCTGCGGAGCCTCCGATACTTTCGCGCTCATCGGGCTTGGCGGTGTAGGTGATGGCGACTTTGAATTCCTCGGTGCGGGAGTAGGTTTTGCCGAGGTGGATGGTCAGTTGCTCGTTGTTGTAGTCGCGTTTCAACTGTTCGCTTTTCCCATCGAATGTAATTGATTGAATGTCAAAATTCTTGGCATCCAAAGTCACCTTGTCGGTGGCATAAAACCAGGGCCGCATGGTGAGGGTAGCCTTTCCATTGGCGCGTTTTTTTGACCAGTCGAAGGAAATTTCGATTTTGGTGTGGATTAAATCCACCTCAAAAGTATGCGAGGCATTGTAGGGTCGCAGCGAGTCTAGGTTTTCCTGGGCTTGTGGCTCGACGTTCACCTCGTCGAGCAGGCTGTACTCTACAGGTGCTTCGTCTTCGCCCATAAGGGGTTTGCCCATGGAGTCCCACATGGCAGGTTCGCCGGGTGGATTGGGTGTGCTTGATGTTTTATTGCCGGTTTTGGGCGTACAAGCGAGGTAGAGGGTGAGGAGGGCGATGAGGGTGGTGGAGAGGAGTGGTCGCATTGAAAATGTTGTGAGTGAATGCTTGAATTGGATGAATTTACCATCCGTAAGTTTTCTTAAATGTTGCATACTCTTCAGTATTCTGCATCCAAAAAAGCATGAATTCATCAAGGGAAATTTGAGTTTTTGTGTTGCCCATATCTTTTCTAGCTAGGAGCAAAATCTCATAAAATATTTTAAAATGGCCCGGATTGTCATTCAGTGATGTAATCCAAAGTGTGTATTTCTTAAAAATTTCATCTGGTGCATATAAAAAAATTCCTGCCTTGATAGCATACATACGATTTGCAATCTCTATAGATGAGATTTTATCTCCAGTTTTATTACTTTTTACTATATCAAAAAATAAGTTTAATAGGTCAGAATATGTTTTATATTTTTTATCGGATAATTGATTTTCTATAGATCTCAACCTATCCTTTTGGTATTGAACACGCCATATTAAGAATGTACTCAGTGTACCAAGAATTAATAAGAGTATTTCTTGAAATGGAAAATTTGCCATCTTAAAGATTTGTTTTTATTTTATTTTGGGCGTCTCAGTTTGCAACAATCGCTTGGGAGATATTTTTTTTATTCCTTGTTCAAGCTTTGCCACTCACTCAGCCATAGATGTTGGCGTTCTCGCCAACATCTATGGGGGCGCCTAATCCTTAACCCATCGCCATCACCTCTATCTGCGTGTTCTGCTCTTTTGCTCTGACAGCAATAGCCTCCAATTTTACTGTGGTCGGATCATCAATCCACTCTTCGCCACATTGCGTACATACAAAAGCAGGTACGTTTCGAACCACCACTACGCCAGAGCTTAGGTCAACAGTGAATGTGGTTTTGCCGGACGCTACTTTTCCTCCACAAATGGGGCATTTAGATGGGATATGGCTCATAATCAATTCTTTTTTGTTTTGAAATCGGGTTCAAAAATGGTCAAATCGGGTTCGTACGCTGTAATAACAAAAATCTGTTCGGCGGTCTCATCAAATGAAACAACAACATGGATTGCACGGTTTTCGGGGAAGCCTAAAACTAGCGCACTGGGAAATGGCCTGTCCTCAAAATATTGTCGAATCACTTCTCCATTTTCCATAACATTTATTACCTCATCTCGACTTATGCCCCTAGTTATCATTTTTTCTAGCGCGTGTTTTCGCCAAAGTATGTTGCCGACTGAGATGGCTCGTTTAAACAATAATGTGTCGAAAGGGAATTCCATGTTGTGGTTTTTCAATACTAAACCTGTGGTTAAATTTCTGCTGTCATGATATTTGACGCCAAAACATGAAAACCTGTTTTGAAAATCTCCTCACAAAGTTACCGCCTTGGATTCAATCCCAGCCCCTTTTCGGCAGAAAGCCCCGGATAACGTCGTTTCGCCAATTTCATTTGAGCCAACGGGTAGTTTTCGATTCGCAGACCTCGGAGGTTTTAAAAACCTCCGAG
>JBJXGZ010000084.1:0-25176 GCA_046160625.1 Saprospiraceae bacterium
CGGAGGTTTTCAAAAACCTCCGAGGTCTCCCGTCATCCGGGTTCTCCAGGAATAAAGGCGGGTGCAAAAGTAGAATGATTACAGGCATTTTTTGCCAGTTTCAGTCATACCGTATTTTCTTGTAGCACGTTCCGCCATTTTAACGAATCTTAAACAAGGCTTAACCCAACGGGCTGAAACCGGGCCTCCGTCTTGCTTCCCAAATCCGTTTTTTTAATGTTTTAAAATTGAACAATATGAACAATCTCTTCCGATTAATTGCACTCCTTTGCTTTCTCGCCGCTACCCCTAACCCCAACCCGCTACGAGCTCAAACAGACTGTGTGGACTCTTCGCTCATCAATCTCAATGCCGTTTGCATCACCCTTTTCGACCCGGTTTGTGGCTGCAATGGCGTGACCTATGGAAATTCATGTGAAGCCCTCAATTTCGGTGGGGTCACGTCCTGGACAGCGGGTGAATGCGCTGCTGGCGACTGTAATTCGCTTGCTGTCAAGTTCTCAGACTTTCTTATTACGCATTCCACCACCGTCTCTTTTCAAGATGAAAGCACTATGTCTAATGGGCAAATTCTCGAATGGGCCTGGGATTTCGGAGATGGCAACAATTCCACTGAGCAGCACCCCACACATGTTTACGCCGTTCCGGGCAATTATATCGTGTGCCTCAAGGTAAAAGCTGTTGGCCTCAATGGACAGATTTGTGAAGGAACTTATTGTCAAATTGTAACCGTCCCGAATGACTGTTTTGACAATTGCCTGTATGAATTCGAATACGATTTGAATGGGACTATCCTGCACGCGGAATTCGATTTTGGCGCCATTGACCCTCCTTTCTTTTTTTATGTAAACTGGTCGCTTGATGGAGGCGCAACCACCGGTTCGGGGCTTGATTTTGTACATCTTTTTGATGAACCAGGCAGGCATACCCTCTGTGCCACTTACCCAACGGGCGATTTCAGCCCCGAGACTTGCACGGTTTGTAAGGCATTCGATGTTTCTGCGCTTTGCGTAGAGCCAACCCAGATTGACTCTACTGTACCTTGTCCGTTGGCTTTTATTCCGGTGTGCGGCTGTGATGGCGTGACCTATGATAATTCCTGTTATGCCTTTAATTACGGCGGCGTTACATCCTGGAAGCCAGGAGTTTGTGGCAGTATTTGTAACAACCTTTTCATTGATTTTTATGGAGAGAATACAGGCGGTTCGCTCACTGTTTGGAGTTTTACGGACCAATCCGTATTTCCTGGTGGCATCATCAGCAGTTGGTTTTGGGACTTTGGAAATGGCCAAACGTCCATGGAAGAAGCGCCGACACTCAATTTCCTCGACCCTGGTGAGTATAACGTATGCCTGACCGTTTCCGGGCTTTTTGCCGACGGAACGCAATGTGGCGGGACTTTTTGCAAAAAAATTATCGTGGCTGGACAACTCTGCGTGGACCCGACCGTGATTGACCCGACGATACTTTGTCCAGCGGTGTACGACCCGGTGTGCGGTTGCGACGGGATCACTTACCCGAATGAATGTGTAGCATTTTATTACAATGGAATTACCGCCTGGACTCCCGGCCTCTGCCCCAATGAATGCGTGAATCCTGCCTGGATTGACTCTTCCACAATTTGCTTCGAGATATATGACCCCGTGTGCGGCTGCGATGAGGTCACCTATGATAATGAATGTAATGCTATTAATTATGGAGGTGTGCGATCCTGGACCAAAGGCGTCTGTTGTGAAAACCCGGAATGCAAGGCACAATTTGAGGTCCAAATCCTCTCCGGGACGACAATTCTGGTTAAAAACCTGTCCCTAAATGCCGAGGCTTCCAGCTTGAATTTTGGAGATGGATCCCCGTTGCATCCGGGTGTTTTCGACACCATAACACATACCTACCCCGCTCCCGGGATCTATCAGATATGTCTGGAAATCAGCAATTTCGCAGGGACTTGTACGGATACCTATTGTTTTCTTGTCAATTTCACGAGTAAAACAACGAACCTAGATTTCCAGCAAGTTCAACTGGAAATATCGCCCAATCCGGCTCATTCCCAAGCGAAAGTCAGCGTGATTGGTGCAAATCCGCTTCAGGCGCTATTATTTGATGTTTTTGGGAAAACGGTGTGGGAAAAAAGGCTTTTGACCTCCACATTTGAAGTTGAAATAGAAGCACTTCCGGCCGGGGTTTATGTGCTTCAAGTATTGACGGACAAAGGAATGGCGGTGCGGAAATTGATGGTGGCGAGGTGATGGTAGTGCTCAGCATAAAAAAGTTTCCAGCCACGGCCTTAATTTGTAGGGCCGTGGCTTTTATTTTATTATTCGGGCAGAGGAAGAATTCGGGAAAGATCAACTCACTCAATCAAACAACCCATTCATTTGATATTGCAACCTACTCGCGAAATTTAACATTTGTTTCTCGATACTTTATAAAATACTTGCTTATCTTAGGGGCATAATAACCGATTTTTTCACAATTTAATTTTTCCAACAATGAAACAAATGTTCTTATCCTTCACGGCTCACGGCTCACGGCTCACGGCTCACGGCTCACGGCTCACGGCTCACGGCGCTAATTTTACTCTTTTTAGTAATGGCATCCAGTCGGCTACTTGCCCAACAAACTCAAAATTGTTTCAATTATAATGTAGGAGCTGTAGACATGTGCTTTTCTGCCAAAATTGAATGTGTTATGATGGTAGACGAAGAATTTGTTAGTGCTTATGGCCCAGATATGGATGTTGTAAGAATGAAAGCAGAAGACATCTTTCAAGATATGAAAGATAATTTGGAATTCAAATTGTCAAATTTGGGCTATGTAACAGAATTCCGATTGGTCCAATTTTCTGAAACTATCCTAAGTAATTCATCGTTCAACCCTGATAAAACAAATTGGGCAACCAATATTAGAAATCGTTGGAAATTTGGCGACAAAAAATGTATATCCAAGGATATTATCATTCTACTTTCTGGCAGAATGTTGGAGTATGCGGGGCATATGGACGGAGGTGTGATTTGCGAAGAAGGAGTATTCGACCATGCCAATGTAGTCATTGTCACTGCAGCCAATATGCAAGGAAAAACCCTTGGACATGAAATTATGCACACTTTTGGACTGGATCATTTGAATGATCCTAATCCGACAATTTGTCACCCAGCTTGTACAGATAATGACCCAAGTACACCATATCCTCTTATGTGCTACCAAGGAGGGGACTACCATTTTACATCATGTGACATTATTTGCATGAAGAAATTTTTTGACACCATTAAGTGCCCATGTTTACAAATTCAAAACCCTTCTTTTGATTCTGATTTTATTTGCCCACCTACCGGAACAATGTCTTATGGTATCAATCTCGAAAACCCAAACCCAGTTCTAAACTGTAGAAGTGAGGGTGATATCGTAACAGTGACAGCAACATTTTTTAACAATAACGAGGAGATTGATAGGAATTTCAGAGTAGTGATTTCTGGAGACGAAAGTACTAAGATCGAATTCGAGCCTGATTCGGAGTCGCCCTTCAATTGTATAGTAACACTACCTAGTAGCAGTAAAGAATTTAGAATAACCGACCCTGTCACGCCAAATTGTGAAAATGAAGTGTTCTTTCCATTCGTAGCTTCTGAAGCAAAAACTTTGAAATTTAAATTAAAGTATTTAGGCGGGCTAACTCTATTTCAGTCTACAGTTCGAGTATCTATTTATACCGGAGATGGAGAGGGTGAAAAAAAACAGACTCTCGATATTCGACCCTATATTCAAGTCAATAACACCAGTTTTTCTGCCTTATACGCCACGGCGACCTGGAAATTTTTCAACCCCTTGATAATCAGTGGAAAATTGACTATGAATCCCTCTTCAACCCCTGGATGGGCGGCCCCTTATTCCTTTGGTGAAAACAAAAAACTTCTTTTTGCATCAGGTGCAGAATTAGAAATCGCTCCTGGCAGTACAGTAAAAATGCCCCACATCCAAATAGAAGGTTGTTCCACCATGTGGAAAGGTATCACCGTACGCGATGGCGCCACGCTCGAAATGAATATGATGACCTCCGTGGCGGACGCACAGTTTGCCGTCAACGTTCAGAAAGGTGGCATCGCGAACGTCCAATCCTGTAAATTCGTGAACAACAATTTCGGTATCCGGACCGCGCCAGAAGGCACGGATGCGCACGACATCACTGCACTCGGAAACAGATTTGTCACGATGGGCAATGGCTTGAAGCCGACATGGGGAGCGGGACAACAGCCACCTCCTGATACAAAAGGCTTTGCGGGTATCTATGCCAAAGACCTCGTCGGCGGCCTTAGCATTGACAATGACCCCGTGTTCGGCTTGACGAACGAATTCTCCAATCTCCACTACGGCATCTTCGCCGAGCACACCGACATAACCGTGCGCGACGCGATATTTACCAACATCACTAGAGAAGCAAGGCCTGCTAGCTACCCCGGCCCGTTTCTCACGGGAATTGCTGTGTATTCAAGTTTTGGAAAGGCCGATGTGAAAGGCAGCTTCACGGGCATTGCCCCTGACCCAGTTGTCATGGACAATTGCCATACAGGGATAAATGTGTTGGGCGGCTCGATAGATGTAGCAGGTTGCGAAATGGGAAATATGACCAACGGCATCATCGCCGGAGGCGGAGGGAATAAAGCCTACAACATCTATTGGAACAATATATCTGCTTCTGAGCGGGGCATTTCGGTATTTTATCAGTCAGGCTTGCCGGGGCAGTCAAGTATTGACAATAACATAGTACACATGGTAGGAAACCCCACAGGCGTAGGTATCGCCAACGGTGGGCAAGAAATGTTCCCGCAACAAGAGGGTTTTGTTGTTAATAACCATGTTACGATGGAAGAAGGTGCGACAGGCATACAAATCGGAGTGGCCAATCGCATAAAAGTAACCCAAAACAATGTAAACCTCTCCGGTAACGGCACCCTCTTTGGTATCAAGATTGAAGGTGGCGACCGCAATGTACTTAATTGTAACTCAGTATTTGGTACTGGAGGCAACAACGATGGTATCTACGCTGTACACGCAAGCCGAGCCAGTGTGCTTTGCAACCATGCTACTGGCCCAGCTCGCGGCCTGCACTTTGAGGGGATGCTGGCCGGGAAAAACAAGGCAGATATTGGTGGGAACACCATGGAAGACAATTCTGAAGCAGGATTGCTGCTTGGTACGGATGCAGTGACGGGAGGACAGGTGCATCGGGGAAATAAGTGGGAAGGAACTGGTGCTTTGGCGGGTATCGGGGCAGATTTGCATTCACAATTTACAGTTGATGCCAATGAAAACTCTGATTTCTTACCTGATGCTTGGCTTCCTTTTGCCTGGTTTTTAGATGTCGCAATTCCATCGCCATCCTTTGATTGCGGTTTCCCCACTACTTGTCCCCCGCTGCCTGCATCGCCCTCGCCTTCTGACTATCCGTTGGATTTCAAGATCATGAAAGGAGCACTTGGAGGCGCAACATATCAGGCCGCCAATCAATGGCTTTCACAGCGACGCTTTTACGAACTTGTAATAGAAGAAGGCAACCCCTACCCCGGCAATACGCACGTTTCCACCTTCTTGTCCCAGGTCCAGGCCAACGGGCTTTCTGGTTACGCCGATGTACAAGTAGGCATCCGCCAGTTAGGTGCGATGAGCGAAGGTAGCCGCGCAACAGCAGCAGCCAATCTTTGGACGTTGAACAATGCGTTGACTGGCAATGCATCTTATCAAGTCAATGAAAAGTTGGTCAACCAGATATTCCTGCAAACTATAGCGATTGGGAATCTCGAATTTTCAGAAATACAAATTACATCGTTAGAGGGTATTGCCGAGCTTTGCCCCCTCTCTGATGGAGAAGCGGTGTTGAGGGCAAGGGCAATGCTTCAATTGGTACAGGGAACGCTTGCAGACTATGATGATATCTCAATTTGTGGGATTGAAGAGCGGTCGCAAAGGAACAAACAAGATGTCCTGTCCGTTCGCATTTATCCCAACCCAGCCAACAACTCGTTAACGATAGAATACTCAGGTATTGGCAGCTCAAACAACCAATTTTTGCTTTTCAATACTTTGGGACAAGTTGTAAAAAACATTTCGTTGCCTGATGGCCAAGGCAGTCTCCAACTTCCATTAAGGGAGTTATCAGAAGGTGTGTACTGGTACGTCATCCCTGGCGCATCAAATACTTCCGGCAAACTCATAATCAGCCGTTAATTCATTTTTTTCACTTGGGATATCTTATGCTTATTCAAGGGCATGGGGTATCCCTTTTTATATTTGCTATGAAATCGTTGAAGGTAATTTGTTTGTTGTCCTGTTTCCCGATTTTCCTTTATGCCCAGAAATTCGATCATATCTGGGTCTTGGGTAATGAAAACCAAACTTTTGACACTACTTATGGCGGTAGCCTGCTAGATTTCAATTTTCGCCCGCCAAAACCGACGTATCACTTTAGAGAACATAATATGTTCACAACCAACTCAAGCATTTGCGACTCAACAGGGAATTTGCTTTTTTATACTAATGGATGCGTTATAGCCGGAGCAGACGACGAGGTGCTGGAAAATGGAGACAACATCAATCCTGGGTCTTCCCATACCTTATGGTGTATGACCTACGACGATGGTTATGCGGGTGGCCCCGGCAACTCGGTCATCCTGCCAGTACCTGATTCATCTGGTTTGTTCTATCTGTTCCACAAGCGATTTGTTTTATTTTCAAATCCTACCGATGCTATTTTTGATAAATTCTACTACACCATAGTTGATATGAAACAAAATGGCGGAAAGGGCAAGGTCATCGAAAAAAATACGGTATTAATGTCGGACACTTTGGCACGAGCGGAGATTGTTGCAGTGAAGCACGCCAACGGTAAGGACTGGTGGCTGGTCACACCTCGGAGGAACAGCAACCAGTTTTACATCTTTAAATTTACAGGTCAAGGTATTGTTGACACATTCCAACAAACCATCGGTATCCTGCCAGACCCTCAAGGAGAAGGGCTTGGCCAAATGGTATTCTCACCAGATGGCAGCAAATTGTACCGCACTTGCCGATACAAACCTGTGATGGTTTATTCTTTTGACCGTGAAGCAGGGGTGTTTACGCAATTTGATACCATACACTTTGAGTATGGGAATCAACTTGTCGGAGAGATAGGTTGTGCGGTCTCCCCCAACAACCGATATTTATACCTGTCTTGCCGAAAATCCTTGTACCAATTGGATGTATTTGCTCCTGACATAAGTGCCACCCAAACAAAAGTGGCCGAATGGGATGGCAATGCCAATCCATTCCCAACAATGTTTTGGGCATGTCAATTGGGGCCTGATTGTAAGATATATATCAATGCTGGGGGTGATACCCGGTATTATCATGTCATACATAATCCAGATGACCCGGGCATTGCCTGCAATGTGGAGCAGCGCGGGGTAAAGTTTCAAACCCCTACTGGATCTTCTATACCTTCTTTCCCTAACTATCGCCTTGGGCCAATAGATAATCCGGGGGTGCCGTGCATGGCTACGGTGAGCGTGATTCAGCCTATAAGCCCAATTCAAAGCAAGCCTCTCTGGGTTTATCCAAACCCGACCAACGGATCGGTAACGATTGAGTACCAAGGGATTGATGGTATAAACACCCATTTCCTGCTTTTCAACACCCTGGGGCAAATGGTAAAAGACGTTGAATTGCCGCAAGGCGAAACCAGTCTCCAACTGCCCTTAAATGAGTTTTCTGAAGGAATGTATTGGTATGTCATTCCGGGTGCATCAAATACTTCCGGTAAACTTGTAATCAGCCGTTAAATAAAAAACAACGCGGGCCTCGCAAGTTGCGAGGCCCGCGCCTTTATTATCAGACAGTCTAACTTGCAAAAATTATCTTTTCCCAAAAAGCCCGCCCAGTAAACCACCGAGCAAGCCACCACCTTGTTGTTGTGGTTGTTGCTGCTGTTGGCCGCCGCCGAGCACAGATCCAAGGATATTGCCAAGCAAATCGCCCATTCCACTTTGTTGCTGCGCTTGTTGCGCACCGCCCATGAGCACACCTGCAAGGCTACCGAGGTCAAGTCCACCAGAACTTTTGGTTTTACCCAGTACACTCATTACGATCGGTGCGAGGATAGGCAGGAGTTTCATTATCTGACCTGCACTCAGGCCGGAAGATTGGCCAATTTGTTCCGCGGCTACTTCCTGGCGGTCGCCGAGGATGTGTTTGAGCATGCCGACTCCGTTGGTAGCCCTTGAATCCTGGCCACCGCCCTGCAGCATTCCACCCACCATACTTGCGAGATCGTCGAGCATGGAACCGTCATGATCACGGTCAAGCGCGGCACCAAGGGCAGAGAGGCCGCCTTGGTCGGTGACATTGTTGGCTAGTCCGCCCAACAGCGTGGCAAAAATGCTGTTGGTTGCCTGGGCTGTTTGTTCGGGCGCTGCACCAATGTGTTCAGAGAGTTGGCCGAGCATCTCATCGGAAACTTGTCCTTGAAGGATGTCCATTAAGTTCATAATCAGAAACTTAGATTGATTGTTAAGAGAATTGGAATGCTCTTTCAGAGGAATTGCCTAAGCAGGAAATTTATCCCCGATTGAGAAAGCCGCACTTTGACGCAAAGGTGTTGAAAAGTATCGTGTTGATTTTCAATTCGGCACAAAATTGGCTGGTTGGGGAAAATATTTTTCAGCGAACCACACAAGTTTTGAGAAAACCCGCATTTTTGGGCTGCGCTCCGACCAACAATTTAAAACTGGCTGCGTTACTCCCATTCTTTAAACCCGATTGACGACTGCACACCACACATGGATTATCGCGCTGCCAAGAAATTTATCCTTACCAAACTCCGCGACGAGCTTTCTGACCGATTGGTGTACCATGGGTTACACCATACGCTTGACGTCCTGAAAATGGCGGCGGAGCTCTGCGATAGCGAGGGTGTGAGCGAACATGACAGGGTGCTGGTTAAAACCGCAGCCCTTTTTCACGATGCTGGTTTTGTCAAAAACAAACATGCCGGGCATGAGGCAGAGGGCTGTATTTTAGTTCGGGAAGCGTTGCCAAAATTCGGCTACAAGCCCGCAGATATAGAATGTATCTGCGCGATGGTTATGTCCACAAAAATACCTCAATCGCCCAGCACGCTCCTGGAAGAAATCCTCTGCGATGCAGACCTCGATTATCTCGGACGCGACGATTTTTTTGCCATTGGTGAAACGCTTTTTGAAGAGCTTCAAACGTACAACCTCATTAATGACGAGCAATCATGGAATCGCCTCCAAGTCAGTTTTCTAAGCGCTCACCGTTTTCATACACGCACCAATAAATTGCTGCGTGAACCTGTGAAACGACGCTATTTAGAAGATTTAATAGATCTCGTAGCAACTTATGCTTGACAAGACTTCCCCTGTTAGTGACCGCTTAATTGCCTTTTTTCGAAAAAACGTATTGGACTGGTCCGTGCAAAATCCTCGCCCTATGCCTTGGAAAGGCGAACGCGACCCATACAAAATCTGGCTTTCCGAAATTATTTTGCAGCAAACCCGTGTGGAGCAGGGTTTGCCATATTACCAAAAATTCGCAGCGAAATATCCCAATGTTCGGAAGCTTGCCGATGCCCCGGAAGATGATGTGATGAAACTTTGGGAGGGGCTTGGCTACTATTCCCGCGCACGCAACCTTCACGCTTCAGCCAAGCATGTTGCCAATGAACTTAATGGTGTGTTCCCCAATACTTATGAGGGCATCCGGGCACTAAAAGGGGTTGGGTCTTATACCGCTTCTGCTATTGCTTCCTTCGCTTATGGGCTTCCCCGCGCAGTGTTAGATGGTAATGTTTACCGGGTGTTGGCTCGATTTTTTGGCATTGAAACGCTTACAGACACCTCTGCTGCGCAAAAACAATTTGCAGCACTCGCTCAAAACTTGCTTGACTCCAGTTGTCCTGCGGCATACAATCAGGCCATAATGGATTTTGGGGCGAGCTGTTGCACGGCACAGCAAGCGCGCTGCCCGGACTGTCCCCTTCGATCTGAATGCCAGGCATTTTTGATGGATAAGGTGGCAGAACTGCCCTTGAAATCAAAAGGATTGGTCAAAAAGAAGCGGCTTTTCCATTTTCTGGTCATCAACCATCAAGGGCATGTCTTCGTGCGAAAGCGCATGGGGAAGGATATTTGGCGCGGGCTATGGGAATTCCCACAGGCTGAAGGCCCGGTTCAAGCCTTAGATTTTGGTGTTGAGAGCATTCGGGAGTCGGCGCCATTCAAACAATTGCTAACCCACCAGGCAGTAACGGCGATCTTTTTTGAAATTGATCTGGCCGACGATGTTCCTGCCGCGGTTTTTCAAAATCCGTTGTTTGAAGGCTGTGAGCGAATTGCCCGAAAAGAATTGAAAAAAAATATTGCTTTTCCAAGGGTGATTGATTGTTATTTACAAAACATTGTGCTAACTTTGAATTGAACTTTTCAATCAAATCACGTTTAAACAAAATTACCAAGCTTATGATTAACAAAGTAACCCTCGTCGGTCACCTCGGCGGCGATCCAGACATCCGCACATTGGAAAACGGCACTCCTGTGGCCCGTTTCTCTGTTGCCACAAATGAAAACTACAAAGACAAAGATGGCAACTGGCAGAGCCTAACAGAATGGCACAATGTCATAGCGTGGCGCGACCTTGCAGACCGTGCCAAAATCCTGAAAAAAGGCAGCACGGTTTATGTCGAAGGCAAAATCTCTTATCGGAAATACACTGACAAAGAGGGCGTAGAAAAAAACCTGACCGACATCGTTGCGCTCACCTTCCGTCTGCTCGACAAACGCGAAGGAGGTAGTAACGGTTACGAAAGCCGTATTCCGAACAGCGAGCCAGCGGTAATGCCTAGCAACCGTGGCGCCGAAGCGGCAGACGCTCCATCCTCTATGCCTGTAGATGCCCCTCCGGCTACCGAAGGCGATGATTTGCCGTTCTAAAATCGAGGCGATCGTCTAAGACGGTTGATGATTGTTTATAGGGTTTATAGGGTTGATAATATTGCTCAATGACGGGAATTTCCTGCTTTCTGGGTTCGGAATCAATCTTTATAAACCCTATAAACCTTCATCAACTTTAAAGACAGCCTCCAACCAAACCTATGGGCTGGCTACTTTTTATTTTCCTGCTATATTTTCTTTGCCTGTTGGTCGAGCGAGCTTTGGTTAGTATTTCGTCTCATGATCTCGACGCGTTGCGCAATGAGGATAGCCTCGCTGCTCGAAGAGCCTCCTCCTTGAGCATTGAAATCCGCCCGAATTTAGCTTCACTTTTACTGGCCAGAATACTCCTGATCTCTCTTTTGGGGGTTATTGTTGCATTTTATGTATATGAATCACGAGAAATCAATGAATGGCTTTTTAGGCTTTCGGAGTGGAGTGATCTTTCTCCCAAGTTTGTTTGGGGCGTATTAGGGACGGTCTTAGCATTTGGCCTATCTCTCCTTATTTGGGGCATGCAAAAACTTGGTTTTCAAAAAAACAAGTTGGGGCGTGCTGCGCTTTTATTAAAGCGTCTGTGGTGGTTCGCCTTTTTTTGGAGGGCCGTTTTCAAGGTTTTTACTCAAAAAGAAAAAATTACTGAAGCACCGGGGCATGGCAAAACGATAGATACAAATAGCTCCGAGGGCACCGGTGCCGCCAGCGAAAAGCGCGAATTGGAGTTGCTTAAAAGCATCGTCCAATTTGGTGATGTTACCGTAAAACAAGTTATGCAGCCACGCTCTAAAGTGGTGTCTATAGATTTCAGAACAGGATTTCATGAACTGCTAGAAGTGGTGCGTCAGTCGGAGTTTTCCCGTTTGCCAGTGCACGACGAAGACTTAGACAACGTTACGGGTATCCTTTATGTGAAAGACCTGGTACCGCATTTAGACAAGGATGAAAACTTTGAGTGGCAACTGCTTATTCGAACCAATGTGCTCATGGTGCCAGAAGCAAAACGCGGTAGTGAACTGCTTCAAGAATTTAAGGACCAAAAAATGCACATGGCAGTAGTTGTAGACGAATATGGAGGTATTGCAGGCATAGTCACCATGGAAGATATTCTGGAAGAAGTAACCGGCGACATCCGTGATGAGTTTGACGAGGAAAGCGAGATCCGCTACCGTAAGATAGATGATTTCAACTATCTGTTTGAGGGTCAGACACTTTTGAATGATGTGTGCCGCCTTTCAGGCCTCCCCCCAGGCACATTTGATGCCGTACGCGGCACCTCAGATACGCTCGCCGGACTTGCCCTGGAAATACGCGGCGATATTCCCTTAATTGGCACAGAGGTGGCATGGAACGGGTTTTTACTCACTATCACCATTGCAGACAAACGCCGGATTGAACAGTTAAAACTAAGCCTTCCTAAACAGCCCAATTCTTGAAGGAGCTGTCTTTTCCTTAAAGTTCTTTTAAAGTAAGCAGATGAGGGGTGACGCTTGTAGGTTTTTCAGTTTCAGTCGTGCTACTTTTGTTCACGAATACTCCGATCCAAATTTACAAAATCGTCTAATGAGCAGACTCCTTTTAGTTTTAATACTCCTCAGCCTCTCATGCTCTGTGCTTTTAGCCCAAGGCACTAAGGGGCGAAATGGAAGCGGCATCACTCCGCAAACAACGCTTGCGCCCAGTACAAATGCTCCAAAGGGATCCAAGACAAACCCTGCCGCCTCATCTGCCCAGGCCAATGATCGCAACACAACTCCTCAGGTTTCCCCAAACCGCTCTGCCAATACTACCTACGGCAACGCAACGGTGAAAAAATCCGCTCAAGACAGAGCAGTACGTCCTTCAGATTCCCAAGCGAATCGTCCGGCTACCTATGCCCCCCCTACCAACGCTACAGCCGCAAAAGGCGGCACGACAGGCACCAAACAAAAGGTAAGCCCGCTTAAATCCTCTGAACGCGGCAAAGTAAACTGGATGACCCTTGAACAAGCCCTGGAAAAAAGCAAGACGGAGAAACGAAAGATTTTTTTGGACCTGTACACAGATTGGTGTGGCTGGTGTAAGCACATGGACTCCACCACTTTTGTGGATGCCACGGTCGCGAAATACCTAAATGAACACTACTATCCGGTTAAGTTCAATGCCGAGCAGGAGCAGGACATTGTATTCAAGGACAAAACATATAAATTCAAAAAAAATGGCTCTCGCGGCTATCATGAACTTGCGGCACTATGGCTCAACAACCGCCTGTCATTCCCAACCGTAGTGTTCTTAGACGAAAGCCAACAACTCATTCAGCCTGTGCCCGGCTATCAAGATGCTGCCAAGATGGAGGCAATTATCAACTATTTTGGTTCGGATAGTCACAAAAAGACCCCTTGGGAATCTTACGAAAAGAACTTTTCCAATAAAAGATAAGCCCTAAGCCGATTCACCATATCGCAAAAAAACAATCGGGGCTGTCACAAACTGTGACAGCCCCGATTGGCATAAAGTATACGGGCGCTTCGTAAATTAATGCGCAACGCTTTTCTTCAATTCCTTGATGCGAGCCTTTTTACCCACCAACCCTCTCAGATAGAAGAGGCGAGCACGGCGTACACGACCACGTTTAACAACTTGTACATCTGAAACATTGGGGTTAGAGTATGAAAAAATACGCTCTACACCAACGCCATGAGAAATTTTGCGGACGGTAAATGTTTTAGTAAGGCCGTGACCACTGATTTGGATCACATCGCCGCGATAATCTTGCTCGCGGGTTTTGTCACCTTCTACAATTTTATAGGTAACAACAACGGTATCGCCCGTTTTGAAATCTGGGAAATTCGGTGCAGCCAGCATCTGCTGATGAACGAATTTTATGGCTTCCAACTCTTTCATTGTATCGAAATTTGAATACACTCAAAATTAAGAGGCGCAAAGGTAAAATTCCTTGCCGAAAAAAAAAATTATGTTTTGAAAAATTCCGATTGGCTGTTAAGCCACCGTTAAACTAAGTGTTTTAACACCAATATTTTGAACATCTTTCTTGTCTTTGCGTTCTCAAGGCCTCAATTCAAAATTTTCATCATTCCTAAATTTTTTTTGCTCACATGAAGAAGCTACTCTTTCTCCCCCTTTTGGCGCTGCTGGTAATGGCCGCGAAAGTCCCATCAAACTACAAAGTTGACACACAGAATAGTGTTGTGGTTTGGACGGGCTATAAAGTGACTGGCAAGCATACCGGTACTGTGAAAATCAAAAATGGCACAATTACTACTGACGAAGGTCGGGTAACAGGTGGTTCTTTTGATATTGATATCAACAGCATCACATGCACGGATCTAGAAGGCGAATATGCTGGCAAACTTGTTGGTCACCTTAAAAGCGACGACTTTTTAGGTGCTGCGGCCTATCCAACGGCTTCGTTTGTGATTACAAAAGCAATTCCACAAGACACGAAAGGCAACTACAAAATCTTGGGTAACCTTACGCTCAAAGGAACTACGAAAGAAGTGAAATTCTTTGCCAATGTGGCAGAAGCCAATGGTATGGTGAATGCTTCTGGTAAAATCACGATTGACCGTTCGGAGTTTAATATGCGTTACGGCTCAGGTTCTTTCTTCGATGGTTTGGGCGACAAAACCATCTACGACGAGTTTGACCTTCAGGTTTCACTCGCAGCAAAGAAGTAAGCATCTGATCTTCAACCAAAAAGCCTCAAAGGGATGATTCTCTTTGAGGCTTTTCTTTTTTCAGGAAATCTGAAACCGAATATACTTGATCGTTTTCCCGGCGGCAAGGTGAAATGACTCATAGAGCGTCTGAATACTAAGTTCGGGAAAAGGCAATGGAGCCGCATAGATGTCCGAATTCTTGAAAATCAAGGTGTTGCGCTCATCCTGGGCAATGGCATCCAGCGTAAATTGATAAAAATCCGGATCATCGTGTTTTAGATGGACCAGGCCTCCGGGCTGAAGTATCTGTCTGTATTTTTCCTGAAAATAAGCAGAAGTGAGGCGTCGGTTCTCTTTACTGGCTCGCGGGAAAGGGTCGGGAAAGGTGATCCAAATTTCGGCAATCTCGCCTGGGGCAAAGAAATGGTCAATGATTTCGATGCGTGTGCGCAAAAACGCAACATTTGTCAGGCCAGCTTCGAGCGCGGTTTTTGCTCCTTTCCAAAGACGGTTGCCTTTAACATCTACACCAATAAAATTGCGTTGCGGGAAATGCTGGGCCAAGCCAACTGCGTATTCACCACCGCCACAAGCAAGTTCCAGGGTAATTGGGTTTCCGTTTTTGAAATGCTCCTTAGCCCATTTCCCTTTCAGATCCACGGGAATCATGCCGGCTCCGACAAGCTGAGCTTGTTGGATATTGTAGCACTCATAAACATTTGGAAATGAGAGCACTTCGGCGAATTTTTTAAGTTTGTTTTTGCGAGCCACGGGAATCTGCTAAAAGATTTTAGGACGGAAGAAGGATTTGTTTTTCGTTTCGGCCAAAGGTGCGAAGACTTGATATTTTTGCAGCAAAAATTCACAACCCGTCAATCATGCGCAGTGTCATCCAACGAGTTTCCAAAGCCTCCGTCACGATTGAGGGCATTGAAAAAGCAAGTATAGGCATGGGTCTGCTTATTTTGCTTGGTATTGAGCACGACGACTCCGAAGAAGACATTATGTGGCTTTGCAAAAAAATCGCAGCGCTGCGCATTTTCTCCGACGAAGCCGGACTGATGAACCTTTCTATTCAAGACATTGGTGGTGAAATGATTGTGGTGAGTCAGTTTACACTTTTTGCCAGCACAAAGAAAGGCAACCGCCCCTCGTTCATCCGTTCAGCCAGACCAGAAACAGCCATACCATTGTACGAAAAATTTGTCGAAACCCTGCGACAAGAATCCGCTCGGCCTGTGCAAACGGGCGAATTTGGAGCCGATATGAAAGTATCTTTGCTGAATGATGGCCCTGTTACAATTTTAATGGATTCAAAAAACAGGGAATAGGGTAAAATGCAGGGTCAAAAGGCCCTCACACAGCACAAATCGCGGTCCAAATCCACAAATCACCATATCCCAGCATCAACAATTAATAATGACCCACAAAGCATTCCTCCTCATACTCGACGGCTGGGGTATTGGCCAAAAACCGGAAGCAGACGCCATCTTTCAAGCTAATACGCCCTATTTCGACAGCCTTTGGGCAAAATACCCGCATAGTACCCTCGTCACCCACGGGGAGGATGTGGGTTTGCCCGATGGACAAATGGGCAACTCCGAAGTCGGGCACCTCAACATCGGCGCGGGGCGTATTATCTGGCAGGAACTTGCCCGCATCAATAAAGCCGTGCGGGAACGTGAGCTGCATCAAAACAAAACTTTGCTGGAAGCGCTTGATTATGCCAAAGCCAATAGCAAAACAGTCCATTTTATGGGCCTTGTGAGCGATGGAGGGGTACATTCACATATAGAACATCTAAAAGCACTGTGTGATATCGCAACCGAACAAGCCTGCCCTAGGGTCTTAATCCATGCTTTTACGGATGGGCGCGATTGCGACCCGAAAAGCGGCGCGGCATTTATAGAAGACTTACTTCAACATATTGAAGGTAAACGAATTGAGCTGGCTACGGTAATCGGTCGCTACTACGCCATGGATCGCGACAAACGCTGGGAACGGGTCAAACTCGCCTACGATTTGCTCGTGAATGGGGTCGGTGAAGCGGTAGAGGATTTCCCCACGGCTATGCGGAAAAGTTACGAAGAAGGCGTGAGCGATGAGTTTTTGAAACCGATGAAGGTCAATAGCCAAAATTCAACAGTCAATAGTGACGATGTAGTCATTTGTTTCAACTTCCGAACCGACCGCTGCCGGGAAATCACAGAAGTTCTCACGCAACAGGATAACCTGGATTTTGGCATGAAAACCCTGCCGCTTTATTTTGTCACGATGACTCGTTACGATCACGACTTTAAAAACGTCCATGTGCTGTTTGAGAAAGACGACGTGCGCATGACCATGGGCGAAGTGTTGGAACGAGATGGGAAAACACAGGTACGTATTGCCGAAACCGAGAAATACCCCCATGTCACCTATTTCTTTTCTGGCGGGCGCGAAGATGCTTTCATCGGAGAGCGGCGCATCATGATCCCTTCGGCTAAAGTGGCCACGTACGATCTGCAACCAGAAATGAGCGCAGAGGGGATTACGCAGGCAATTCTGGTTGATATTCAAGCAAATATCCCAGATTTTATTTGCCTGAATTTTGCCAATACCGATATGGTGGGGCACACGGGAGTGTTTAGTGCGGCCATGAAAGCCGCCGAAACGGTGGACGGATGCCTAAGTAGAATTGTGCCACTTGCGCTCGAAAAAGGCTATGCCTGTATCATAATTGCCGATCATGGCAACTCCGATTTCATGATTAACGATGATGGTACGCCCAATACTGCCCATACAAAGAACCCCGTTCCCTGCATTCTTGTCAGCCCGTATTTGAAGGGCAATGAATCGCTTTCTAATGGGCGCTTGGCTGATATCGCACCGACCTTACTTTCGCTGATGGGAATCCAAAAAGGCGATGAAATGACGGGGCAGAACCTGATCCGTTACTTATAATTTTACGAGTCTTTGAACTGACCCTGATTCTTTCGAGCGGCACCTTAAAAAATATACGCCGGCCGGGATGTGCCCCTGCCACGAAAGCGTGTTTTTTCCTTCAATAAAAGTTTTTAAAGGCCATTCCGCCACTTGTTGCCCTTGTACGTCGAGGAGTTCTGCCTGTAGTTCAGCAGGAGTTTTTAATTCAAATTCAAACCTGAAATCTTCTGAAAATGGATTGGGGATCACCTTTTTACTAAAAAAGACATCGGGTTCTGCTGTGCTGGTGTTAGCGGTCCATTTTAAAATCTTGACCCCGGCCCAATTGCTTGCGAAAGGAATAAAAGCCGTGATATAAGCTAGGTATACCCGGTCGTCATCAAGTGTCATTCCCCAGGTTCCAATGCCATTATCCAGGCTCCCATAGCCACCCGCCAGCACTGGCAATGCCGGATTTGAAACATCCACTACACTCAGTTCACTTTGTCCGGAAGCAAGGAAAACCAATTGCTGCGCGGCATCAAAAGCCAAATGGTTGGTATGGCCAGGGCTTCCAAGCCACAGGTTAGCAATGCTTTCGCATTGCCATGGATTCCACCAACCAAGGGAAGTAATGTTTGCAGTATCTGAGATGTCCAAAATCTCCATCCCGCAATAATCCACGGCTACGTATGCCTTGTTTCCGTCCAATAGAATGTTGTTGAATGCTTGTTGTTTTCCCGCCGGCACAAAAGGCGTGGGGTTAATATAGCGACCCGTTTCCACGGGATGGGCCTTGTCGGCGATGTTGATGACACGCAGGCCGCCCGCGTCGTAGCATAGGAAGGCCAGGTCGTCGCGTATTGCCACACCGCGTGCTCGAGGCTCGTGCACTTCGTCTGGGTTGGGCACCGGGAAATTTTTGTCGGGTTCGATTTCTGAAACGTACTGAATACTGTTAGGGTTGGAAATATTGAGGATAATCATGCCCTGTTTCATGGCGCACAAATAGGCATAATCGCCGTCAACCGTCACACCGCCGCTGCCTTGCACCACGACACCTGAGTCCCACACATCGAGCACTATTGGATTGGATGGATTGCTCACATTTAGGATGGCCAGACCAGGCGCCTGGAGATTTCCCTGCCCAAAAAAATTGCCCAATGAAAGGTAAAGCAAATGGTCGCGTTGAGTGGCGTTCATCACTTCAAGATTGGCTAATTGGGCAATTGAAATTGTTTTTATTAATACTGAAATTGCTTCGTTATCAATACTATAAACCTGCAAACCGCCCGCTTTTGCGGCGAGATAGAAATAGGGCTTTCCTTGTGCATCGGGAACAATTGCCTGGGGTGTGGCAGGGAATGTCACGGCGAATTCGCTTTTGAGCAAGAAATTAAGGGAAGGTGTTTGCGAAAAGGAAAGGCACGCGAAGAAAAGATAGATGAGCAAAAGCGAGGAGCGTTTCATGTCATCAAAATTTTGTCGAAAGTACAATAAAAGAGAGGTCGTTAAAAATTTGCACCGCAATGCAATTCCCTCAGATATTCAAATATACCTCATTTAGGAGGTTACTGGTCAACTGTTTTCAACTTAATTACTCGAACCGTACCACATTCCAGCAACACACTGTCAAAGTACTGAACGAAAGCAGGGTCTTCATCTGTTTTTCTAGAGTCAGAATACATGTACTGGATTTTCTCCCTCCGAATCAGGTCTCCCAACCATTCCGGCCGCAAGCTGTCATCTAAAAAAACCGGCCCGCGCTTGTCTACAGCATAAGGAAATATGTGTAATGAATTATCATTTAACATGATGCAGATTTCATTGGCCGGAACGGCGGCACGGAGCGCATCCCGATACAGAATCAAATCGTGGTTGCAAGCGGATCTTTCAATGCTCCAGCTATTGCCTACATATAGATATGCCTGTGCAGGCATCAACAGGAGCACAACAATAGAAAAGGTTTTGATTATGCCGCCAGCATACCACAGGTTTTTTATGCCATAGCCGACCAATACAAAAACCGGCAACAGAAATGGCATCATATAATAGTCGTGAATTCCCTCAATCATGTTCAACTCAAATCCAAAATAGCTGAGTGCCGCTAAGCCCGAACAAGCCAACAACCAAAAATTGCTTTTTTGATATGCTTTCTTTTTGATAGCATAAAAGATGCCCGCGATAAAAAGAAGGAGTGAAGCAATACCTAACAGACGGTTAGGCAGGATCTCTATAATGTGGTATTCCAATATCAAAAACGCTTTGGCCCAGGTGATTTGATTGCCAAATACACCTTTTAAAAGGCCATGGTCGCCCCAGCTCGGAATTACCCAAATATACCAGGCTACCGCCGGGGTCAAAAAGAATACAAACACGAGGCCAGCCAGAAGGTATTTCCTCGAATTTCGAAGGCCAACCATAACCACTCTACTGATCAAATACGCACCTACGGTTGCATAAAACAAGATAAATGGGAGCTTGCAGAGTACCGCCACCATCAAAAAAACAGCAGAATATACAGCATGCAGGAGGTTCTCGCTTTGTTTATATCGAAACAACCATCCTATCCCCCAGACACTGCCGCACAGTGCCAGATTATCTGGGATGGGGTTCATGGTGTAATAGTAAAAGAGTGGAGAAAAATTGAATGCCCAGGCAAGCAGCCAAGCAACGACGGAGTCTTTAAAAAGGACATTCCCCAGGAAAAAAAAGCCGTACACAGTCAATATGCCCAAGAGAAAAAGGCATATTCGTGTAATGGTGATCGATTCGCCAAAAACCTTGTGAACGCCTGCGATGCACCATTGCATCAGTGGAAATTCAAAGCGATGAATGGTCGTTTCCCCCCAATTGGTAACGTTCGCACGAGGATTAAGGATGTTGAAATCGTGCCGATAAAAATTCTGAATATTGATCTGGGTCTGCGATTGGCGCCACAGATGTTTTCCAATCAAATCGGTACTAAAGACTTTCAAGTGCATTGACGCACTTAGCAATGGAATGATCCAAAATAGATGCCAGGCATTTTTTTTAGTCAAATATTGCTTCATAAAAATGATGGCAAAAACCTACCCCTCAAAGTGCAACGAAATGGTAAACGTGCGGCTCAAAACTTTTTCCAGTACGGTGCTTTGCTGCAATCGGTCGTTGAAAATCAGCACGTTGTTTAGCCCCTGCGAGACTTTAAATTCAGGTGAAAAAATGAAGTACGGGAAGAAAAACTGAACGCCGGCACCATATTCTACCTGAAAGTCTGTTGGGGCAATTTTAACCAACCCTGCGGCTTGACGTGTGCGCGAGTCGCTTGCCACGTCAAAGGAGTATTTTACCCCACCAATGACGAATAGGCGAAAATCATGATAAGGCGCTGATTTGTAACGCACATGGAAAGGCAATTCTACCAAAACCGACTCAATTGGGCGACTCACAATAAGGCCATTTTGGCCAGGAGGGGAATACCGGATAGTATGCTCCGTAAACGACAGCGTGGGCAAAAAACGGATGTCAAAATATTCACCCACTTTCAGGTTCGATACAATCCCGAGGTTGAAGCCCGGACCTGTTACGGATTCTGCCCGAGCGAAGGAGTCGTTTCGGATAAAGTCCTTCGAGTGGTAAATGCGATAATCACTCGCATTATAGCCAAGGGTGATACCGAAATAGTAGTTTTTTTGTTGAAAATCAAGGTAATTCAGGTTTTTACCCTGATTGAACTGGGCGAATGCGGTGGGCAGTTGCAGTAGCAGCAGGCAGCTTACAATAAACGCAGTGCGCAGTGCCAACTGCCAACTGAAAACTGCTACTATTTCGTGGCGGTGTAAATGGAGCATATTCCGAGTGTTAGACGTTCGCATAGAGGGTTCTGAAAATCGGTTTTGGTTAATATATCTGTGAATTGTTGGCCTTCAGGGAAGGCCTGTACACTCTCGAAAAGGTAGGTGTAGGCCCGCATGTCGCGGCTGGTCAAACGCCCAATGAGAGGTAAAACGTATTTGAAGTAGGTGTTATAGAGCTGTTTTACAGGAAAAACTTGCGGTTTTGAGAATTCCAGTATCACAAGTCTGCCACCGGGGCGCAATACACGGTGCATCTCGGAGAGGCCTTTTTCCAAATTTTCGAAATTTCGCACTCCAAACGCAACGGTTACCGCATCAAAAGAAGCATCAGCAAAACGCAGCTGCTCGCAGTCGCCCGTTTCGAGACTTATAATATCGGATAATCCTTGCGCTGCAATTTTCCCCCGTCCAAGTTCGAGCATCTGGTTGGCAATATCTATGCCGACCACACGCTGAGGTTTCAAAATCTTTGCCATTAGGATGGCTACATCCGCCGTACCAGTCGCCACATCCAAAATTTCAGCGGGTTTTGCCGGTTTTAAATAGGAGATGGCTCGTTTTCGCCACCACACGTCAATACCCAATGAAAGCAAGCGGTTGAGCAGATCATACCTTGGTGCAATACGATCGAACATTTGCTCCACCTCAGCTTTTTTGCCTGCTTTGGAGCCATATGGCGTGACGATGATTTCTTCTTTCATAAAAGATTGGGCGCAAATGTAGGGCGAAATTTATTTCGCCAGATTGTAGGAAGGTCAAGCAGGCGAAATGAATTTCGCGCTACAAATTGATGTTCTCCACAATCTCCAACCCATAACCAATAAATCCCGTTCGAGGTTTTGGGTGGTTGGTCAGTAGCCGGATTCTGCTGATGCCGAGCTCGCGGAGAATCTGAGCACCCACACCAAAATCCTTTTTGCCAATGGCTGTGTGAAGTTCGAAACGATCAGTGTTTCCTTCGTCTGTCAATTGTTTGTAATGCTGCAATTTTGCCAATAAATTGGCCTTGTCGCCCTGTCGAAGATACACAAACGCGCCCTTGTCTGCCTCCTGGATCGTTTTTAATGCCGAAGCGATTTGTGTACCGTAATCAGATAAGAGCGAGCCAAGTATCCCCCCGGTTTCAGACCAGGAATGAACCCGTACCAGCACCGGTTCATCTTCTTCCCAAGTGCCTTTTTTCAACACCAAGTGTGTATCGTTGCTGGCAATATCGGTAAAGACAACCGCTTGAAAATCACCGTGAATGGTCTTCATTGGCAACTCCATTTCCTTTCGCACCAACCGCTCCGTACGCATTCTGTAAGCGACGAGGTCATCAATAGACACAATTTTCAGATCATGGCTTTTTGCCACTTCTACCAACTGTGGAAGGCGCGCCATAGAGCCATCCGCGTTAAGGATTTCGACCAGAACACCCACCGGAGAAAGCCCTGCAAGCCGGGCCAAATCAACGGCAGCTTCGGTGTGGCCTGTGCGACGCAACACACCTCCGGTTTTGGCGCGCAAAGGGAAAATGTGGCCAGGTCGGGCATAATCACTGGGTTTGGCTGCCGGGTTTGTGAGCCAACGGATTCCAGTGGCTCTGTCGTAAGCAGAAATGCCCGTGGTACAGCCCTGCTCAATTAGGTCTATGGATACGGTAAAGGCCGTTTCGTGAAGCGCGGTATTGCTGTTTACCATGAGGTCGAGACCCAATTCGTCGGCTCGTTTTTCTTCAAGCGGAGTGCAAATGAGGCCGCGCCCGTGGGTTGCCATAAAATTGATGATCTCCGGGGTAATCGTTTCTGCTGCACATATAAAATCGCCTTCATTCTCTCGATCTTCGTCGTCCACGACTATGATTACGCGCCCGGCACGTATTTCGGCAATAGCCTCTTCGATGGTGTTGAGTTGAATTTGGTCAGACATGAAATGTTGGTGGTGGATAAACGCTCGCGAGGATGGAAGGAATTTTAGCACAAAGGTATTTGAATGCGCTGCGCTTCTTCCTGTCATTTTTCAAAAACTACCCTTTTCTTGTGTTTATGCACAAAACTCAAGATGCTGGACCGACTGGGCGGTGAAGCGAAATTCGCTACTTTTGCCGCCTGATGCACTCAACGTTATTCAAAATCAGACAAAACGGCTATTTCGGCTTTATCAACGCCGAGGGCGAGCTCGTCATAGAGCCGCAATATCTGGAAGCGGGCGAGTTTCAGAACGGCTTCACTACGGTGCGACTCAATGGCCTTTTGGCTTTATTGGATTCGCTGGGTAGGCTCAATATCAAACGCTTGTACAGAGCTGTTGGGCCATTTTCGGAAGAACTTGCAAGGGTGCAGGTAGCCCAGCTTTGGGGTTATGTAGACCGGCGCGGAAATGAGGTAATCGCTCCTGCTTTTGAACATGCAGGCGATTTTTACGAAGGGCTTGCGCCCGCCACTTTTGAGGGTGGTTCGGGTTTTATCAACCATGATGGACAGTTTTCAATCAAACCTGTTTTTACGCGTACAGGCAATTTTAGCAATGGTCTCGCCCCTGCCTGCAGCGAAGGATTATGGGGTTTTGTAGACAAAACGGGCGCATTTCGCATAAAACCTCAATGGGATGGCGCGAGTCCGTTTCAAGGACAATCTGCCCTGATAATTAGGGATGGACGTTGGGGATTGTGCAATCGTGCGGGAGAAGAAACCGTTTCTCCGCAGTTTGAATTTGTAAAAGGCCATTCGCATGGAGAGTTTTTTGATGGTATGGCACTGGCTTTCCGCGATGGGAAATATGGTTTTGTAAGTCAGGATGGGAACATTGCCGTGGAACCCTTGTTCGACCTTGCAGGAGATTTTGGGGAAGGACTGGCCCTGGTGGAAATCAATGGCGCATATGGTTACATTGACAAGGCTGGCAAACTTGCCATAATGCCAAAATTCGAGGACGCGGGCGTGTTTTCCGATGGCCTGGCTCAAGTGAGCGCTGATGGGCGTTGGGGGTATATTAATCCTGATGGCCAAATCGTGATTCTACCCACATATCAATCTGCTTCGCCATTTCGCAATGGTCTTGCGTTGACCATTTTGGATGGAAAATGGCAGTACATCAACCGGCAGGGAGAACTTGTTTGGCAAGAGCAGTGATGTACCCCGGAACGCTGTTCCGGGGAGTGGATGTTTTTGGAGAACCTTAAACTATCCCGGAACAGCGTTCCGGGATACACACACACAATCCATGAAAAAACTCAATATCCCAGTCTTTGCGTTTGTTTTTTTAGTACTTCTGGCTGCTTGTAAAAGTGCCAAGCCTGCCAAAAAACCTGCCCAACCATCCGCACCCTGGTCAGACCCAGTGCCAAATAACTCTAATGCTGCTGATAATGTGGCCTGGATCGACAGTGAGCGATTGATGCCAGTACTTGAAATGGCAACGCAAAAAAACAAGCCCGTTTTTGTAGAATTTTATGCCTCCTGGTGCGCGCCCTGCAAAGTGATGGAGGAGGATATTTTTACACAACGCGCTGTTTATCAATACCTCAATGCTAAATTTCTAAATTTCCGAACGGATTTCGACTCAGGAGCTGGCCGAACCATTGCGCAAATTTATGAAGTTGAGAAACTGCCTACCGTCTTGTTTCTTGCGCCAAACGGGGTCGTGTTGGAAAGACATCTAGGCATTGCAAATCCTTCTGTTTTGATGGCATTGGGAGACTCGGCGTTGGGTAAACTTGGGAAACGGTAAGGGGGCATCTCATAAGTCGTATTTTTTTCACCGCAGAGGCGCAGAGACGCGGAGTCCTTGACAATCAAGTTGTTAAGACTCCGCGTC
>JBJXGZ010000085.1:0-2825 GCA_046160625.1 Saprospiraceae bacterium
GTATCCCGAGTATTTGCCCTTTTGAGTGCCTGTAAGTGCAAGCACTCAGCCAAAGCGTACTTGATGCGGACGGGTCTCGTCAAGATGACAAAGCTTGGGATTTGTGGTCGACCTAAGCGATATTGATGGCACAATATTCGCCAAGTGGTTGAAAATGAATACTAAATGTGTGCATACCGTAGGTCATAAGACCCAGGCGCGGCAGAATGGGTAATAATTCCAGTCGAAAATTATGGCTTCACGCAACCCTCTCTTTAAAGGGCTTATTGCGTAAAAAGCTGCTTTATCTTTTATCAATCCACAACCATCCATTGCGTGAATCCAAGCAACCCGCCTGGATTCACGCAACAGCCCCCCCACTCAATGCTCCTCATGCACCGCATGCTTCTGGTATTCCGCTATCAATTTTGCCTGTATATCCGCTGGAACAGCGGCGTATTCCGCAAAAGACATCGAGAACTTGGCTTTGCCCTGGGTGAGCGCCCGCAAAGTGGATGAGTATTTGTGCAATTCCTTGAGCGGCACTTTGGCGCGGATTTGCTGGTAATGCCCTTCCGAACCCATACCCATAATGACGGCGCGGCGGGTCTGCAAATCGCCCATGACATTGCCCATCACTTCTGAATCGCAGAGCACTTCAAGGTCGTACACCGGCTCGAGGATTTGCGGTTTGGCATCGTGGAATGCCTCTTTGAATGCCATCGTGGAGGCGATTTGGAAGGCCATATCGTTGGAGTCCACCGGGTGCATTTTACCGTCGTAGATGCTCACGCGCACATCGCGGCAATAGGAACCCGTGCTGGGGCCTTCTTCCATTTTTGCCATGATGCCCTTTTTGATGGCGTTGGTAAAACGCGCGTCAATAGAGCCGCCTACAATGGCCCAACAGAACGAAAACTTGCCGCCCCATTTGAGGTCTTCCACTTCTATGTTCTTGGTTGTCAGGTCATGAGGAGCAGGGATGCCTTCATAGTACGGCTCGATGCGCATGTGCACTTCCGCGAATTGACCCGCGCCGCCCGATTGTTTTTTGTGCCGGTAATCCTTGTTTGCTTCCTTCGTGATGGTTTCGCGGTAAGGGATGCGCGGCTCGGTGAATTCGAGTTTTACGCCAAAATTTTGTTCCGCTTTGTAGCGCACAATGTCAAGGTGCATTTCGCCCTGACCCTGTATGATAGTCTGCTTGAGTTCCATGCTCTGTTCCATGAGCAGCGTAGGGTCTTCCTCCTGAATGGAGTGGAGCGCGTGGGCCATTTTTTCCACCTCGGCCTTGCTGGGCGGCAACACGGCCATACGGATGCGCGGCGCTGGGAAATGGATGCGTTCTATCTTAAGGTCAGTGCCTTTCGGATTCAAGGTTTGATTGGTATGCGTGCCTTTGAGTTTTACTGTACAGCCAATATCGCCGGCGCGGAGTTCTTCTACCTGGTCGCGGTTTTTCCCTTCACTTTCAAAGAGTTGCGAAAAGCGCTCTACTGTGCTGTTGTCGGCGTTGGTGAGTTCGTCGCCTGATTTTAGCGTACCAGAAAAAACTTTGAAATAGGAGACGTTGCCCACTTTTGGCTCGTTCACCGTTTTGAAAATAAAGATGCAAGGGCGTGCGGCTGGATCGCAAGGCTTGGTTCCACCACCTTCCAAAGCGGCTGCCGGGCGGTCTACAGGGCTGGGACAGATGTCGTGAATGAAGCCCATGACCCGGCCGCTGCCCATGTCTTTCATACCAGAAGCGCAAAAAAGCGGGTAAAACTGGCGGTGCGCCAGGCCAATGGTCAAACCCTTGGCGAGTTCATCCTCGCTGAGCGAACCTTCCTCAAAGAATTTTTCCATGAGCGCCTCGTCGTTCTCGGCGGCGGCTTCTACGAGGGCATTGTGCAATTCCTCTGCACGGCCTTTGTGTTCGGCGGGAATGGGCTTTTTTTCTGGCTTCCCACCAGCAGCAGGAAATACATACATCACCATGCGAAGCGCGTCCACGATGGAATTGAAGCCTGGGCCTTGATTTACAGGAAATTGTAGCGGGAGTACCCTTGCACCAAATCTTTTTTTGGCCTGGTCGAGCGTCATTTCAAAATCGGCCTTTTCGTGGTCTATTTGATTCACCACAAAAATAGTTGGGGTTTCGTTTTTTTCGATGTGTTCCCAGACCAGTTCGGTGCCCACCTCTACGCCGCTCTTGGCGTTGAGCAACATCACTGCGGTGTCTGCCACCTTCAATGCCGCTACGACCTCGCCGGAAAAATCGTCGAGGCCAGGCGTGTCTAAGATGTTGATTTTGGTGTCTTTCCAGGAGCAGTGAAGCACGGACGCAAATAGCGAGTGACCGCGCTGTTGTTCGAGCGGGGCGTAGTCGCTCTGTGTGTTGCCTTCCCCCACGTTGCCGCGGCGGGCAATGGCTTTTGCTTCAAAAAGCATGGTTTCGGCAAGGGTGGTCTTACCGCATCCGGAGTGGCCGCAAAGGACGACGTTCCGGATTTTGTCTGAAGGATAAATTGCCATAGCGCAATGAACTGGTTTGGTGAACGGAATGCCAGAGGCGAGTAACAGTTGGCAGTGGCAGGGGGCAGTTGGTGCTACTGCCTGCTGCCACTGTCAACTGCTACTTACCTCCGGCTCGATTGTAAACGGGCAGAATGCATAACCAAGAATTTTTGTTTGGTGAAAAAATCTGCTTTCAGCGGTTAATGTAGGAGGGTTTTGGAAATACATGGGTGAAATGTGGAATTTTTTTTAGGAATTATCCAAATTGGGAGTTTGGAGTTGTTGATTTAATAGGGGTAGGCCACGGATGGCACGGATTGGACACGGATTTTAATCTTTAATTGATC
>JBJXGZ010000086.1:0-79461 GCA_046160625.1 Saprospiraceae bacterium
AATGAACATAAGGTACATCAAATTTGTGCCCTGATAATTTATTGCAGGTTGCCAAACCATAACTTTTTTAAAAAAATCTGGCAAATTGTTTGGTTAGGCACACAGCACCTCATCCGTGCAATCCGTGTTCCATCAATCTCAAGCGGAATTTTTCAAAAAAAATAATTCAAAAATGAGTCTCCTTACCGTTGGCACTGTCGCATTTGACGACATCGAAACCCCCACAGGCCGCGCAGAAAAAGTAGTGGGCGGTGCCTGCACGTACATTTCCCTGGCCGCATCCTACTTCACCAGTCCCATACGCGTTGTGTCGGTAGTGGGTGACGATTTTCCGGAAGAAACGCTTGATTACCTTCGGAGGCGAGGCGTTGATCTCGAAGGGTTACAGGTTAAAAAAGGCGAAAAATCCTTTTTCTGGGCGGGCCGTTACCACAGCAATTTCAATAGTCGCGATACGCTGGACACGCAGCTCAACGTACTGGCGAACTTCGATCCGGTTCTACCGGAAAGTTACCGCCAAAGCGATTACCTGATGCTAGGTAATCTCACCCCGCAAGTACAGATGCGGGTACTGGAACAGCTTTCCCATCGCCCCAAACTCGTGGCGCTCGACACCATGAATTTTTGGATGGACATCGCACTCGCCGACCTTCTGAAAGTGATCGAAAAGGTGGATGTGTTGACCATCAACGACGAAGAAGCTCGACAGCTTTCAGGCGAACACTCTTTGCTGAAAGCCTCCAAAGTTATCCACGAAATGGGGCCTAAGTATTTGATTATCAAAAAGGGAGAGCATGGCGCACTGTTGTTCCACAGAGGTCAAATCTTCTTTGCCCCAGCGCTCCCATTGGCCGAGCTGGTGGATCCCACAGGCGCGGGCGATACCTTCGCTGGAGGGTTCATGGGCTATATTGCCAAGACCGACGACACTTCTTTCGACAACATGAAACGCGCTGTGATTTATGGCTCGGCAATGGCTTCTTTTTGCGTAGAAAAATTCAGTATTGAGGCCTTGAAAGGACTTAGCCCGGCCATGATTGAAAATCGCGTGGGTCAGTTCGCGGAGTTGGTGCGTTTTTAACCCGTGCATTTCAGACTTACGCATTTATACCTCGTAGTTTTGTGGGGTATAGATTAGTGCGTAGCACTCTAAACGTCGGTAGAAATTGATAATGAGAACGATAAGAAGGTGCGTAGCACCGAAACTTGGCTCCCTCAAGACGTATTAGTTTCGGTACTACGCACCTAGTTTTTAGCCCTGATTCGCATGCAACATCTCTTCCTTCTTTTGCCCCTTTTAACGCTGAGTTTTTGCGGCCAACCCATCCAGCAAGAGACTTCGCCCAAAATCGAAGCCCAGGCACTGCCATCTCCTGCTTATCCTTTCTCGGGAGCATTTTCACCCAGTGAAAAAATGCACGGGCTCACCTTTGTCGCACCGCCAGAGCCATTTCCTGAAAATCCCATGCCTGATATCAAGGAGCTCGGAGCGTCATGGATTTCAGTAATTCCTTATGCTTACACACGAATGGATGTGCCAAACGTACGCTACAGCGAGCATGGAGGCCAATGGTGGGGCGAGCGACCCGAAGGTGTTCGCGAAACCATCCGCGCAGCGCACGAACATGGTATCAAAGTAATGCTGAAGCCTCAAGTCTATGTGCCACGGGGCTGGACGGGCGCGCTTGATTTCAAGACAGACGAGGATTGGGAGCAATGGGAGGCGGCGTACGAACGCTACATTTTGCGATTTGCGGCATTGGCCGATTCATCGGGAACAGAACTGTTTTGCATCGGTACGGAATTCAACAACGCCATTCAGAAACGACCGCAATTTTGGATCGCTTTGATTCAGAAAATCAAGTCGGTATATCGAGGCAAACTGACCTACTCATCCAACTGGGACGACTGGGAGCGCGTGCCTTTTTGGGGCGAACTGGATTACATCGGCCTGGGCGGTTATTTTCCTTTAGTAGAGGCTATCACGCCGGAAGTAGAGCAGCTGAAGGCCGCTTGGACGCCTATTCACCTGCGTTTGCAAAATTTTAGCAAAGCAAAAGGGAAGCCGGTCTTGTTTACGGAATTTGGCTATCTGAGCGTGGATGGATGCGGCTTGAGAAATTGGGAACTGGAACGTGGTATTGAGGAGCGAAACATCAATGAACAAGCCCAGGCCAACTGCCTCGAAGCGCTTTTTGCCACTTTCCAGCCCGAAGATTGGTGGGCAGGCGGATTTCTTTGGAAGTGGTTTCCCAATATGCGCGGGCATGAAGGATACCCGGAACGCGACTATACGCCGCAGGGGAAATTGGGAGAGAAGGTGCTGAAGAAGTGGTATAGATAATTTAAACCGCAAAATGTAAAACAGGAAAACCGCAAAATGTAAAATCAAGAAGCATTTGATCTCAAAAAGGGAAGATTTAGTCTTCTTCGGATCATTATAATCGGTTTTACATTTTGCGGTTTATTTTCTACTTCCTATTCGCGTCTTGCTTCGCAAACACTTTTTTCAGCAGTTCAGATGTGCGCGCGCCTTTGTTGCGGCGAATATTTTTCTCCTCTTGTTCGATTTTGGCAAACAAGCCTTTTAGCGCCTCTTTGGTTACATAATCATCCAGGTCATTGTTGACTTTGGTAACAAGCGGGATTTTGTTGTAAACATCGGCGGCTTTTTTCCAGAGGTCGTTTGCACCGATTTTGTCCAGAGAAGCCACAATTTTCGGGTTAAACTTGTCGTAAAGCGGCTGACTGGTGGTGCGGTTGAGGTATTGCGTGGCGGCATTATCGCTGCCCAGCAGGATGTTGGCCGCATCATTGAAAGTAAGCCCGGTAATGGCTGCCACAAAAATGGGCTTGGCTTCTTTGGCGGCATCTTCGGCTCCACGGTTCATTTTTTCCAACAATTCGTTTTCCAGGTTGCTGAATCCAGGCACGTTTTTGAGTTTGTCCGTCACCTTGCGCACATCGGCTGGAAGCAGGATTTTGTAAGCACTTTTAAAATACCCATCGCGCTGCGAAAGCGCGTCGGCGCCCTTGCTGATACCGTTTTTGAGGGCTTCCTTGAGGCCTTGACCGATTTCTGCAAGGCTAGGCTCGGAAAGGGCTTTGTTGGCTACTTCCTGAAGGACATCGCAGGAAGAAAAACTGAAAAAGGAGAGGAAGAGGGCAAAAATTGCAAATTTGTTCATGGTAGATGAATGTATGGATTTGTGGATGTGGGTATTTGGGGATGCGTGGCTAAGACTATCGAATGGTGGCGAGGTCACGCAAAGGAAAGGTTATCATGGCAGCACCCCGTCTCTTTTCAACAAATCCATGTATTTCATACTCCCCTTTTTATTCGGGTGCATGAAGTCGCCAAAATCTGTCGGATCGCTGAGCGCATTGCGGTAATCGTGCACCCGTAGCACTGTTGCTTTTTCAACTTCCGCTTTGAGTGCATCAAGGTTATTCACCTGAAATCCAGGGAAATACGGGCTGATGACCAGTTCCATCCTGATTTTCGATTGCCTGGCCAAGGCAGCAATTTCCTTCAAATTTTGAATCAAATATGGGTGTATCTCCAGGTCATAAGCATGTTTGGAAACCTCGTCATACAAGGATTTTGGAATCTCACGATCAAGCAACCAGTCCTTATCAGATTTGTTTTGGTAAAACAGTGCGCGCTGGAAAATCTCGTTGTTGTAGCGGAACAACCACGATACTTGTCCGCCCCACCAAACCTTCGGCAACTTGTTGTGAATCAATGTGTCAAGGTTCTTCGACCATTTCGTGTACATGAGAAAACCAGCCAGCAATTCGTCGTTCTCGCGGTCGCACATCGTGATGTCTATCAGCCAGGTCTCGGGGTTCTTCGTGCCGTCGAAATGCTTCAAATCATGATAGTCGAGCACGAGGCATTTGGCGGCATCCATTGGAAGGCCATTATAACTCAGATTGCAGGTTGTTAGCCCAGTGATTTCTTCAATGTATGGCTGGTAAAAGGTCAATCCCCGCGAATTCCCCATCAGCAAAATATCAGCCTCCCCCACTCTGCTATAGAGCCGTGAATACCGGAACTGACTCTCGCTGGCTTGCATTCGCAATAGCCCTCCGACAACCCGGTCGCCTACAAAAAGCAGGATTATGAAGGCTATGTACCAAAGGAAGTATCTCATTACTGGATTCTTTTTTCGCTTTGAAGGTTGTTTCACGCAACGACGCAACGATATAAAAAACGTTGCGTCGTTGCGTCGTTGCGTGAAACAACCTCCAAAGCGATATAAAAAACGTTGCGTCGTTGCGTCGTTGCGTGAAACCTCGTTCATGCCGCCACCGCCGCCAAAAACTGCTTTTCATACAATTCCCGGTACTTCCCATCCTCGATTTCCACCAGTGCCTCGTGCGGGCCGATTTCCTGCACCTGCCCCTTGTCAAGCACCAAAATATTGGTCGCTTTGCGGATAGTGCTGAGCCGGTGCGCGATGATGATGCTCGTGCGGCGGGCGATGAGTTTTTCTATGGCGTGCTGTATAACAGCCTCTGATTCAGGGTCAATGGAGGACGTAGCCTCGTCCAGGATCAGGATTTCTGGCTCGAAAACGAGTGCCCGAACAAAAGAAATCAATTGACGCTGCCCCATCGAAAGGGTGGCTCCCCGTTCCATGACCTGGTAATCGTAGCCGCCGGGAAGTTTCTTGATAAATTTGTGTGCGCCAATCATTTTGGCCGCCTTTATCACCTCGGCTTCTGAAATGTTTGGGTCGCGCAGCGTAATGTTCTCTAGAACGGTGCCGGAAAAAAGGAACACATCCTGCAACACCACTGCAATATGGCGGCGCAGCGCAAACACATCGTAGTCATGAATATCGCGCCCATCCACCCGGATATGCCCTTGTTGGATTTCGTAAAAACGGTTGAGCAAACTGATGATGGTCGTCTTGCCGCTCCCAGTGCTGCCCACGATAGCGAGCGTTTCGCCGGGGTTTATGTTGAACGACACGTCTTTCAGTACAGCATCGGTTTCAAGGTTGTCGGAGTAAGAAAACCAGACCTTGTCGAAGGCTACCTCGCCGCGCAGTTTTTCGGGTGCGATGGTTCCGGTGTTCTGTACCGTATCGTTGTTTTCCAATAATTTAAACACACGCTCAGCGGCGATCAAACCCATTTGAAGGGTATTGAATTTGTCGGCCAACATACGAATAGGGCGGTAGAGCATCGAAATATAAAGCGGGAAAGCGATCAACACCCCGATGGTCACTTCCTCGCTGAGTACCTCGCCGGCACCGTACCAGACCATCAGGCCCAGCGAGAGCGCCGAGATGATGTCCACCACAGGAAAAAAAATGGCGTAGGCGAAAATGGCTTTCAAGTTGGCTGTCGTGTAATCGCGGTTTATCTGGCGGAATTTATCGGCTTCGCGGGTTTCGGCATTAAAAATCTGCACGATACGCATGCCACTTATGCGTTCCTGCAAAAACGAGTTCATCGTGGCGATGTGGTTGCGCACGTTCTCGTAGCTTTTTCGGACACTCTCTTTGAACTGGTAACTTCCCCAAATCAAGAGTGGAAAAACGGAAAGCACCACCAAGGTCAGTTTCCAGGAAGTGAAAAACATGACCGCCAGCACCGCAAAAATCGTCACCAAATCCGCCAAAATGGTTACGCTCCCTTCACTGAAAATAGTGTTGATGGCCTCGATGTCGTTGATGGTACGCGTGCTGCTTTGGCCAATGGGCGTTTTGTCGAAATATCGGAGATTCAACGAAGTAATGTGATTGAACACCTTCACGCGCAGGTCACGGATGGTGGCTTGGCCCAGCCAATCAGCATTATACAGGAATAAATACCGCAGAATCACCTCCAGAATAAGCGCTCCCAAAATGATGCAGGCCATCATGGTCAGACCGCTCACATCACCGGGGAGGATGTAGTCGTCCACCATGTTCTCGATGAGTTTGGGGCGCAACACCGCGAGCGGAGATAGTATAAGTGTAAGACCAACCGTGAGCCAGAAAACCCGTTTGTAGGGTTTTACCATACGCATCACCTGGCGGAATAAGGAGAAATTGAATTTTTGAGTATCAGCCATGGGAACTGCGAAAACCGCAAAATGTAAAACAGGAAAATATAAAATTAAAAACCGTGCATCGTGATTCCGAATGCCCAAACCAATTTAATGCGGCAAGGTTTCAGCAACTTGCAAGGAATTAGGGTTGATTGTCGGGCTTGGCAGGCATTTCTTGTAATATCCATTTGTCGCCAAAAGGATTGGATGTATATATCGTATTTGATTTCAAACGAAAAGCACCCATAACTATCAGCACCACACCCAAAAACGCCCATGGCCAGATCAATTTCTGCTCTCCGGCGGCAAGTTGAACGTCTAATCTTGATACATTAAATAGGAACTGTATCAGTAAAAAGAGCCCCGCAATAAAGATACCTGCCAAAATAAGCCCAATTCCAGCCGCATTTTGCCTCAGTGCGTGATGTCTTTTGACACTAAGTTCATAGATATCCTTTTTTGCAATGCCTTTTGCAGAATTTTTGACTACTAAAAAAAGAGAATCTTCTGATATGTCTGCCAATCTACCCTGGGAAACTTCAGGTCTTCTTTTACCTTGCCAATAGACCGTAATTCTCTGATCTTTTTTAAAAAACCTTTCATGGCCATTCTTTTTATTTACAAGGACCCATTCTTTGGTCGCATTCTGAGCATTGATATAATTCAGGGCAGTAAAAAGAAACCCGAAAATAATGGTGAGGATAAGGTGTCTCATAGAAGATTTTATTGAAAATTAATGAGGACAAAATTTACAAATCAATCAAAATCTTCACAGGACAATGGTCCGAATGCGCCACATCATTGAGTTGTCTGGCGTACGTAATTTTATCTTTCAAATTGTCCGTTACTGCCTGATAATCAATACGCCAGCCCTTGTTATTGCCGCGCGACCCAGCCCGAAAACTCCACCAGCTGTACTCCACCATGTCCGGGTTTTTGTACCGGAAAGCATCGGTGAAACCGCTCGCCAACCAGTTCGTCAGCCAGGCACGTTCTTCTGGTAAAAAGCCTGAGCTGTTCTTATTCCCTTTTGGGTCGTGTATGTCAATTTCCTGATGGGCAATATTGTAATCTCCCACGATGATAAGTTTCGGGCGTTCCTTTTTTAAGGTTTCTATCCAGCCGGAGAAATAGTCCAGAAATTTCATCTTGAAATCCTGCCGTACATCACCTGTGGTACCGGAAGGGAAGTAGCAATTAAGCAGCGTCCAATCGCCAAAATCGGTGCGCAGGATGCGGCCTTCACCGTCGTAGCCCGGCATTCCACAACCCTGCGCCACGAGCGTTGGGGCTTTTTTAGAAAACGTCGCCACGCCACTGTAGCCTTTTTTTTCGGCAGAAAACCAGTGGTGCTGGTAGCCCAGGGCTTCAAGTTCAAGTATCGGCACATCGCTTTGGAGCGCTTTGATTTCCTGAAGACAAATGATGTCGGGGTTCTCTTTTTCCAGCCATTCCCAAAAACCTTTGGAGATGGCAGAGCGGATGCCGTTGACGTTGTAGGTGATGATGTTGAGCATTGTTGTCTGTTGGTTGAAAATAATTGGCGTTGGTTATGGGCCACGGATGACACGGATTGGACACGGATTTTAAGAATAACAGATGCCAAATCCGTGTCCAATCCGTGTCATCCGTGGCCCCTTTGCTTTTAATCAACGGCTTTAGCCGTTAGGAGTAATGTCTACCCTTTACCTATGGCTTCAAAAACCTCCTCAATCTGGTCATAGGACTTAACACCCACTCGTTCCTCTTCGCCGCCTACGAGACTCAGCCCCGCAAGACCAAGTTCTATCAAAATTTCGGGCCAATCTACCGCTGGAATATCCGCTTGAAGCATGGAAGGTCGCAAACCAAATACCTCCCGCCAGAAATCTTTGTCAGCATAAAGGGTTGATTTTGAAACGCTTATTCGGGAAAAATCGAACAAGAAAATATCTGTGTAGGCTGCAAACGCCTGCAATTCAGATGTTGAAAACGGGAGTCCGTGTTCCCCAAGCTCTATTTCTAAAATAAGTGCCAGTCCCTCCAATTCGACCAAATTCGCCCCGTGGTTTTGAGCCGAAACCTGCACCATATCCAAGCCGTAAAACGACGCAGCTTCCCGCACCACCTGAATGGGCGTCCGACTGAATTCGCCCACAATTTTCGGGCCTTCCACCCACTCCCGGATGGCTTTCATATACATCGGATCAAGGTAACCCTCCGTACCTTCTTCGAGGTTGAAACCAAGATAATCAACCTCCTTGGCGGCAAAATAACGGGCATCGGTGAGATGGGCGACGCGGTTGGCTTTAATTAGTGTGGTCATTTCGTCAATTCGTCATTAGGTCATTGGTCATTTCGTCATTGAGCGCACAGAAATATTGAAAATTTACCGGCAAAACTAAGTAATGAACCACCACTGCAATGGGAGATTTTAGAGATTGGGCTTTTGCTACCTTTGCACCCTTGCAAAATACTGCTCCCTGCCCTTATTGAACACATCTGGTCAATGACCCTAATGACGAAATGACCAATGACCTAATGACGAAATGACCTAATGACGAAATGACCAATGACCCAATGACGAAATGACCCTAATGACCTTATCTAAAATTGCATATTGAAAAATCGCTCCCTACTCTGGCTTCTCCTAATCCTCGCGGTGGCTTTTGCCGCCTGGAAACTTTTTTCCAATAAAAAACAACTTGCACAAGAGGCCGAACTCTCTAAAATGACCCGGGCATTTGTCCCGGTCGAAGTCGTTACGCCCCAATTGGAAACCCTCGCCAACCACCTTGAGGCCGACGGTATTTTCCTGCCTTTCAAGGAAATGTTCGTTATTTCCGAAACCGCTGGCCGTGTCTTAGAAACCTACAAAGGCAAGGGCGAATGGCTGAATGAAGGGGAAATTATCGCCAAGGTGGATGACGAACTTCTGCGCATCGAACTCGAAGCCACACAGGCCAACCTTGCCAAACTCCGAAAGGACAAAGAGCGCCTCACCAATCTCATAGAAGGCGAGGCCGCGCCCAAAAACAAGATCGAAGACATTGATCTCGGCATCCTCACCGCCGAAGCCAAGGAGAAAGGCCTAAAAAAGCAGATCTCCAATACGAGCATCAAAGCGCCTATGACCGGCACTTTGGGCATGCGTTTTATTGAACGCGGAAGCGTCATCGGACCCGGTATTCAGGTAGCGCAAATGACCAATCTCGAAAAGCTTTTCCTCATGGTAAAAGTGACCGAGCGAGATGTACTTAACGTGAAAAAAGGTCAGGGCGTGAGTGTCCGCGCCGATGTTTTTCCCGACCTGAACATCGCCGGAAAAGTAACGAACATTGGCCTCCGAGCCGACAACGCCTTTACCTATGATGTTGAAATAGAAGTGATTAACCCCAAAGGCAACCCCCTCCGAGGTGGTATGCACGCCAAAGCGAAATTCACCTTTGATGCCCACCGTTCTGGCCTCACCCTGCCACGCAAGGTCATTGCCGGAAGCCTGCAAGAGCCAAAAATCTATGTGGTGCAGGGCGACTCCATTGCCGTGATTCGCGCCATCACTTTGGGCGGGATTTATGGCGATAAAGTGGAGGTGACTTCTGGTATTGTTCAAGGCGACCAGGTGGTGCTGACGGGGCAGTTGAATTTGGTGGACGGGGCTAGGGTGAGTGTGGTGCGGTAACGCGGATTACGCAGATAGGGCAGATTTACGCGGATTTAATTTCTGTACTTATAAAAAATTCGCGCGAATTTGTCTTAAACTTCACGTCAACATAAGTTATCTTTGTCGCATGAACACTTTGTTCCAAACCCTGCAAAAGGTAACAAAAGCGCTCGAAACGGAAGATATCTCCTACATGATCGTGGGCGGGTTTGCAATGAGTTATTACAATTTGGCCCGGTTCACGGCTGATATTGACATCGTGGTCCAGATTTATCCGAATCATGTTGACCAGATTTTGCTCCATTTTCCAGAATGGATGTCTCATTCGGAATATTTCAAACAGAGCGTTTCGCAAGGACAAATGTTCAATTTGATAGATTTTGAAACAGGTGTTCGGATTGATTTTATGGCTTATAAAGACAGCGACTACAATTGGGTAGCTTTTGGTCGCCGCCAAAAAGTCGATTTCCTTGGTGTTTCGTGTATGATTTCATCTCCTGAAGACCTCGTGATTTCAAAGCTCATGTGGTACAATCTTTCAAAAAGCGATAAACAGAAAGAGGACATCCTTTTTTTGCTCCGAGAAGCCGAACTTGACCGCCCCTATCTCGAAGGCTGGGCCGACAAACTATTCTTAAAACGCCATGGATTTTTCTGAAATGAAATTGCCCGAACCCGGAGAACAAACCGAAGCCGAGCGCGCCTATACGCGCTGGTATACCCAACTTCCGCAGGAGCGTAAGGCAAGAATTTTCGCAGATATGTTCCAATTTGGACTGGACTCAGTAAAGTACAACGCCAAAAAGAAAAACCCCTTTTTGACGGATGCAGAAGCGACTTTGCGGTTCATCGAATTGCATTTTAAGCAGGATTACAGCCCTGAAATGTTTGATTTTATTACGAAAAAAATGGAAGAGCGTGCCGAAAAGGAATGGAAAGCGCGCTTTAAAGCCATGAAAAAGGCGCTTGGTTGGTCGCATGATGATATTGCGCAGTTCATTGGGGCTGAAAATGGAAATTCCATTAAATCTTCCCTTGCCCGTAAAATCCCGGCTTTTGCCAAACTCGCTATCTGCGTTTTTGAAAAAAGTCAAAAAGCAGACGTTTAAGGATTCTTAAGTCGAAAAATTCGTGCAAATCTGCTTTATCCGCGTAATTCGCGTTGCAAAATATCCGCGTAAATCTGCCCTATCCGCGTAATCCGCGTTGCAAAATATCCGCGTAAATCTGCCCTATCCGCGTAATCCGCGTTGCATTACCTTTGCCCCCCTATGTCCGACGTCATCCAATTATTGCCCGATAGTGTAGCAAACCAAATTGCTGCTGGTGAGGTGGTGCAACGCCCCGCTTCGGTGGCGAAAGAGCTGCTTGAAAACGCCGTGGACGCGGGCGCGACTAAAATCCAGCTCATTGTCCGCGACGCAGGTAAAACCCTCATTCAGGTTATTGACAACGGTTGCGGAATGTCGGAGACCGATGCCCGTATGAGTTTTGAGCGGCACGCAACTTCTAAAATCCGTGAGGCAAAAGACTTGTTTGCGCTGAATACCATGGGCTTCCGGGGCGAAGCGCTGGCCTCCATCGCTGCTGTGGCGCAGGTGGAAATGCGCACCCGTCGCGCCACCGATGAGCTCGGCACCCGCATCGTGGTGGAAGATACCACCGTGAAAACACAAGAGGCTTGCCAAGCACCGCAGGGCACGAGCATTTCCGTCAAAAACCTGTTCTACACGGTGCCAGCACGACGCAATTTCCTTAAGGCCGATCCGGTGGAGACCCGCCATATCATGGACGAGTTCCAGCGTGTGGCGATGGCCAATCCCGATGTTTTCTTTTCCCTGCACCACAACGATTCCGAAATCTTCCATCTCCCGGCGGGCAATCTTCGCCAGCGTGTGGTCAAGATTTTCGGTGAAGCGGTCAACAAAAAACTCGTACCCGCCGATCAGGAAACCGACATCCTGCACATCACCGGTTTTGTGGGCAAGCCCGATTATTTCAAAAAAGCCCGGGGCGAGCAATTGTTCTTTGTAAACAAACGCTTTATCCGAAGCAACTACCTCCACCATGCGGTGATGGGCGCCTACGAAGACCTGCTTCCCGCCGACACTTACCCGCTTTATGTGCTTTTCCTCGATATTGACCCGGCAAGCGTTGACATCAACGTACACCCCACGAAGCAAGAGATCAAGTTCGACGACGAGCGCCTGGTCTATAATTTCCTGAAAGTGGCCGTCCGCCACGCCCTTGGAAGTCACAATGTGACCCCGACCCTGGATTTTGAACAAGAGCCTGCTTTCCAACAACGATTGGCACCACCAACAGTGCTTCGGCCAGAGCGAGAGGCTAATTCAGTTGGCAGCTACCGGCCCCCGCGTCCAGAGCCGGGCGAAGATGCTGCCCGCCACGCCAGCAACCTGGAACATTGGCAAAAACTATACGAAGGGCTTCAACTTTTTGGGGACAAAACGGCCACACAAAATGACCCTAATGACCCCAATGTCGTTCCCAATGACGCCCCCCCCTTCATCGCCAGCTCAGGTATAGAGGTGTTGGAAATGGATGACGATTCGGAGAGCTTTTCCAAAGGCCAGCGCGAACCGTATCAAATTCATGATCAGTATATTGTGAGCCACCTGAAATCAGGCTTCTTGCTTATTGACCAACAGGCGGCAAGTGAACGGGTACTTTACGAACGCTACCTCGCAGCCCTTGAAAACCAGCCCATTGCCACACAAAAAGCCCTTTTTCCAAAAACTATTGAACTCTCTGCTGCTGATGCGGCCCTGCTCCGCGACATTCTGGAGGAGGTGAATTGCCTGGGGTTTGAGATTGCAGAATTCGGGGGCAACACCTTCGCAATTCATGGTTCGCCTGCCGAACTTCGCGGCGGACACGCAGAGGAAATGCTCCTGGAAAAAGTGCTGACGCAATACAAAGGCAATCTGGAACTTCAACTCGGCACCTGGGACAACCTCGCCCGTTCGATGGCTCGAAATGCCGCCCTTCGCCGTGGGCAATCGCTTACGCCACAGGAAATGCAGGATTTGGTGGACCGGCTTTTTGCTTGTTCAGTGCCTTATAACAGCCCTTCGGGCCGTAAGTGTTTTATACAGTTTGACTTAGAGGATCTCCAAAAACAGTTCAGCTAAACTTATGTCCAATTCATTTTTCAACATGCCTTTTCGCGGTGTAGCCGGTCAATTGATTCTTATAAATGTCGTTGTTTTTATTGGCTCGTATTTGTTGCTTGGCGAAGGTGTATTCAACCGCGAGACACTTGATTACGACGTGATGGGCCGCATGTATCTGGCCTCTTTTTTGCCCGGATCGCCGCATTTCGAGCCCTTCCAAATCGCTACACACATGTTTATGCACGGCGGCCTTATGCACCTGTTGTTCAATATGTTGGGTATTTATTGGTTTGGCACTATGGTAGAAATGGTGTGGGGACACCAGCGGTTTTTGTTCTATTACCTTTCTTGTGGCCTGGGCGCCTGGGCCATTCACACAGGAGTGCAGTGGTGGGAATTGGAAAACATGGGCATTGACCCAACCACCTGGAATGGTGCTGTGTTGGGTGCATCAGGAGCAGTTTTTGGCATTATGGTGGCCTTTGCGATCAATTTTCCAAACATGGAAATCCGATTGCTGTTCCCGCCCATTGCCATGAAAGCCAAGTATTTTGTACCGATAATGGCAGCAGCGGAATTGTTTTATGGCATTGGTGGCTTTTCAACCGGCATCGCCCACTTTGCACACCTTGGAGGGGCTTTGGTGGGCTTTCTGTTGATCGGCTACTGGACGAGGTTTAGGTTTAAATAAATTGATTCGATTGGGGGATTGAAACGATTGGTTCGATTGGTTCCAAAAAGACATGGAATGGATGGATTGGTCTGGACCTTTTCAAATAATCGAATCAACCGTCTCAATCGACCTAATCGAATCAATCGTTTCAATCCCCCAATCGAATCAATCAAACCAATCGATTCAATCCTCATGTCGCTATTCAAATCTATCTGGGACGACTTCCAATATTCGCTGAGGGCTGGCAATATGGTGACCAAGCTCGTGGTGGTCAATTTTGCCGTGTTTGTCGCCATCAAACTGGTGTACCTCGCCCTCAGCATATTCACCATGGGCAAAGCAGGCGGGATGTACGATACCATGCTGAGCTATCTGACGCTCCATGCAGACTTAAGCACGCTGGCCTGGCGATTCTGGGGGTTTGCCACACACATGTTTTTGCACGATAGTTTTTTGCATTTGATCAACAACATGATAGGGCTTTACCTGTTCGGCACTATTGTCAGTGATCTTGTAGGCGACCGAAGGATACTGCCGATCTATTTGTTCGGTGGATTGGTAGGTGCGGTGATTTATGTGATTACAGCGCAGTTTTTCCTCGACATCGGTTCTTATGCATTGGGGGCTTCGGCGGCAGTGATGGCATTAGGTGGCGCGGCACTGATCCTCGCTCCCGACTACCGGGTAGCCCTGCTGTTTTTAGGAAGTGTGAAGGTGAAATACATCGTGCTGATACTGGTGCTGCTCGATCTGGTCGGCATCGCGGGCACTTACCCAGCGGGCGGACACGCGGCACACATCGCGGGATTTGCATCGGGCTGTTTCTTTGTGTATCAACTCCGCGACGGCCGCGACTGGGCGGTACCGATCAACAACTTTTTCACCTGGTTACGCAGGCTTTTTTCTTCCAAACCTGGCCCGAAATTCAATCGTCCCAAAAATGCTCCTTCTATGCGCGCTACGTTTGGCGGTGCAAAAGGCAGCAGTAAATCAGATTCGCACGATGTTTCTTTTCAGGAAAAACTGGACGCTATCCTGGATAAGATAAAGGCGCAGGGCTATGAGAGCTTGAGTCAGGAGGAGAAGGACTTTTTGTACGAGGCGAGCCAGAAGTAGGGGGCAGTGGCAGTTGGCAGGGGCAGTAGCAGTTGGCTAAAGATTGTAGTCAACTGAAAATGCAATCCAGAATAAAAACCATTGTTGAAAATTTTTCCAGCCAAATCTAAAATTGGGCTTTAGATTTGGCTGGAAGAAGCGACATTTAACTGCGCCCTAAATTTTGCTATCTGCCTATATATCAGCATATTAGGTACTCAACCCATTTTCACCGGATCCATTTATTGGCTTTGTCATTCACGAAGGTTGCACTTGGTCAAGACCAAAGTGCGGCGGAGAGAAGACCGTGCAGGGCGAAAATTCAATACCTAAAATAGAAAAGAATACTACAATGGCTAAGTATTTCACCCATTTTCGAACAGTCGAAAAACGCGAGTACAGAATTTTAGATTGGATTTTCAGATTCATTTGTTGCAGTTTTGAATGGCAAAGAACTCATCAAAGGAGAAAAGTGTTCAAGAATTTTTTCCGCTGATTGAATTAACTGCCTTACCTCAAGTTTTTCAGGTACATTGCCCTTATGAGCGGCAGCATTTCGGACGCCTACAAAACTTTCCGAATAACCCAATGTGGATAAATCAATACCTAAGCCCTTCAATGTATGGTATTTCTTGCCTAATGTTTGTTGGCCAAGAACCTTCAAAAAATCCTTACCTATTTTATTCTCGATTATTTCACTTATTAACTTTTCCAATACGATTTCAATTGCTGTTGATGCTTGAATGATTGCCTTTGCCAAATTTCGATTCTGAAAGTCAATTCTAGCCTCATTTAATAATTGATACTCTACCGGCGGAGGTTCCAGTCTTTGTAACCTATCAAGAACCCAAAAAAAAGCCTGCTCGTCGATACATGGATGTTCTCCTACTTCTATATTAATATTGTCAATCCTGTCGAATGGCTGTTTCAATCCACTTTTCCCATTTTCATTCGCCCATATAGACATATTAATATACTTGTTGATTGGGGATACTATAGGTTCTCTATATCTTAGGCTTTCCTTTGTAAATATTTCAAGATAAAGTTGTAACAAGTCACGCCATTTTGGCAAGTGATCATACAGGAAATTACCTTCATTCTTATAATTATCTTCATCCAACACGTTTACCCAAGCTCTTAAGTTTCCTACACGAATGCAACTAAAAGGAAAACTAGGTATGCTTCCCCAATTTATTTCCTTATGCCTACTCACACTCAAATCTGCATTATCTGGAGGGAGAATAGCACCTTTCTTGAAACATGAGATTCTGTCAATGTTTGGATCAATTTTGGGAAAGGCAATAACTCCGTTCAAATTTTCTATATTGAAGCTAAACTCTTTATTTGAGAACTCTTTTGAGCAAGCAAATTGTTGATCAAAAGTCATATCAATTTCTATTCTCGGAGGAAAACTTTTCTTTTCCATGAAGCAAAGGGTTTTATGATTTGTATTTTACTTCAGGCAAAAGAATCCAAGCCCGTGATTTTTCTGCCCGGCATAGTCTTTCCTCACCACGTTTACTCTTGTGACCAAAAGCACCCGCTATTTTTAAATCTCTTGATTTTCATCAATCTGCGCATCAATTTTCCGCCCTGCACGGTCTTCCCCCCGCCGCGTTTGGTCTTGTGACCAAATGCCACTTCCGTGAGTGCTCAAGCCCATCTCAACCATTCAAATTAGGCAGATTTACCCGTACCAACTGCTTCTCCAGATTCCCTGAGTTAGCCTCAATTGCTAGGTGTATACGAAGCGCAAGAGCTTGATAATCCCTATCTTCAGTACAAATGATAATGCCAAAATGATCAGGAAAAATGCGATGTAAACGCTTGAAGTGGTTGTAATTTCAAATCTCTTGGTTGTCAAGAATTTGCTCGTCAATTTCCTCCTGGTTGGCGCGATAGTAATTCCACGCGTTTTTCAAATCCTCGCTGTTCAGTGTAGGGAAATTGTACAAAATCTCTGCGTCATCCATACCCAAGCGACGCGAATTGACCAGCGACCATACAGGGATTCTGGTTTTAACGATGCAGGCATCTCCTCCGCACACACCAGGCGTTTTTTCAATGCCAGGAAAGACATTCGTCAAATCACTGATAACCCATTGCAACAATTGGGCTTTGTCCAGTGCAGACATTTTTGGCAGCAATGCACCTGCTTCCTTAAGTGTAGATGTCATGTGGGAATTTTTTACAAAAATAGCGCAACTAAGTGTTTGTTGCAAATTTTTGTGCTGGGTAAGTCTAGGATGTTTTATGGTGGCGGTTCAATTTCCAACAGATTCACCAGGAGCCAACAACAAATCCCCCGTCTCCTGATAGCACCTGAAAAGATCCGCAATAAAATGCAAGCGATCATCAAGATTGGCCCAATCTATGGCAGCAGTTTCCTTTACGCTGTCGGCAGTTGGGTCTATTTTGTTCAATAGAGCAATCAAATCCGCATTCGACAATTGCTGCAAATGGGGCGGAAAAGCAGCCTTCAAATCCTTGCCGAGTTGCAGCCTTGCACCTTTGGGCAAACCCAGTTCCATCATGTGCGCAGAGAGGAACAAGCGAAGTCGTTGCCGGGCTTCCTTCGTAAATCTTTCAATAGCAATATCCAACGGACTGGGCAGATTAAACAGGCTTCTGAACATCGAAACCAGCGTTTCAAGCCATCCAATTTGATCGGGGAAAAGTGTTTTCAGGAGTTTTGCCCGGAATGTTTTGGGGTCTATGACCGATGCTTCCATGGCTTCGGCGATTTCCGGCTGCAGGCGGGTTTGTTCATGAAAGCCTACTTCGATGTTAGCCAACAAGATATTCTCGGCCTTCTGTTTTGCGTTGGGTTCAAAAAAGGCCCGATAGTAGCGCTCGAACGCCTGCTTCAAATAACGCTGGCCATCGGGTGGGTCGCCGGGTTTCAAAGTGCTGCAAAAATGCTCAATGTGCTCAGCATTGTATTGGGCATCTTTTCCGCAGGTATCTAAAAACCGGGCAAACTCCCGGGCTATTTCCATATACACTTTTTGATTGCCGCGAGCGACAGCAGCACTGGCCCGGAGCATGGCTGCCTTAGGGTCCGCGAGGTCCCACACCAGTTGGGTGATGGCTTTTTTATTCATTGCCGCGCCTTTTTCGAGGGCTGCTTCGGCAAGATCATAAATAGCCTGACCAAGCTCGGGCAAAGCTGCCAGATGATTTTCCAATGCCTTGAGCAGGTCTTCCTGGCGGATGGTCTGACCGGCCTGTTTGGAGGCCCAGGTGGCGAACGTACACCAATTGGCGCAGGGGCCGGTGCGCGTTGAAAATGCACTTGAGATATGATAATAACTTTGGGTTATTTGCTGGTTTCGCAGCACGGGATCGGTCATTCCCGCGATGCGGTCAACTTCGGAGATGGTGGTGAGTGGCTTCATGAAAAACTGCATTAAATAACAAAAAGCCGAGGCAATATACCTCAAGCATTCAAATTAGGCAGATTGGATATCGCATACAAGGGAAAAACCTTTACGCCTTCAAATTCAGAAAAGTTTTCGAGCGAAAAACGGTAGCCATAAGGTTTGTTTTTCTCTTTCAAAAACTGTCGCAGACTTTGCATGCTGCCCTGGCTGGATGCTTTTACTTCAACTGGCAACAAATCAGCACCTTGTTGGATGATGTAATCTACTTCAGCATTCGCATTGGGCGATTCCCGATGCCAGTAAAACAACGCTGGGGGAGCATAAGGTGATCCGTATTTAAGGTACTCCAGCCCCCAAAATTGTTCGGCAATGGCCCCTTTATTGATGAAAGCAGCCGCTGGGTCAAACAAAATTTCGGCAAGATTGAGCCCCAGAATCCTTTGAAACATACCGGTATCAAGCAGCAGCATTTTTCTTTTCTTAGGGTCAATTTCAGCGCCAGGCGGTATGCCATTCGCGGCGGTGTGGGTCACGGGCAACACCCACCCTGCCATGATGAGCAAGTCCAGAGCTTCCTTGATCTGACCGTGGTTAGCAGCTAGCGACGCTTTGCTGAATTTGAATTTTCCACCCGCCTGCTGCACAACCGACTCAAAAACCTCAACCAAACGCGATGGCGGAACGGTGTTTTTGTATTTGGCAAAATCTGCACGCAAAGCGATGAAAAGGTCATCTAAAATACGCTGGCTATTATTCAATTGAGCGGTTTTCGCAAAAGCCGCCACAACTTCAGGCATTCCTCCACTGACTAAAAATTTTTTTAATAAATCCAACAACTTTCGGTGCAATAATTCAGGTAATGGATGCTCAGAGCTAGCCTTTCGCTTTGCTTCCAAAAGACGTTCTTCGCCTACGGCATATAGAAATTCATCAAAAGAAAAGGGATATAAAAATAGCGAACGAACCCTACCTACCCCATAAGACGGCAGTGATTGAAGTGCAAACTCCAGCAAGGATCCAGCCGCCACGACATGCAATTCGGGCATTTTTTCATAAAAAAAACGCAGCGAGGAGATCGCTTGTGGACAAGTCTGTATTTCATCAAAAAACAGGAGTGTCTCACCTGCCACAATGGGCATTCCCACAAAAATGGAAAGGTTTTCAATAATGCGGTGCGGGTTGAGGTCAGAGCTGAAAAGGGATTTAATCTCGGGATTTTCTTCAAAATTAATATCAATGAAGTTTTTAAACTGCGATCCCAGTTGGCGTACGGCAGAAGATTTGCCAACCTGCCTTGCTCCGCGCAGGATCAAGGGCTTGCGGTCGTGGCTCTCTTTCCAATCATTTAAATGTGTGTCAACAAGCCTCTTAAAATACATTTTTAAAAAATTAGTAGGCAAAAATATGAAAACATTTTATTTTTAGTATCCAAAAATAGGCTTAATTTTAAAAAAATAGTACCCGAAAGTGTAGCACACCTTTTCAAACCCCTAAAACTGCTCCAACAACCACTCTCGTTCCGTCAGCACAGGTTCATCTGCAATCTTTTGTCGCAGCGCCTGCACCTCCGATTTATCGTTCCAGTTTAGGCTAATGAGTTTTTGGGTAAGACGGGCTAGTTGGAGGTAATTATTGCGGTGATAACCCAGTCCCGGTTTCCGTCGGATGTATTTGATAAAAGCTTCCAGGTGAGCAGATAAAACCTCGTATTCATCCAACGCATAGTAGATTTTGATGGCCATCGTTTTGGCGGCCATATTGAGCAGTGGCTCGTGGTAATTGGAGTGTTGCAGGAGTTCCAGGGCTTCGTTGTAGGCTTTGCGGGCATATTTTAAACGGGCGAGGTTAAAACTATAAGCACTGTCGCGATAACTGCGTTCGAGTGCATTCCGATAGCCCGGGATAAAATCTTCCACCCACTCGTATTCATGCGTGCGCAGGCCCGCTGCCACGATGTTGTAATAGGTAAAGTGAGACAAAATACCGTTGTCAAGCAGGTGACCTTTCGCCAGTCCGTCTTTGTAAAAATCCATAATGTCGTGGAAAAAACCCGATTGACCCTCATTTACCCTCCGAATACAATAGTTGATGGCAAACAAATGCAGATCGCGCAATTCATCCTGGTGGAAGGATAAGCCATGGGTTAAAACGCCTTGTTTGAACTGGCTGAAATATTCGGCAGCATCGGGCTCTTCCAGCATTTTCAGGCAATAGTACCAAGTGGAAATGGTTGTATTTTCTAGAAAAGCATAGCCTTCAAGGATGTCTTCCACCTCCCGACGCAGGCTCAAGCTATGTACGGAGTTGAACCGTGTACGGTAAGCCGTATGCAGGCAGAGATAGCGCAGTTTCTGCGTCAACCAAATCAGATCGGCATTGTCCGATAATCCGATGAGGTATTGCTCCTCTTCAGGACGACGCAGGGAATTGTAGCGCGCTTCCTCCCAAAGCAGGATACCCGCTCGCACATAATAGTCGCTGTTGCGCAGAGGCTGGCGCTCTAAGCTTAGTTTCGCGCCTTGTAAGGCGTCTTGAAAATGGCGATCCAACCCTTTTTGGCGGTACGCCTGAACCAAGTCACTTTCGACGGCGGCAGGTGTATTTAGCCAATGTTCAAGCGCCAGGAATTGATCAACCAGTTTTTGCAAATAACTCATCAGCAACCGAAGTGCCGAAGGCGAATAAGTGCCTTCCGGAAAGATTTGGCCATGATCTTCTGAGTCCTTCGCTTGCAGCAAACCCTGGTACAACCGGATTATATCCTGGCGCTGATTGAAAAAGGGGAGAGCAAAAATTGAGCAAAACGACGCTGTTCCAACTTGGTAAGCGAATGAAGGGCAAGGCTGAGTTTTTGTGATTTCATAAAAATCTTTTTTTAAAAATATTGATTTTCAACTGTTTTGACAACATCTCGTTAAATTATTACTCTACAAAAGTAATAAAATGTATTTGCTGGACAAGTCGAGCGTGGTGACCTTTGTACCGAACAAAAAATTTACATCTCATGAAAAAAATTGGTTTACTCCTCAGCATGCTTTTTATCCTGCTGATCGCAGAGAAAAACACGGCTCAAAGCCTTGTTTGCAATGATTTTGTTATCTTTTCCCTTGATCAAAGCTGCTCCTATACCATCTTGCCGGAAGATGTATTAGAAGGAACAATTTTCAGCAACTGCATCGTGGAACTGGACAAAATCCCCCCTTATGGCAATGGCCCTTGGGTACCGGGGGTGCTCGGCCCTGCCGACGTTGGCAAAACCTATACCGTGCGCGTAAAGCACCTGCCCTCCGGCAATATCTGCTGGGGTAGTGCCAAAGCCGAAGACAAATTGCCGCCGGTATTGGAATGCGCCGGAAGTAGTATGGTAGACCTCAATGGAGCGGGGCCGGTCACTCTTGTCACAACTAATTTGTCCATAACCGCCACAGAGAATTGTAGTGCAACAACCCTCGTTCCAGCTTCCTTACAATATGATTGTCCCGACTTGGGAGTCAATACCATCCAACTGACCGCCACAGATGCGTCGGGCAATACCTCCTCTTGTCTGCACACAGTATTGGTTTCCAATTCGACCAACTGCGATGCTTGTGTGAGCGAGTGCCCTGAATCGGTTACGGTTTCTTATGAGGTAGGGAATATCAACTTGTTATCTGCTTTTCAGAACAGCGATTGGAGTACTTTCGATCCATTTGGTAACGCACTATATGAGATATCATGCACCTATGTAGACTCGACTTATAGTATTGATTATCAGGTAGGAACTGCCGGACAAAGCTGGTTTACACGGCAATGGCAGTGGACAGATGGCACCGGGCAAACGGTCAATTGCGAACAGGCCATTGTGTTCCCAACTACCCATGCCGTCATAGTCCAAGGAACGGTGTATCTCGATTCAGACGACGATTGTAATCCCGATGCTGGAGAGCTGGGCGTTAATCAATTTGCTTTGGTAGTTACCAAGTTGCCATCTGGAGTCTCGGAAACCTTTTATCCGAATGCCGATGGCACATACTCCACTGAAATTGCATTCAGTGTTCAGGATTTGTCAGCCGATTTACACTTGGTACTTCCATCCTACGTGAACCCGGTGTGTCCAACCGCCGTGAGCATCCCGAATTCAACGACTACCCCAAGTCACAACTTCGACATTGGCTTGCAATCTGAAGGCGATTGCCCTGTAATGCAAGTGGATATTGGTAGTTTGTTTACCCGCCGATGTGCCACAAATTCCTTAACCGTAAGCTATTGTAATGTTGGTCTGGATACAGCATACGGGGCTTTTGTGACAGTTAACCTTGACCCCCTGATCAGTCTGCAGTCTGCCAACCTGCCCTATACTGTCGCAGGTCCTGATAGCGTCTTCACATTTCAGGTCGGCAATGTCCCGCCTTTTCAATGTGGTACCATAGTGTTGTATGCGTTCGTGAGTTGCAGTGCTACACTAGGCCAAACCGTGTGCAACGAAGCAACAGTGTTTCCGGATGTGCCTTGCGACGGTGCCTGGCAAGGTGCAGAGGTTGCCGCAACGGCTTATTGTTCAGGCGATTCGGTTAGTCTCGTGCTGCGTAACATAGGAGCACAGGATATGACGCAGCCGCTCAATTATATCGTAGTGGAAGATTTCATCATGTACAAAGATGCTTCGTTCCAGTTGAATACGGGCGATTCCATCCTTATCAAAGCACCTGCAAATGGGGCTACATGGCGCATCGAAGCCGAGCAAGTACCCGGCTTCCCTGTGTCTGGATATGTTGCAACGGCAATTGAAGGCTGTGGCGGATTGAACACACCGGGGTTGATAAACCTTTACGGACAGAATGACAACACTATCACCTACGATCAAGATTGTAGCGAAGTGGTAGCATCCTTCGACCCAAATGATAAGACCGCCGTGCCAGTTGGTTATAGTGATCAACATTTTATCCGCGCCAACGAGCCGATTGACTACAAAATCCGCTTTCAAAATACGGGCACCGATACCGCCTTCAAGGTGATTATTGTAGACACCCTTTCACAGCTGCTGGATGCGAGTACTTTGGAAATCGGCGCTTCCAGTCACCCGTATCGTCTTGATATTTATCCGGGAGGCATCCTGCACTTTGTTTTCCAGCCTATTGCACTGCCGGACAGCAATGTGAATGAAGTTGCTTCACATGGGTATGTAAAGTTCCGCATTGCACAACAACCCGATTTGGCTGATGGCACCATTATAGAAAACACTGCTGCCATTTATTTTGATCAAAACGAGCCCGTTTTCACCAATACGGCCTTCCATACCATTGGCTATCCGTTCATCCCGAACCCTCCGATTTTCCATTCCGTTGAAACACTTACACCTGCTTGCAGCGGTGCGGCGGAAGGTGCAATTTATTTGACAGTTTCGGGAGGGGTAGCGCCTTATACGTTCATCTGGAGCGACTCAACTTTGCATGGTGATTCACTCGTCGGACTACCTGCGGGCAGCTACCTGGTAACAGTAATGGACAGCTATAGAAGCGAGTTTGTGGAAACGATTGTGTTGACGGAGCCTGACCAGATTGTAATCACCATGAATTCAACGCCGACTTTTGACAATCTAAACAACGGTACCGCAACTGCAATAGCCTCGGGTGGCACAGGCGCCTATTCTTACCTATGGAATACTGGCGCTACAACGGAAAGCTTGTCCGCTTTATCTTTTGGAGTCTATTCGGTCATTGTGACCGATGCGAACGGGTGTATACAATCCAATGAAGTGGTGGTGAATCTAATACTTGCAACGGGTGAGCCAGACATGCGCTCGCAGATCAAGGTGTGGCCGAATCCTGCACACGATGAGATTGTGCTTGACCTCCATCTAGTGCTGCCCCAATTGCAGCGTTTGCAAATGCTCAGCGCGGATGGACGGTTGTTGCGTCAAATGAATGCAAACGATTTGCAACCGTTGCTTACCCTGGACCTGGGAAGCGACCAAACTAGTGGATTTATCGTGTTGGTACTGTATGGTCGGGATGGTAAAGTTTACTCCGAGAAAATTGTGATCCGGTGATGGTTTAGTGATCCGCTACATGGATCATCCGAATCGGGGGTTAAAAGCAAAATATTTTGCGCCCAGTCCTTTGATTTGTCGTGTCATAGCGAAGACATGACAAATCATCCGAAAAACGACAAGTTTAACCCCTGATTCGCATGACTCCTGTTGCGAATCAGAGATTATCGACCGTGGATAATATTTGCTATTCTATAAATTCGCGCCATATATCGGAATATATTCCGTAAATTCGCGCCATATTTTAGAATAAGCATCATGGCTGTATTTATTGAAAGAACTATTGAAGCCCAAATCACCACCAGGTTAACAAGCGAGCCTCGCAAAATTATCATTCTGTACGGACAACGGCAGGTTGGAAAAACGACCTTAGCAAAGCATATTTTTGGGAAAATGGAAGGCAAAAAAGTATTGCAGGTCAATGCTGATTTCAATCCCCATGCCGAGGTTTTTTCTTCCAGGGACTTAGAAAAACTTCGCCTTTTTGTAGCCGGGTTTGACTATCTTTTTATTGACGAGGCTCAGCGCATTCCTGATATTGGTATCAATTTGAAAATCCTGCATGACAATTTTCCAACATTGCGCATCCTTGTCACAGGGTCTTCCTCACTAGATCTTGCCAATCGAATCCACGAACCATTGACCGGGCGTACTTGGACTTTCCAGCTGCATCCGTTTTCTGCTGAAGAGCTGACTGCCCATTCTAGTGTGCTTGAGTATCACAGCCGATTGGAAGAATGGCTGCTTTTTGGCACTTATCCGGGGGTGTTGGAACTTGAAAACCGGGAAGACAAGGCCTCTTTTTTGCATGAACTGACCTATGCTTACCTCTATAAAGATGTGCTCGAATTGAGTGGTATCAGGCAAAGCGGCAAATTGCGCGACTTGCTGCGCTTGCTGGCTTTTCAAATTGGTTCAGAAGTGTCTTTTAATGAACTGGGCCGACAATTAGGCTTGGATATGGCCACGGTACAACGTTATGTGGATTTACTGGAAAAGGCTTTCGTGTTAAAAACTGTAAGCGCTTACAGCCGGAATTTACGCAAAGAAATCTCCAAAAAACAGAAGATCTTTTTTCAAGATTTGGGTGTCCGAAACGCGCTGATTGAAAAATTTGCACCGCTCAAACTCCGCGACGACACTGGAAGGCTTTGGGAAAACTACCTTTTTTTAGAAAGGTCTAAACTTTTGGACAATCGTCAAACCCGGGCAAACCGTTTTTTCTGGCGGCTGCAAACTGGGGCTGAATTGGACTATGTAGAAGAATACGAAGGGAAACTGGCAGGTTATGAGTTCAAATTTGGGAATAAAGAAGCAAAAGCTCCGGCTGCTTGGCAGGAAACTTACCCGGAAGCTACTTTTCAAACTATTAATCAAGAGAATTGGTTGCCTTTTGTTTTGAAGACGGAAAATGGAAGCTAAAGATTTTCAATGTGGTGCTTAAACCCTAAACAAAGCGGGCATCCCGTACTAAAACGAGATGCCCGCTACTATTTCTATCACTAATCAATGGCCTGGCCACTGCCAACCGCCCACTGCCAACTGCCAACTGCCACTGATTACCACTTCCCCTTCTTACCCCCCTTCTTAGGCTTCCTGTCCCATTTCTCAAAAACCTTGTCCTCTCTTCTTCTGGGTGCCCTTTCACGCTCAGAAGCATCGTCCACACGAATGGGGCGGCCGTTGATGGTGAATTCAGGTAAGCCCTGGCGAACGACCGCCACATAAGCAGCATCGAGGTCGAAATGCAGGTGTGTACGGCTTACATCAATCTGGCCAATGGCGCGGCTCGGTATTCCGAACGAGCGGTCGAGCAGTATGAGGAAATCCTTTTTATTCACCCCATCCATTTCGCCAACGCTGACGAATAGGCGCACAGTACCCGTTTGGGTGCCAGGCATCGCTGTAGGGCGCGCGGCGCGTTTGTCGCCACGAGGGTAAATGTTGATGTCGGGCGCGGTGCGGTAATAGGAAAGGAATCGGTTGAACTCCACGCTGGCAAAGCGCTTGATCAATTCTTCCTTGCTCAAATCCTTTAATTCTTCTTGAATGCGCTCCATATAAGGCTCAATATCAGCGTGGTGTACCTCCTGCTCATGAATGCCTTTGATGATATTGAACAATTGTGCCTCGCAGACTTCCATCCCAGTTGGAAGCATCTTTTTGATAAAGGGCGCTTTCGTTCTCCGTTCTATCTGTCGGATTCGCTCTTCGTATTTTGGGGTCACGATGGTAATACTCACACCCGTTTTGCCTGCACGACCCGTACGGCCAGAACGGTGGGTGTACACCTCGATCTCGTCGGGCAAACCGTAGTTGATCACGTGGCTGATATTGCTCACGTCCAATCCACGCGCTGCCACATCGGTAGCGATAAGGAGTTGGAGGTGGCCTTCGCGGAAACGCTGCATCACGCGGTCGCGGTCAGCCTGAGCCAAGTCGCCGTGAAGTGCATCGGAGTTGTAACCATCGCGTACCATTTGTTCGGCCACTTCTTTGGTCTCGATTCGGGTGCGGCAGAAAATGAGGGCGTAAATGTCGGGAAGTGCGTCCACTACTCGTTTGAGAGCGTTGTAGCGGTCGTCGGCACGGCACACATAGTACACGTGCTCAATGTTTTCGTTGGTCTGAGTTTTCCCGGTCACGCTGAGTTCGCGGGGCGTTTTCATGTATGTGTTGGCAATCGTGCGCACTTCTCTGGGCATTGTGGCCGAGAAGAGCCAGATGGATTTGCGTTCAACAGCCTCCGAAAGAATGAAGTCAATGGCCTCTTTGAAGCCCATGTTTAGCATTTCATCTGCTTCGTCGAGTACCACTCGGCGAACGCTGTCAAGTTTGATGGCCTTGCGGGCGATGAGGTCCATGAGTCGGCCAGGGGTAGCCACCACGATTTGTGCACCGGCCTTTATCTGCCGGATTTGACCCTCGATGCCAGCGCCGCCATATACTGCCACCACCTTGTATTGGTGGGCGTATTCGGAGTAATTGACCAGATCGCCCGCCACTTGAACACAAAGTTCGCGGGTGGGGCACATGATGAGCGCTTGAATGGTGCGCTCTTTTGGGTCAATACGTTGGAGGACTGGGAGGCCGAAAGCGGCGGTTTTTCCGGTGCCGGTTTGGGCGAGGGCTATGATGTCATTGTCGCCTTCGAGGGCGACAGGTAAGACCATTTCCTGGACAGGAGTAGGGGTTTCAAAGCCCATGGCTGTGATACCCTGCAAGAGGTCGTCGGCGATGCCGAGCGTCTTGAATGCAGACATTGAAAAAGTACGTTAGGGCGTTGGGACTGTTTGACTTGCATGCTACTTAATTGATCCCTGCCACAGAAACCAAACGCCTAATGCCAATGCTACCCAATGCCTGTATGAGAATGAAAAAGGAAACAAAAACCACTAATCGTGACTTTTGTTTTCAATGGACGGGGCAAAGGTAAAAATTATCTTCTGAAAAAAACGCAATTCGTATTTTAAATTCTGTTTTAGGTGCTCGTTAGGCTTTAGTTATGATGTAAATTTTGCGGGATTGAATTGCGAATCAAGGTCGAACTTCCCTAAAGTTTAAAACTTTCGGGAAGTTTGTTGCCTCTGTCTGGCAAAAAAAACGGAAGCCGCCCTTCCCGACATCAATGATGTCGGGACTTGCGACTTCCGAAAAAAGAAGGTAAGGTAAATAGTTTTTTACAATCAGCTCACTTAGTCGGCGCACACATAGGAATCGAACCGTCCGCTCTTCTGAACGTCATTTTGTTTAATGCAGCCACCTCGAAGCCTTCTTGCCCCTCTTTGATCTTGATAAGTTGGTTGGGCTGCACGTTTTTCAGCACTTGGGTGATACCGCTGACGGGCCAGCGGATTGTGATTTCGTCAATCACGGTCGCCTGGCCGATGCCGATTTCGCGGCGGAAAGGTGAACAGCCAAAGCTCCCGCCTGAATTGAGCTCGCGGTACACCATCCTCTGTTTACCATTTTCGCGGAATTTGAGCGTGATTTTTGCACCGATGGCTGCTCGATTCGATTGAGTGCCTTCCAGTTTCAGGTAAATCCAATTGTTGCTGTTTTGTCCAGGATTGACATAAAGAGAGTTGGGGTATGAATCGCCCCGATATACCCCGCCAAAATCTACATGGATGTCTTGGTCACCGTCGTTGTCAAGGTCGGCGAATGATACACCGTGCCCTTTTTGCAGGTTGCCCGTCCGTGAAGAATTGGTGGCATCTGCAAATTTTTTGCCCTCAAGGTTCACGAACAATTTGTTCGGCACCAGCGACTGATAGGAGGGATTTCCAGTACCCAGGTACATATCCAGCCAGCCATCGTTGTTGATATCGCCAAAGTTTGATCCCATAGCAAATACAATTTTGCTGAGGCCCATACGCGCGGTCACATTGCTGAACGTACCGTTGCGGTTGTTGCGATAAATAAAGGCTTTGCCGGTTTTGTCACTGGAAGGGTGTAAGGCTTCTTTTGCGGCGTAATAAGAAAGTGGTTTATTAAACTCGTAGTTGCAGACAAAAATGTCGAGCCAGCCGTCGTTGTCATAATCAAAAAACCAGCTGGGAAAACTGCCGTAAAGCTCCTTGTCAAATCCCGTTGTTACCGAGGCATCCTCAAAAGAAAGCCTCCCTCCTCCAAAGCCCTTATTTCGCAGCAATAATTTACGCCCGTTCATGGTGGAAAGGAAGAGGTCGGGCCAGCCGTCGTTGTCGTAATCGCCCGAAGCAACGCTCTTGACAAATCCCTGGATATTGATCCCCCATTCCTTCGCCACGTTTGTGAACGTGCCATTTTTGTTGTTGATATAAAATTCGCAGGGATGCACTTTATTGTTCGGAACGGTTTCATTCCCGATGAAAACGTCGAGCCAGCCGTCGTTGTTGAAGTCATTCCAGGTAGCCGTTTGGGTGGGGTGAAAGGACAGCATTCCGGCTTCAATGGTTACGTCGGTAAAAGTGCCGTTTCCGTTGTTGCGAAGCAGCGAGTTGGGTTGTTCTCCAGCTGGTCCACCTTGACCCTGCCACGCGCCGCGAAGCACAAAAATGTCCAGATGCCCGTCGTTATTGTAATCGGTTTGCTGCATGTTTAGACCACCAGTATAAACGTTCAGCCCTGTTGCAGCCGACAAGTCGGTGAAGGTGCCGTCGCCGTTATTCTTGAAATAGCTCATAGGTTCGGTTAAATCCCAGGCTGAAATCACGAGATCCAGATACCCATCGTTGTCAAAATCGTCCACGATACTGCCGCCCGAACGATTGTTTACCATGACTTTCAAATCTGTGGCCATGTCTAAAAATGGATTAACTGGATAGTCTGGAGCGTCCAGGTTAGGGATAAGCCACTTCTTAGGCACTTTTTGGGGGTATTCGCCCAGGGTCATGTATGTAATATTGAGCAACCATAACATGTCGTAATTCTCCGGTTCCAAAGTTAAAATCAATTCAAAGTACTCCACGGCTTTCCTTGCGGGCGCTTTGTCCGTGTGCACGCCTTTGCCTCGGATCGGCATAATACAGGCATCCTCGTTATGCCCCATCACACAGTTGTTTCGTTCGGCGAGCCGCAAGTAGGCCACGCCCAATTGTTGAAGCAAGCTCCTTCGAGCTTCTTTGTGATCCCCTACCGCATTTAGGATTTGTTCAAAAATAGAAACGGCCTGCTGTTCATCACCATATTCCAACAGCTGGATCGCCTTATCCACAGAAAGGTTGAGTTGTGCATTGGGGTCTTGCGTAGAAGCTAAATCGGAATCGGATTTTGCCAATCTGGCTTCTGTAGCATACATATTTTGAGGGATATTTGCCCGATTATAAACATCAGCAAGTATCTGCACCATTGTTTTTTGTGCCGCAGGAGGCTGTTTAGTAGTGGGATTGGCCTTATCGGAAGCTTGCTTGCAAGCAAACCAGAAGCAGACAAGCAAAATAGCAGCACTGGCAAACAAGGCTGCCGACTTTATAGGCATGAATTGAAAGGTTCTGGACATCACAAATTAAAATTTTAGTGTGAAAATTGGCTGCCAGGCCAGTTGATCATGATTTCATCAATCAGAGACGCTTGGCCAACGCCGATTTCGCGGCACAAAGATAAGGAGCCAAAGCTGCCGCCGGGATTGAGCTCGCGGCACAACATGCGCTCATTGCCTTTTTCGCGGAATTTGGTCGAGATTTTTGCGCCCGGGTTTTTGGCCACGGTAGCCACCGAATCATAATGCGCTAATTTGGCCTGGAGCTTGGAGGGGGCAAAATACCGCTGCAAAACTAGCCGCTTTTCTTGTAAGAGAAAGTAAAAATCCATGAGCAAATCCTTAGGATTGGAGATTGAAATACCAGTCAACCACTATATTCTCTCGCCACAGGGTATTCGCCTGACCGTTTATTCCCGCTATCTTCGCGGTTTTACTCATGTCACCCGTGTTACCCGCCGAAGCCAAAGGCGAAGGCGAGCCTTCATCAAAGCAACTTCCCCCGCCGAAGCCAAAAGCGAAGGCGGGTAAACACCCTACCAACAATCACCATTCAATTTTTATGGACGCGAACAGCCGCATCTACGTAGACTCCGAAATCGGAAAACTCAAAAAAGTAATCGTACACCGCCCCGACGAGGGCATCGCCCGCATCACCCCCAAACGCGCCGAGGAACTGCTGTTCGACGACATCGTACACCTGCCGAACATGCAGGAAGAACACGACATCTTTGTGAGCGTACTCCGTGCATTTGTCGGGAAAGAGAACGTGCTGGAAGTCGGCGACCTGCTGACAGAGAGTTGTCGCAATGAGGAAAGTCGCTATGAAATTATCAATAAAATCGTTGATTTTGAGGAACTTCCGTACTCATTCATACCCCGCCTCGCCAGCCTATCGCCCGAACAGCTGGCAGATACGCTCATTACCGGCTACCTCGAACCGGAAGACCGCATCTTATTTGACCCTATTCCCAACCTCATCTTTACCCGCGACCTGGCAGTGACCGTGAAAGAGCACGTCATCATCACCAAGGCCGCCAAAGAGGCCCGTTTTCGGGAAAACTTCCTCACCCGGCTGATCTTCTCCAGCCACCCCGTCTTCCGCCGCCTAAAGGCCGATGGCAAAACCATCAACCTCAACCGCGTGGACAAATTCCCGCCCAACAAACGCGGCGAAACCATAAGCATCGAAGGCGGCGACGTGATGATGTTCCACAAGGATTACCTGCTTATTGGCAACTCCGAGCGCACCAACAACTATGCTTTCGAGATGCTCAAAACTTACCTTTTTGAAAAAGGCATCATTAAAAACATCGTGCAGGTGAACATACCCGCCGAACGAACTTACATGCACATTGATACGATATTCACGCAGATCAACCACAACCACGTGGTCGGTTTCAAACCCATTGTGCAAGACGGCTTAGGCTCTTACGTAGATGTGCACCGCCACACAGGCGAGGAGCTTGAATACCCCAGTATAGTGGATTTCCTTAAAGCAGAGGTGAACCCAAAGATGGAATTCATCTGGGCCGGTCGCGGCGAAACACCCTATCAGGAACGCGAGCAATGGACCGACGGCTGCAACCTTGTGGCCCTCAAACCCGGTGTGGCCATCACCTACGACCGCAATCCGGTTACAGAGAAGGCCTTCAAGGAATTTGGCTACAAAGTGGTGGGCGCAGAAAAAATGATCCGCGACATCGAAAACGGGAAAGTGGACCCTGAAAAAGTGGAGAACACGATTATTACCATTCCTTCCAACGAACTCTCGAGGGCACGAGGCGGGAGCCATTGTATGACTTGTCCGATAGAAAGGGAGGAGGTCTGAGGAAGTGATAGAGTGATGAAGTGATGCGAACGTATCAAATCACTTCATCACCCATCACCCTATCGCTTCATTACCCATTTGACGATATGGTTTTGTGAAAGTGTGCTATTTTTGACCTCAGGCTCAAAGATTCCATTATGACTGTCCAAAACCAAACCTATTTACGGGCAATCTTATACTTTTCAGCCCTCTTCTTTTTTCTGAAGAGTGGATGGGCGCAACAGCACTCCATTCCCACCTGCGTTTTTGACGAGCCTCGATTCGAGCATTTCACCACAACCGACGGCCTGGCCTCGCGGCACATCAAGTGCATCGCACAGGACTCAATGGGCTACCTCTGGATTGGCGGTGAGGATGGCTTGAGTCGCTTCGATGGTGTTCATTTTCGCAATTTTTACAAAAATATCGGCAGTCCAAATGGACTGAATAGCTCCGTTGTCAATTGCCTATATGTGGGAAAAGACGGCCTCGTTTGGATTGGCACGGCAGGAGGGTTGAACTGCTTCGACCCTAAAACAGACCGTATTTGCCAATTCAATCCGGATGGAGCCGATTCTCTTCATACGCCCGTCAATATAGGCTGGATCCACGAGGATGGGGATGGTGAGACAATATGGATTGGTATAGGTTGGCTTGAACCACCGCATACGCTCTGCGCCCTCGACCGCAGGACTTGGACATTCACCAATTATGAATGGCCTGAAAAAAAGTTTGGTAGTGATTCCAAGACGACCATCTCAATGGTGGTAGATAGGTCGGATCCTAACCGGCTGATTATGGCAGGCTGGGATTTGATAATGTATTTTGACAAAAAAACGCGGCAATTCAGTGACCCTGGCCTCAAAATAGGGAAAATATATGGGGAGGGATATTACCGATTCCACCATATTTTTCAAGCACGAAACGGCTTGTTGTGGCTACTGGGACACGACTTTGGCTTAATCTGCATTGATCCACGGACACACCACGTCGAAAAAATCATCAAACCCGCATCCTTTCTAAATCTGCCTAACGGCGTGATCTGCTTCAAGACGGTTTCTGAAGAAGAGTTGCTGGTTCCAGGCCACCGTAATCTTTTCCTGCTAAACACCGAAACCCGGGAGCAAGTAAAACAACTATCCTTGGCAAACGTCAGCGGTGATATCTGGGCCATGATGGGCGACCGCAATGGCAGTTTCTGGATTGGCACAACAACTGGCCTTTTTCACTTCAGCAACAGGCTCAATCTTTTTCACCATTTGAAATACGTCTACAAAAACAGTTGGGGCGATTGGCATGACTACGGTGATGTTTGGGATGCGGCAGATTATCCACAAGGCAATCAAATCATTACTGTCAATCGTTCGCCACAGCACCTAACGGTATTTCACCCGGAAACGAATGAATCGTTCTTTGTCAATTACCCACAAAAAACAAGCCTTGACCAGGCGGGCGATCACGGCTTCAGCCGTATCTTGATTGATCAACAAAGCAGGGTCTGGTTGGTACACGTTGGTCTGTTTCGTTACGATCATAAAAGTCGAAAAATCAGGCGTTTCCACCATCCCAAACTTGATGCGTTGGGCATCCAGAATTGCTATTTTCGTACGATTGAACAAGATCAAGAAGGCAACATTTACGCCGCTGATCGCGAATATCTTTTCTTTTTCAATTTTGAAAAAAACATTTTTCGCCGTATCAACTGGCCCGATTTACCCTTGGATAAAAAAGTGGAAAGAACTTTCAATCGCCCCTGTTTTGCGCCTAATGGAAAAGTGTTTTTTGGGACTAAATCAGACCTTGTTGAATGGGACATAAAAATTGACAAATGGAGAAGCTATCAGCTGCCACCTGAATTAAATCTCACGACAGAGGTCTATCCTGTTGGTCCAGCCCTCGACAAAAACGGTAATTTTTGGATCGCATGCCATCGAAAAGGAATGGCAAAAGCCTGTATCATCGGCGATTCGCTGCACATATTGAAAAGGTATGACGCCCCATTTGGCTCACTTCGGGCCACCGCTTTTTGGCACTGTATGGCAGATCGGGACGGCATCATCTGGGTGGCGACAACCAATGGACTGGCTCGAATCGACCCCGAAACAGATAATGTCTTGATGCTCAACGAGCGCTGGGGACTGGATGAGCCGGATTGTAACGAACGCATTTTCGAACAGGCTGCTGACGGTCGCATTCTGTTCACAGCAGGCCAGAAACGGGAACGCCGTCAAAATCTACATTGGTTCGATCCGCGCGATTTGGTTTTAGAAGAACGGCCGCCCAATGTTCTACTTGAACACCTATCCGTTTTAGAAAATCCTTTACAGATGGACACTGCTTTGGCATTTAGAAAGGTCATCCATCTAAGGCACTTCGAGAACTTTTTTGATATCAAGTTCACAACGATAACTTTTTTCAATGCCGATTCATTGCAGTTTTCCTATAAACTCGACGATTTTCAAGACAACTGGTCGCAGCCTTCCACTAACCGCACGGCCGCTTTCACCAACGTGCCGCCGGGCCGCTACACATTTATGGTAAAAGCACGCACGCCCAATGGTTTTTGGAGCGAACGCCCGACGCAAGTCGAAATTATCATAGCGCCCGCGTTTTATCAAACCTGGTGGTTCCGGCTTCTTTTAACCGCGCTAACGCTGGGATTCGTGGGCTTCGCCACCGCCTTCTATTACCGTTTCCGCCTTCGCGCCCAACAACTCGCCATCGAAAAAAAACTCCGCGAAGCCGAGCGCAACGAACTCCTGCTACAAAGCACTCTCGCCCTCCAGCACGAGCGCGACCGCATCGCTGCAGAGATGCATGACGAACTTGGCGGCGGCCTGTCCACCATCCGTCTGGCCAGCGAACGCGCGAAAAAAATAGAGTCGCCCGAGGAGACTCAGGCCGTGCTCGCCCGCGTGTCGCAGATCGCCATTGGGCTGGTGGGCAACATGCGCGGCATCGTGTGGGCCATGGACACCCAGAACGACTCGCTCGACAGTTTGCTCTCCTATCTGCGCCAGTATGCCCACCAGTTTTTGGCCGACAACGCCCTCGTTGCGCATATCGAGATGCCCGACGAAATCCCCGACATTCCGCTCAGCGGGCAGTACCGCCACAACGTGCTGCTCACGCTGAAAGAATGCCTCAACAACGTGGTGAAACACGCCGAGGCCAGCGAGGTGTGGCTCAGCGCGAAGATTGAAGACGGCGAACTGCGCATCACCCTGCGCGACAATGGTAAGGGCTTCGACCCGAAACAAGCAGTGGGCAAAGGCAAGGGCTTGCGGAGTGTGTTCAAGCGGATGGAAAGTATTGGTGGGAGTATTCGGTGGGAAGAGCGTGAACAACCCGCCTACGTTGAAATTTTGACGGGTAAAGGGACGGTAGTTCTGCTGGATGCGCCGTTGCGTAATTAAATCCTATAAGGTTTTCAAACCTTATAGGATTGTGCGGGGGCCAAAAATTTGTTCCACAATAAATTTCAATCGAGACTTTTGCTCATCCCCAGTTCAACGCCTTGAATCGAAATGGTATTTTTATATAAAATAGTATTAAAAAAAGCCCTGTTCGCAGCACTTTTCGGATTGGCAGCAGTTGCGATTCCTGCTCAGCCCGATGCAATTTCTTTTGAAAGATATGGGCTAAAAGACGGATTGCCAGATGAGTTGGCGAGGGATTTTGCCGCCGATACATTTGGATTTCTGTGGGTTCTGCATCGGGATGGAATCAGTCGCTTCGATGGTTTTAAATTTAAAAACTACAGCTTGCCAAATAACCCCTCAAACAATCACCTCGTTTGCGATCGTGCCAACCGCATTTGGGTCATTGCGAACGACCAGCTGTATCGTTTTGACCGTCGTACCGATATGTTTTCCAAAGTAACTTTGCCCGATTCAACTTTTGGCGGGCAGATGGCTTTTTTGCCCACCCCCGACGGCAATGTCTGGTTTCGGCGACGGCAAGGGCTTTTCAGAATAGGCCCGACTGATCTGGCCCCCGTTTTGGTGTCGGCGAAAGTCCCCATATCTCGCCGTGACCATAGTTTTGGAGATAGCAAGGGCCGGTTCTGGTTCAGTGGTTGCGATTTTCTGCTTATTCGATTGGACTTGCAGCAAAATCGCCTCGATTCGTTCCCATTCGACCCCCTTGGCTGTGCGCACCAATGGTTTGAAGACCCGAAAACGGGCATGATTTGGGTTTCCACCTGGACGTTCGGTCTTGTAGAAGTCAACCCAGAAACAGGCGAATCGAAGTCGTACAAAGCCCCTCCGACGATGCGAAACATCTTTTTCGGATTCACACTTTTCCCTGAACTAACAGGCGACCGTATCCTCTGGTGCAATGCAGTGAACGGGGAAGAGGGTATCTGGCTTTTTGATTTAGACAAGAAAAGATTTCTCAAAAACTACCCCCACGAACCGCTAAACCCCTATAGCCCACCCGGTAAGGACCTTGGTGGTGTTTGGCGCGACTCGATAGAAGGCATCCTTTGGATTTCCGCTCACCCTGATGGCATTGCTTCCTGCAACCCTCGAAAACAGCAGTTCCAAGTGTTGAATTGGCCGGGCGGTTTTGGAGGCAATAACGTGAGATTCATTTGGTCAGAGCATCCGCAAGCGCTCGAACGGTCCGTTTTTACCTATGATCAGCAGCACATTACCCTGAAACAACCTGGCAAAAACGAGTTTTCAAAATTGCCCTATCGGCAATTTGGCTGGGTGAAGGACGACTATATGTTCCTGCCCCTCGCCTGCCGCGATGCCCAAAACCGATTGTGGATTTTTGTGCCGACCGGACTTTATTTGATGGATGAGGCTAATTGGCGCATCCTCAAAAAGTGGAACCTGCCTTTTGCCCGCAATCGAAAGGATGGCTCGCAAGGGTTTGTCATTGACCAGGCGGGTAATTTTTGGCTGGCCTGGATGAATGAAGTTTGGAAATTCTATCCCACTGAAGGGCGGTTTCAGAAAATCACCGAGGTCGCGCTGCCAGACGAGGTTGCCGATCCGGAAGTTGCCCCTGACGGCTCGATTTGGGTGGTCGCCACTCAATCAATTCTGCGCCTTGATACGCGAACGGGTGAAAAACGGGTGTTTCCGCTGCCGCAGCCAAAAATGGACTCCATCCCACCTATCGTGTTCGGAATCAAACAAATTGATTTTGACAAAAAAACAGGTCTGGTTTGGGCTGCTTCTACCTGGGGTCTTTTCCGCTTGAACCCTGCGACAGGCGAAACGACTTTTTTCCCGATTGTCTGGCGAGGGGTTTTTCCGAATTGTCGTGGCCTGCGTTTTGATGATTTCGGGAAAATCTGGGCGCCGACCTATCGGGGTCTCGTCCGATTCGACCCTGAAACGGGTCAACATGAATTTTTCACCAGCTTCAATGGCTTGTTTGCAAACGCCCAACAAAGCATTTTTAAAACAGGCAGGCTATTGTATTCGGTGCTGGGAAATGGCGTTTTGCAAGAAATAAACCCATATGCCTTTGACCAAGAGGAGAAACCGTTGAGGGCATTCATCACCGGTTTTCGTATTCTTGACAAACCACAGCGCTTCGATTGGGACAGCGTGACTACTCATCCATTTGAAATCCATTCCCGGCAAAACCGGCTGACGTTCGAGTTCAGTGCACCGGATTTCTATACCGCTGGCCAGCTGTTGTTTGAATACAAACTCGAAGGGTTTCACGAAGACTGGATTAAAAACGGATCGGAACGAACGGCCAATTTTACCAACCTCGCTCCAGGCCACTATGTGTTCCGCGTACGCACCCGTCACGATTTTAGCCAGAATTGGTCGAAAGAGGGGGTTTTCAAGTTGTACGTCCGACCTGCTTTTTATCAAACCAATTGGTTTTATACCCTTTGTGTTTTGGGGATAGGTGTTTTCTTCTACGCCCTTTTCGGCTTCCGCCTCCGCGCCCAACAACTCGCCCTCGAAAAAAAACAGCGCGAAGCCGAGCGCAACGAACTCCTGCTACAAAGCACCCTCGCCCTCCAGCATGAGCGCGACCGCATCGCTGCCGAGATGCATGACGAACTGGGCGGCGGCCTCTCTACCATCCACCTGGCCAGTTCGCGCGCCCAAAAAATGCAGTCGCCCGAGGAGACGCAGGCCGTGCTCGCCCGTGTGTCGCAGATCGCCATCGCGCTGGTGGGCAATATGCGCGGAATCGTGTGGGCCATGGACACCCAAAACGACTCGCTCGACAGCCTGCTCTCCTACCTGCGCCAGTATGCCCACCAGTTTCTGGCCGACAACGCACTAACCGCCCACATCGAAATCCCCGACGAAATACCTGACATTCCGCTCAGCGGGCAATACCGCCACAACGTGCTGCTCACGCTGAAAGAATGCCTCAACAACATCGTGAAACACGCCGAAGCGAGCGAAGTGTGGCTAACGGCGGGCATCGCCGAAGGCGAACTGATCATCACGCTGCGTGACAACGGCAAGGGCTTTGACCCTGAAGCAGTGGTGGGCAAAGGCAAAGGCTTGCGGAGTGTGGTCAAGCGGATGGAAGGTATTGGCGGGAGTATCAGGTGGGAGCGTGGCGAGGAACCCGCCTACGCTTTCACTCGCCATAGGCTTGTCGAAGGAGAGGAGGCTTCCGCCTCCGTCAAGACTTCGGCGGATAAAACGGCGGGTAAAGGAACTGCGGTGGTAGTGCGGGGGCCATTGAATGGATAAGGCTACAGTTGCTGGGGTAAACCAAAGTTATATTGCACGGAATTTTTATGTGCCTCACCTTTGTGACATCAAAAACGAGACACCCAAATCAGTTATGGACCTAGTCAGAATCAGCCTTGTAGAAGATGACCCTGAGTTTCAGGAATGGCTGATTTCTGAGCTGAGCGACGCGCCACGATACCAGTGCATTGGCCGCTACCACAAGGCAGAAGATGCGCTGGCGAACATCCCAAAGGCTGCGCCAGACATTGTCATTATGGATTTAGGACTGGAGCTTTCAGACATTGACGGCATCGAGTGTATGCTCCGGCTAAAGTTGGTAAGTCCTGATCTGAAGTTCATGGTCATTACCGGGCAGCCGGATGATGAGCGGGTTTTTGAGGCATTAAAAGTAGGCGCCGGGGCGTACCTCCAGAAAAGCGAGATACCGAAAAACATGATCGAGGTACTTGACGAGTTTCAGCGCGGTGGCGCTCCGATGAGTGCGGGCATTGCCCGGAAAGTAATCGCCAGTTTTCATCAGCCGCCCAAGGAGATCGCATTGGTGCAACAACTCAGTCCGCGAGAGCGGGAAGTGCTCGACCTGTTGGCTAAAGGGTATCTGTACAAAGAAATCGCCGACCGGCTGCCCAATGAAAACGACCGCAGCAAGAAAATCTCGGAAGGCACCGTCAAGATACACGCACATAATATCTACCACAAACTTCAGGTAAACAACCGGACGGAGGCGATTGGGAAGTACTTGAAGCGGTAGGGGTATTCCCGCTCAATTTGCTGATTCAAAAAACTAACCGTGCTGCAAGGCGCAAGCAATTTCTATTTTCTCAACTAAATTTTTCTCAACGATGAAAAAGCCAATCCCAACCACCCCATTTCTGATAGGTCTTGCGTTGCTAGCCCTATTTCAATCAAGCCACGCACAATCGGAACAAACAAATTGGCAGCGTTGTATCAAATGTGAAGGCTTGTTTTTTGCCGGCAATGCAACAAAAGGAAGATGTGCAGCTGGAGGCAGGCATGATAACTCGGCCAATGGTTTTATGATGGATTTTAGCCAAAACGTATCGGGAGGGCAAAGAGGTTGGAAATGGTGCCGTAAATGCGAAAGCCTTTTTTGGGGCTACTACAGTACGAAAAAAGGGGTGTGCCCCAAAGACGGTAATGCCCACGACGATCAAGAAAGTGGAGAATACACCCTTTTCAGAGCGCAGCACCCGCCTAATGCTCATTTTACAGACAACTGGGATATGTGTACAGTATGCCTTGGCCTGTATCAAACATCGAACAATAAGTCTATATGCCCAAACGGTGGGCCTCACCAGCCAAAAGGCTATAATTATGTGGTAAAGCTCAACCGTGCAGATGCCGGGCAATCAATTGAGTATGTTACGAAAAGCATCACCCTGTCGCGGATTTGTGTAAACGACCATCCTGAAGGTGTGTGGGGTTATGTGGATGTCGAGGTGTGGGAACTTGACGAAGATGGCAACAAATATAAACAAATTAAATCCCGCGAACAAGGCATCTTCGCCCGAATGATGAGCCTTATGCCCACCAGTAGGTTGCACAGTGAGCCATATTATGAAAATGAATCTGGTCATCCACCAGCATCAGGTGGCAATTTCGAAGCGACCTGGACCTATAAGATCAAAAAAGACAAACTCGAAAAAGGCCAGATCTATGTAGTGATTAGATGCCGCTTAGAAGCCGAGCACAAAGACAATGATTGGGCAGCAACTGGTTGGCACGGGATGGCAGAAGAAGCTGAGTATGGGTTTAGGTGGCACGAAGCCCCTTGCATTGGTTTGATAGATAAAGACAACAGGGGCGATTCTGCCGACAGGGGCGATCAAAACTACTGCTATACTGTAGCAGGCCCATACGCTTCAAAAACTGACAGGTGGCATGCATATCGTGCAGTGTTTATCCTTAGGTAGCGCCCGAGCCAACCATTAATATTCTGTAAACCAAATCCTCACATAAAATGAACAAATTTCGCTTATCACTGCTTTTTGCTCTTTCCTGTTTTGCACTGGCATCAGCCCAAACCCAACTGACCCACATCACCAGTGCTGCCAACACAAGTGGGTACTCGAGCAAAATAAATCATCCTAATCTGAATGGGAAACCCAACGCGGTTGTGTTTGTTGCTCCCGTTTGGTATGAAAATGGGGATCAAAACCCGATTTACCCCTTTGGCGTAAAGTACACTGCTGGCAAGTGGACTATTGTCAACCAAAACAAATACGACCTGAATGCCGCTCCAAACAACCACTTCCGTTTTAATATCTTGTTCTATGAAAAATCAAGCGACAAGGCATTTATTCACACGGTGTCTAGTTCCAATAGATCAGGGCATATTACAACACTTGACCATCCTATGCTGAACAACAAACCAAATGCTATAGTCTTGGTCACACAACGTTCCACCAGCATTCAAAATAACCATGAAATTGGGGTTTGGTATAGCGGAGGGCGATGGAAAATATTTAATCAAGATCGAGCAGCATTAACAAATGGCGCAAAATTTAATGTGCTTGTGGCCTCAAATGGTGCTGGTATTGAAGGGGCATCTGCATTTACGCATACACACACAGTAACCTCAAAAATCGCTGAACCAAACAGGGGTTACACAAAATTGGACAATAGCAGCGTCAACAAGAACGATAAAGCAAAATTGTTTGTAACGCAATGTTACACTGGGACTTACAACGCCAATACCTTTAACATTTGGTTTGACAGCCCGGCCGATGGGTTTAAGGCTTATGCCGACAACTCCTGGTTTGTCTATAATAGCCAAAATCAGGAAATGCCAATAAATGCTTCGTTTCATGTGCTGGCGTTAGGCGGCAAATCTACGAATGCTTCAATCCCTCATATTTGTATGGATTGGCCTAATAAGCCCTCTCCGACAAAATTGAAAAAGCCAGAATGTGTGAATTGTGAAGTCAGCGCAACGATACAAGCATTAGTTGCAGAAACTTCGAAAAAATGGGCAAATGGCACTTCCTTGCGAGTGAAAATAACAGGAGGGACCCCTATTGTACGCAGTAAAATTGATCAATATGCTAAAGAATGGTCAAATTACGCCAATATCAAGTTCAATTTTGTTTCAAGCGGGGACGCAGAGATTTTGATAACAGTAGGAAGTGACGGCAAATCCTATTCAAAAGTCGGCACCGACGCTGTGGATTTTTGGTTTCGAGCGGGTGGCGACCTCGGGATTGTGCCAAACGAAACCATGCATTTCGGTTGGTTTACGGATTCAACATCAGAAGAAGAGTTTCGTCGTGTCGTGTTACATGAATTTGGGCATGCCTTAGGGTTTATTCATGAACACGAAAGCCCTGTTTCAAATATTCCTTGGGACAAAGACGCGGTCTACAATGCCTATATGCAACCACCCAATCCCTGGACCAAAGAGGAAGTGGACAATAACCTGTTTCAAAAATACTCTATGAGTTGGACTCAGTTCAGCAATTACGACCCTACTTCAATTATGCATTACCCCATTGATGAGGCTTTGACTATTGGCAACTATGCCGTTGGATTGAACACAATGTTATCCGATGCAGACAAAAATATGGCAAGGGCTTTGTACCCACCAGGAATCGTTACTGGCAATCGCGTGAAAATTTCGGTCTTGACCGGAGGAGATGATCTAAGGGAAAAAAGTCAGGCTTATCTTCACCTGAAATTTGCAAAAGGACAACCAAACGAGATGCAACTTTCGCTGAATAATGGTGGCGGGTGGGGCAATAACAGTTGGCAGATAGTCGAAATTCCTGTTCCAGATGGTATATCGGTAGGAGATTTAAAAGAGTGTAAATTGAAGTTTGTATCTGGTAAGCAGTTTCCGTGGGATACTCCAGACAATTGGAATGTAGATCGGGTTATATTAGAATGGATCACGCCGGAAAATTTCTCCAATATTGCATCCGATGTTCGCGGAACGCCTCTCATCCGGTTTTATAACACCGGAGAGACCCATATCTATCAACAATAAACCTAACCCTTACCCCAATTCCCCACAGCACCTGCCCTCCAGCAGGTGCTGTTTTTGTTTAAAAAATTCACGAACACCACTTCCTTTGCATCATCCAACGTCCAGCATCCAACGTCATAAAATGTACTTTTTCGAAACACAAATCCGCGTCCGCTACGGTGAAACCGACAAGATGGGTTATCTCTACTACGGCCACTACGCCCAATATTACGAGGTAGGTCGCGTTGAGACGATCCGTTCTTTAGGTTTGACGTACAAGGAGTTGGAAGATGTGTATGGAATCTGGTTACCAGTGGTCAGCCTTGAAATGCGCTTTGTGCGCCCGGCTTATTACGATGATCTGCTGACCGTCCGCACCGAGATTCGGGAATTGCCGGACGAGTACATCACCTTTCATGTGGAGATATTCAACGAGCAGAAAAAACTCGTGAACGCAGGTCGTGTGCGACTGTGCTTTTTTGATTCTAAAACGAAAAAAGTGGTGCCCGCGCCGGAATACTTGATGGAGAAACTGCAAGTCCAGTTTTAGTTTCAAGTAACAAGTTCAAGTGGGCAACGGCCATTTTCAAGCAGATGAACCAATTGAAACTTGTTACTTGAAACTTGAAACCGCCGTGTACTAAATTTGGTTGGACACTTTTACCAAGTAAATTAAAAACAATATTTTTAATTTACTTGGCAACCGCTATCTTTGACCATGATTCAACGCCGCGCTACCGTTTCTATACTCGAATCGCTTTCGTTTTTTCCTGTCGTGGGCATTATTGGTTCGAGGCAAGTGGGCAAGACTACACTTGCTAAGCATTTGCAAACCTTGGTGCCTAAAGAAAGTCTATATCTCGACCTTGAACTGAGCAGTGATTATCAAAAATTGGCTGATGCAGAAGGCTATCTTTCGCAACATTTTGCCAAGTGTGTGTTTATTGACGAGATACAAGTCAGGCCAGAGTTGTTCGCCCTGATCCGTGCCTTGGTAGACCAACAGCGCGAGCCTGCACGGTTTGTCATCCTCGGCTCTGCATCGCCCTATATCGTTAAAAACAACTCCGAAACGCTGGCCGGTCGCATCGCATACCATGAGTTGGCTCCGTTCACGCTGTCGGAAATCAATACTCTGAGCGATTGGCGCACTCATTGGTTTCGAGGGGGGTTTCCTAATGCGCTTTTAGCTCCATCAGACACTTTAAGCCAGCGTTGGCTGGGCGATTTCACGGACACGTTTGTGGAGCGCGATTTGCAGCGACTTCGCTTCGATGTGCCAGCACCCGTGCTTCGGCGGCTGCTTTCCATGGTCGGCCATTTGCACGGCACGCTACTCAACCAATCACAAATCGCCCAATCATTGGGGGTGACACAACCCACTGTAAATCGCTATCTAGAATTATTGGAAGGCAGTTTTCTTATCCGCCGCTTATCGCCATGGTTTCGGAACGCTCAAAAACGCTTGGTCAAAACACCTAAGATTTATTTCCGTGATTCAGGTCTTTTGCACAGACTCTGGGGCTTACCGGATCTGGAGTCGCTTTACGGACATCCCTCGATGGGAGCCTCTTGGGAAGGCTATGTGATAGAACAGATTATCCAAGAGGCAGGAGAGTTTTCGGAATTCTTTTTTTACCGAACACAGAATGGTGCAGAGGCTGATCTAGTGTGGATAACACCAAAAAACAAGATCGTTTGCATCGAGATAAAATTCTCCTCTGCCCCGGTTATCTCAAAAGGGTTTTACCAAAGCGCAGAAGATTTGCAGCCAGATTTCAAGTACATTATCGTGCCACAAGGAGAAACTTTCAACAAGCCCGGAGCATTGCGGGTGTGTGCTTTGCAAGATTTTCTAGAGAAAGAAATGCCTTTGTTGCACTGACATCCCTCCCCAAAAACAGAAGCCGCTTATCCCAATATCGGTCAATACAGATTATTTCGCGAGCGTGTTCAGAAAAGTGTGGCACACCTAGATTCGAGTATTGATAATCAACGTGGTGGTCTAGGTGTGCCACACTTTTATGATCACGCTCTATTTCGCCCATAAATTATATTTCAATATACAATAAATAGCCCGAAAACCATCTTTTGCGCCGATTTTCTTCCCTTCGGCGTAGGTGCGGCCATAATAGGAAATGCCCACTTCGTAAATGCGCACTCCAGGCACACGGCTGATTTTGGCGGTCACCTCTGGCTCAAATCCAAAGCGTTTTTCGCGCAGTGGAAGACTCTTGAGCATATCGGCGCGGAACATTTTGTAGCAGGTTTCCATGTCCGTCAAATTCAGGTTGGTGAACATGTTGGAAAGGTTGGTCAGAAACTTGTTGCCGATGCTGTGCCAGTAAAACAGGATGCGGTGCGGTCTTCCGCCCATAAAACGCGAGCCAAATACCACATCTGCAAAGCCATCTAAAATAGGCCGGAGCAGGATATTGTATTCATTCGGGTCGTATTCCAGATCAGCGTCCTGGATGATAATGTAGTCGCCCGAGGCATGCTGTATGCCTGTGTGAAGCGCTGCGCCTTTACCCTGATTTACCTCATGCTTGAGATACCGGATGTTCAGCTCGGGGTTTGCTTCCATGTAACGGTGGATGGCTCCCTCGGTGTCGTCGCGCGAGCAGTCGTTGGTGATGATGAGTTCTTTTTGGAAGCCCCCGATGAGTTCCATCGCCTTCACCTTGTCCAAAATGCGGTGGATGGTGCGTTCTTCGTTGTAAGCGGGAATTACTATAGAGAGGATTTGGCTCATAATTTGCAGTAGTTCGGGCGGCGAAGGTAAGCAGGTTGATTTTAGGGCAAGGGTGAGATTTGACAACTTTTTAAATGTTGTCAAATCTGTATCCCTTTTTGGTTTACGCTCACCAAGCTTCGTACATTAAATGGCGCTTTGATAACTTTTGGCTGATTTGCGTCATTTCTAAATTTTAACTAAAAATAATTTCAAAAAGGAAAACTTTTTGTTCAATCATCCCGTTAGTAACCTCGTAATCAATTGTTTAAAGCTTCTCCGATTTTCACACAAAAACTATTCTATCATGGCCACTCCCCGCATCAACAAATTCCGCCGCATCTGGCGCAAATCACCGCGTTTGGCCGTTGCTTACCTCCGCCGGAAAGCCACCCGCCAAGCCAAACGTATCCTGTTACCTAAAGACGAATGGAACATCAACTGGCTTGGCGAAGAAATGAGACCTTTTAATAGCCTTCGTGGTTGAAATTAGATATTGGGATATTGGGATATTGGGATATTTTCTAGAAATTAAAGGGCGGCGCAAACGACTTCCAGTAAGTTGTTTGCGCCGCTTTTTTATTCCTGAATATCTTTGCGTCCCCAATATCCTAATTTCTAAATTTCTCAATATTTCATCCCCGCACACCTTGGGAATCAAAGCATTCGCCCCAGCAACAGTGGGCAATATCGGCATCGGATTCGACACCTTGGGACTTGCACTCGAAAAGCCCGGCGACGAAGTCATTGCCCGCAAGAGCGATACGCCCGGGCTGCGCATTACGAAAATAACAGGCGCCGGCGGCAAATTGCCTTACGAGCCGGAGAAAAACACTGCGGGTATGGCCGTGCTCCGTTTGCTCCAACACCTCGGTGAAACTGGACACGGGGTCGAACTCGAAATCCACAAAAAAATGCCCATCAACAGCGGTCTTGGCAGTAGTGCGGCCAGTGCGGCAGCTGCTACCTTGGCCGTGAGCGAATTGTTGCGTACCGGGCTTAGCAAGCGCGAGCTGCTGCCCTTTGCCTGGGCCGGCGAACAAGTGGCTTCCGGTGATATACAGGCCGATAATATAGCCCCTTCTCTCCTTGGTGGAATCGTGCTCATACGCGACAATGCCAGCCTTGACGTGCATAGACTTCATGTGCCAAGAGGGCTAAATGTTGTGGTTGTGCATCCCAAATTGGAATTGTTGACCCGCGATGCCCGCCTTATGTTGAAACCCGAAGTGCCTATGGAAAAACATGTGCGGCAAAGTGCCAACTTAGCGGCTTTTGTCGTGGGTCTTTTCAACGGCGACCTGGGGCTTGTCGGTCGAAGCCTTCGCGATGAAATCATTGAACCGCAGCGCGCTGTGCTGATCCCCGGTTTTTATGATGTGCAGGAAGCCGCCATGCTCGAAGGGGCTTTGGGATGCAGTATTTCTGGAGCAGGGCCTTCTGTTTTTGCGCTATGCGCCAACAGTCTGGTAGCCGAGAACGCAAGCGCGGCCATGCAGAAGGCTTTTGCCAAGCATGGATTGGAGAGCCAGATATATCTTTCGTTGGTGAATCAGGAGGGCGCGGTGATTTGCTGATGACCCTTTCAAAAAAACCAAACGGCACAAAGACTTTTCCTTGCACCGTTGGCATTCTTCCTACCGTAAAATTAAGCTAAATGAAGCGACTTTGAGGGTGGATTGTCTTTTGTCTGCCCTTTTCTTTCGCTTACAGATTTGTTCTTTAGTCCTTGGACGGTACAAATGTCTTGTTTGAACACCAAACATCACTCATATTTGATAAATAATTTGAAGATTTAGCAAACGGCTGACGATTGTGGTTTCTTACCTTGCCGACAATTAGACGAAACCACCCTTATGACAGCACGATTTTGGGCACTTTTAATTTTTTCTCCGCTTTTTGCCAATTGCCAGCCAGCCCCCAATCTTTTCAACCTCGTCCCTTTGCCTCAAAGCGTGGAGGCTCGTAAAGGGGTTTTTACGCTGAAAAAGGACACCCGGATCTATACGCCTGAGGGTGAGGCCGAGTGGCAACTGCCCGCCCAGTACTTTATGGCGATGACAGCCACCAGCACTGGTTACCGATTGGTTAGCCAACCATTGAAAAAATTCAAGGAACCAAAGGGCAATTCCATCTATTTCCTTCCTGATCCAAGCATTGAATCCGATGAGGGCTATGTTTTAGAAGTCAAATCCAACGCGGTAATTATTCGTGCAAAGACGGCCGCCGGAGCTTTTTATGCGGTGCAAACGCTCCGACAACTGATGCCTCCAGAATTTGGCGGCACACGAAGCTATGGCAGCATAAAATGGGTAGCTCCGAGTTGCCTCATACAAGATGCCCCGCGATTTGCCTACCGGGGAATGCACTTGGACGTTGGTCGCCACTTTTTTCAGCCAGTTTTTGTCAAAAAATACATTGACATGCTGGCGATGCACAAGTTTAATACCTTCCACTGGCACTTGACCGAAGATCAGGGTTGGCGCATTGAGATCAAAAAATATCCCGAACTCCAACGCACCGCCTCCTGCCGAAAGGAAACATTGGTGGGCCATTACAACGATATGCCGCATCAGTTCGATGGCAAAAAATACTGTGGTTTTTATACCCAGCGGGAAATCAAAGACATCGTGGAATACGCCAAAAAGCGCTTCATCACCATTATCCCTGAAATAGAAATGCCCGGCCACTCGCTGGCCGCGCTTTCTGCTTATCCTGATCTTGGCTGTACGGGAGGGCCATATGAGGCCGCTACAAAATGGGGCGTTTTCGACGATGTTTTTTGTGCGGGCAATGACCAAACCTTCGCTTTCCTCGATGATGTATTGGCGGAAGTCTGTGCGTTGTTCCCCAGCAACTATATCCACATCGGCGGTGATGAATGTCCCAAAACACGCTGGGAAGCCTGTTCAAAATGCCAAAAACGCATGAAGGACGAGGGATTGAAAGACGCCCACGAACTCCAGAGTTATTTCATCCGCCGCATAGAGAAAACACTCGCACTCCACAATCGAAAAATTATCGGCTGGGACGAGATACTGGAAGGTGGATTGGCGCCCACGGCCACCGTGATGAGTTGGCGCGGCACTCAAGGCGGCATTGCAGCGGCCCGCGCCGGGCACGATGCCATCATGTCGCCCGGCACACATTGCTATTTCGATCATTATCAAAGCGACCCGAGTTCTGAGCCAACGGCAATTGGGGGACTCACCACACTCGAAAAGGCATACAGTTACGAGCCTATACCAGAAGAACTTTCGCCCGAAGAAGCCAAGCACATCCTGGGGGCTCAAGGTAATGTGTGGACGGAATACATGTCCAAAACTGAACAGGTAGAATACATGGCTTTCCCACGTGCCTGTGCGCTGGCAGAAGCGGTGTGGTCGCCCAAAGCAAAGCGAAATTGGACTGATTTTGTGCGGCGCATCCAGCCGCACATGAATCGGCTCGATGCATCCAGCCTCAAATTTTCCAAGAGTTTTTATGACGTAATCGCTTCGTTTTCAAACAATAAGGTGACGCTGAAAGTCAACGACCCTGCACTCGAAATCCGCTATACTACGGACGGCAAACCACCTTCGCCCAATGCGCCTAAATACGTCTCTCCCATTCCCATCACAAAAACCACGACCTTGAGGGCAGGTGTTTTTAACAAAACAAAACCCTTGGGAAAGGCGATGTCTGTGCAGTACACGATTCACAAAGCAATTGGTAAATCTTACGCCATGCCCAGAAAACCCGAGCAATACACCGGTGGCGACGAGTATGGATTGACCAATGGTGTTACGGGTGGCATCAAAACCTGGAATCATTGGGTGGGTCTCGTCAACCATGATATTGACCCGGTAATTGATTTTGGGCAAGCCACAGCATTTGGCAAAGTTTCCTTCAATTTTGTGAACGCCAAGGCATCATGGATTTGGCCCCCAAAAGCCGCTGAAGTGTACGTTTCGGACGACGGTATCAACTTCAAACTCGTGACTTCCAAAACAATAGATGCCGACGCGCTCGATGGCGCAACGGTGGAAAACGTGGTGTTAGAAACGCCCAATGCCAAGGGGCGCTACCTCAAATTCGTAGCAAAAACCTACGGGGTCATCCCCAAAGACGAGCCTGGCGAAAACAACGGCGCCTGGCTTTTTGTAGATGAGGTGGTGGTAGAGTAAATGAATTAAACCGCAAAATGTAAAACAGGAGAACCGCAAAATTTAAAACTGAAATAAACCGAAAAATGTAAAACAGGAGAACCGCAAAATTTAAAACCAAGAGGGAAATGATTCCGTGTAGATATTGAACTTTCACAAAACCTCGCTTTATATTGTAACAATCAGCCTTTTACTTGGGGTATACCCCTCTTAGTTTTAAATTTTGCGGTTCTCCTGTTTTACATTTTTCGGTTTATTTCAGTTTTGCATTTTGCGGTTTTGCGGTTTTGCGGTTTTACATTTAATAAAATGAATACACTCGAACAACCCTCTCCCCCAGCCAAAAACAACCCGCGCACCATTAATGCCTGGGCATTTTTTGATTGGGCTAATTCAGCCTATGCACTCGTTATTACGGTCGCCATTTTTCCGGCCTATTTCCTGACCATGACGGGTGACGGAATCAAAGAAACCATTGATTACGTGCAGGTTGCGGGCCTGCGAATGACCAATTCATCGCTGTTTGCCTATTCCATTTCACTGGCCTATCTGATTATTGCAGCCATTTCGCCCATCCTCTCGGGCATTGCAGACTATGGCGGGAAGCGGATTGCGTTTTTGCGATTTTTTTCGCTTCTGGGTGCCCTTGCTTGTATGTCAATGTGGTTTTTTACAGATATGGGTACGCTTTGGGTAGGGGTTACAGGCTTTATACTGGCCACCATCGGTTTTGCAGGCGGCATCGTTTTTTACAATTCCTTCCTGCCTATTATCGCCACCGAAGACCGTTATGATGACGTGAGTGCCAAAGGCTTTAGTTATGGCTTTATTGGTAGCGTCATTTTATTGCTGATCAATCTGGTTGTGATCAGCAATTACAAATGGTTTGGCTTTGAAGCTAAAGGGCTTGCCGTACCGACCGCCTTTGTCATGGTCGGCCTTTGGTGGATAGGTTTTTCACAAATTCCTTTTCGCCGTCTGCCTCAAGACTCGAACACCAAAACACGCAGCAACCTGCTCGGAAAGGGTTATCAGGAACTACGCAAGGCATGGCGCAACCTCAAAGGCAATCCCAACGCGCTTCGTTTTCTCGCCGCATTTTTTTGTTACAATGCCGGTGTTCAGGCTGTCCTTTTTCTCGCTTCCACCTTTGCTGATGTGGTACTGGGTTTCGATGCTCAAAAACTTATCTACTTGGTGCTTATCCTCCAGATCGTGGCCATTGGCGGAGCTTGGGCCTCGGCAAAGCTTTCTGGCAGGAAAGGCAACAAATTCTCCATAATGGTCATGCTCGTCATTTGGACAGTGGTATGTATCACCGGATATTATGTGCAAACAGGCCTCGATTTTTACCTGTTGGCCGCAGGAGTCGGGGTTGTTATGGGCGGAATACAATCGCTATCCAGAGCCACCTACGCCAAACTTTTGCCAGAAGACACACCAGACACTGCTTCTTACTTCAGTTTTTACGATGTGATGGACAAAGTTTCCACGGTGGCTGGCACTTTTACATTTGGCTTGGTCCAGCAAATCACAGGCGATATGCGCGACAGTGTGCGCGCATTGGCGGTGTTTTTTGTGATTAGCTTGATTATTTTTTCGGTTGTAAAAATCAGGCGAATGGCTGTTGAATGAAAAATTCGTTGCAATGGCTAGACATAGGGTAAGTTTATTGGATGAACTGCAATTTAAGTCGAAACATTTATTCCCGTAAATTTTAAATCATTTTTTATATTTGCGGGAATAATAATAGTGTATGATTTCTCGAAACTTAGAATCGATCCTGCTCTTTCATCTTGCACACTTTCCGGCAACCGCTTTACTGGGGCCTCGTCAGGTGGGCAAAACAACCTTAGTCAAGAACATTCAACCCAAATTGGCTAAGCCTTCGGTTTACCTTGATTTAGAAAACCCGGTTGACCGCAACAAGATCAGCGAACGTGGACTTTTCCTGGAAAGCAATGCCGAAAAGACGGTCATCTTGGATGAGGTGCAACGGCTGCCAGACATTTTCCCTGAATTGCGAGGGTTGATCGACCGTCAGCGTGAACCTGGCCGATTGCTACTGTTGGGTTCCGCTTCTTACGATCTTTTGCAAAACACTGCACAATCATTGGCCGGACGAATAGGGTATCTTGAACTCACCCCATTTTTATTGAGCGAACTTCCTGATGCAACATGGCAGGCACATTGGTTTAAAGGAGGATTTCCAGAGTCTTTTTTGGCTGTCAACGAACAAATTCGGGAAGCGTGGATGAGTAATTTCATCACAACCTACCTTGAGAAAGACCTACCTCAGCTGGGTGTTAGAGCTGCGCCAGCAATGATGGAACGACTGCTAACAATGCTCGCATACACACAAGGCAGTTTGGTCAATTTCACAACCTTGTCTTCCTCCCTTGGTATTAGTTCGCCAACGCTGGCCTCTTATGTGGATTTTTTAGAACGAGCCCTGTTGCTCCGTCGCTTACAGCCGTATTTTACCAACATCAAAAAACGCTTGGTGAAAACACCTAAACTTTACCTTAGAGATAGCGGCATAGTACACCACTTGCTTCGTATCCCAGACTTTAATTCACTCTTGGGCCATCCACAATCAGGTGGTTCCTGGGAAGGGTATGTTATCGAGCAAATCATCCCCTTGCTTGAGCCACACGACCGGGCTTACTTTTACCGAACAGCCGATGGTGCAGAGTTGGACTTGGTAATTGAATCTGCCTTGAAAATAAAAGTGGCTGTTGAAATTAAACTCAGTGATCGCCCTCAACTTAGCAGAGGCAATACCATTGCACTGCAAGATTTGGGAAACCCGCCCCTTTTGGTCGTTACCCCCAACTCGGATGTAGCCCAATTAGGCAGCAATATTTGGATTTGTAGCGTCAAAACACTCCCTGAGCAAATCAAGTCCTTTTTGTAAAATGAACTTCTCCCGTCTCTTCGAAATCCTTGAATATCAGCAAATTCGCTATCCTCAAAAGGTGGCGGCAGCGGGTCGTGTGGACGGTTCCTGGAAAACCTGGACTACCGCCGAACTCCTTGCTGAACGAGACCAGCTGAGCGCTGGCTTGCTTCACATTGGCCTGCACCCTGGCGATTGTGTAGGTATCCTTGCGCATTGCGGAAGCCCTGAATGGATCATCGCTGATTTGGCTATGTTGCAGGTCGGCATCATCCCGGTACCCATTCACGCCACAGCGCGTCTGGACGAAATTGCACACATCGCACAAGACGCGAAACTCAGGGCCTGCTTTGTCAGCAATGGAGAAATGTTGGAAAGAATAGAAGCTGCCGGAGTGAAATTGGAGCTTGTTTTTTCTTTTGAATTTCGGGAGATGACTGTATCCCGGAACGCTGTTCCGGGCACTGATGTATCCCGGAACTCCGTTCCGGGTCGCCCGGAACAGCGTTCCGGGGTACAATACTGGAACGATCTCGCCTGTTCACCCGACGAACATCTCGCCGGCAAGATCCAATACTACCGCGATGGCATTCATGAAGACGCACTAGCTACCCTGCTTTATACTTCCGGTACCACCGGCCGCCCCAAAGGCGTGATGCTAAGCCACCTTAACATCGTCAGCAACGTCAAGTCTGTACTCGCTATCGTTCCTGTAGGCCCCGACAAAACAGCGGTTAGTTTTTTGCCCATGAGCCATATTTTGGAGCGAATGGTATGCTTCACCTACCAGGCCGCTGGCACGCCCATTTGGTTTGCCGATAGCATGGATCGGTTACCTAAAACCTTGCAAGAAGTTCGCCCCCACTTTATCACCGCCGTGCCCCGGGTGCTCGAACGTATGCACGAACGGCTCCTGGATGAGCGCAACAGAAGTGGGCGTTTGAAAAAGAAAATCCTCGATTGGGCCATTGCACTCGGCGAGCGATTCCCTTACGCAGGCGGTAAGGCCATGCCTTTTGATTACCGCCTGAAACGTTGGCTGGCCGACCTACTCGTTTTCAGGCATTGGCGCAGGCGAATGGGTGGTCGTATTCAGTATATCGCAGTGGGGGCAGCTGCTATGCAGCCAAGGCTTGGAAGGCTTTTTTCAGCAGCTCGAATTGATGTGCGCGAAGGATATGGGCTTACCGAAACAAGCCCTGTTATCGCGTTCAACCGCTTCGAGCCGGGCGGGGTGCATTTTGGAACAGTTGGCATTCCTGCACCGGGGGTAGAGGTACGCATCGCGGAAGAGCGAGACGAAGAGGGCAATGGCGAGGTGGAAGTGCGCGGCCCGAATGTAACGAGCGGTTACCTGCATATGCCGGAGGAATCGGCAGAGCGTTACACGGCCGATGGTTGGTTTCGCACAGGAGATCTGGGAAGGTTCGAGTACAAGCGTTTTTTGAAAATAACCGGTCGGAAAAGCGAGGTTTTCAAAACGACCACGGGCAAATTTGTTGCCCCGGCTTTTGTGGAGCAACAATTGACAGGCTCGCCCTATATCAGCCAAGCCCTGGCACTTGGACTAAACCGAGCGTTTGTGGGTGCACTATTAGTCCCTGATTTTCAACAATTGGAGGCCTGGTGCAAGGAAAACAAGGTCCACTGGACCTCCCCGCAGTTCATGGTCCTGAACCCAAAAGTGGAAAAGTTTTTCCGCCAGGAAATAGAAAAAATAAATGAAGGCCGGCTCGGAACGATTGAAAAAGTCAGGGCTTTTCATCTGCTTTTTGAGCCTTGGACGCCTGAGAACGGGCTACTTACACCGACCTTGAAAGTTCGCAGAGAAGTAGTGATGAAGCAGTATGCTGCTGAAATCGAACGGATGTTTGGATAAGGAATAATTACGTAATGACTAATGACATAATGACCAATGACATAATGACCTATGACGTAATGACCAATGACGACTTCTCACCGTACCATACTCAAAAACGCTCCTCCCAGCCAATGGGAATCCGCCTTAATGATTGTGTCGAGCGTCTGATCCGCCTTGTGTGAGAATTTGCGGATGTCGCGCACCACCGTACAAAAGTGCTCAGAATGCGGGCAATTTTCCTCCACGGCGGCCAATTCGTCTAACACCCGAAGTACTGGTTCGAGTTCGCGTTTTTTTCGGTTGATAATGATTTGGCGGATCACTTTCCAAAGGTCTTTTTCAGCAAAGTACAGCTCCTTGCGTTTGCCAGTCGGGGTCTGTTTGAATACCAGTTCCCATTCCAGAAGTGCGCGCAGATTCATGCTTACATTGCCTGTAGAGATATTGAGCGCTTCTTTTACCTGATCGGCATTGAGCGGCTCTGGTGAAATGAGCAGCAGTGCGTGTACCTGCGCCATAGCAGGGGTAATGCCCCATCCACTCGCCATCTTGCCCCAGGTCTCAATAAATTTTTGTTTGCCTTCTCGAATGTCCATGCTGTTGAAAGTTTGGATTTGGAAAACACTAAAATGCTATTCAGACCAATATTGTTTTCAAAAATGATTGAAAATAACAACCCTTCAAACCCCTCAAAACTCATCAAACCCCTCAAACCCCTTCAATCCACATACCCTACCTTTGCCCTCCGATGCGCTATTTTCTCACCCTTTCCTATCGCGGCACACATTACGCTGGCTGGCAGGTACAGCCCAATGCCCCTTCGGTGCAAGCCACTTTGGAGACGGCGTTGAACACCATTTTGTGCAGTAAAACAGACATTACAGGTTGTGGTCGCACAGATGCGGGTGTACACGCCAGATATTATGTGGCACATTTTGACAGCGAAGTAATCCTTCCGCCTACGTTTTTAAATGGCTTAAACAGCCTCTTGCCAAGTGACGTGGCTGTGCATGAAGTCAGGTCAGTATCGCCCGAAGCCCATGCCCGTTTCGATGCTTACGAGCGTAGTTACGAATATGTTGTTTCGTTGCGCAAAGACCCGTTTTCCACTGAAACAGCCTGGCATTACCCGCTTTACACGCGCCTTGATTTTGACAAAATGCAGGAAGTGGCCGCCTTGCTGCCAAATTATTCGGCTTTTTACCCTTTTTGCAAAACCGACAGTGGTTTGGAACATTATGCATGTGAAATGAAAACCGCTTTTTGGGAACAACGCCCGGAGGAACATCAGTGGATTTTTCACATTACGGCCAACCGTTTTTTGCGGGGAATGGTGCGACTTATTGTGGGCGCTTGTGTGCAAGTTGGCAGAGGGCAGCTGCAGGTGGCCGATGTAAAAAAGGCTTTAGACGAACAAAACCCTTTGAAAAAAAGCCTGAGTGCGCCGCCTCAGGGTTTGTTTTTGACAGATGTGAAATACCCATTCTAACTTTGCCCCATGACCTTCTCTTCCAAACTCATAGAAAAAGCCGTCGAGGCATTTGCATCTTTGCCCGGTATCGGGCGAAAAACGGCTTTGCGACTGGTGTTGCACATGCTTAAGCAAGACAAAGCGGCCACAGACCAATTTGCCGCAGCCCTCACAGCCATGCGCGAAGGTATTCGGGAATGCCGCCAATGCCACAACCTTTCCGACGACGAATTGTGCCAAATCTGCACCGACCCGCGCCGCGACCGCACACTGGTATGTGTAGTAGAAAACATCCGCGACCTGATGGCGATCGAAGACACAAGTCAGTTTAGAGGTCTGTATCACGTGTTGGGGGGTATCATATCACCCATTGAGGGCATTGGCCCATCTGAGCTAAACATTGAATCATTGGAGGCCCGGGCAAAACAAGGCGAAATACGGGAGGCCATTATGGCCATCAGCCCTACCATTGAGGGCGAAACCACCATTTTTTACATTGCTAAAAAACTCCAGCCCTTGGGGGTTCAGGTAAGTGCCATAGCGCGCGGAGTCTCGTTTGGCGGAGATTTGGAATATGCCGATGAACTCACTCTGGGGCGCAGTATTGTGACGCGAACGCCTTATGCTGGACGTTAGACATTGGACTGGTGGAGGTTAGACATTGGACGTTGGACTGCTTCATTTTCCGCTTTCAAATTGTACTTTTGCGCGCCGAATTTTCCTAAAACCGATAGTTCAACGTCTTTAATATGAAGCAATCCACCATTCAAAACCCTGTCTCGATTAGCGGTGTGGGCCTGCACACGGGCCGGAACGTCACGCTGACTTTTAAACCTGCCGATGCCAATCATGGTTTCCGTTTTCAGCGTGTGGATCTACCAGAACAACCAATCATTCCAGCGGATGTGAAACTCGTTTTCTCCACCAACCGAGGCACAACGCTCAAAAGCGGCGAGGCACAGGTTTCCACGGTCGAACACGTACTCTCCGCGCTTATGGGTTTGGGTTACGACAATGTCTTGCTTGAAATTGACGGCCCAGAGATGCCGATCATGAACGGCACGTCGATGCCCTTCGTGGAAGCATTGCAAAAAGCAGGGCGTCTGGAAATGGCCGCCGATCGCGATTATTTTGAAATTACAGAGCCGATTTCCTACAAGGATGAAGTGACAGGAACAGAATTACTGGCACTGCCTGCCGACCATTTTGAGGTGACGGCGATGATTGACTTTAATTCCAAAGTGTTGGGGCCACAGTTTGCAGCCTTGCATGATTTGGCAGATTATACATCTGAAATAGCGCCCTGCCGCACTTTTGTTTTTTTACACGAATTGGAGAAACTGCTCGACCTCGGTTTGGTAAAAGGAGGTGATTTAGACAACGCAATCGTCATCGCCGATCGAAGGATGGATCAGGATGAGTTGGATAATTTAGCCAGAAAAATGGGCAAACCCAGCATCAAAGTGGAAACGGAAGGGGTGTTGAACACGGTGAAACTCCACTTTCCAAACGAGCCTGCCCGGCACAAACTGTTGGATGTAATCGGTGATTTGGCATTGATAGGCAAGCACATACGCGGAAAAATTGTAGCCACCAAACCTGGGCACACAGCCAATATCGAATTTGCTAAAATCCTTAAAAAACATCTCGTTGAAAAGCGAAGGCTCATAGGCATCCCCAAATACGATCCTGAGAAAGAACCCATACTGGATGTGAACTCCATCATGCAAATCTTGCCCCACCGCTACCCTTTCCTTATGTTGGACAAGATCATTGAACTAAGTGATACGCACATAGTGGGAATAAAAAACGTGTCTATCAACGAGGCTTTGTTTCAGGGACATTTTCCTGGCAACCCTGTGTTCCCAGGTGTTTTGCAGATCGAGGCGCTCGCTCAAACTGGTGGCATTCTCGCGCTGCACAGCGTACAGGACAAAGGCAATTGGGATACCTATTTCCTCAAGATCGACAATACCAAGTTTAAGGCGAAAGTGATGCCTGGCGACACGTTGATACTCAAAATGGAACTCCTCGAACCCATACGGCGTGGTATCGTGCACATGCAAGGCACGGCATACGTTGGAAGTAAAATCGTTTCGGAAGGGGAACTCACCGCGCAAATTGTGCGCCGAACTAAAGAAACTCCTCCAGAAGCGTGAACAAACCCATTCTAATAAAATGAATTATACCGAAGGCTTCCGCGACGTGCATCCAAATGCCCGAATCGGCAACAACGTACACATCGGCAACTTCACTACGATAGAAGAGGACGTCTCCATTGGCGACAATTGCTGGATTGCCCCAAATGTAACTATAATGAATGGCGCTCGCCTCGGCGAGGAATGTCGGGTATTCCCCGGTACAGTGCTCAGTGCACCCCCGCAAACCAGAGATCCCTTGGAAGAAAAGGCCACACTCGAAATTGGAAGCGGCACAATCATCCGCGAGTGCTGTACGCTAAACCGTGGCAACCTCAAATTTGGAGGCAAAACAACCGTTGGCGAAAAATGCCTCATTATGGCCTACGTCCATGTGGCACACGATTGCCATATCGGCCACGATACCTTGCTCGCCAACAACGTGACACTCGCAGGGCACATACACATTGGCGAATGGGCAACTTTGGGGGGCATGGTGGCTGTGCATCAATTTGTACGCATAGGTGCTCAAGTGATGATTGGGGGCGGTTCGCTGGTACGCAAAGACGTGCCGCCTTTTATTACCGCCGCCCGCGAACCGCTTTCTTATGTAGGCATCAATGGTATTGGCTTGCGTCGACGTGGTTTTACCCAAACAGATATTCACCACATCGAAGACATTTTTCGAATCCTCTACGTGCGCGGGAACAGCGTGAAACAAGCGTTGAAAATCATCGAAGCCGAAATTCCTGACAGTGAGCACAAAACCCATATTCTCGATTTTGCGCGAATCTCGAAACGGGGTATCATCAAAGGTTACAGGGCGTGACCATTCAACTTCAAAACATTGGCAAGCGATACCGCCTCGAATGGATTTTCCGGGGACTGAACGCTACCCTGCAATCGGGTGACCGCTGGGCCATTTTAGGGCCAAATGGCTCTGGTAAATCCACCTTGCTCAAGGTGCTTTCCGGTCATTTGACGCCCTCCAAGGGCGATGTTTTTTTTGATAATCAAGGCGTTAGGATCACAGAAGAAGCGATTTACAAAAACATCAGTTACGCTGCCCCCTACATTGAGCTCATCGAAGAATTCACGCTCGAAGAAGCCCTCCGTTTCCACGCAAAATTGAAGCCGTTTTTACCCGGCTTCACACCCGCCAGTTTATATGAACTGTTGGCCTTGCCCCGCAGCCGCAAAAAAGAAATCCGCTTTTTTTCCTCTGGCATGAAACAACGGCTAAAACTTGCCCTTGCTGTCTGTTCTAATACACCCATCCTGCTCCTCGACGAGCCAGCCACCAACCTTGATGTGCAAGGGGTGGAGTGGTACAAAAAACTCATTTCAGAATATGCTGCCGAGCGGCTGGTGGTGATTGCTTCCAATGATCCACATGATGCGGAATTTTGTGGGAGGCATTTGAATATTTTGGAGTATAAATGATAAGGAGGGAAATGCAACAAGTCTATTTTTATCGGCCGCTTGATAGAACCCAATAAGGGTTAAAAGCCCTAGCGCTGCTCGTTGTAGTTTTTCATGTTACCAATTTAAAATATTCTGAACTCGTTTTTTCAGTTCAGGTAATACACCGTGTTCAAACCATTCATTTTTTGCTTGCCAAATATTATTTCTTGGCGAAGGATGGGGTAACGGAAAGTATTCAGGCAAATAGTTCTTGAAATTGTAAACCGTTTCTGTCAGGGTGCTTTTTGCTTTGTCGCCCAAATAATAGTTTTGAGCATATTGCCCTATTAGTAAAATGAGTCTTGAATTCGACATGATTGTCAATAATTTTTCATGCCATAACGGTGCACATTCTGGTCGCGGTGGCAAGTCCCCTGTTTTACCAGTTCCTGGATAACAAAATCCCATTGGCATTAGAGCAATTATGTTGGCATTATAAAACGTTGTTTTGTCTATGCCTAACCAGTTTCGCAAGTTGTCTCCACTTTTGTCGTTCCAGGGAATACCAGTATTGTGAACTATTCGTCCAGGTGCTTGTCCAATGATAATAAGCTTACTATTAGGGCTTGCTGCAATAATTGGATTGACGCCATCTTTAAGATGTTTTTCGCATTCTTTACAGCTTCTTATTTGTCGCAAAAGTTTGTCCATTGTTGTATCGTAGGAACGGTTATGTGGTTAGGCGTTCGGACGGGTTTAGTCATGGCACCTCTTCAATGCTATAAAATACAGGAAGCCCTTTTGATAAGACCAGGTCTCGCTCTCTGTTTGCTCCTGGGCTTTCTGCAAGTAGTAGAAGTGCCTCACACTTGTCTATAATTGTTAAGGATATATTCATAATTGCTTCGTACCTGTCTACCATAATAGCCCTTTCAACAACTGGCAAAGCCGCATTGACACCAATTAATGGAATGTGTCCCTGCTCTAAAAGTCTTGCAGCAGCAATATTCATAGCGTCAAGGTTGCGCTGTCTTTGATCTGGGGTCTCTGCCGAGTATGGTCCTGCAATTCCAATTATCATTTGTCAACTATTTTTACTGTTTGGAAACGTTCGTGATCTATTCACATAACGTTTTACAGATTTGCGATGGGGCGGGATTTTAACACCCGTGTTATTGTTTCTCATTAGTGTTTGCAGGCCGGATACCATAAATTAATAAATAACCAATCATCCAGAATTCTCCAACTGTCGCAGGCATAACAATTACATCTACATAAGAACTTTCAACTCCTATACTGTTAATAAAAGTCTGTAGGAGGTAACCCAATCCACCAATAATTAGTATTCGCCCGAGCCAAATGGGCATTCTTTCAGAGCTGATTACAATATAACCCATAGGGATAAGCCAAAGCCCAAAAAACAGACCGCCAATTGCCCAAGCATTTTTGATCATTCCCATCAAAAGTTGTGTCATAATAATTTTCTCTTGAAAAGTCGGGGAAGATGCGTTCGCAATCTCAATGGCAGAACTCATAGATATTGCACTAAGCATAATTACAACAGAATTAACTGTTCCCCAAATTCCAAGTATAGCAGCAGCCCAATTATTTATGTCACGAAACAGTTTATAAAACCATACCGCAGCAAGTGCTTGCGAAACAACAATAAGCAACTCAAATAGAAGTCTTATTCTTGCCGTGGACCCAAGATTGATCAAATTGTTTAAGGTTTTCTCTGGGTCTCCAGTCACAAAAATCTGAGGATGGAAAATCAAATAGCCCAAAAGTCCAGAAATAGCCAAGATAAAATACCATATTCCGGTAAGTCTTGCAGTTTTAATTAATTTTTTTTGTTCCATTGTCATATTCCTTTTTGTTTGCTGTTTTAATTGCACTGGCTATAACAGTCTGAGACTTGCCAAGGCTGGGCTAAGAGCATGTTGGGGAATTTCGGAGCACTTCACTTTCAACCAAGCATAAACTTTTTCCGTCGTGCTTGGTGTTGTCACCAAGCATGGCGAGAAATAGTTTAAGTTAAAGGCATGGTTTATCTTAAACATGCTCTTATCTTCAATCAACAAAGGCAATAGACTTTTTCAATAAATTAATCTTCTTGACCAGCACCCTAAATTCTTCAAAATTTAAGTTTTGCTGCCCATCAGAAAATGCTTTTTCGGGTTCATAGTGCATCTCTACAATGGCACCATCTGCTCCCGCAACCAAAGAAGCCAAAGTTATCTTTTCGACATGCTTTCTAATACCGATTCCGTGCGAAGAATCTGCTATTACAGGTAAATGGCTTTTTTCTTTCAAAATCGGAATAGCATTGATATCAAACGTATTTCTGTAGGCATTTTCAAAGGTACGGATACCGCGTTCGCATAACATCAATTTTTCATTTCCTGCTGAAAAAATATACTCTGCCGATTGTAATAATTCATCAATAGTGCCTGAAATTCCTCGCTTAATCATCACAGGCTTATCAATTTCTCCAAGCGCGTCTAACAAATTAAAATTTTGTGTGTTTCTTGCTCCAACTTGAAAAATGTCAACATAATCTACCATTTCTTTTATTTGAGAAACCTGCATTACCTCAGTAATAATTTTTATCCCTTTTGCCTGACATTGTTCATGAAACATTTTCAAACCTTCGATTCCCAATCCTCTGAAAGAATACGGTGAACTTCTTGGTTTATATACCCCTCCACGCATAATTTTCACGTTATTTTTTACCAATTCATTCACGATGCGTTCTACTTGTTCTTCGCTTTCAATAGAGCAAGGTCCTGCCATTAGCGAAAAATCACCTTCTTGAATAACTACACCATCTCCCAAATTTATTGATGTAGGATTAACTTTCCATTGACGAGAAACCAATTTATAACTGTCCGTAACCCGATGAACATCTTTCACACAAGCTAAATTTCCTATATTTCGAATATCATACTCTTTGTTTAAAATACAAACCAAATAGTGATTGAATTGTGTTTGTATCTCAACCAATTTAATGTTATTTTCTTTCAACAACTGATCTAATTGCTCTCTTTCTGAAGTAGTGCAATTTGTGTGTAATTGAATAATCATTGTTTAATTTTATTGATGAATGTTTTAATACTGTTTTTGTCGGTACCGTGTTCGGCAATATGTTGAATAAATGCCGTGCCAATAATGGCTCCATTACTGAATTGGCAGGCGTTTTTAAAGGTCTCATGGTCACGAATACCAAAGCCGATGATTGTAGGGTTTTTCAATTGCATTTCCTTTATTCGTAAAAAATAATCCGTTTGTAAATCCATGTTTTTATTTCCTCCTGTTATACTGTTTGATGAAACCATGTACACAAATCCTTTTGATAGGTGATCGATATATCTAGTGCGTTTTTCTGAAGTTTCAGGTGTAATAAGAAAGATGTTAAAAATGTTATTTTCTAGAAAACTACTATTGAGTTCACGCTCAAAATAATCCAAAGGCATATCAGGTAGAATAACGCCATCAATACCCGTTTCTTTGCATTTTTTTATGAAATTGTTCTCGCCAAATTGTAGAACAGGATTCATGTATCCCATCAATACCAATGGTATTTGCGTGATCTGACGAATATCTTTCAATTGCTCAAATAAAAGGTCTAGTGTCATTCCGTTTTCAATCGCTTTGCCACTGCTTTGTTGAATAACCGGTCCATCGGCTAAGGGATCTGAAAAAGGAAAGCCAATTTCGAGCATATCCACTCCGGCTTCTTCCAAATTTTTGATGATGGTTAAGGTATCATTTAACAGAGGGTAACCTGCTGTGAAATAAATGGATAAAACGCCATTTTGTTTCTTTTCAAAAAGGGATTCAAGTCTATTCATCGTTACATAAATTTTTGATAGGTTAGCATATCTTTATCGCCTCTTCCAGAAAGGTTAATGACGACAATATCCTGCTCTTTTAAAATCATTTTGTGCAAATATGCCAAAGCATGTGCGCTTTCTAAAGCAGGAATAATTCCGTCTAATTTAGATAAATGAAATGCAGCCTCAAGGGCTTCTTGGTCAGTCACATTTACTACTTGTGCTTTGCCGGTATCATGTAAATAAGAGTGAACAGGACCTATACCTGGATAATCTAATCCGGCTGAGATGGAGTGTGGTTCTACTATTTGTCCATCATTGGTTTGTATCAAATAGGTTTTACTTCCGTGAATGATGCCTTTTTTACCAAGCGCAATAGTAGCGGCAGTTTTCCCTGAATAAACGCCCTCACCACCAGCTTCTACTGCGATAAGTTTTGTTTTCCCATTATCAATAAAATGGTAAAATGCGCCAATGGCATTGCTTCCTCCACCTAAGCAGGCGATGATATAATCTGGATCCTCGTTGCCCGTTTTTTCCTTTAATTGTATTTTTATTTCTTCGCTTATGATGGATTGGAATTGCGCCACCAAATCAGGATAAGGATGTGGGCCAACCACCGAACCAATAACATAGTGTGTATCAACAGGGTTGTTTATCCATTCACGGATTGCTTCGTTAGTAGCATCTTTTAATGTTTTACTGCCGCTTGTTGCAGCAATTACTTTTGCTCCTAAAATATGCATACGCTCAACATTTGGTTTTTGACGTTCAATATCAATTTCTCCCATAAATATGGTGCAATCCATATTTAGAAGAGAGCAAGCCGTTGCGGTTGCCACTCCATGCTGTCCAGCTCCAGTTTCTGCAATAATACATTTTTTGTTCAAACGTTTTGCTAATAGAACCTGACCTATGGCATTGTTTATTTTGTGGGCACCTGTATGGTTTAAATCTTCTCTTTTTAAATAAATCTGAGCATTGAATTGTTTAGATAAATTTTTAGAAAAAAATAAAGGTGTTGGTCTGCCTACATAATCGCGTAACAAACTTTTAAACTCTTCTTGAAACGAAGGAGTTTGGAGAATGGCTTCGTATTGTTCTTGTAATTCATTTATATTTGGGTAAAGCATTTCAGGGACAAATGCCCCGCCAAATTCTCCGTAATAACCCTGCTTATCTGGTTTTAGCCTGCTCATGATTTTAGTTTTTAATTTTTATTGTAATATTTTTTGTCATTTCGATTGATTTTAATCCCGGCTCCAATTCAATTTTACTGTTGATATCAAAACCAGCCAATTGTGAATGATAAAAAGAAAGTGCTTCATCAATATTTTCCAACCCAATGCCACCGCTTAACAAAAACGGAGTACTCAATGCATATTGATTTAGAATAGACCAATCAAACGCTTTTCCACTACCACCATAACCGGATGTTTTGGTGTCGAATAAATAATAGTCGCACAGTTCCTGGTATTTTTTTAGAATTGAAAAATCAAAATTTTCATCTATCTGAAATGCTTTAATTACACCCATGTTTAGGTCTTTTATTCGCTTACAAAATTGTTCGTTTTCATCTCCATGCAACTGAATGAAATCAAGTTGAAAGAGTAGCTGTTTACTAAGAATTTCCTCAAAGGACTGATTCACGAAAACGCCAACTTTTTTGATGTCATTTGGCAGATATTTGATGGTTGAAATTTCAAATTCTCCATCAATAAATCGTGGCGATTTGGGATAAAAGATAAAGCCCATCATATCGATTGGATAGGTTCCCAACGCTCGTATGTTGTCAGCGTATTTTAATCCACAAATTTTAATAAGCATAACTGATTTCTTTTATAAATTCTTTGCATTTGTCAGCAGGATGGCTATTTCGCATAAAATACTCTCCAATTAAAAATCCATTGAATCCATTTTCTTTGAGTAGTTGAATAATTGCAGCAGATTCGATACCACTCTCTGCTATACGCAGGGTATCTTTGGGCAATGTATTTGCAAGCCGAATGCTGTTTTCTATATCTACTTCAAATGAATTTAAATTGCGGTTGTTGATGCCTGCTAAATCAAAATTCGCTGATGCCTTTTCTTGAATTTCTAGTTCGTTGTGAAACTCCAAAAAGACTTCTAATCCTAAACTTTTAGCTACTTCTGAAAATGACTTTATTTCTGCTGTAGAAAGCATTTTTGCAATGAGTAAAATCACATCGGCACCCATTGATTTGGCTTCAATAATTTGATATTCATCCACGATAAAATCTTTTCGTAGAATGGGGCAGTAATTAAATTTTCTTGCTGTTTGTAAATCCCCTTTTTTTGCTCCAAAAAAATGTTCATCTGTCAAAACAGAAAGTGCTGCTGCACCGGCTTGCATATAGCCCAAAGTCACTTCTTGTACATTTGCGTATTTGTTTATGTCTCCTTTTGAAGGAGATTTTCTTTTAAACTCTGCAATGATTCCGCTTCTGTTTGGATCCCTTATGTATTTTTTCATCGATACACAATCCGAATTAAAATAGGGCGATTGCTCCAAAAACTTGACTGGGTATAAACTCTTTTTTGATTCTACCTCCGCTAATTTGTGTTGTTTGATTTGTTCTAATATGTTCATGAAATTTGCTTTAATGTGTTGAAAGATTGAAGTGCTTTTAGTCCAAAAAGTGATTCTCTTGCTTTTTCCATAGCTTCTGAAATTTCTATATTTTGGTATGTTTGAATCGCTAGAGCCGCATTCGCCAATACCACTTCATTTTGGGGCTTATCACCATTTCCTTGAATGATTTGCATAAAAACTTTTGCTGCATCTTCCAGTGTTTTTCCTCCATTAATTTCTTCCAATTGCACTGTACTACAACCAAAATAATTGGCTGAAACAATTTTTTCCTCATGATTACTATAGAGTTTGCAAGTGCTGGTAAGTGAAACTTCATCAAATCCGTCTAAGGCATGGACAATGGTGTATTGTAAGTTTTCTTCTTGAAAGAGATATTGGTAAATCCTTGCTAATTCCATGCTGAAAACACCAACTAGTTGTATTTTTGGTTGAGCAGGGTTTACAAGTGGTCCAAGCATATTAAAGAACGTTTTTACACCCAATTCTTTTCGAACAGGCGCTACAAATTTCATAGCCGGATGAAACAACGGCGCATGTAAAAAGCAGATGTTTGCATGCTCTAATTGTTGTTTTAATTTGGACTCTTCCGTTTGAAAAGTTACACCTAATTGCTCTAGCACATTTGACGACCCAGAGATTGAGGATACGCCATAATTGCCATGTTTGATAACAGGAACACCTTCCCCTGCCACAACAAATGAAGCCAAAGTTGATATATTGAAAGTATTCTTTCCATCACCACCTGTGCCGCATACATCCATGGCTTTGTATGCTGATAAATTTACACGATTGCATAGTTCTAGCAATGCTTCTCTAAAACCTTTCAACTCATCAATTGTAATATTTCGCATGATGAATGCTGTAAGGAATGAAGCGATTTGGGAGTGGTTGTATTTGCCAGCAGCTATGTCAATCAATATCAATTTTGCCTCGATTTTTGAAAGTGTTTTGTGTTGATATAAATGTTCTAATATTTCTTTCATATTGATTTAATGTTTAATCCAGTTGCTAATGAGTTGTTTCCCGTTTTCAGTCAGCACCGACTCCGGATGAAATTGTACGCCTCTTATATCATAGTGCTCGTGTGCGATAGACATAATATTTCCGTTTTCATCTTTGGCTAAGATTTTAATATCCTTGCTGATGGTGTTTTCATTTACTACCCATGAATGATAATGACCTATATTGAATTCGTTAGGCGTATTTTCAAACAAATAATCTTCCTTCAGAAAATTTATTTTTGAAGAAATTCCATGTAGGGGTTCCTTTAGGTTTTTCAATTCGCAACCATAAGATTCAGCTATAGCTTGATGACCTAAACACACGCCTAATATGGGTTTTGAAGAGCCAAATTTCTTTATCACTTCGGGCATTAATCCTGCATCTTTAGGAACCCCGGGGCCTGGGGAGAGTAATATTTTATCAAAAAATTCCACATCGTCTAGTTGGAATTTGTCATTTTTCAAAACGGTTATATCTTCAATGCCTAAGTTGTAAATCATGTGTACCAAATTGTACACAAACGAATCGTAATTATCTATTACCAATAGTTTCATCTTATATTGTTTTTGCTAGTTCAATTGACTTTCTTAAAGCCGTTAGTTTGTTGTTGACTTCTTGTAGTTCACTCTCAGGATTTGATTTTGCAACAATTCCGCAGCCTGCTTGATAGTGTAATTGATTTTGTTGGCTTAAAAAAGAGCGAATAAAAATGGCATGGTTAAATTCTCCGCGAAAACCCATATAACCAATTGCTCCGCCATAGAATCCTCGACTGCTGTGTTCGTTATTATCAATAATTTGCATAGCCCTGTGTTTAGGTGCGCCTGATAAAGTGCCAGCAGGATAAGTATCCCCTAATATTTTTACGGGGTTGTAATTTTCTTCTAAAACTGCGTTGACTTTAGAGACTAAATGAATCACGTGCGAATAATATTCTACTTGCTTAAAACTTTCTACTTGCACATTTTTGCTATTTCTACTTAAATCATTTCTAGCCAAATCAACCAACATGATGTGCTCAGCATTCTCTTTTGGATCCTGACTCAATAGAATCGCTAATTGTTCGTCATCTTTTACATTTCCTGTTCTTTTAAACGTACCTGCAATGGGGTTTATGGTTGCTTTTTGATTTTTTATAGTCAGTTGCGCTTCAGGTGAAGAACCAAAAATTTTGAAATCGCCATAATCAAAGTAAAACAAATAGGGTGAGGGGTTTACTGAACGTAAAGCTCTATAAACATTGAATTCATCGCCTTTAAAATCACACTTAAATTTTCTGGATAAAACCAATTGAAAAACATCCCCCAAAAAGCAATGATTAATACCTACTTTTATCGCCTCCAAGAAATTTTCATTTGAGAAGTTAGATGTTTCTTCTGCAGTTTGTTGAAAGTGAAAACGTGGTATGGCTCTACGTTCAATGATATCTTGAAGGTCTTGTAATTGTGATGTTTCTCCTTCTAACAAATGCTCATTCAGATATAATTCATTATTAAAATGGTTGAATACAATTATGTATTTAAACACATGATATTGAATCAAAGGAAGTGAGAAATCTTGATTTGAGAATGCTATATCTTCAAACAACGGAATGGCATCGTAAGAGGTATAGCCAAACAAGCCATTACTTACAAAATCAAAACCTAAATCATCTGCTATAAATTGTTTACTAAATGCATACAATTCATCAGGTATTGAAATATCAGCTGTTACTAGATTTTTATGATGGTTAGGCAAAGTAATTTCAGTTTTATCGCGGTTTACAATAAACGAAGCAATGGGTTGCAAACACAAATACGAATAGCTGTTTTCTTTGCTTTTATAATCGGAGCTTTCAAGCAAAAAACTGTGCGGAAATTTGTCACGAATCTTTAGGTACATCTCCACGGGCGTATGGGTGTCGCTGAGTGTTTTTATGTAATTAGTTTTAAATTTTATATTCATGTTTTGTTTGATCTCAGATTTTATGGCACAAAAAAAAGCCCTCTGGATTCAGAGGGCTTTTTATATTGTTAATTACAAAATAACATAAGCTACCAACAGAATCCAATTTGGGATTTAGTTAGCCACCACCATGCGTTATTTTGTAGTTGTCTGTTCATTTCGGCTGCAAAATTAAATATTAGTTTCAAACTTTAAAAAAAATGTTTTTTTCGATCTAAGATGTGCTCTTTTTCAAGAATGCTCCCTCCTAGCCTAACAAAACACCTTACAAGTCAACACCGTAATATCATCCGTCCAAGGCTCGCGTCCGCGGAAGGCTTCAATATGGTTCAGCAGCTTGGTGTTCAGTTCCTTCGCGCCTTCGCTGGCGTTATTACTCAAGAAATCAAGGAGTTTCTTTTCCTCAAATTCCTCTCCGGCAGAATTTCGGACTTCCGTGAGGCCATCAGTATAGGAAAAAATAATCGCCTCGTCCGTCAGACAAAGTCCGCCGATTTCCAGAAAAGGCAATTCGGGCATCCAGCCCAGAGAGGTGCAACCGTTTTTAAGCAGCACGACTTCCCCTTTGGAGATTAGCACAGGAGGCGTGTGACCAGCGTTCACGTAGTGGAGTGTGCGCGTGTTGGAATCGTATTTGGCGAGAAAAAGGGTGATGAACTTGTCGCCCTGGGTCACGTTGAAAACGGCTGCATTGAGTTCTTTTATTGTCTCTTCGAGCGTAGGGCGGCGGGTAATGAGCGCACGGAAATTGGCTTGAAAGTTGGCCATCAGCAGGGCTGCTGCCACGCCTTTACCCGTAATGTCGGCGATGCAAAAAGCGATTTGTCCGTCTGGGAATTCTACCACATCGTAGTAATCACCACCCACGGCAAAGTGCGGCTTATAAATACTGGAAAGTTCGTAGTTTTTGCCCGAAGGAAGCCTCCAGGGTACAAGGGTGCGTTGGATTTCGGCGGCCACTTCCAGCTCGCGGTTCATCACTTCCTGGCGCATCCGCTCTTTGAAAAGCCGCTTGTTTTCTATGGCTACTGCGATCACATTGGTGATAGTGGTAACGAATTGCACCTTGTTGTACACATCGTCGTCGTCTTTAAAGCCACCAATAAAAGCGTAGGCAATGGCTTCATTTTTGTGCAATACAGGGATTACCAGATCGAATTCCCGGACGAGCGGGTGTTCTGATTTTTCCAGGCCTTGTGTACTGCGGTAGCGGTCAAGTTCGGTGCCGATATCATGCTCCAGCAATGCCTCATCAATGCCCAAATGCGTTTTGCACTCCCAGGTATCGTTGTCGCGCAAAAAAAGACACATCTTGCGGAGTTCCATCTCCCATCGCAAGAATGTGTTGTACATATTGAACAGATCGGCAGCTGCAACGTTGTCGTTTATTGCCTGTGTGATAGCCAGCAAACTGTTGATTTGCAACTGCTTGAGGCTGACATCCCGCTCCAGTTTTTCGATGCGCGACAAGGTTCGTTTTATTTCGTGCAATTCGGGCATGAGCCATTTTTTGACAAGGAAATGTATTTTTAATACCGCCCCAAGGTACGCAGGTGCAGATTTTCCCCACGTCTTTTCAAATAAAAAGGAAAACTTGGTGAAATTTGCGGCCACTAATCGTTTGACAGTTGATTTTTTACCCGCAATAGCACGCAGCGCGAAGGCGGGTTACCGTTGACATTGACCACTTTACCCGCCGTAGCTTTAGCGTAGGCGGGTCAAATTCCTCACAAATATGGAAGACGTAAATGCAATTATGGCCGAAGCAGAGGCCCACATGAAGAAAGCCCTCGAACACCTTGACCACGAACTGGTTAAAATTCGGACAGGCAAAGCATCCACCAGTCTTGTTGCCGACCTCATGGTGGATTATTACGGTTCGCCCGTACCCATCACCCAGGTAGCCAACCTTCAGGTCAGCGATGCGCGTACCATCGTGATTCAACCCTGGGAGCGCAATATGGTAAACCCCATCGAACGGGTGATTATCAATGCCAATATCGGCATAACCCCCCAAAATGATGGGGAATGCATTCGACTTTCCGTGCCGCCTCTAACAGAAGAGCGTCGCAAAGAATTGGTAAAAAAAGCCAAACATGTGGGCGAAGAAAGCAAGGTTGGTGTACGCAATGCCCGCCACAAAGCCCTTGAACACATCAAAAAAGCAGTAAAAGACGGTCTGCCCGAAGACACCGGGAAACGCAAAGAAACTGAGTTGCAAGCCCTTGTAAACAAATACGTTGAACAAACCGACGCTGTAGTACACAATAAAGAGAAGGAAATAATGACCGTATGAACTTAGACAAATACCTCGTAGTGCCCGGCGCGCCCGGCGTACACAAACTTGTGAGCAGCCGTGCCAACGGTGTCATCATTGATGACCGCAAAGAAGGTCGCACCCGCTTCGTGCCGGTGCGCCAACAACAGATCACTCCGCTTGCTACGGTGGCTGTTTACACATTCACTGAAGAGGGCGAAAACACGGTGCCACTCGTAGAGGTTTTCCAGAAAATGCTGGACTTGCACGATACCACTCCGCCCGCCGACCCGAAAGCCAGCAGCCCTGAGTTGCGCGCCTACTTTACTGCGGTACTCCCGGATCACGATCGCGACCGGGTGCATATCGGCGACATCCAGAAATGTATCAAGTGGTACAATTTCATGCGCGAACACGGCATTTTTGAAGAGGCCAAGCGTGAGGCAGAGAAAATTGCTGCAGAAACTGCGGATTTACCCGCCGAAGCTTTAGCGAAGGAGGGAGCAGCTGAAAAGAAACCTGTTAAAAAAGCAGCGGAAGCAGTGGCGGATAAGAAACCCATTAAAAAAGTAACAGAAGCACCGGCGGAGAAACCGGCAAAAAAGGTTGCCAAAGCAAAGAAATAATGGTGTGCTATAGGCTTCTAGGGGTGTGATATTTAATTTACTAACCTGAGTTTTGGATAACATCCCCTATTGCCATAAACAAAAACGGCGTAGCCGTGCCATTTGGGTAGCCCAAAGGGCGTTGTGGAGAATAGGAACGGCATAGCCGTGACATTTTTATGCCGGAATAATGCCACGGCTACGCCGTTCTTAAAATATTTGACGCTTCGCTACCATAATGTCGCCGCTATGCGGCTGGAAAGGTTCTTTTTCGCTATAACTATCCAAAACTCACGTTTTACTAAAATCCGAACTTACCGAACGTTTAATCCCGAAAATATCGGGATCGGGAAGTTTCATTCACGGGAAATCAAAATATGATTTGGCGAAATTTTCAAATAATCAACTTCCCGCTTTCCCTACCCCTCTTTATTGCTTGCTTTTTCCAGCCCACTCAGGTCGCCGCCCAATGTGGCGCTCTTATTGCAAGCTTCCCTTACCACGAGGATTTTGAAGTTTCGCCAGGCGGTTGGGCTTCTGGTGGAAATGGTGATGACTGGGCCTGGGGAATGCCAAACAAACCAAGCATCAATGCGGCGGGGTCTGGCCTTAATTGTTGGGTCACAGGTGGTTTGACCGGCTCATTTTATGGTCTGGGACAACGTTCCTACGTCGAAAGTCCCTGTTTTGATTTTACTCTGCTTCCACACCCCTACATTTATTTCAAAATATGGTGGGAATCCGAGAGACAATACGATGGCGCCAGTTTTCAATATTCGCTTGATAATGGCTCAACCTGGCTTAATGTTGGCAGCAGTAATGATCCGGCCAATTGCCTGAATGATTTTTGGTTCAATGATGCGTCCATTACCAATCTGAGCACGCTTGCCAACCCCCGACATGGTTGGGCGGGAAGTATTATGCCTACTTCAGGCAACTGTTTGGGAGGAAATGGTAGCGGAGGCTGGGTAATCGCCAAACATTGCATGACCGATCTGGCGGGGAAACCAAGTGTGCGTTTTCGTTTTGTATTTGGAGCAGGCACCACTTGCAATGACTACGATGGAGTGGCTTTTGATGATATTCTTATTGAAAATGCGCCTCCTGTTACGGCAAATTTTAATAGCATTTGCACGGGAAATAACGCTTATGCATTTACCGATATTTCCAGCAATTGCCCCGATACCTGGCGCTGGGATTTTGGCGATCCTGCTTCCGGCGGATCCAATACAAGCGTTTCACAAAGCCCGGTGCATACATTTAGCGGTCCGGGGCTTTACATGGTTTCCTTAGAGGCTTCGAGCAATTGTAGCGGGGCATCTACGGTTACTTTTCCGATAGAAGTTTTAGGCTTGAACACCAACAGTACACCACCTTCCTGCGTGGGAGGGAAGGATGGAATTGCCAGCGCAAATCTGCAATCAGCTTCAGGCAGCCCCATGTACGAATGGAGTGCTGTACCCCCGCAATTTGGGCCAACCGCCATGCATTTGACGGCAGGCACTTATACCGTTTCGGTCAGTGGTGTGGGTATTTGCCCTGTCTCGACCACCGTAACCGTCTCAGACCCCGATCCTTTGCAGGTGCCTGTCTTAAACTCAATCGAGGCAATCGAGGATACTACTATTGCATTGGGCAATGCAGTATCGCTGACGGGAATAATAAGCGATCCAGGCCGTGTTATTTTCTATCAATGGACGCCGGCAATCTACCTTGAGTGCGATACTTGTTTGACTACAATTGCCGCTCCGCTCCAGACGACCACCTATACCCTTTATGCAAGCGATACGATCGGTTGCATCGTTTCGGACGCATTGACCCTTCGGGTATTACAGGGTACTGTTTACATTCCCAATGTATTCAATCCCGGCTCTGACAAGCTCAATAGTTATTTCACCGTCTTTGGCGCCAGGGATGTTGAACGTGTCGAGTTGATGCAAATCTATGACCGATGGGGCAGCCTGGTCTTTGAAAATCGTGATTTTCAGGTTTCAGAGGCAGCACTTGGCTGGGATGGAAGGATCAATGGGGAAGATGCTGCTGCTGGGGTGTATTTGTATGTTATTAAGCTTAGGTTTCTCAATGGCGTTTCTGAATTGTTTAAGGGAGATTTGATGCTGCTGCGGTGATTTTGGCTAAGTTTTGAGGAGGTGTGTAGCAAAATTCACCATATCTTAATTCAGTGGTCATACCTGTTCGGCCAATGGCAAATACCTTTGAAAGGACAAATAACTGTCAATTTTCCTTTCACATTCCAACCATTTTTGCCATGATCAAACAAGTCGTTGATGCACTCCGTGACCAACACGAAATGACCGAAGACAAAGCCCGCGAAGTCTTCGAAACCGTTCTTGAAGCTATCGAAGATGGGCTTTTCGACGATGGAGAAATTCGCCTCCGCAGCTTTGGCCGTTTTCACATTGTTGACCGTGCAGAACGTAAAGGCCGTAACTTTAAAACAGGGGAGACCATTATTATTCCACCGTACCGCGAGATCGAATTCGAAGCATATGAGGAACTTCAGGATCGCCTGAATGAGGGAACAAGTGACAATTGATCTTGTCTAAATGGCCAATTCAATAAGCGCTGTTGGAATATTTGTTCCGGCGGCGCTTGTTTTTTTAGTGAAATTAAATTTATTAAACCTAACATGCTCATTAAGTGTTACCAACCTGCCTAACGATTAAAACTGTGATCTTAACAAACAAATCTATGCGTACCAATAAAGATAATCGAAGAGGCTTTCTGGCCAAATTTTCAATAGGTGTTCTGGCCATGTTGGGCTTGCCCTCTGGCGGCAAGTCAAAATCAAGCGACGATGCGGGCGAACAAAAGCCCGACACAGATCCCATTCTCGAAGTCAAGCCAATGGGCTTTGCCTGGGATACCCTCGACCCATTCCTGTTCTGTGTACACCATGAGGACAAGTTTCCAAAAGGCAATGAGGAAATGGGGCCTGCCGTCTCGCTGAAAGGCCGCAGTCTGGGCGATGATTTTATCATCAAGGACGGTTGGCGGATGTACCATGGCAAAAAAGTGCCGGGTTTCCCAGGCCACCCCCACCGGGGTTTTGAGACCATTACCGTGGTACGCGACGGTTTGGTTGACCACGCCGATTCTTTAGGCGCTTCAGGGCGATACGGCGAAGGAGACGTGCAATGGATGACAGCCGGCAAGGGGGTTCAGCACTCCGAAATGTTTCCCTTGTTGAAAAAAGACGAGGAAAATCCGATGGAGCTCTTCCAAATCTGGCTCAACCTGCCAAAGAAAAACAAGATGGTGGAGCCGCATTTCAAAATGCTCTGGGGCAGTAAAATCCCGAAACTTAAGCATACCGATCCTGGCGGAAAAACCACCGAAGTAGAGGTGATTGCAGGTAAATTGCACGAGCACATCGCCCCAGCTCCGCCACCCGATTCATGGGCTGCCGATGCATCAAACGAGGTGGCTATTTTAAATATAAAATTGGTGCCAGGTGCCACATTCACCATTCCGAAAGCGAGTAAGGGCATAAATCGTTGCTTGTATTTCTATTTGGGCAATCAAATAACCCTGGCCGGGAAAGTGATCGAAAAATACCATGCTGTGGTGGTCAATGCTTCGGTGGATTTGACCATTGTAAATGGCGATTCAGAAGCGAGAATTCTCGTCCTGCAAGGTCGGCCCATCGGCGAAACAGTGATCCAATACGGGCCATTTGTGATGAACACCAAAGAAGAAATACAACAAGCATTTGAAGATTACCACGCCACGAAGTTTGGCGGCTGGCCCTGGAGCAGGTACGATCAGGTACACGATCGCGGGGAGGGGCGTTTTGCCAGGCATGCTGACGGGACGGTGGAAATTGGAGCCTGAGGAAGTAAACCCTAGGGGAATCAGGTTTTTTTGATTTTCAAATATCACTTCTAAATATTCATACATCTGCTCTGAGCGCTCCCCCACCCTTCACCAACCGATTATTTTCATCCGGAAATACCGCCGTGCCCCGAAAGTCCTTAGCCTCCTCAGGCGTCATGTACGCGTAGGAAATGATAATAACAATATCCCCCACCTGCACACGACGTGCCGCCGCGCCATTGAGGCAAATAACCCCGCTGCCGCGCTCACCGCGAATGGTGTAGGTCTCGAAACGCTCGCCGTTGTTGTTGTTCACGATCTGCACTTTCTCGCCTTCAATCATATTTGCCGCCTCCATCAAATCTTCATCAATGGTTATACTGCCGACATAGTTCAGGTCGGCTTGCGTGACGCGGACGCGGTGTATTTTGCTTTTGAAAACTTCGATGAACATGCTTTTCTTTTTCTGGCTTCGGAAAACAACCAAAGCGTGTATTCGGTTGCAAAAGTAGAGCCTCCCGGCAAAGTCAAGGCCGAAAGTTTGACATGACAATTTTCCAAGATCGACAAACGTTTGGGTGCTCCAAAGATTAAACCATTCAATTTCACAGATTTAAAATGAAAAACAACCTCCTACTCGTGCTACTCGCACTCCTTTGCCAATCCCTCACTGCTCAGGTAATGGGCAATTACGGCGAAAAACAGCAGACCTACCAAAACATCGTGCCCAATGCTCAGTATCGCGCTGTGCCCAAGGCTGCGTATTTTGTCGGCGACAACCAGATTGAGATCAGCGTCAATACGCTTTACAACCAAAAAGCCAGTGCATACACGGCTATTTTCAGCGTAACGCAGGCTGGAAAAACTGCAGATGAGACCAACACAGTGCTCAATGCCCGTCTTGCAGGCCTCCTTGCCGATCTCAAAGGCCTGGGCATTTCCGATGCCGATATCTATGTGGATATGGTAAATTTTTTGCCAAAATACGAGTACGATGTGAGCAAAAAACTGTTTTCGCGCAAGACGTACACCGAAATACCCAAGGGCTTTGAGTTGCAGAAAAACATCCACATACGGTATACCGATCCGACATTGTTGGAGCGTATTGTGACCGCTGCAGCCCGACAAGAAATCTACGACATAGTCAAGGTGGATTACTTCGTCAAAGACTCCGAAAGTATATACTCCCAATTGCGAGAAACAACTTTCAAGTATCTAAAAAACATTGAAAATCAATACAAAACACTTGGCATCCAACTCGATTCTGCCTACAAGGTCAGCGCCGAAAATGCCTGGGTGGCCTACCCGATCAATCGCTACGAAAGTTATCAGGCCTTCAGCACCCAGCGCCTCGACATAGACGAAAACAGCAAGGTGCATTCCGCCGACAAGATTACCTCGCGTTTTTATAACGCTGTGCCAGCCAACGATTACGACATCGTTATCAACCCGGAAATACTCGAGCCTGCGGTGCAATTTTCCTACAACCTTGTGGTGCGTTTCAGTCTGCCAGAGCGAGTACCTGCGGAGAAAACAGTCGTGAAGAAAGAATTCCTGCTGGTTACGCCTAATGGGGAGGTCAAGACTTTGAAAATTGAGTAGTGGGGTTTACCGCCAACATAGATTATCCCGAATTTTGACCACTCTCTGATTTTGTTTGATTGATGATTGACGAGTACATGATTGTTGATTTTTGATGTAAATGGACGATCTAATTATTGACGATGGTGGCACATCGGCCATTATCAATCCACCATTCCATCAAAAATCAACAATCATGTACTCGTCAATCATCAATCAAAGAAATCTCAAAATTCAGGATAATCCATATCTGCGGTAAACCCCTATCGTTTAAAAATTACCCTTTACCTACCCTTTCAAAATCGAGGTTTTAGCCTACTTTTGCGGCTCTTTTTTAAAAAAACATGTCGAAAAGAATAAAAATCGCCGAGATTCTCCAAACAGAGCCTGTTGGAACCCAAGTCACCATTAAAGGCTGGGTCAAAGCCTTCCGCAACAACCAGTTTATCGCCCTCAACGACGGCTCAACGTCCAACAACCTGCAAGTGGTGGTGGATTTTGAAAACTCGGACGAAGCCACGCTCGCCCGTATCAAGTTCGGCGCCGCCATCAGCGCCACGGGACTGCTGATCGAAAGTCTGGGCAAAGGGCAAAAAGTAGAAGTAAAAGCCACCCAAATAGAAATCCTCGGCGATTGTAACCCCGACGAATTCCCGCTGCAACCAAAGAAGCAAAGCCTCGAGTTTTTGCGTGAAAATGCCCACTTGCGTTTTCGTACGAACACTTTTGCTGCTGTGTTCCGCATTCGTCACGCAATGGCATTTGCGATTCATAAATTCTTCAATGACAAGGGGTTCTATTACCTGCACACACCCGTCATCACGGCCAGCGATGCGGAGGGCGCTGGAGAAATGTTCCGCGTAACGACGCTTGATATAAAACGAATACCTCTCAAAAACCAAAAGTTTGATGAGGTTGCAGAGATTTACTTTAATAGATTAATCTCCCTTTTTGAATCAATAGATCCGAATTATCGAGGTCTAATAAATTCATTGGAAAAAAAATTAAAGAAGGTCGACCCAGATTTAACTTTTAAAAAATTAATCACTTCTGATATAGGTAAGATTTTCCAACTTGCTGACAATTCTACATTTATACAAGATAGAAGCATCTCAATTGAAATTAAGAAAATCAGGATGTTGCTTCAACAGCACCGTTTTTATACAGATAAAACATCAAAAAAACATATACCAATTTATGGCTTGCCTGATTGGATATTACAAGAGGTTTTGCCAAAATCATCAAACCCAAATCTATTCAGAGGAGCTTATAGAATCAAGGATGTCAAAAAACATGAAAGTCTTTCCCTTTGTTTCTTTAACTATAAGCTTATAGATAAAGAGTTAAGAGGGCTTCCCTATGATAGTGTTGAAGTTAACTTTGACAATGACTTTTTTGGGCGCAGCACCAACCTCACTGTTTCCGGACAATTGGAAGGCGAATTGGCCGCTATGGCGCTAGGAGAAATTTACACATTCGGCCCCACTTTTCGTGCCGAAAACTCCAACACCACCCGCCACCTGGCCGAGTTCTGGATGATTGAACCAGAGGTTGCTTTCAACGACCTCCAAGACAATATGAACCTTGCCGAGGAGATGTTGCAATACGTCATTCGCTATGCCCTAGAGCATTGCGCCGATGATTTAAAGATTCTGGAAGAGCGCCTCATCGAAGAAGAAAAAAACAAGCCGCAGGATCAGCGCAGCGAAATGTCCCTGACCGAAAAATTGCGTTTTGTAATTGACAATGAGTTTGTCAGGATTACCTACACGGAAGCAATTGATATCCTGAAAAACTCTACGCCGAACAAAAAGGGCAAATTCCAATATCCGGTAGAAGGCTGGGGCACTGACCTGCAAAGCGAGCACGAGCGATACTTGGTAGAAAAACATTTCAAAAAACCAGTCATCCTGACCAATTACCCTGCTGCCATTAAAGCGTTTTATATGCGCCAAGACGAGCCGAAAGAAGGTGTTCCCGGGCCTACGGTCTCGGCTATGGATATCCTGTTCCCAGGCATCGGCGAAATCGTGGGCGGCTCACAACGCGAAGAACGCTACGACCGTCTTGTACAGCGGATGAAGGAAATGCACATACCGGAACACGAACTTTCCTGGTATCTCGACACGCGGCGTTTTGGCACCGCCCCGCATGCAGGCTTTGGCCTTGGTTTTGAACGGCTTATACTTTTCGTTACCGGAATGACAAATATTCGCGACGTGATCGCGTTTCCGAGGTATCCGGGCAGCGCGGAATTCTGAGTTGTTGTCGATTTGTATATTTGGGGAATCGTTTATTGGGGGAATTGATTGCCGCCACCATGAAAAGTCATTAAAACAAGGTCATGTTTAAAGGGTATTTTCGTCTGCCTACTGCCTACTGCTACTGCCTACTGGCTACTACAGCGGCCCTCTGCCTACTGGCTTGTGGCTCCCCCAGCGCACCCCTCGATGCTGAAACACGTATGCGTATTGACTCTATTTCCAATGCTCAAATCGCCAGAGCACAAACAGAGCATGACAGCCTTTGTAAGGCCGCGCAAATCACGCAGTTGCCTCATTTTGTGGACTCTATCAAGAAGATCCGTCTTCGGGAAATTGAGGAGCAATTGAAGACGGTGCCGAGATAGTGGGGATTTGAGTATTTGTTTATTTGGGGATTTGTGGGGGGGGGGGGGGGGGGGGG
>JBJXGZ010000087.1:0-99799 GCA_046160625.1 Saprospiraceae bacterium
GGCCAATACCAGCGATTGATAGCGTCCTGAGCCATAGCCCGTTGTTCCGGCGAACCGTTGGCCAGCGTGAGCAACACCTCAAAACCTTGTCTTTGGTGAAAACTTTCCTCCTTGCACACCCGTACCATGGCACGGGCATAGGGGCCGTAGGAGCACCGACAAATAGGTATTTGGTTTAAAATCGCCGCGCCGTCTACAAGCCAACCAATAGCGCCCACATCGGCCCAGGAACTGGAAGGGTAATTAAAAATAGAGGAATATTTCGCTTTGCCTGAGTGAAGCTCTTCGTACATATCGTCGCGACCCATGCCAAGGGTTTCAGCGGCAGCGTAGAGATAAAGACCGTGCCCGGCTTCGTCCTGTACTTTGGCAAGGAGAATTTGCTTGCGCTTGAGTGAGGGTGCGCGGGTAATCCAAACTCCCTCAGGGAGCATCCCAACTATTTCAGAATGTGCGTGCTGGCTAATTTGACGAAGGAGCGTTTTACGGTACGTATCGGGCATCCAATCCTTCGGCTCGATACGAATGTCTTCATCAATTTTGGATTGGAACTGCGCTTCAAGCGAAACAACAAGCGCATTTTGTTCACTGACTGCCATGCTTTTTGAGTCGGATTTATCGTGATCTGCCAACTGTTCTTAACAGTTTTGGAAATAGGCAATTCACGCGGTTTCTTGAAAATCGGCGGCAAAGGTAGTTTTCAAAGCTGGTGAATATTGTAAGCGTTGCAATAAATTTTGCCCTAAAAGCGTCAAACACTCTTTTTTTAAATTACTTTTTTTGCATAATAAGGCCGCACAAGAGCAAGTTTCCGCGTTCAATAGGCATCTGTTTTGTTCAATCATTAACGGTTTGGGGTTAAAAGAACACAATTAAAATCAAACCACTTTTTAAATTTTACGGTATTATCACTCATCAATATTTACCTTTGCGCCCCTATGAGAAAAATGTCTGGCTGGCCACTACTTTTTGCCCTGATTTTTTTGGCAAGCTCCTGTAAAAGTAACTTCGAGCGAACCCGAACGAGCGGCAACGCAGAGCGGATCCTTACCACCGCTTTTAAATACTACGAAAAGAAGAACTACCAGCGCGCACTAACCCTATTCGAACTGGTAATCAACACTTTGCGCGGTGATGCGCGGGCTGAAAAAGCCTATTACGAATACGCTCAATGCCATTACAAAACCAAACAGTACCTGCTGGCGGCCTTTTATTTCAAGAATTTTTCCAATACTTTTACCAATTCACCATTGCGAGAAGATGCCGCTTTTATGTCGGCTTATTCCAATTACGAACTTTCGCCCACTTTTCGTCTGGACCAAAAGGCTTCGGAGGCAGCTATTGAAGAATTTCAGGTGTTTGTCAATCTTTTCCCAAAATCTGAAAAGGTGGCTGAGTGCAATAAATTGATTGACGAACTCCGCCGCAAACTTGAACAAAAAGCCTTCGCAGAAGGCCAGTTATACTACGATCTTCGACAATACCAATCGGCGGTCATATCTTTTGACAATCTTTTGCGCGACTACCCTGAAAGCCCTGATGTAGAGCGCGTTCGCTATCTCATTGCCAAAGCAAGTTTCCTTTTGGCGGAGAACTCTGTTGTAGAAAAGAAGGAAGAGCGCTACGGCGAATCAGCCACCCGATGCAACGATTTTTTGGAGAAATATCCTTCGGGCAAATATTCCAAAGAAATTAAACAGACCCTCAAAGACGCAACACAAGCACAAAAGGCCGTTAAGAAAAAACTGAAAAATACTTGATGCCCACTGGCTATGGCTTTTGACCATAAGCCCTTGATAGACAACATCGTAAATAAACGCTAATGGCCAAAAGCCAAAAGCCAAAAGTCAAAAAATGAGCGATATCAAAACCAAGGCCCAAGGCCTCGACCCTAATGTACAACCGCGCGACGTACTCGAACTGGTGAATAAAACCGGCAATATCTACGAGAGTCTCGTCATCGTCAGCAAGCGTGCGCGCCAAATTTCCAGCGATCTGAAATGGGAAATCCAGCGCAAACTTGAAGAATTTGCCGTACACACCGACACCATTGAAGAGGTGCAGGAAAACAAGGAGCAGATCGAAATCTCCAAGTTCTACGAACGCCTGCCCAATACAGCCATCATTGCTGCGCACGAATTTCTGCAAGATGAAATTCAGTGGCGCTATGTGGAAGATAAGGAGTAAGTCTTCTTTCAGCGTAACCATGCAACACGCCCTACGGTATGACAACCGCAGGGCGTTTTTTATTAAGCTAAGAGACAAAGCATGACCCAACCGTCTCGCTCTTCCTCCTTCATCAATTCAAAATCCCAATGTACCTCCCCAACAGTCTTGAACCCGGCTCGTTCATAGGCCCATACGGGCCCATTTTTCATCACCATCAGCCAAACGGCTGCCCGGCCAAGTTGGGTAGCGCGTTCCTTGACAAAAGCCATCAACAGTTGCCCTACACCTTTCCCAAAAAAAGCAGGCATCAGATAGATTTTTTCGAGGTAAAGCGCATTTTTGATTGGGTGGTCCGGAACTTGTTTTTGCAAGATAAACTTCAGAAGACCAACTGATTGCCCTGCCTCATCCTTCGCCAGCCAAAACTCAATGTTGGGGTCAACAAGCTCAGAAGCAAGAATTTCTGCGCCAAAACAATGTTCCATATACCAATCCAAACCGCCCGGTTTCCAAATATGAGGATAGTAGGGTTCGTAGGTTTCTCGCCCTAATTTTTGGGTGAGCGCTAGATCAGCCACCATTAGCTGCTGATAAGTAAATGGCATCTTAAAAAAACAATGCGTTCGCAAAAAGTACCTTCCCCTGCTCCCAAAAACTTCGAAAAAGCGGGTTGTCCACAAAAAACACGGCTTCGCCTTCGTCCATTTTTTGAACAATCGCAATAGGCGTTTTTTTCAATTGTGGTTTTACTCGGCTCCCTATGAAGCCGTAAGTTTTATAATCTTCCTCCAGATAAATCGGGACATCTGCTTTTACGGGCATTTCGAAAGCATCTGGAAGTGTCTTGAGCGAATGGTAGTAATCGGGAAGTCCGAACGCGAGCGGATGAGAATTGTCCACTGAGGCGCGCACAATCGCCCCAGGCACCCCGTCGCTTAGGCCGTCGCGCTGACGGGTCATAAAAGGTTTTCGGTGAAATGATGAATCTCTTTTAGGAGATTCCTTCGTTTTCAAATCAAAGCCATCCTTGTCTGCGAAAGTCTTGGCTCCACCCTCAAACGCTATGAGCCGGCCGCCTTTTTCAGTCCATTTGGTAATGATCTCCAGGGATTTTTCATCCAGACTGTACCTCCCGTTTGGAAAAATGAGGGTAGTATATTTGCTCAAATCTATCTTCCGCAGCCTTTCAAGGGGAATTGGCGTGACTGGATAGCCCAATTCGCGCTCAAAGAAAAACCAAGTGTGGCCATACGAGTTATCGTCCACATCATCGCCGTACACCATTGCGATTTGGGGATGTTTCAGCAAACTGAAAACGTCAGATCCAAGATCTTTGCCCGACTTGGCATATCCGGTGAAGACTGGATAAAGCCGCACATTTGCCGCTTCAGCCGCTCTGTTCACGATGCCATCGAGTTCAGCCTGCAAGCTTCGGTTGTCCGCTTTTGAGATTACTATCGCTCCAGCAGCATATTGTTGATCTGCCAGGTTGAACGGCTCCATGGCTGTACGCACACGAACCCCTTTTTGCAACAACATCCCCACGAACTTTGCCTCGGCCAAAGAATTGCGGTGTACGCACCAGGCGTAAGGCGATGCTGTGGCCAGATCCTTTTGTGGGCGATAAGGCTCGTATGGTTTTTTAGGTTCCAAACGCTCCTTCAGCGCATAAGCCTCCAGTCCGTGCGCAAAAATCAGTGACCAAGCCGTAATATCATAAGTCATAGAATCGGCCAGTTTCGCTTCTGGCTCAAACAAAGCCTGTACCATTACTGAATGCGGCTGATAGGCACTGATAACCAAATCATTGGGATTAATGGAAGCGCTGATTTCCTTGCCATTTGCATAGTTGAACGCTTTCAAACCGCTAAGTCCCGCACCGACCCGGCCATATCTTATATGGTGCAGGTCGAGCAGATCGCAGAGTGATTGCAGCTTATTTGGGTCGTTCACCGCGCGAATGACAAATGCTTTGTACTGTCCTTGTGGTTGCGTTGAAGTCTTACGAAAGTATTCCCGGAAATTCTCGACCAATGGCTTGGCACTTTTGCTACTTACCTCAATTGTAGAAAGTGAGGTCGTGAGATGGTGCTCAATACGGTCGTGAAGTGTTAGCGTATCACCATTATCTGTCTCGATAGCGCGCCCTCCACGAGGTCCCCCTCCCTGCTCATAGGTCATTCCAATGGCGCCATTGAAAGTTGGGTAGGTGTCGCCATACGATGGATAAAAAAGGTCAAAAACTTCTCTTGTAAAGTAGTGCCAGCCATGGTTGTCGAAATGGCGGGCATTGTTTTCTCCAATTTCCCCTTGAAAATCGCGCTGCCACTGCGTAATGAGTTCGTGCATTGGTTCGGCGGCCGGGGCAAAATAATATGGTTCGTTTACTCCTTGCTCATGTATGTCGGGATGAACATGCGGTAACCAACGATGATAGATCACAAGCCGTTGTTTGCTTTCCACCTGAGTAGCCCATGCCCAGTCGCGATTAAGGTCAAAATAATAGTGATTGGCCCGGCCACCAGGCCAAGGTTCCTGATGTTCTCGGGCAGCCGGGTCGGCATTTTTAATGTGGTTAGCCGCCATTCGGTGCCAGTGCGTATAGCGGTCATAGCCATCAGGATTTAGGGCTGGATCCAGGATGACAACGGTGTTTTTCAGCCATTCTTTTACTTTTTCATCGGTTTGAGTAGCAAGACGATAAGCCAATTCCAGGCTGCATTCAGAGCCCGCTGCTTCGTTGCCGTGCACGCTCATACTGATCCAAACGATGGCGATGGAGTTAGCCAAATCGGGTTGTCCATCTGCCATTCCGGCAAGCCGGAGGTTGTTTATTCGGATTTGTTCGAGCCGCGCCATGTTTTCGGCGGAGGAGAAAATAGCGATTTGCAATGGTCGGGACTCATTGGTAAGGCCGTATTTTTCCAACCGCATGGTGGCCGGCGCAGCAGCTACAAGATGCTCGAAATAAGCATTCAACAAATGGTGTGGGGTGAATTGGTCGCCCAGTTTGTGAGGCAGAAATTCATTGGGTGATTTTTGTCCAAAAACGACTTGGGTCGCATGCAAGGAAATTAGGAGCGCAAATAAATGGGGGAGCTTCATAACGAGTAGATATGTTTTATAGTGGCAAACATCCTAAGAATAATTGGAATAGAAAAATGGGAGGGAATTCATACAATCTTTTCCACCTCATAAATCGAATTGATCTTGCCCGCAAAAAGGCAATAGAACTTTGGGTTTTCGCGCAGCAGCAAAATTTCCGTAGGCCGCCCGTCATCAATATGGCTGGCCTTGAGCTTCGACTTGATGGTGTAGTAAGAAAACAGCTGCGTAAACCGCACATGTTCAGCGAAATACTGTTGCATTTGTGCAAGCATTTTGGTGGCGTTGGAAGCGGGTCTGCGGGGACATTCGGTGCAAATTCCAGGTGCCTCCGGGCGACATGCGGGATCTAATTCAGGTATTTGACAATCAAAACGGGGCAACGCGTCAAAGGAAATTTTATGGTGGGTGTAGGCGACGGACGAGAGTGAAAAAAGTCCGCTCAAGCCAAAGGGCATAATAGAACCAAACGGGCCGTCCATAACCGTTAGGCCGCGTTGCCCAAATTGCGGCGAACTGACGAATGCAATTTCTGAAATCTCGTGGGTGAGGGCCAGCTCATTTACTCCAAAAATTTGGTTTATGGCGTTTGTGGCTGAGTATGTAGCGTTTATGATGGTATTTGTTTGGAGGGTTTGAGGGGTTTGAGGGGTTTGATGGGTTTGAAGGGTTTGAAGGGTTTGATGAGTTTGAACAGTTTGAAGGGTTTGAAGGGTTTGAAGGGTGACTACCCACTCTTTACCGGATTGCTCCGCCTGTTGGATTTGAGTGCTTTTGAAAACGGTGATGCCCGCAGTGTTTTCCACTCTATCCCGGTAGTAATTACCAAGCAAAACCGGGTCGAAAGAATGCTCCTCTGTGCGGTACAAGGCTTCCAGACGCTCAAAATTGAATAAATTGTGTTCAGTCACCCGCTCGCAGGGGATTTCGAGGAATTCGCAGAAACGCTCGAACTGTTGTCCATCTGTAAAAGAACCGTAACGATCAATAGCGTAAAATTTTTCGAAAGCCTGGTTGATGAATGGGCGGTGCTCTTCTGTGAACCGGACTTTGTGCTCGTCGCTCATGGCCGCCGTGGCAATGCTGCGCGGGTAGTGGTAACCGCTGTGCAGACGGGCCTGGTTTACCAACGACGCCTTTTGAAAAAGTCGCGCCTCTTTCTCTAAAATTGCCACTTTTGCCCCGCGTCCGGCGAGGTACAAAGCGGCGTAGCACCCGAAGATGCCCCCCCCTACGATAACAAAATCAAAACGTTCGACACTCATTTCAAGCGCAAAAGTATTCGATGGATATTTGGCAACAGTTTCTGGATGGTCTTTTTGCCACAAGTTGGCTGGAATTTTTGGCTGTGGTGTTCGGCATTACAAGTGTGATGCTTTCGCGCATGGAAAATATCTGGGTGTATCCCACTGGTATCATCAATACCACTATTTACATTTACCTGTGTATTATTGGGGGACTTTACGCAGAAGCGGGAGTGAATTTTTACTATACCGTAATGAGTGTGATCGGCTGGGTCTTGTGGTCGAAAAAAAACGAAGGGCAACCCGTCTTGCATATCAGTAAATCTACTGGAATTGAATGGCGTAACTCACTAGTTTTCTTCTTTTTGTGCTGGGCTGTTCTCTTTTTTGTGCTGAAAGAATTTACCGACAGCACGGTTCCGCTGGCGGATGGTTTTGCATCGGCGGCGGCTTACACGGCGATGTGGCTGATGGCGCGAAAAAAGTTGGAAAACTGGGTTTGGTGGGGTATTACCAATATCGCTTCCATCCCACTTTACTTTGTCAAGGGCTATGTGTTCACCAGTTTTCAATACTTTGTTTTTCTGGTGCTGTCCGTGCTGGGGTATTTGGAATGGCGCAAGCGATGTATGATGTATGATGTATGATGTATGATGTACTTTGCGGCTTGTTGATCACTATCTCATTATTTGCCTCTTACATCATACATCATACATCATACATCATACATCATACATCCGACAATGCGACTACTTTCTTTATTTCTGTTGATTTTGGGACTTTCATGCGGCCCAAGCGAAGCCAATAGCCAAAACAAGCTCTCTCCTGACGCTTTTGAGGCCATGCTTAACAAAGACAGCTCCGTACAATTAATAGATGTTCGTACACCCGGCGAATTCCAAGCCGGATACATTTCCAGGGCGCAAAACCTGAATATCCAGGACGCTGATTTTGCCAAGAAAATCAGTCAGTTGGATAAAAATCGCCCGGTCCTGGTGTACTGTGCCGTGGGTGGAAGAAGTGCGAAGGCAGCGAACCAATTTTCTACATTGGGATTCACCCAAGTCTATGATTTGAAGGGGGGAATAACTGCCTGGAAAAGTGCCGGGAAAGCCCTGGAGAAGTAGGCTTGAAGCCTTTTCGACGGACTTTTATAATCAGGCGTAACGATCCCGAAAAATAGGCATTGACTACGGGATATCCTTCGGCTGTTCCCAAAGTTCAATCTTGTTCCCTTCAGGGTCTATTACCCAGGCAAATTTGCCGAATTCCTCTGAAACAGGCTCCCCCACGAGTGGCACACCTTCTGCTTGAAGTGCCGTCACCAAGGCATCAAGGTCGTGTACCCGGAAGTTTATCATAAACGCCGACTCCGATGGCGCAAAATATTCCGTGGTCTCTTTGAAAAAACTCAGGTTGGAGCAGGCTTCCGGGTTAGGGTCGTCTTTGTAAAAAAATTGCGTTCCCCAGCTTTCTAAGTCTATTCCCAAATGCTTGGTATACCAGGCGCGGGTTTCTTCGAGGTGTTGGCATTTGAGAAAAATGCCGCCTAAGCCAATGACTCTTTTCATGTTAAGTAAATGTGGTCAATGTGAGAAATGTGGTCAATGTGAGAAATGTGGTCAATGGGAGGAATGTGGTCAATGTGGTCAATGTTTGTTAAAGAAAATCTCTTCAGGAGGCCAAAAGTAGTCTGTTGAGCAAACAAAATTCAAAAAAGAGACATGTACTTGCAATGGCGCATCGCATCGTTCTACATTTGCCCGGTTGTAAGGGAAATTGGGATATTAAGATATTTGGATATCCCAATATCTTAATATTCAATATCTTAATACCCACATCACCAAATCCACAATTAAACGAATCCACTAAATAATGACATCTCTCCCTACCCTGCTTATCTCCTTCGCCTTCGTTGGCATGATCTTTACCATTTGGACGGTTTGGAAGAAAAAATCAAATTCCACTTTTTGGACTTTCTTGCAGCATTTCTGCGGGGTATGGTTCATTTTTTCCGGCCTGGTAAAAGCGGTGGACCCTATCGGCACTGCCTATAAAATGATTGATTATTTCGGCGCTTTTGAGACCACTTTTGCTGGCCTGGATAATTTTTTTAAGGGAATTGCGCCACTTTTTCCGTGGTTGTCGAAATACAGTGAGGGTTTTTCAATCACCATGATCGTATTGGAAATCGCCATTGGTGCAATGCTGATAGTGGGTTATACACGCAAGTGGACGGCCTGGCTGTTTTTCCTGATCGTGTTCTTTTTTACCATTCTGACGGGCTTCACTTTCCTTACAGGCTATGTGCCTTCGGATGCCAATTTCTTTGATTTTAGCAAATGGGGCCCTTATGTGAAAGAGCACATGCGTGTGACCGACTGCGGTTGTTTTGGAGATTTTATCAAACTCGACCCGAAAATTTCCTTCTTCAAAGACCTCGGACTTATGGTCCCCGCCCTGCTGTTCTTGTGGCGTTCGCGCAACAAGCATCAATTGTGGACCGCCCGCACCCGCAATATCGTAGTCGGCTTTGTTACTGTCGCCTCCTTGTTGCTTTGTGTGCGCAACACTTACTGGGATTTGCCGATGGTTGATTTCCGTCCGTTCAAAATCGGCAGCAACGTACGCGCACAAAAGGAATTGGAAGCCAGCGCCAAAATTGACATCCTCGGTTGGGTGTTGGAAGACACCATTAATCGAGTGAAAATCAAGTACATGGAGCCGGAACCGGGCAAAATCACCTACTACAAAGAGTACACCGCCGCCAAAGGCTGGAAGGTGCGCGAGCAGATCAAGACCGATTTTTACATCCTGAAAGACAGCGTGAAAGTGCCCATTACGAAAACAAAAGTCAGCGATTTTGCGGTGGAAAATGGCGAAAATGGGGAAGTGACGGATGATCTTTTGAACGAAAAAAACTACAGCCTGATGATCGTGGCTTACCACCTCGAAGGCGAAAAACAGATCGAAACCTACACCGTTCAGGACACTACATGGGCAAATGACACCATTGTGGTTTCTGTTGATTCGATGCGATTACAGCCCCGCGTAGTTTCGGTGCAAGCACGCAAAATGGAGCGCCTGGTTTTCATGCCAACACCCGAATACGCTGCCCTTTTCCAAAACGGTGTAAACCCACTGGCTTTGGCCGCCAAAAAAGCAGGTTGGAAAGTTTACTGCATCACCACTTTTGGCGACTCGGAAGTGTCCGCAGATTTTGCGAAAAAAGTAGGTGCGAAGTATCCTTTCTACCGGGCCGACGACAAGTTGCTCAAAACCATCATCCGCGCCAGTCCCGGCGTGGTGGTCTGGAAAGATGGCGTTGTGCTCGACATGTACCACCACAAGCACCTGCCTACTTTTGAGGCATTGGGGGCGAAGTGGAAGTAATTTAATACGGAGACGGGGTTGTGTCAAAAGTATATCTCGGGACTTTGTCGCAGAATTTTATTTGGGTTTTCTCGAAATCCTATAAGGTTTTTAAAACCTTATAGGATTCAATCGCCTCAAACGCCGCATTTTATTTCTACCAAAAATTTGCGAAATGACTTTTGACACAACCCCGTCTTTTTTCGTCTCAATTGACTGTCAACGCTGAATAGAAATCCTGGACGAGCCGAGAACCTTGCCAGCCTGGTCATTGAATACTGCCCAGTAAAGTCCAGAAGGCTGATGCTCCAGATTGAGCATTATTTCGAGCGAGCCTGAGGCAAGACGGTGTGCTGTTACTTTCTGGCCATGAGCGTTATACACTACAAGCCTCCCACCATGATGCGGCGGGATATTTATCTCGATCAGGCCAGTAGTAGGATTTGGGAATACCCGCAGCCCTGTTTCCCCGCTCGGCTCCTCCAGCCCCGAAGTATAACAAAACAACGTGTCCATGCAGCCATCTGCCGTAACCTTAACCACCCAGCCGACAAACTTGTCGTCAATATCACCCTTGCCACCCGCCACGATGCTGCCGCTGGAGAGGACGCCCACGCCTCCATACACAAACGCTCCAGTGGCATCATACCCAGGCGGCGCGTTGTCTGCCCTTGACCAGATGCTGTCGCCCTGTTCAGAAAACTTGTAGAGCCAACCGCCCCAGTCGTCGCTTGGCAGCGAGAGATCGCCGTAAGCGGTACGCTGCCCCGCCACGAGGTAGTGGCCATCCGGAGTGGGGATCATGTCGTAGATGCCGTTGTAGCCGGAATTGTTCGGGCCGATGTGCTGCAGCCATTGGAGTTCCAGGGCAGCATCGAATTTCAGCAGGCTAACCTGCACCATGCTGCCCCAGTCACCTTCCCCCCAATAGGTGCGGCCGTTGGCTACAAAGCCCCCGTCGGGAGTAGGAAGCAAGCCAATGATAACGATAAGGTTTGGGTCGTTCGGCCCTACCCAACTATCTAACACCACTCCATTGCTATCTATAGCCCACAACCCAGCACGAGCGGTCTGTGAGTTGTTGAAGTCTGGTCCATTACTGCCTCCTAACACGATGCGATTATCAGAAACCTTGGCCATGCACCTAAAGGATTCGTCTTTGTCGTAGTCGCCGTAGTACTTGAACCATAACACGTTGCCATCTTTATCTATTCTGCGTACAAAACCGTCCTTTTTCAGATTAGGTCTGCTTGCGTTCCCTGCGATCATAAAACCTCCATCAGGCATTTCAAGTATTTGTTCATAAAACTCATTGTAATTGTCTCCGATTGAATATTCAAAAGCAGATTTCACGTTGAGTGAATTGTCTAACTGAATTATCTGCATGGATGACCTGCCGAAAACAGCAACCGCAAAGGCAAAATATCCATCTGAGGTCTGGATAATGTCCCCGGTAATATAATTTATACTCAAATACCCATTTAGTGAATCTTTGTACAATTTTGTCTGTATAACATTGCCAAAAGTGTCCAGCTTTACCATTAGAATTTGCTGTGGTGACGGAGAAATGGTGGTGTCATATGCTATCCCTATGCAAATAATGGTATCGTTGTCAATTACCATTCTTGCAAAATTATCAATCACAGAATACTGGTTGTAAAACTTGTTAAACCCAATCTGTGACCAAGATAAAGTGCCAAACCCCAACAAGCAAAGGAGCAAAAAAACAGGTTTGCCTGACATAAGTATTTGATTTAGAAAACATGAGAAGCACGGTACAGTGACATCAGTCACCATACCGCGCAGAAGAGAAATGAAAATCAATGGGAAATCACCAATTTTATTTGGCCAGATATGGCCTCATCTTCAAAAGCGATGACATAAACTCCGCTGACGAGTGCCGAAACATCTAATAAGAGAGAGGTTTCTCCTTGCAAAAGCTGCCTTCTAAGACATATCTTCCCCGTACCCAAATCAATAATTTGGACGGACATACTGCGATCCTGCCTGCTTTTCCCAATTGTCAGGATATCGTTCGCTGGGTTAGGGAATACCCATAACGCTTCATTTCCAACAAAACCTGTCTTCTGCGGCACCTTGGAAGATATCCGTTCCTGCGATTCTTCGCAATCTGCATACATGCGAATACCATTTTGGAAGAGCAGGTTGCGGGCCAATGCGCCCGCAGCAGTACAATCGGCACCCCAGAACGTCGCCAAAGAATCGAGTATGGGTTCGGACAGCACGGAGACATCGGTGCTTGTTTGTACAGAAAAGCGGATGGTTTCCAAGATGGAAACGATGTCATTAAACTCCACCAGTAAATCGCCGCTCAGGTCGTAACGGCCCGGAATGGCCTGCAGCAGGGTGTCTGCTACCGCGAGGTTCTGACTGAAAAAATGGTACCGCGCCAACTGGAGGTCTGCATCGTACGTGTCCAAATGTTCCAGCCAGACCAGAATAGAGTCGGCCTCCGTACTGGTCGTGTCCATGGCATGGTGCAATAAGATGGTATTGCCCATGCGGTCCATCGAAAGACGAAGGGTGTTGATCGCTCTTGCTTCATTCTGCTGCACCTGAGCGTTGAGGATGCTAGGAAAAGCGGCCAACTTGGTGCCCCACTCCTGTTTTTCCTGAAAGAATTGTGATTTGAGTGTTGGGATAAAGTTGCCGCTCGCTGGGCAGGGGTAAGTGGGGCAATTTGTCTCGTTGCCAGTTCCGCAATTTGTATTGGGATCGCTGCTTAATGCCGCCACGGTGCTTGATGAATAAAAATCCTCCAACAGCTCCTGTGAAGTATTCAGAATATGATGGTAATCTATGCCCACACCCAAATTTGTAAATTGCTGGGCAATTATATCCTGAAAGTCTTCATTGTAGCGGTTGCCGGAAGAAATTGCTTGTTCTTGATCTCCGAAAGTTCCTTGCACTCTTCGGATAGCCCCGCTGGGTATCAGGTGATCGTGTTCCAGGTCGCCTTCGTAGGTGTTGCACTCGTACAAAAGGCCGCTAAAAATCAGTCCGTTACCTGTGGCGTTCAAACCGTTGGCGCGGTTGCCGATGTTCAAAGATTCGTAATAGTTGTCCGAGATGCTGTTGTTTTTCGTGGTTATAGCCACCGCATCTGTGCCGATATAATAGTCCGTCAAACTGAAATCTGTTGCAATAAAGTTGTTGCCACTCACCTGAAACGATCCCGTCTTGCCATCCATATACATGGCCTTCATTACCGTCCCCGAAGGCCCATTGTAATTGTCTGGGCGCTGAAGTTTAAAGTCGTTGCCCGTGAAAACATAATTGTGGTTTTCAATCGAGTAAATTCCTGTAAAGCAGTTTTCGAACGTCGCCCCGGTTACGGAATTACTACCCAGAGGGCTTATTTCTGTTATGTGTATGCCCTCAAAAAGATTGAGGAATTCCGAAGTGCCCGACACGATAAAGTTAGAATTATCTGCAACAATGCCCACGCCCCTTGTATTGGGCGTCGAGTAACTGTCGGTGCGCAAATCCTTGTACTTGCTGTTCATAAACCGGACGTTTTGCACACCTTCGAGGAAAACGTGCAGAGGAGGCTGCGCTGTGCCTCCCCGGTAGTCGTTATTGGTTAAAAATTGAGTATGGTTGAAAAAACTCGTGTTCTTTTTGTCATATCGTGCAAATTGTATGTCCACAAGGTTGTTCCTGAACGTCCCAAAGGAGGAGTGGACAATCCCACCAGCGGCGAATTCCAGCAAGCCGCCATCGTCTAGGTCATGGCCTTGAACCCTTGCGCCGATGCGCGCGTGCTCAATGATACCTTCATCCAGTATCACCAATTTTCCTTGCTTTTGAGAAGATTGTTCTTGGTTGATATCTCCTTCCACAATCACTCCTTGCCAAAATTTATTTGGACAGGCTGTCGTGATGAGATTGTCAACCCTAAGTTGTCCGCCCTGTGTGTTGTTGTTCTCAAGGTTTGCCTTAACATAGATGAATGCATTTTCCTGCATGGTCACGGCTGCGTTGACAATCAAAACACCTCCTGGTTCAATAAACACATTCGCCTCAATATTCATCGGACTATTCCAAGTAGTGAAACCTGTGATGACAATATCTTGGTTTTTCACGTCATCCAGCACTCCTATTCCGTTTTTCAGATAATGGCGCATCCGTTCTCCCTGACCGGGGGTAAAATGGTCTGCACAGGTATAGATTGGGAACGAGGACATGATATTATTGAACACCTCTACGGTTTCTGAACATTCGGTCGGGTTTCCATACTGCCCGTCGTCGGGAGGAGTGTCACATACTAAGTCGCCCAATTCGCCACAATTTGGGGCTCCGGTGTCAAAACACCCGTCATTATAGTCTGTATGGAACAGTCCGAGGCAATGCGCTATCTCATGGGCAGGCCCCTGGGTTTTGCTGAGTGGGGTTGTACAACAAGCTTTTGTGCCTGCTACATAACAGTAATCGCTTGGAAGGCAAAAAGCATGGCCTGGCCATGATATTTGCACGTCGTCTCTAAAAATGTAGAGGTTTATTCCACCCGCTAAATAATGAGAAATCCCATTAGAAGAACCTGCCATCAGAGTGTTGAAAGGCCCAAGTGCATCAATATCGGGCAACACATCAGATTGGATCACCTGATATGAATCTGTACCTTCACATCCTCCAAATCCAGGGACGAAAAAAATCTTGTGATCAGAAAAGGCGAGGCTGAGGTTTGTCCAAATCATGTTTGCCCGATCGTCAAAGGAATCCTCAAAGGGGTCTACTGTGCCGGGATCAATAAACCTTAAGTATACTTTGACATAGTAAGGCCCCGCATTTACATCATATGCTCCGCAGTATATAATGTGGTCAAGGCTGTTGTAGCAATCCAAATCGCAACAATCGGTCTGGGAGATAGCTTTAGGCGAAAGGAACGCGAAGCAGAAAAAGCACAGGATTATTGTGAGTAGCGATTGGGTCTGCAATTGTTTCATCGTAGGAATAAATTTGAAAAGGTGATAAAATCGGTTAAAGTAGATGTAAGGTAAGTCTACATCTTGCAAAAGGCCGAGAAACAAGCGTTAAATTTTGAGAAGCGTTATTTTAGTAAGATTGGAGTAGCCCTTTTATCTGATTTATTGCATTGGCATCTTTTTTTTCGTAAATTTCCCGCATATTTGACCGTCCAAACACAAAAACGAGGCTATGGCAAAGACGGCTTTCCCATTTTATATTTTCCTGTTTTCCGGTTTTGCATTTTCCGGTTTAAACATAACCGCACAAACCACCTCCCAAACCTCCTTTGGGAAAAATCGCATTCAGTATCACCATCAATTTGATGACTGGAGTTTGTACGAAACGCCCAATTTTACCACCTACTGGTATGGCGATGCACGCACAGTGGCACAATCGGCGCTACAAATGGCCGAGTTCGATTTCCCTGAAGTACAAAAATTGCTGGAACATCAGGTTACCGAAAAGATTGAAATTCTGGTTTTTAGCGATCTCACCGACCTGAAACAAAGCAATATCGGCGAAGACGACGTGTTCCTCCTGAGCACCGGAGAAACCAAAGTGGTTGGAAACAAGGTCTTTGTCTTTTTTGATGGCAACCACCGCCACCTGCGGGCGCAGATACGCGAAGGGGTGGCGGGTGTATTGATTAACTCGATGCTCTATGGTGCGAACCTGCAAGAAATCGTGTCAAACGCTGTGTTGCTCAACCTCCCGACCTGGTACACCAGCGGTCTCACCGCTTATTGCGGCGAAGAATGGACGACTGAACAGGACGACCGCCTGCGAGACCTGCTTCAAACGGGCCGCTACAAGACCTTCGACAAACTCGCCCGGGAACACCCGCGTTTTGCAGGCCACGCTTTTTGGCATTATATCAGCACCCATTTTGGGCCAGGAACTGTCAGCAACCTGCTTTATCTGACACGCATCAACAGGAGTGTAGACAACGGCTTTTTCTACATACTCGGCAGCGGCTACCGGCGCACCACCGAAGCGATGCTCGAATATTACCAAAAAGTCTACCGGGAAGAAGCGAGAGGCCAAAAAACGCCCGACGAGGCTGGAAAAATCTCTATAAAAAACAGAAAGAAACTCCCCCTTTCTCAACTGAGAATCAGTCCTGATGGGAAACGGATCGCCTGGGTAAGCAATGATATCGGGAAATGGAAAGTGTATGTGCAGGACCTGGAATCGCCCGCCTCCGGACGGGCTAATAAGCGAAAACGCGTCCTCAAAGGCGGCTCACGCAACGCCTTGCAAGCCACCGATTACAATTATCCGCAAATTGCCTGGAACCCCGACAACCAACACCTGGCCGTGCTCTATGAACGCCGCGATGTGCCGCGATTGGCCACCATTGATCTGGAAAAAAGGAAAAAAGAAGTCAGTAATCTCTCCCCGGAATTCCAGCGCGTGTACAGTATGGACTACATATCGCCAAACGAAATCGCATTTTCGGCGGCAGTAAAGGGTCAGTCAGACATTTTTGTTTACCGAACAATCACACGACAGACCGAGCGCATAACAAATGATTTTTGGGACGATCTAGACGTTTCTGTTGCCACGGTGGATGGGCGGAAAAGTCTGCTTTTCGCCAGCAACCGATTGACCGATACCCTTTCGTTTCAACGACTGGACTCCATCCTGCCCATCACCAACTTTGATATTTTCCTTTTTGATCTCGAAAGCCGCAGCCCTGAACTGGTACGGATAACCAACACAGCCCTCTTCAGCGAGCGAAATCCTATTGGGCAGGACTCCTCGCATTTTTCTTTTCTAAGTGATGAGAGTGGTATTATCAACCAGCAGGCGGGCAAACTGGAGCCTTTTGTAGCCTATCACCAGGCAGTTATTTATTTGAAAGATGGCGGTGAAGTGAAGACGCTGGACATGACTCAGCCCATGGAATGGCCAATTGGGCGCATCCTGACATTTCTGGCTCCTTTGGATACCGTGTTGAAAAACATTGATTCCACCAAGATTGACAGCATACGCAGCACCCCGGTTTTCAAGAAAAAACCGCTTGTTTGGAATTTGACAAACTACGACCGAAACATACAAGAACAACACGCGGCCCCTCGTGCAGGGCTGATGGTAGAAAGATTGAAAAGGGGCAAAAAAGTGTTTTTCTACAAAAAAAACATAGCGCCGGAAACCCTTGTTCTTGCAAAAACGACTCAAAGGCGCACACAAACCCTTCGCACTGCTGGGCTGCCCATCCCACCGCAACCACCCATAGAAGCAATCCCGCAAGCACCTGATAAACAATCTGATGGCCGTGATGACAAGATCCCCTTGCCCCCAGCCAACAAAGATTCCCTGCCATACATTGAACCTGGTTGGCTCATTCAGATACCTGATTATTTGGTGGTGCCCGGTCCACGCAGTGAACCCGTCGAGAGCCGTCCCGCAGAGGAAAAACCTGAGGATAAAATAGAGCCGGGGCTTGAACCCAGTGCCGATTCGATGGTGCTCACCCCACCGCGGCGCCCACTGAAAAGGCCCACCGCACAGTATGGCAAAAACGGCGAAATCGTGCGCTTTTACTCCTTCAAGATCATTCCTTATAGGCTGCGTTTCCGAACGGATTACGTATCCACGACGATGGACAACAATCAGATGTTTGATGGGCTACAACTTTATGAAGGCCCCCAAAGTCGGCTCCTCCAGCCTCCACCGGGCGTCTTGCTCCGGGCTAATTTCAAGGATTTGTTGGAAAATTATGTGGTGGAAGCAGGATTTCGTTTGCCTACAACATTCAACGGAGCCGAATACTACCTTTGGATGGACGACAAGAAAAAGCGTCTGGACAAACGGTATGTGATTTATCGCCGCACATTGGTAACCAACAGGTTGCGTGACAGCGGAAGCTCTCCAAGCCTTCCGCCCGATTTTCAGGAGCGGACCAACACCCTCATAGGCCAGTACGAATTGCGGTATCCTTTTGATGTGTTTACCAGCCTGCGCGCAACTTTTGCTTTGCGTGAAGACAAGGTGCGTGCCCTTAGCTCAGATGCCATTACCCTTGCCACGCCCAACCGTGCAGAACAACGCGCCTCCATCCGACTCGCCGCTGTATTTGATAATTCAGTTGATGTGGATTTGAATTTGAAAACGGGCACCAGAGCCAAAATCTACACGGATTTGGTAAAAGGATTCGCATTCAACACTGAACCCAACTGGAGCCTGAAGTTGAACAATGGATTTATGACCATCGTAGGGTTTGACGCACGGCACTATCAAATGCTTGACCGACGCTCACAACTGGCGCTGCGCTTTGCGGGCGCTACTTCATTTGGCTCAGAAAAAATGCTCTATATCTTAGGTGGTGTAGACAATTGGGTTTTCCCAAAATTCAATGAAAACATCACCTTGCCTGCCGACGATGGTTTTGCATACCAGGCTCCTGCCGTAAACCTTCGCGGTTTCAAGCAAAATATCCGCAATGGCAACACCTTCGCGCTAATGAATGCCGAGCTTCGGGTCCCGGTGTTCAAGTATTTTTTCAAAAAGCCGGTAATCGGCAATTTCTGGCGCAATTTCCAGATTGTTGGGTTCTTCGATGCCGGCACTGCCTGGCAGGGAAACAGCCCATATTCTTTTGATAATCCCATCAATACGCAAACGCTGTACAGGCCAACACAAGAACCCTTCACCTCAATAATGAAGATCAATTATTTCCGGGACCCTATAGTAATGGGCTACGGCGTCGGGCTGCGTTCCGTGATTTTCGGACTGTACCTCCGCGCTGATTATGCATGGGGCATTGAATCGAGACAAATTCAAAAACCCTTGTGGCACATTGCATTAGGGACTGATTTCTAAGAAAAATTTCTCAGACATATATGCGGAGATAAGGGAGAGAAGAACAAAGTTTTACCCGAAGAATTTAAGCAGTCGGTTAAAATGTCCCGCATTGCACCCTCCTCACGCCTAGATGAACAAAAAATATATCTCGCCAATTCACAGGCTATTCGGTAGATGCGGCACTAGGTTGATAACTTACTTTCCATCCATTTAAAGGTGAACGCAAACACCTCCTCTTTTTCCTTTTCATTGTGAATTTCGTGGTATAAATCTGGCCATTCGCGGTAGGTTACATCGCCTTTAACCCGCAAGGCAAACCTTTGGGTAGCTTCTGCAGAAGTAAGTTTGTCATCCCCTCCATGTTGCAACAACACCGGAATTCTGAACTTGCCCACCCAGGTATCCAACCATTTTGCCCCTCCCAGAAGGGACATTCCAGCAGCTGCGCTGAGTTTGTTGTGTACGAGTGGGTCATTCAAATAAGCCTCCACCACCGCATCGTCGTGCGAAATGAAATGCGCCGCCAAACCCGTAGGCAAACTCAAGGTGGGCATGAAAAAACGCAAGATTTTTCCAACAATCAATTTAAGAAAAGGTGTTTCAAAAGCCAGACGAATCCAGGGGCCTGTAACAATTACTCCCGCTAAATCCGGATCGCGGCGGGTTACATAATTCAACACCAGACCACCACCCATACTGTGCCCATAAAGAAAAAGCGGAGTATTGGGGTAAAATTGCCTGGTTGATTGCAGCAAAAGGCCAATATCGTTGAGCAAAACTTGGAGGTTTTTGGCATGGCCGCGCTTGCCTTCACTTTTCCCGTAGCCTTGATGGTCGAAACCCAACACGGCAACTTGGTGGCGATTGAACCATTCGGCCACATGTTTATAACGGCCAATGTGTTCCCCTTGCCCGTGCACCAGCGCGATGACCGCGCGTGGATTTTCTACGGGCCAATGCGCCGCATAAAGGTTTAGGCCTTCGGCGTTTTTCCAGTGTAATTCGTTCATTTTTAATCGTTCAACGTGAGTTTAGCATATGGACCATCTCTTATTCAGACAAATATTCCTTCCCATTTTCGGTGTAAAGCACCAATTTGGCGGTTTTGTTGCCTGGTTTTACTTTCTTTTTGAAATAAGCTGTGGCTGCATCTTTTGGGCCGAGATTGGCGATGAGATAGGTAAATTTTCCATCGTTTTCAAGCAGGCGGAACACCTCTTTTTGTCCCCGGAAAGCTGTGTGATTGGCAGGTAGTTCCACTTCACTTCGAGCGAGTTCCACAGCGCAACCCTTGAAGGTAGGAGGCAATTGGAGGATACGAACTTCACTTCCACCATCATTTTTTTCATTGGGTTTTGCATCTTGTTTGCGGGATGAGGGGGCAGGAGCCTCGACTTCGGCGCGCTCGGGTAAATTGTTGGCAGGGATTTGAATTTCGGGCAAAGGCACCGAAGTATTGGCCTCCTGAAAACGTTTTGGGCGTGGGGTTTTTGCTTTATTGGCCCGCTCAAGTTCTTCTGTTTCAATAATTTGCGGTAAAGATTTCCAACTTGTTTTTTCTGAAATCCCTGTGATGCGCAGGTCAGTACGGCGATTTTGCTGGTGCTCCTCTTCGTTACATTCAATGCCATTGCGGCATCGGTTTACGAGTTGCGACTCTCCGTAACCACGGGCGGTAATTCGGGCACTGTCCACCCCTTCGCTCACGATATAGGCTACGGCTGCTGCTGCACGGCGTTGGGAAAGTATTTGGTTATAATCATCGTTGCCACGGCTATCGGTGTGCGAACCCAGCTCGACAGAAATGCCGGGATTGTCTTTCATCAGCGTCACCACATTGTCGAGGCGCTCGGCGGCATCAGCCCGAATATCCCATTTGTCATAGTCGTAATAAATGTTTTGGATCTGGATGCGCTTGTCAATACGGGCGCGGTCAAGTTCGATGTTGGCAAGTAGCGTGCCTTCGTTGTTGCCGGCAGCAAGGTTATCTGTCACACCCGGGCTTAACTCACGAACGCCGTCAACGCAAACGATACAGCCATTCACGTTGACATATACTTCGATTCGTTTTGTCAAAAAGCCCTCTTTTCGGATAAGCAAGGTGTAATGATTACCGCGCTCAAATGTGAAATTGAAAAATGCATCCGGATCGTCTTTGATGGTCAATTCGGATTGGTGGGTGGTCCGGTTATAAATCTCTACCGTAGCGCCCTGTATGGCATCCACGATTTGATCCGGGCTTTCTCGCACTTCTGCTAAGGTAGCATCGAAAAGGTAACCGGGACGGCGTCGCAGCTCCATTTTGAGGAAAACCTTTTCTTTGCCGAGTTTTATAGTGTCGTTCCTTTCAAAAAAGATGTCCTTGAACGCCAACACGCGATAAGTACCGGCCGGGAGATCAAAGACAAAGTGCCCATCGAGGCTTGTTTCTGTTTCTCCGCGGACTATGTTGTCCGGCAGTTCAAAAATCGTGACCTTTACCTGATTAAGATATCCACGATTGTTGGCTTCAAATATATAACCGTCCACGAGAGACTGCGCAAGTGTTTTTGCAGAAAATAGCGTGCAAAAAAGCAAGAACAAGGGGATGAATCTGGGTATGTTTCTCATTGAAAATCAATTTTTAATGCAAAAATAGAGGATATTTGGTGATTAGTGGATTGGTGACTGGTTTAATGGTGATTGGTGACTGGTGATTGGCAAAATGGTTCACCCAGCCCCCAGTAACCAGTCACCAATCACCATTAAACCAGTCACCAATCCACCAATCCACCAATCACCAATAAACCAATCACCACCAACCATGCGCATCATATTCATGGGCACACCAGCATTTGCCGTGCCATCGCTCGATATATTATTGGAAAACGGCTACGAAATAGTGGCTGTGGTTACCGCGCCTGACAAACCAGGTGGTCGGCAGGGTCTTCAGCAATCGGCCGTCAAGAAATTTGCCGAAGCCAAAGGATTGAAAATATTACAGCCTGAAAAACTAAAAGATCCAGTGTTCCTGGAAGAACTCCGTGCCTTAAAACCCGATTTGCAAATTGTAGTTGCCTTCAGGATGCTCCCGGAATCAGTTTGGTCGCTGCCCCCGCTTGGCACAATGAACCTGCATGGCTCCCTTCTTCCAAAGTACCGGGGTGCAGCACCGATCAATTGGGCCGTCATAAATGGGGAAACTGAAACAGGTGTAACGACTTTTCTACTGAAGCACGAAATTGATACAGGCGACCTTCTTTTTCAGCAAAAAATCTCCATCGGGCCTGACGAGACTGCGGGCGAATTGCACGACCGGATGATGGAGCTTGGCGCTCGGCTCGTCCTGAAATCCGTAAAAGCCATCGAATCGGGAACGGCCAAACCGATGCCACAAAGCGATACCGAAGCCACTCATGCGCCCAAGGTATTTGCCGAAACCTGCAGAATCAACTTTGACCAGCCAGCCATTCAGGTCCACAATTTCATCCGGGGATTAAGCCCGTACCCCGGCGCCTGGACGTATTTGGAAGGGAAAACGCTGAAAATTCTTCGTTCGACCCTGGATATTGGACCTTGGACACTGGAGATTGGGCATGCCCCTGGCCAGTGCTTTTCTGATGGAAAAAACTACTTGCAATTCAGTACTTCAGATGGCTACATTTCTGTGCTCGAACTACAATTGGAAGGGAAAAGGCGGATGTCGGTGAAGGATTTTCTGAACGGTTACAAAATCGGGAATTAAGCTGCCATATAAGCGTGAGGAACACGGATGACACAGATTAGACACGGATTTTCAAGGATTCTAAAGGAAAATCCGTGCCTAATCCGTGGCATCCGTGTTCCACCCCTATTAGCCCTGATCAAATCTTGTACAGTTCCACTTCACTCAACAGCGGCAAATCTCTGGCTTTCAGGATGGTAACCCGCAATCTTCGCGCATTAATGGTGGGGAACGTGATGATTTTTCGTGGCCCAATGGTGGTAGCCTGCGCTATTTCACGCCACTTTTTCCCTTTTTTTATTTCAATTTTGAAAGATTGTACCCGCTGACCTTCGGCAATGTGTTCGCGCAATACAATCGTGTTGAAACGCTTTTTTATACGCAGGTCAAAATTTACTACCGGGCCAAATACCCTATCCATTGAAACTGCTTCAGCTGTCTTTCGATCCCCATCGTTTACATTCCCTACTATTCTTCGCGGCGTATAGAGGCACTTTCTATATACCAACTCTCGCTTTCTCCCGCGAAGTAAATTCTTGTCGAAGCCTTCCCGCAACTTCATTCCAAACTCCACCAGCGAAGCAGAATCACGCTCATGAATTCGGCCACGACGGTCGGGCGGAACATTTAGGATAAGATTTGCACCGCGACCTACTGAATGGAGGTAAATGTCAAAAAGTTGATCGGCGCCTTTCACTTTGTCGTCTTCTTCGGCATGGTAAAACCAGCCTGGCCGAATACTCACATCGCACTCTGCAGGAATCCATTGTACGCCGTTGACATTGCCTTGATTCAGGGTGTCTGTTGGTGGCCCCCCTGCGCCGCGCTGGAAACCCACCGTGTCCAAAGTACACCAGTTCGTCTCGGTCAGGATAAGCCCTTGCTCATTGCCTGCCCATCGGCAGCCGGGGCCTATGTCACTGAAAATCACGGCATTGGGTTGGAGTCGGGCGACGATTTTTTCAAAGCGGTGAAAGTCGTACACCTGAGTTTTCCCGTTCGGACCTTCGCCATTTGCCCCATCCCACCATATTTCAAAAAGTTCGCCGTAGCTAGTGAGTAATTCGGTCAAAGTATTGGCGTACACATCATTGTATTCAGGCGTACCGTATTGTGGGTGGTTTCGATCCCATGGACTTAGGTAAAAACCTAGCTTGAGATTGTGGCGCTGACAGGCATCCGCCAGGTCCCGGAGTACATCGCCTTTCCCGTCGCGCCATTTGCTCTCACGGACAGTGTGTTTGGAATACTGCGAGGGCCAAAGACAAAAGCCGTCATGGTGTTTAGCGGTGATTATTACCCCTTTTGCGCCGGCCTGTTTGGCAATACGGCACCATTGCTCGCAATCTAGTTCTGTGGGGTTGAAAAGGTCTTCCGTTTCTGTGCCATACCCCCATTCAAGGTTGGTAAACGTGTTGGGGCCAAAATGAAAAAAGAGGTAAAACTCCGTGTCGTGCCACGCCCGTTGTGCAGATGTTGGGCGCGGCAAGTCCGTTTTTTGGCAGAAAGTTTTTTGAGATAAAAAATTGAAAATGAGCAGAATGGAGAACAAATGGCGCATAAACGAGTTCTGTTTAAGCAGAAATATACGCCGCACTTCTAATTCTCATACTTACGGTTTGGATGAACCTGAAAGTCCGTCGTACATTCGCCTAAAATTTTTCAAAATGCTATTTCGCTACAATTTATCCGCCTTAGCACGAATTGTGAAAACCGGAGCCAATTTGACCGTTTTAACCTTTTTGGCCTCCATTTCACTCTTCGCCCAAAACCTCAACACCACTTTTCGCGCAAAACTCACTTACCCTGGGCAAACCCTCGCCAACGTGTGGGGTTACGAGTCCAGAGGTAGAGAATACGCCCTGGTGGGCGGCGCTCAAGGACTTATTGTAGTGGATATCACTAACCCTGACGCACCCCAGCAAATCGTACAAATACCTGGCCCTAACAACCTCTGGAAAGAGATAAAAACATACAAACATTACGCCTATGTCACTTCTGAAGGCGGCCAGGGTATTCAGGTTGTGAACCTTACGGCGCTTCCTTCACCAACGCTTCAAAGTCACTTTTACAAAGGAGATGGCGCGATTTTAAATCAGCTCAACACCATTCACGCCTTGCACATTGATGAGACAAAAGGCTTTCTTTATGCCTGGGGAGGAGGGCTTTTTAGTGGTGGCGCCAAGGTTTTCGATCTTAAAGCAGATCCTTACAACCCAAAATATGTTGGAAAATACGATCAGCTTGGCTACATCCACGACGGTTATGTAGACAATGACACGATGTACAGTTGTCATATTTACGCCGGACAATTTGCCGTCGTGAACATGGCCAACAAAGCTGCTCCGGAGCTGATCAATACACAGACCACGCCCGGGGCCTTTGTCCACAACACCTGGATTACTGATGACCGACGCACCATTCTGGCAACCGACGAGGTGAACAACTCATTTCTTTCCGCCTGGGATGTCAGTGATCCAACCGACATTAAATTTCTGGATAAAATTCAAAGCAATCCAGGCTCCGGCAGCATGGTACACAACACCTATGTACGTCGCAATTGGGCTGTTACATCCTGGTATAAAGACGGCTTTACGATTGTGGACATCACCCGTCCTGACAACCTCATTCAGGTGGGAAACTACGATACCTACCCCAGCGGACAAGGCGGTGGAAGTAGTGGTTGTTGGGGCGTTTATCACAATTTTACCAGCGGCAACATTATCGCCTCCAACATTGATGTGGGCGGAGCAGGCGAGCTTTGGATCCTCACACCTAATTATGTCCGGGCTTGCTATTTAGAAGGGACTATAACACATGGCGTTACCGGAGCAACGCTCCCCAATGCCCAAATTCAAGTCATTGGCAGCAACCCGCTACTTCAGGAACTTAGTGCTACAAACGGTACTTTTAAGACCGGCCAACAAGCTGAAGGCTATTACAAAGTGCGCGTAAGCAAAAGCGGATATCAGGATTTTGAGACCTACATTTATTTCCAGCGCGGGGAGGTAATTGAGCTCAATGTTCCACTTTTCCCCAATGGAATGGTGAATGTTAGTGGCTCCGTAATCAAACATAGTGATGGCCAACCCGTCGCAAATGCCAGTGTATGGCTCTACGGTGCCCAGAATTATGGCCCGGTAACTACGGACATGGCGGGTGCGTTCAATTTCAACAATATCCCTCCGGGCATGTACAATATTGCTGCAAGCGCACCAGGCCTCGGGCTTGGCATGCTTTCGGGACAAACGATTGTTAGCAACGCCACCGTGACCCTTGAGCTTTTCACCACGCACCGTCGCGAATCTTCGAAAGAACGGGAAGAAGGCATTTTTGACAACAAGTTTTTGACAAGCCTTCAAAACCCATTTGAAACAGAAACGGTTTTGAGTTACCAAATTCCGGAAGGGGGCGCTTCGATTATGTTATTCAACAATCTTGGGCAAACCGTGCAAACACAGGAATTGAGCGATACAATCGGCCAATTAAATGTTGGCGCAGGACTCCCGGCAGGGGTATATTTTGCTGTATTAAAGCAAGGTGCGAAGATTCTGGAAATAAAAAAATTGGTGAAAGGCGGCAAATTATAACCGCATCCCCTAATCCCCAAATAACCAAATCCCCAACTAAACGAATCCACACCTACCATGACACCGCTTGCCGAACGGATGCGTCCTCAAACCCTCATCGAATTTGTTGGGCAAGCGCACCTTGTGGGCGAGGGAGCAGTATTGCGCCAAGCCATTGAGCGCGGCAAAATACCCTCGTTTATTCTCTGGGGGCCGCCGGGTGTGGGGAAAACGACCCTTGCTCAACTGATCGCCAAACTACTCAACAAACCGTTTTTTCAACTTTCGGCTATAAATGCTGGCGTGAAGGACATTCGGGAGGCCATCGAAAGCGCTGACAAACAGAACCTTTTTCAGCAAAAAGGCGCGATCTTGTTCATTGACGAGATACACCGTTTTAGCAAAAGCCAGCAAGACGCCCTGCTCGGTGCAGTAGAAAAAGGAATTGTGACCTTGATTGGCGCAACAACGGAAAATCCCTCCTTTGAGGTTATTCCCGCACTGCTTTCACGCTGCCAGGTGTACGTGCTTCACCACCTTACAAAAGACGAACTCATTGGACTCGTCGATCGCGCATTGGCGGAGGATGCGTTTTTAAAAAGCCAAAACATCGAAATTGAGGAGTACGATGCACTGTTGCTCTACTCTGGTGGCGATGCGCGGAGGCTGCTCAATGCGCTGGAACTCATTGCTAATTACCGCCAACCCGAAGTAGAATTTAAGGTCACGAATGAGTTAGTGCGAGAGCTCATCCAGCAAAACGCAGCACTGTACGACAAGGGAGGCGAAGCGCATTATGACGTCATTTCTGCTTTCATAAAAAGTATGCGCGGCAGCGACCCCAATGCTGCAGTTTACTGGCTTGCCCGAATGCTCGACGGAGGTGAAGACATAGAATTTATTGCACGTCGAATGGTGATCCTGGCTTCCGAAGACGTCGGGCTCGCCAACCCAAACGCCCTTTTGTTGGCAACCACTACCATGGATGCCATCCGAATGATCGGAATGCCCGAAGCGCGGATAATTCTCTCGCAATGTGCCATTTACCTCGCTACTTCGCCCAAAAGCAATGCCTCATATATGGCAATCGGCGCAGCATACGATCTGGTGAAACAGACCGGTTCTCTCCCTGTGCCACTTCATTTGCGCAATGCCCCCACTAAGTTGATGAAGGAACTCAACTACGGCTCAGGGTATCAGTACGCGCACGATTTTGAGGGAAATTTTGTGCAGCAAAACAACCTGCCTGATGCAATTGATGGGAAAGTGCTGTATGAGCCAGGAGCGAACCCCGCTGAGGAGAAGGTTCGGCAAAAATTGAGGGAGGATTGGAAGGGGAAGTATAAGTATTGACTTTGAGCAGCCAATGCTTTGATTATTGGCTCTACCTTGTCCACCATAAGTTCACCACTCATATTCCTATTATGAAACACGCTCTACTGTTTTATGTGCTGTTTTCTATTGCCTCCGCCGACTTGAGTGCGCAAAACCATGCAGATTGTGCCGAGGCCCTTGAGATTTGCAATAAACACCCCTTAACATTGCCGATGTTTGGGGCTGGAAATGATTCGACCGAATTTGACAGCGCGCCATGTTTCTCAGGCTTCCCCAATCCCGAAACAAGTTCTGCATGGATTCGATGGCAGATAGCGCAAAGCGGTACGCTTTGGTTTGTCATTTACCCTTTAAACATAACTGACGACATTGATTTTTTGGTGTTTCGCGTACCAATGGGAAATTGTGCCGAAAAGGCCATTGTGCGTTGCATGGCCGCTGGAGATTTTAGCCTCAGCAGCCCTTGTATGGGGCCGACAGGTTTGCGCCCCGGAGAGATTGACACGCTTGGTCCGCCGGGATGCGCTGCAGGCTTAAATAATTTTCTGGCACCACTTAATGTCGTGGCTGGCGAGCAATACATCCTGGCCATCAACAACTATTCTTCCAACCAAGATACGGTGCGTGTCGAGTTTTGCGGCACAGCGCTCCTTGGATGCGAAACAGAAATGTGTACAGTTTTGGGAGATAAATCCCCAAATGCTTTGTCTGAATTAAGTATTGGAAATATAGTCCCCAATCCAGTTTCATCCATGCAAAGTGCAAGCATTTCAGTCTATGCAAATCGTTCGGAGTCAACACTTGTCCGTGTTTCCGATGTGCGCGGGCAGACCCTTTGGGAGCAGCAATATGTACTGGACTTCGGCTCAAATACCCTGGATATTCCGACACAAAAACTCCGGGCCGGCGTATATTTTGTAAGTGTTTTTACAGAAAAAATGGTGCGCACCTATCGTTTGGTTGTGCGGGGTTGAGTCAAATATGGTTAAGCCCGTGCTAAAACCCAGCGTAGTACTTGCGCCCAAGTACTTTTCGCCCCCTACGTTTGCAGCAAAATTGACAACCATGAAAAATAAATCTATCCTTCTGCTCGCATTTGCCGCATTCCTTTCCTTCTCCTCTTGCAAAGACGACCCCTACCCACTGGACCTCCACACTTTTGATGTTCGCTGGTACGACGACGACAATTCCGGCTCCCAAACCGTGGGGGACGTGCTCACTTTTGGGGTGCAAATCAACTCCACCGCCCCCAGTTCCGATGACCAGTACATCACTGAATGGGATTTCTCTTATTTCGTGAACGACAATTTTGGCGGCATTCTCAATGGCGACGATTTCATTGAAACCAACTCAATATCCTTCGATGCAGAGATATTAATCGGCAATCTCGCATTGCCCGGCCCGGGAGGGCTGACTCAAGGAGATGTAATAGAATTCCGACTTTGGGCGCGCGATAACCGGGGTACGGAGTTGGAGCATATACACCGGTATGTGATTGAGGAATAAGGGCTTGATTCCCTTTTTCAAAATAATCCCGGCCAGTGCTTGCTGTGCCGGGATTATTTTTTTGGAATCTTGCAGCATGTTTTTTACAAATAGAATCAAGGTCGAAACTTCCCGAAAGTTTACAACTTTCGGGAAGTTGATGCTTGTCATCTCGTGCCTATTCACCCTTCCAACTAAAGCACAAAGCATTGACAATCAAGGAATCATCGTCGGGGCAGAACGGCTGGAAGTACTGTTGCGCCTGGTAAAAGGAAAGGAAGTGGCCCTTGTGGTGAACCATTCTTCGCTGGTAGGAAACACCCATTTGGTGGATACGCTGCATAGTCTTGGTGTGTGTATCTCCGTCATTTTTGCACCCGAACACGGCTTCCGGGGCGATGCCGACGCAGGAGAACATATTTACGACGGGTACGACCCCCGCACTGGCGCAGCCATTGTGTCACTCTATGGCAAGCATCGTAAGCCTACTCCGGAAGATTTAGTTGGAACCGAGGTAGTAGTCTTTGATATTCAAGATGTTGGAGTGCGGTTTTACACCTATATCAGCACCTTGTTTTATGTGCTGGAAGCTTGTGCTGAACAGGGTAAAGAAGCCATTGTGCTCGACCGCCCCAATCCGAATGGACATTATGTAGATGGCCCGGTACTTGACCCAAGACTGACCTCCTTCGTAGGCATTGCACCGCTCCCGATCGTTCACGGCTGCACGGTGGGCGAACTTGCAAAACTTTTCGTAGGCGAGTTCTGGATTTACAAACCAGAAAGTCTTCGGCTGTTTGTGATACCTTGTTTAAATTACACGCATTCAACACCGTACGAACTTCCTGTCCCCCCCTCCCCTAACCTCCCTACTACTCGATCAGTGTTACTGTATCCCTCTCTTTGCCTTTTTGAAGGCAGCACATGCAGTGTTGGGCGTGGCACAGATTGGCCTTTTGAGGTGGTAGGGCATCCTGATTTCCCCTGCGATTCTTTCAATTTCCTGCCCCGCCCGAATGCGAGCAACAAATACCCCATCCACTCAGGCTGGCTATGTGGCGGCTGGGATTTCAGAAACGTTTTGGTGGATTCGCTCCGGGCTTCCAAACAATTGAATCTGAATTGGTTGCTGCAATTCTATCAGCAATTCCCGAACAAGCCAATTTTCTTTCGAAATGACAATTTTATTGACCTCCTGAGTGGCACCAAAAGTTTGAAACAGCAAATGTTGGAAGGGAAAACAGAGGCCGAAATCCGCGCGACCTGGGCGGAGGACTTGGCGGCATATCGCGCAATTAGACAGAAATATTTGATTTATCCGGAGTAAAATGAGGTTGTACAGGTGTTTTTTTGACAGGATTTACAGGATAAACAGGATTTAAGAGGGGTTTTCTGCAAAGTCTACAATTCGATGCTACACATCCTGTTTATCCTGTAAATCCTGTCAAAAAAATCACATAGTCAAACGACACTCCCCCTCGCTCCAAGCCACATCCACTTTCCCACCTTTTTTCATCCAATTTACCAATTCAGCGCCCATAAGTTCTGCACGCCAGCCTTTGAGCAGGTCGTTGTCAAAATCCTCGCTTCCAGACTTGAGGCGGTTGAAATCACCTTTAGGAAAAAGCAATGCAGCGCTGATTTCGTGTTCCAGGCACTGTTTTTTCATAAAATGGTAAAGCAGTTCCATGGTCCATTCGCGCTCCGGGTCCTCGGGCAGCGGCCTCGGAATGGAATCAAGCACTGCACGCTCAGCTTCTGTGACAGGGGCTTTCCAAAGTTCTTGCCAGATATCAAGGTATTTTTTCCAAACACCTTCCGGCATGGTGCGGTTGGACTTGAATGCATTTGGGCCGCCTTTCGTGGAGCGCAACACGGTACTGATGTGCCGACTTTGCAATACAGTCTCACGGGGAATATTGCTGGATTGGGCACGCTCTATTCGCCAACGATAAAGGCGGAGCAGAAATACCTTTTCACGAAAATCAATTTGATGTACCAAATCGTTGGCAAACAGTTCTTTATGTGGATCAACTATGTAGAAATCAGAATTTTCCCACTTGCGGTTCTCCTCACGTGCCCATGCTTCGCGGTGGTGTTTGCGGAGTTTGTTTGTCAATTTTTCGTGGAGTGCCGGGAGGTATTTTACATCCTCTATGGCGTATTCAAGTGCTTTGGGGTCAATCGGGCGAGCCTCCCAATTGGCCACGGTATGGCTTTTGGCAAGCGTGACACGAAGTTCTTTTTCCACAATTTTGCCAAAACCCGCAGGGTAGTTGTAACCGACAAAACCTGCGGCGATTTGAGTATCGAAAGTGTTGCTGGGTATCGTTCCAAAAAGGGTGTAGAGCAGCCGGTAATCGTTGTCGCCAGCGTGAGTGATTTTCAGTATGGCCGGGTCGGCGATGATGTCGAGCAACTTTTCAAGTGCTCTAATCTTCAGGGTGTCAATAAGATAGATGTCTTCTTCAGAAACGACTTGAATAAGCCCAAGCACCGGGATGTAGTATTTTTCACCGACAAACTCGGTATCAAAGCCAATCCAGTGGGCAGTAGCGAGCGCGTCCATCACGCGGTCGAAGTCGGATTGGTTTTCCAGGAAGTGTATTTGATGATTCATAAGGGGGCAAAGGTAAGCAGGCTTGCCTAACCCTTTATACTTTCCGGGTAAGTTGCAAAAACGGGCTGAACCTTATAATTGCCAACAAAATAATAATCTTGGGAATGCCTGAATAAGTGTGCAAACTTATTGATTAGAACATCGTTTTCTTTGCAGTTAAATTCTGCCCCATAACCTTGTAGGTTTTTTAATCCTACGAGGTTTCAAACGATAAGATTTCTACCATGAAAAAAGTCCTTTTTGGCATCGCCATCTTCATTTTCCTCCTTCTTGCCGCACTCGTCGCCATCCCGTATTTCTTTAAAGACGAGATCATAGCGCAAGTCAAAACCGCCGCCAACGAAAGCCTGACCGCCAGGTTGGAATTTTCTGACGTGGACATCTCGGTTTTTCGAAATTTTCCGCAACTCTCCGTTGGCCTTGAAGCCATGGAAATCACCAATGGCCCGGGCCCCTTCGAGGGAGTAAAACTCGTGCAATGTGAACGGCTCGATGTAGCGGTGGACCTTTGGTCGGCCATTTTCGGCGACCAAGTCGTGATTAAAGGGCTGTTTTTTAAAAAACCAGACATCAAGGTGTACGCCCTGAGCAACGGGCAAGCGAATTACGATATTACAAAGCCGGATGAGGCGGCAGATAAAACAGCCGCTACAGAAGAGGCTGCCCCCGTCAAACTCGAAAGTTACGGCATAGAGGACGGCAAAATTCTATACGACGACCGGGGCCTCGACATGAAGGCCGAAATGGAAGGGCTAAATCATACAGGATCAGGTGAATTCACTTCCACCTTGTACGATTTGGTGATGAAAACGACTATCGAGAAACTCTCCATCAACTACGGAGGGGTACAATATTTGCGCAACGCAAAGGCCGATTGGATTTCGACGTTAGGGGCAGACATGGCGAACATGAAGTTCAGCTTCAAAGAGAATGACCTGAAAGTCAATGATTTAAAACTCCTGCTCAACGGCTGGGTGCAGATGCCCGAAAATTCGGAGGACATCCGCATGGACCTGACTTTTGGCACGCCCGCCAATACGTTCAAAAGCCTGTTGAGTATTATTCCCGGGGCTTACACAAAGGATTACAACGATGTACAGGCCAATGGTACAGTCCAATTCGCAGGCTTTGCAAAAGGCACTTACAACGAAAAAATATACCCCGCTTTCAAACTGGATTTCAAAGTCGGAAATGCAGATTTTAAATACCCGAGCCTGCCGTTGGGGGTAAGCAATATCAACGTGGACGCTTCCATTGCGCTTCCATCTGCACGTTTGAATGACCTTACGGTGAAAATTCCGAAGTTCAGTTTGAAAATCGGCTCAAACCCACTTGAAGGTTATTTCAACCTGAAAACCCCCGAAAGCGACCCCACGGTTGACATGAAATTGAATGGCACGCTCAATCTCGGCGAATTGTCTAAAGCATTCCCGATGGAAGGCGTGCAGGAACTCGCAGGCATCATCAATGCCAACATGACCCTTAAAGCAGCGATGAGCCAGATTGATCAGGCAAAGTACGACGAAGTGGATATGGCCGGCACTTTTGGCATGAGCGGCATTACGTACAAATCCGCCGGAACGCCGACAGTAAAAATCAACTCCCTTGCAACAAGTATTACGCCACAACGCGTTGATATTCAAACTTTTGATGCAAAACTCGGCAACAGCGACCTTCGTGCATCTGGCAGCATAGACAACTTGCTGGCTTATTTCAGCACGACCAAAACGATGCGCGGTAACCTCAATTTTACTTCCGCTTATTTTGATGCAAACGAATGGATGGAACCTGCGCCTACCGATGGCAGTGTGGTGCCAAACGATGTGGCAGAGCCTGCAACCACAGCCGCTTTTGACCGCTGGGATTTCACGGTAGATGGCAAAATCGGCAAATTGAAATACGACACTTACGATATTTCAAACCTGACAGCAGCAGGGCATTTCACTCCAAACAAAATGGATATTTCAAGTTTTGGGCTGAAACTCGGTGGCACAAGTGACCTGAGTGGCAGTGGTCAAATCCTGAATGCCTGGAATTATCTTTTTGACAATCAAACAGTTGCGGGGGTAATAAACCTAAACTCGTCTTATTTCGACCTGAATCAGTTTATGACTGAGCCTGTAGCCGCCACGACCACCAAGGGTGCAACACCGGCTGCGCCACCTGCCGAGTCCGTGATTCCGGTACCTGAAAACATGGACATGACGATCAATGCAGATTTTGCCAAAATCAAATACACTACTTACGACCTAAACAACCTTTCTGGGCAAATAATCGTAAAAAATCAGGTTGCCAAACTGAAAGACTGCACCGCAGATGTATTGGGCGGGCAAATCGGCCTTACAGGCGACTACAACACGCAAAATCTGGCAAAACCGACATTCAACATGGACATGGCACTGCAAAACATGGGCTTCCGCGATGCCTATCAAAACTTTGCAACCATAAAAGCCTTAGCACCTGTGGCTCAATTGATTGACGGCAAATTCAACACCAAACTTTCGATGTCAGGAGGGTTGGGAAAGGACATGATGCCAGATTTCAACACCCTTTCAGCAGCGGGTTTTTTAGAAACGATTTCTGCCATTTTCAACAATTTCAAACCCATGAACGCAATCGGCGAAAAGTTGAATGTTGGCGCGCTGAAGCAATTTCAGTTGAAAAACACGAAGAACTGGTTTGAGATCAAAGACGGTAAAGTGACGGTCAAACCGTTTAATACGACCGTAGGGGATGTTGCCATGCAAATCGGCGGCTCGCACGGTCTCTCCAGCGATATGGAATACCAGGTAATGACGAAAGTGCCGCGTAAATCATTAGGAAGTGCGGCCAATACAGGGATTGATTATCTTTCCAAAGAAGCATCAAAAATCGGCGTTAACTTGGGACAAGGTGAGTTCATCAACGTCCGTTTTGACCTGACCGGCACCCTTTTCAATCCAAAGGTGGGCATGAAAGTATTGGGTTCTGACGGCCAAAGCACGATTAAAGAGGAAGCAACAGGAGCAGTGACAGCGGTGGTAGACAAAGCAAAAGATTCAATCACCAACATGGCGAACCGCGAAATTGACAAAGCCAAACAAAAAGCCCAGGAAGCCGCCGACAAGGCTGCCGACAGTCTCAAACGCCTGGCTGACAAGAAGTTGCAGGAGGCCACCGACAAGGTTGCAAAAGAAGCTAAAGACAAAATAGGGGAAAAAGCGGGCGAAGTGCTCGGAACCGAGGGCCAGAAAAAAGTGGACGAGGTGAAAGATAAACTAAACAATTTCGACCCCTTCAAAAAGAAGAAAAAGAACAAATAATCATGTATGATGTATGATGTATGATGTATGAACAATAACCGGATGGTAGTACATCATACATCATACATCATACATCATACATCATACATCATAGTTCGTGCATATACCCCGCTGGAAAAAATGGCTGTCGCATCTCACGCCGCTTACTTTGGAAGAAAGCGCTTCGGAGCAAAACCCTGAATTGAGCGTGTTGCTCTCACGGGGTCGCGTTCAATTGTTGAGTGGCGATGCAATTTACTCCTGGGACGATCTATACAAGAATTTTTTAGTAGCCTTCGATCGACTGAAAATTGATGAGCGAAAGATTGAAGATGTACTCCTGCTCGGCCTCGGTCTTGGTTCTATACCATTCATGCTTGAAAAAGTATTTCACTGTCGTTACCACTACACCGCTATTGAATGGGACGAAACGGTGGCCCATCTAGCTGCCAAATATACACTTTCTCGCCTCGAAAGTCCTATTGAAATTATTACTGCCGACGCCGAAGTTTTTGTCCAAGTGACTGAGCAGCAATTTGATATGCTCATTGTGGATATCTTTGAAGACGAAATAACGCCCCCACAGTTTTGTACCGAAGCATTTCTGAAAACTTGTGGAGAACTTCTCCGCCCCGGAGGGCTTCTGCTTTTCAATCGCCTCCACGGAGAAGACGTGAGTGTACGCCAGGTGACGGAGCGTTTTTTTGAGCGCAGTTTCAAAAATGTGTTCCCAGAGGCTTGGGCCATTGATACCAAAGGGAATTGGATACTCTGCGCAAAAATGCTCAAAGGCTAAATATTTAATTTTAGTTGCTTTTAAGTGCTTTTTGACCAAATTTTAAGCGTAGGTTAAGGAAAATTCCAGAACTTTTGTGATCGAAACCATATAACTTGGTTTTGTTCAAGCCATGTTCCCCATTATACCAAATTTTCCTATCCTCGTTTTCTCCCCCGTAATTTTTGGGCTTCAGTCAACTTTAACCTCAGTGCTCCACTGCAGGTTGTGGCTACTTGCTATCCGCATTTCATCAGGCAAACTCCTTGGAGATAGTGTGCTGTCCCATAGTTCACCCATTTATTCACCATTTAACCTAACTCTGAATTATGGCAACTAAAAGCCAGGGAGTCCGGTTTGACGCATTCGTCGAGAACGCGCGGCCTGACCCTAAATCCACCGAAAAGCTGGTGCTGCTTCAAGGCTACATCGGCAAATCTGACTTGGCCGGTCATATTCGTGTGTATTCTGACCCCGAACTGAGCGATTTTATCGAGCTTCCGGAAAAGGATATATGCTATGCCGACCCAATCAGCACAGAAGAAGACCCGCTTGGCGGCAGCCGCCTTTGGGTCAGACAGACGACCGTGTTCACCGCAGGAGACCCAAATCAATCCAACCGCGTAAAAGCCTCCTTCTTAGAGGGCGATATCGTGAAGGCATTTGGCGATACGGTGAACATTCCGACCGTAGTATTGCCGATAGTGGCACCAACATTCGCCGGCCCAATCTGCCATGCATCTAGGCCGAAGTCCTGTTGTGAAACGAGGTTTGGCTCGCCTTGCAATTGGCCAAGTAGGTTTCATTCTATTTGCCCGACTCTACCAAGCAGGTGTTGCCCTACGTCCTTAGCTGCACCCTGCCTGAGCAAACACCAACCCACATGTACAGATCAGCATTCGTGTTTTCAGACCTGTGGAGTTGCTTGCACTGCGCTGCCTTTGTGCAACATCCGAACGGAAACATGCCCTCCACGAACAATTGGGGCAACATGTCCTAATTCTCTTCCCGTAGCAGGATGTACGTTTCCGACTCCGCCATTGACCCAAGGATGCACTATTTGGGGTGACTGTACGGCACTAACTATCTGCATCCAAATAGCCCCTCCAACAAACCCTGGAGCAACCTACCCAGGCTACGTCGGAGGTTTCAACCCCTACCAGACCAGCTATTGATTGACGGCTCCCTTGTCCAAAGGGACTGATATGTTGAAGGACAGTGCACTATCTCCTTGCTCAATTGATTTTTCACACTTTAAACCACAAGCCCAAAATTATGGCAACAACTAAAGGGATCCGGCGCGACGCTTTTATCAAGAGCGTGCGCCCCGACCCAAAATCCAACGAAGCGCTGGTGATGCTGCAAGGCTACATCGGTGATTCAGACCTCGAGGGGCATCTGCGCGTGTATTCCGACCCGGCACTGGCCGATTTTATCGAGCTGCCGGAGCGGGATATTTGCTACGCTGAGCCCGTTAGCACCGACGAAGACCCGCTGGGCGGCAGCCGACTGTGGGTCAAAAAGACGACCGTATTTACTACTGGAGACCCGAGACATGCCAACCGTGTGAAGTCCACTTTCCTGGAGGGCGACATCGTTCGGGCATTTGGCGGGCAGGGGTTCGTTGGGCAAGGACCAGACATAACGGGGGATGGCACTACGCTCTTTCCCACTTGTGTGTCTCTTGGCAATGGAGCTTGCACTACCAATAACCGTCCTTGTACGGATGTCGGCAGCCTCAGGGTGACTTGCTTCAGGACCTGTAATTGCCCACCGCCACCACGCAGCTTTGGCCACGGTGCATTTTGCCCTGTGTCCAGAAATAACAGTCCCTGTAACAATGCATATTATGCAGGTACAAACGTTGCAGGGTTAGGTCCTTTCTCTGACGCCATTTGTGCGCCTGATGATTACAATGTGCTGAAACCCCGACCTACAATCCTATGCAGCCATCAGCAAGTTTGTGCAACCCAATTCGATAATTGTTATCAACCAAGACCAAGCATTGTACAAATTTGCCCGCGTCCCACCCTCGCACATGCGACCTGCAATTGGGTTCAATGTTCCTGGGTCTGCGATTACGTAGCTTGTCGGGCAGGCACCCTGCGCCTGCCAACGGATTGGGGAACGGTTGTAGTCAACCCTGCTAATGAACAACAGTTCAACATGGCAGCGCAACAACAGTTTGCGGCGGCACCCACTTACACCGGCGGCTTCAACCCGTACCAGACAGCCAATTACGGCTATTGAACTTTCACCCCGGCGGAGCGCACCCCGCTCCGCCGGATTTTTTTCACCAAAAAACATCCATGCTGTGCTGCTTTCTTATGAAAATATCGCCCATTACCTACTGGAAAAAGGGTTGATTGAACTCGATTCCATAATGCAGGGTGAGTTCAGCGTGCGCGACCAATCGAGCCGCAACGCCAACTTCGCCGTTAACCTCGAGTACAAGCCTGCCTATCTCGTGAAACAAGTGCGTGCCCAAGACCAGGAAAAGCGTGAGACACTCCGCATCGAAGCCACCTGCTACTGGCTGGCGAACAACGACGAAGCATACCGCAGCCTTCAAGGCTTTCTGCCGCGCTACTACGAGTACGACTACCTGCACCACATACTCGTTCTCGAACTTTTGCCCGATGTGCAAAACCTGCATGAATACTATAGGGGCGCGTCTATTTTTCCGACATCGGTCGCCGAAAAACTGGCCGATTTGCTTGCTTCCTACCACACACACGAGACAGGCGTGGTGGAAAAGCAAAAAAGTTTTTCCCTTTTCAAAAAACGCAAGCCCTGGGTCTTCACGCTTTCGGAAAACAACCTCTCCGATTGGCTCAACAACCCCACCCTTGGCAATGGCGAAAAACAATCGGTGAAACTCATTTTGGAAAACAAAGAATTTATGGAGCACCTGCGCCTCGTGGGCGAGGATTGGGAAATGAAAAGCCTCACGCACGGCGACGTGAAGTTTCCAAACTTCCTCATCAACTCCGATTTTACTTTGGACAATGAGCCAGATATTCGCCTGATTGACTGGGAACTGGCCGACATCGGCGATCCGCTGTGGGATGTGGCCGCCGTTATTCAAAATTATCTCACGCTCTGGGTCTCCTCCGAAATCGAACAGCAATACCGACCAGGGCAATCCGCCATAGTCAGCCTCGAACACGTGCAGCCCTCCATCGCTGCTTTCTGGCAACGCTATGCTGGACAGACGCAATGGGACGATGCAACGGCACAGCAACATTTGGCAAAAACCCTTCGCTACACCGCCCTAAAGCTCGTACACACCTGCTTTGAATCGGTACAGAGCGTGAAAGACATGTCGCTATACAGCGCAAAAATCCTACAACTTAGCCTTAACCTGCTCCGCCAGCCCGATGTAGCCATCGGCGAACTGCTGGGCATACAAACCAAAGCAACCACCCATGCAACAGCCGTCCTATCTTGATGATCTGCAAAACATTGTCGCGGCCGTGGAAATCGGGGCCGATGGGCAATTGAGTTTTCAGGGCAAACCCTATCAAGGCTACGATTTTCCCGAAGCAAGTGCCGAAGCGCGACTTTTTCACAACCTGAACAACTTGCTCTACTCGGCCTGTTATACCCGCAGCAGTGGCTTGGAGTCCGACAATACCACCGCCGAGAGTGGAAAGTTCCTCGCACAACTCCGCGCCGCCAATGCTTCCAACGAACGCTACGACTGCGGTTGGACGGTAGAAGAAATAGAACACACTGGAAACATCCTCGTGCGCAAGGGCGGCAACAAACGCCACACCTACGCGGGAGACTTTATCCGCGAACACTTTGGGCATGGCCCCTTGCAGCGCGGCGAACAAGTGAACATCCGTGTCGTGCCAGAGTACGGTGCTGAGCCAGAGGGCCGCGAGGCGTTTTACCACGTTTTCGGGGAGACTTTGCTAGACAACAACAACTCGGCCATAGTCCGGCTGTATTTCAACCTCGTGCCCGAAGGTGCAGCGCCGCTCATCTCCCTGGTATCCAATAAACTGAATACCTATAAGGTGCCTTTTCAATTCAAATGCCTCAATCATCCCGGGCTATATACCCGCTCTGATTCCGCCGTTTTGTACCTAGACAAACGGTATTTTGAAATCGTTTCGGAATTCCTTTCGGAGGGTTATGCCGGCCTGAAACAATGGCTCAAACCGACGCTTCCAATGTTCACCAAAATACTCGCACCTGGCATTGGTTTTGCCGAAAACCCCTTTTCTTCCAACGAGAGTTTTGGCACCAGTCGCTGTAAAATCATCGCACAAGGCATAGTAGATGCTTGGAAAGACAAGCAGCCAAAAGGCCAGTGGATAGATTCCATTCTGAGAAACATCCAAAAAAACTTCCTGCTTCCAGAGACGATGTACCTCAACCCAAACTCCAAGTACCCTTATCATTTTCCCATTTTTGAAAATTGAAAAACCATGCAAGAACAATTTTTTAACACAGCCGTCAGCATCGGCAACTCCATTTGCCGCGATGCTATCCGTCACAACAGCCAGTGCAACTGGGTAGGCGTGAACAACGATATTCAAGGCGACAACGCCAAGCCATATTATGCTGCGCTAAAAGGCAGCTGGTACAACGGCACTTCGGGCATTGCCTGGTTTTTGGCACAGCTCAGCGAAGTGAGCGGCGATAAACGCCACCGAAATGTCGCGCTTGGCGCCATCGAACAGGCCCTGCGAACTAGCGACCAGGTTCAGCACAGTAAATTGGGTTTTCACGCTGGCATCACCGGCATCGCTTTTTCGGCCGTTGAAGTCGGCGAAAAAATGGGGCACGAAGATCTTGTGGAGCGCGGTCTGCAATTGCTGCGCGACCTACATCAGCTGCCCGAATCCGAGTACACCCTCGATGTGATTGACGGTTGTGCGGGCGCAATCCCCGCCATCATCAAGATCAACCGCCGCTATTCCGACCCGGTGTTGGACACGCTGCTCGTCAAAATGGGCGACTACCTGCTCCAAACCGCACAAGCAGAAAGCAGCGGGATTTCCTGGAACACGATGCCGCATGGAGCAAGTGCAAATCTGACAGGTTATGCACATGGTGCTGCGGGCATTGCTTTGGCTTTGCTCGAACTTTGGCATTACACCCAAGACGAGCGCTACAAAAAAGCAGGACTTGCGGGCTTCGCGTACGAGGATGCCTGCTACGATGCCGAGCAAGAAAACTGGCCGGATTTTCGGGAAGGCAGTTCTCCGCGTCAAGCCGGCAATAACAGCCCCCGGCCTTGCGGCTGCGCATGGTGTCATGGCGCGCCAGGCATAGGTCTCGCCCGCCTGCGCGCTTTCCAATTAACTGGCAACGAAATATTTAAGCAATCAGGCCAAATCGCGGTTGACACCACACTGCGGCTGTTTGGCCGCCATCAGTTGGGTAATTTCAGCCTGTGCCACGGGGTATTCGGCAACGCCGATTTATTGCTCAACGCCTCTGAGACGACAGGCGATGAGTCGTTCGCCCAAAAAGTCGAGGAAGTGGCCGCAGAGGCCATCGAGCAGTTCCAACAACGCAACATTCCGTTCCCCAACGGCACGCAAAGCGATTTCAGCGCGCCCGATATGATGTTGGGGCAGGCGGGGGTTGGTTATGGTTTTCTGCGTTTGGCCGACCGAAAAAGATTTGAATCTGTGCTTCTGGTTCATTGACCGAAAGAATTTTTGAATCGCAGTGTGAAATGGATAGTTTTGTGGCGACAAACTTCACACAGACTTAACCTCGGTATGCAAACGCCTGACTATGAGTCGAATCTACCTTTGCCGGAAATGCAAAATGGTATGAAGCAAGGAGCCCCCGTAAAGAAAATACTCATCGTAGACGACGAGCCTGACATCCTCGAATTCCTCCATTACAATCTAAGGAAAGAAGGCTATCAGGTAGTTACAGCTCCAGATGGCCTGCAGGCAATACAAGTGGCTGAACGCGAGAAACCCAATCTCATCTTGCTCGACATCATGATGCCGGAAATGGACGGTGTGGAAACATGCCGTCAGCTCCGTTCCCGAAAAGAGTTTGACGATACGCCTATCGCTTTCCTCACCGCCCGTGACGAAGATTTTTCCCAGATTGCAGCGCTTGATGTGGGCGGCGATGACTACATCACCAAACCGATAAAACCCCGTGTTCTCATTAGTCGCATCAATGCGCTCTTACGGAGATCGGGGCGTACCTCAGAGGAAGAGGCAAGGAGCATCAGCCTGCACGATTTGGTCATAGATAAAGACAAAGTATTGGTTTTCAAAGGTGAGAAGATAATTGAGCTCCCGCGCAAGGAATTTGAAATCCTCTGGCTGTTGGTATCCAAACCAGGGCGTGTGTTCACCCGCGAGGAGATATTCGACAAAATTTGGGGCGCAGATGTCATCGTTGGCAACCGCACCATCGACGTACATATTCGCAAACTCCGCGAGCATATCGGCGAGACGTACATTAAGACCATGAAGGGCATTGGGTATAAATTTGATTTTTAATGTTTAAGAACCAAACACCCCAACAGCTTTCCTTTTTTATAGCAGGAATTTCTGCGGGAGCCATTGCTTTTTTACTGCTTTTGTTGAAAGCAACTTCCTTGCTAATGGTAACCTGGCCAGAGGTTTTAGGGTTATTTGTATTGGCTTTTGGCGTAGCGTTCATTGCGAATTATTACCTCGTGCGCTATTTTATTTTTCGGCGTATCAAATTGATTTACAAAATAATACACCGACAAAAACTCCCTGCAGAGTTCAAGGCTGGCAACCTGAATATGGCCAAGAACGTACTGGATGATGTGGAAAAAGAAGTGGGCGAATGGGCGAATAAACAAGAGGATGAACTCGAAGAACTCGAACGCCTCGCCACGTATCGCCGGCGCTTTATCGGCGATGTATCGCACGAACTTAAGACCCCGATTTTCAATATACAGGGCTTTATACATACCCTTCTCGACGGAGCGCTCCACGACCCCAATGTAAATTTGCTTTATCTACAGCGGGCAGCCAAAAATATCGAACGCCTGCAAATCATTGTGGACGACCTGGAGACCATCAACAAACTGGAGGCCGGTCAAATGGTGCTTGACCTCCAGGAATTTGAAATCCACAACCTGACCGACGAGGTATTTGCCGACCTTGAAATACGCGCCAGTGATCGCAAAATAAGGCTTGCTTATAAGGAAGGAGCCAACCAAAACTTTCGTGTCCGCGCCGACAAAGAAAGCATCCGTCAGGTGCTGATGAACCTTATACACAATTCCATCAAGTACGGAAAGGAAGGAGGGCTGACCAAAATCAGTTTTTATGATATGGAGAAGTATATACTCGTGGAAGTAAGCGATAATGGCATCGGCATCACACAGGAGCATCTAAGCCACGTGTTTGATAGGTTTTACAGAGTGGACAAGCACCGCTCCCGGGATGCAGGCGGCACCGGGCTTGGGCTTTCTATTGTAAAACATATCGTGGAAGCGCACAAACAGACCATCAATGTGCGTAGCAGCGAAGGACAGGGAAGTACATTTGGGTTCACGCTGGAAAAAGCATAAAAATAGCCCTCCTATGGCTTGAAGCCATAGGAGGGCTAAAATCAAGGAAAGACCTCGTATATATCTTTTCGATGGACAACTCTTGCAAAAACCACTAAATCCTCTTGAAGAAAAACGCCGACTCTATAATCACCTATTCGAACCCGAAAAGCATTTGAGTAGCCTTTTAGTTTTTTAACATTGGCTATGTCAAACAAATTTTCAGCCTGTTCTATAGCTTCAATAAGTTCTGCAATCGAGGTCAGAACACGCTTATCTTCAATTTTATCAATGTCTTTGCTGAATTTTCGAAGGAATTCCGTTTTCATGCCCGCCGCAGTTTTTGCAGAATTTCTTCCCGCTCTACCTTATCTTCCATATCAGCTTCTTGCATTAGGATACCCAATGCCTCGTCTTCTTCCTCATCTGAAAGAATTCGTGCGGAGATACCCATTCGCTTTAACAGATCAAGCAGAAGTTGCTGTTCTTCAATGCTTTTCGGAGATACAAGAATGGCGCCCATGATTTTTTGATGACAAATTTAGAGGTTTACTGCGAAATAGGAAACGGGAGTGTTGTGCGAAACAGAAAATTTAATCATGAAGGTGACATTTCCCATTACAATTGGTTGTGGAATTTAAGCATCTTTTCCCTTCTTGAGTTATTCCGGAACATTGTACACTTTCTCCGTTTTTATCCTCAATCGTTAAAACATCAATATTCTTGAAGTATGACCCTACGTTCGTCCCGCCTTTTTTCACCACATCAAGACGTTTTTTGAACTCCAGGTAAAGTGCATCTTCCTCCTTGCGGCTATACGCCTGAATCAAAGCAGCGAGTATGCTTGCATCATTGGCATCAAGGCTCTCCGCTTTTTGAAAATACTTGATCGCTTCATCCACACCCTTCAACATTTCCACTTTCAGTTCCTGGTACCGTTTTTGTCCGGCAGCGGTGGAGAAGCTCGTTGCGTTCATATCCTGTGCAATCAAGTTGGTTTCGTTGTACAGCAATGCGCCAAGAGAATAATTAAAGTCTAGATTATTCGGCTCTTTCGCCACTGCAGTCTTGAAGTTTCTCTTCGCTAAACAAGCGTACTCACTCATTTTCGGGCCTTTTTGCTCCTTAGTCTGTGTCGAATCTTCCAACATCGCCGTGAAAAGGTTGTTATAGACATCACCCAGCGCACGATAGAGGCTTGCATTACCAGGCTCTTTTTTGATCGCTTGTTCGAGCGAGCCAGTCAATTCATTGAGGCGGCCTTTACTAATGTAATAATTGATTTCAGCAAACAGCAGTGAGCTTTCTTCCGGGAACTTTTTGCGCCCTTCTTGCAAAACCTTCAAGGCTCCAGCCTCATCCTTCAATTCTAGTTTGCAGCTGTAAAGCCCTTCATAAACACCAACGCTGTCAGTGCCCTTATTGTAGAGCATTTCATAATAGAACACCGCATCGGTGCAGCGCTTGGCCAGGCTGGCTAAAAGCCCGGTGAAAAATATTTGGTCGGTGTATTCTTTAGGATCGTCCAGCACGCTTGTCTTCTTACTGGCCTTCAAGATTTCATGTGCTTCCAGCGAGCCCTTAAATGCAAAAAATGCTTTCTCAAATTCTTTGTTGTTGTATTTGCCAACGCCTACATTAATCATCAAAGACTGCACAATCACAATGCCATCAATTGCCTGCTCTTTCTCATATTTTTTGGCTTCTGGCTTTTCATAAGCTGTTTTATAGGCATTAAATGCATCCAAAGCGTCATTATCGCCCGTCAGTTTTGCATTGGGATTCACCTGTTGCATTGCCATCTCGTTCTGAATACGTGTGCTGTACACATCGCCTTTGATAATCCATGCTGACGCAAGTGCTTGAGCCTCTGCGGTTTGCAAGGCTTGGTCAATTTTGGTTTTGGCTTCGACAAGTTTTGAACCATTGCCAGCAGGGTCTTGGTTGTAGGCCGCAAGGGCCTTGCCCGCCGATTTAGAGAGCTTGACAGCATCGTCTTGAGCTTGGGTCGTTCCAATAAAGAGAAGAATGCCCAAAAGGGAGAAAAGGACTTTTTTCATGGTCTTCGACAAAATTTTGAAAGTTTGAAAAACACGATACAGACGCAGTTTTTCCAAAAAGAGTTTACAATACTATGTTAAAGGTTGTGATTGTGTTTTTCTAATGAGAAAAGATTTTGAGCGTCAACAAGTTAGTTTCAAGAAATTGATTGATTGTTTAGTGGTCATTCTTCGCTCGGCTCTGCTTCTCCGGCGGTTCCAGCCACCTCGTCGAATTCGTCGGGCATTTTTATTTCTTCTGCTTGTGCCACCACGGTCACATCGGCAATGTGGTCATCATCGTCGAGGCGTATGAGTTTAACGCCCTGGGTGGCGCGACCCATCACACGCAGATCGTCGGCACCTGTTCGGATGGTTACGCCAGAGGTGGTTGTGATCATCAAATCGTCGTTGTCAGTGACAGATTTAATGGCGACCAAGTGGCCTGTTTTTGCGGTAACATTGATGGTTTTCACGCCCTTTCCTCCCCGGCTTTGGATACGATAGTCTTCTAGTGCCGAGCGTTTGCCCATACCGTTTGAGGAAACAACAAGAATTGAAGTTGTCGTATCCTCCGGGTCAATACAAACCATACCGACTACGGCATCCCCGCCTTCGTCATCCACCCGAATGCCACGCACCCCTGCAGCGCCCCGGCCCATGGAGCGCACATCCTGTTCGTTGAACCGGATGGCTTTACCACTCTCGATGGCAAGAATGATTTCGTTTTTACCATTGGTGAGTTTTGCCTCAATAAGCGCGTCACCTTCTCTGATATCAATGGCATTGATACCGCCCTGGCGCGGGCGCGAGTAGGCTTCGAGGGGTGTTTTCTTGATCTGACCTCGACGGGTACAGAAGGTGATAAAGTGGCTGTTGAGGAAGTCTTCGTCATCAAGCTTGCGAACAATGATGAAGGCCCTGACTTTGTCCTCCTTTGGAATATTGAGCAAATTCTGAATCACGCGGCCCGCGGTGGCTTTTGCCCCTTCAGGAATTTCATATACTTTCAACCAAAAACAACGCCCACTTTCAGTGAAAAGCAGCAGCGTTTGGTGTGTGGTAGCAGTGAACATGTGTTCCACAAAATCTTCTCCTCTGGTTCGTACACCCTGTGCACCACGACCGCCACGACCCTGTGCCCGATACTCAGAAATTGCGGTGCGCTTAATATAGCCTGTATGGCTTATGGTAATGACAACTTCCTCATCCTCAATCAAATCTTCCATACTAATATCGGCCTCGTTGATTTCAATTGAGGTACGACGAGCATCGCCAAAACGGTCTTTGATATCGGTCGTTTCGGCTTTGACAATGTCGCGACGCAAGCCTTCATCCGCCAAAATAGCTTTCAATTCTGCAATTTTCTTTTGTAATTCCTCGTACTCGTTTTTCACTTTGTCGCGCTCCAGGCCAGTGAGTTGCTGCAGTCGCATGGCGAGAATGGCCTTGGCCTGAAGTTCTGAAAGGCCGAATGTTGACATCAATCCTTCGCGCGCCTCATCTGCGTCTTTAGAGGCGCGAATGAGTTTGATAACCTCGTCCAGATGGTCAAGCGCAATGAGCAAACCTTCTAAAATATGCGCTCGTTCTTCGGCTTTGCGGAGTTCGAATTTGGTACGGCGCACGATGACATCAAGACGAAATTTGATGAACTCGTCCACCATGTCCTTCAAATTGAGGAGCCGGGGCCGCCCGTTCACCAAGGCAATATTGTTGATGCCATAGGAGGTTTGGAGCGGTGTGAGTTTGAAAAGTTGGCTTAAAATCACGTTGGCTGCTGCATCGCGCTTGATTTCGATTACAATGCGAACGCCTTCGCGGTTAGATTGGTCCCCCACGTCTGAGATGCCCAGGATTCTCTTTTCGTTGACCAAGTCGGCGATTTTTGATATCAGCATCGCCTTGTTGACCTGATACGGCACTTCGGTGACGATGATACTTTCACGGCCTTTAGAGTCGGTTTCGATTTCGGTTTTTGCCCGAACAACCACGCGCCCGCGACCCGTTCGGAAGCCTTCTCGCACCCCCGACATGCCATAAATGATACCTCCGGTGGGGAAGTCAGGGGCTTTTACGTACTCCATCAATTCCTCCACATCAATCTCTGGCTTGTCCACAGCGGCCATGATGGCGTTGCAGATTTCGGTGAGGTTGTGGGGCATCATGTTGGTGGCCATGCCCACGGCTATACCGCTTGCGCCATTGACCAGCAGATTGGGGAATTTAGTGGGCATCACGCTCGGTTCTTCGAGCGAGTCGTCGAAATTGAGTTGAAAATCAACCGTGTCTTTGTCCAAATCGCCTACGATCTCATCGGTTACGCGGCGAAATCTGGCTTCGGTGTAACGCATGGCCGCAGGGCTGTCACCGTCCATGGATCCGAAGTTGCCCTGACCGTCCACAAGTGGGTAGCGCAGGCTCCATTCCTGGGCCATACGCACCATGGTGTCGTACACAGAGGAGTCGCCGTGCGGGTGGTACTTGCCCAGCACTTCACCGACGATACGGGCGGATTTTTTGTAGGGTTTGTTATAGCCGAGTCCCAAGTCAAGCATCCCGTACAGGACGCGGCGGTGAACGGGTTTCAGGCCATCGCGTACATCTGGCAGTGCGCGGCTGACGATGACGGACATTGAATAGTCAATGTACGCGATTTTGAGTTCGTCTTCAATGTTGATGGAAATGATTCTCGAATCTGGCATGTGCGAATCTTATGCGGAATGATGTTTTTGTGTTGTGACAATCAATTACTTAAGTATTGTTTTCAATTTTTTTAATTGGCTTTTCACCTACAAACCAAGAAGCCATGAGCGCAGTGAAGGTTCCAAATAATCTTACACCGACGGTCATAAGGGCGATTGCAATCATTCGGCCCTCTGTAGTAACAGGGTATTTATCACCGTAACCAACCGGTGTGATGGTTACATATGACCACCAAAGGGCATCTTCTCCCGTTTTGATATTACTATTTGGGTCGTCTTCAACTTGTAAAATGGCGATGGATGAAAAAACAATCATCAGAATCGCAACAACGGAAGCCGACAAGACCGTACCCTGCGATTTTTTTCTAAAACATATCCTATAAAATGCCGCAAAGAGCAGAACGCTCTCAAAATCCTCAGCAGCCTGATCAGTCGCAATGCTCTTCCCGCTCTGGCGTAATCAAAAGTTGGGATACTAGAAATCAAGTCAATCCAGCCCCATTTCATATACTGAAGTTTGTCGTCTGCACGCTTGAATCGAATCAAAAAATCGTACAGAAAAACCAGGCAAATAGCGTCGTCAACCATTTTCAGTACCCGGGAAATTTCCGCGGGTAACTCGAATAAAGTATCAACCGTTAATGCGATTAACACATATACCGACAACACAATTATGAGGATGTTGAGAAAACCGAGTCTTTCAGCACTTGGATTTACCTCTTTGTCCATTTTCGTGGAGTTCGATATTTTTCAATTCTCTTGACAATTTTTATTTTTTCATATTCCATTTCGCTTTACCGCCCTCAATATCAAGAACACTACACCGATCAGTTGGATAAATATCCCTGCCATCAGCATCTCACTTGCAAACCCCCAACTTTCCAATTTGAACAAAAGGCCCAAAAAAGTCAGGGCGAAACCTATTATCAAAAGCAGCAGGCCGAATATCCGTTTCATGCAATGTTTTTCGATGGTTGCCAATCTCGTTTTTCAGTCAAAAACGGTGCGCGAAGGTACGAAACCCCTCGCTTTTGAAGGCGAGAATAGCCAATTTCTTTTCAACAATTCAATGCTAATATTGCGAGCAATATAGTTACTCCTGATTCTTGATTGTCAAGTATTTATACATCGTAACCGTATCAATCTCGCGACGAAATTGCTGATGCTCTGCTTCGCCAAGGACGATCTCCACAGTTGTGCGAATATTGTTCTCCTTCACCAGATGCCGCCAATGGTATCCCCTCTGGATTTTGAAGGTGTTTAGCAACTTGAAAGAAGCGTTAGAACAAGCACTCAAAAAAGGGTTTGCTTCAAAAAAACCTCATAGGTTTGCAGAACGAACAATTCCTTTCAAATTCAATTTTTTACCGAAAACATACCATGAGAATTAACCTAACCATTCTGTCTCCATTCCTTTTTCTGTTCTTCCTTTTCATTTCCCAAGTTATTTACGCACAAAATGCCACGCTTAATGGCAAGGTCACCGACGCACTTTCGGGTGAAGCACTTTTGGGAGCAACCGTTCGGGCCGGTGGTACAGGCACAACTACCGATGCAGATGGCGGCTTTTCGCTTTCCCTAGCAGCGGGCAGCCACGAAATCAGCATTTCCTACATCGGCTATAATGCTAAAAACATTACGCTCCGCCTCACCACGGCAGAAATCCGAAATCTTGAGATAAAACTCGACAATGCCGACAACCTCCTTCAAACGACCACTGTAACCGCTGGAAAATTTGAAAAACCCCTGGGTGAAGTCACTGTTTCCATGGATGTGATCAAAACCAAACTAATCGAAAACACGAACTCAACCTCGGTAGACGAGGTACTCGTGAAGGTGCCAGGATTGAGCATTATTGACGGTCAAGCCAGTATTCGAGGCGGGGCTGGCTTTTCCTACGGAGCTGGCACAAGGGTACTGATTTTGGTGGACGATGTACCAGCTTTGCAACCCGATGCAGGCTTGCCCAACTGGGACGATTTCCCGGTCGAGAACATTTCGCAAATGGAAGTACTCAAAGGGGCTGCATCCGCTCTGTACGGTTCTTCAGCCATGAACGGCATCATAAACATCCGAACCGGTTTTGCTAAAGACCAGCCCGAAACAGAAGTAGCCGTGTTTGGTAAAACCTGGGGAAATCCGAGCAATGTTGACAAAAAATGGTGGGGCGCCGATACCTCTGGAATTGCCCAGCCCCTCGAAACCGGGTTCAGTTTTGCCCACCGCAGAAAATACAAGCGTTTGGATTTCGTGTTGGGAACCTACGCCCTTTATCGCGACAGTTACAACCGGGATACCTACAGCCGTTACGGGCGCATTACGCCCAACCTGCGCTTTCGAGTGACCGATCGGCTTACCCTTGGACTGAACAGCAATTTCAACGTTGGGCGCAGTGGCAGTTTCTTCATTTGGGGTGGGAAAGACACTTTGGCGTACCAATCGGGTGCCGGTTCCGCTTCCTATACCAAAGGACGTTTACGGTTCAATATTGACCCCTCGTTGCAGTATTTTGATAAAAGCGGCAACCGTCACAAGATACTTAGCCGGTATTTTTATATCCACAACAACAACTCGGGTAATCAAAGCAACGACAGCCGCCTATATTACGGTGAGTATCAGTTCCAACGCAACATGGAGCGCATTGGATTGGTTACCACGCTTGGCGTGGTGGGAATGTACAATACCGTGGACGCTGAAATTTACAGCAATGCCTCGTACAAAGCCCGCAACTTGGCAGGCTACTTCCAGTTAGATTATAAATTGTTCAATCGCCTCAACCTCTCTGCCGGGTTGCGTTATGAGCAAAATGTGCAACACAGTCCCGACAGCATCTTTTTAGGCACCGAATTGCTAGGGGTCATTGCAGATGGGGTTACGAAAGAGGCCAAGCCAGTGTACCGTTTTGGAGCAAATTACCAAGTTGCTCAATCTACTTATCTCCGGGCCTCATGGGGACAAGGTTACCGCTACCCGACCATTGCAGAAAAATTTGTCAGCACGGATTTCGGGGTAGGGAATTCTGTTGTGCCTAACCCCAGCCTGGTTTCTGAAACCGGTTGGACCGCTGAATTGGGTGTAAAACAAGGTTTCCGTTTGGGCACTTGGCAAGGTTACGCGGACCTGACCGGTTTTGTATCAGAATATCAGAATATGATGGAATTTGTATTGGATCAGATCTTTATTTTCCCAAGCCTCTCCGCTCGTTTTCAATCGCAGAACACCGGAGATACACGGATAACAGGTTGGGAAATCTCCTTGGTTGGCCAGGGCAAATTGGGTCCCGGAACTCTCTCTCTCCTCACAGGTTATACTAGTACTAACCCTAAGTACAAAGTATTCAACGAGTACTTGCGGGTGAATGTTTACAAGGCATCCGACTCAACCAATGTGCTAAAATACCGCATCCGAAATACTTTCAAATTTGACGCAGAATATGCTCTCGACCGTTTTTCTCTGGGTGTTTCAACCCAATACAACAGCCACATGCAATCTATTGATGCCGTGTTCGAATTTTTCTTGCCGGGGGTAAAAGATTTTCGGGAAGCAAACAACCAAGGCTTTACTGTAGTGGACCTTCGGGCTTCTTATAAACTGAGCAAAGCCTTAAAAATCAGCGCCTTGTGCGGAAATCTCCTCAACGAAGAATACACTGTGCGCCCGGCACTCATGGAGGCGCCGCGTAATTACACATTACGCTTAGACTGGAAAATCTAATTATTGTTTGAAGGGTTTGGGGGGTTTGAAGGGTTTGATGTGCTCGAACAATTCAAACCCCTCAAACCACTCAAACAACTCAAACAACTAACATTGTACGCCATCATAGACGTCGAGACGACCGGAGGTGTCGCCCGTTACGAGCGCATTACGGAGATCGCCATTGTATTGCACGATGGGGAGCAGGTCGTAGATACGTTTACAACGCTGCTGAACCCAGAGCGGAGCATCCCCAGACAGATCACGCAGATCACCGGCATCACGGACCAAATGGTGGCCAACGCACCCAAATTTTTCGAGGTGGCGAAGCAAATTGTGCAGCTGACCGAGGGGAAAATCTTTGTAGCGCACAATGTTTCCTTTGACTATTCCTTTGTGCGCGAGGAGTTTGCGCGACTGGGCTATGATTTTCAACGCCGACAACTATGCACAGTGCGCCTTGCCAGAAAGGTATTTCCAGGGCTGCCCAGTTACAGCCTCAGCAATCTTAAAAACCACTTCCGTATCCACGCCGACAAAAGTCATAGGGCACTCGATGACACCCTGGCTACGACCCGACTTTTCGAAATGATCCTTGGGGAGCAAACGGGAAAGCAGAACATCCGCTCCCTTGTTAACCTCGGGGTAAAAGAGACCAAACTTCCAGCCGCCATTACGCTCGAGCGCCTGCATGCTGTGCCAGAAGCCTGTGGAATCTATTATTTCCACGACGCAAGCGGCCATGTCATTTACGTTGGCAAGAGTCTGAACATCCGCAAACGGCTTTTCGAGCATTTTGCAGACCAGAGTGCCAAAGGCGAAAAAATCCGCGTTGGCGTGGCCGATGTAAGCTGGGAAGTGACTGGCAGTGAACTCGTTGCATTGTTGCACGAAAGTGCCGAAATTAAGCGCCTTCAGCCTGCCGTGAACCGAGCCCAGCGCACCCGACAATATGCCGGGGCAATATTCGCCTACACTGATTTACAAGGATATCGTTGCCTTGCTTTTGGAAAAAACACGGTCAAAAACGCCAAAAATCTTGAACTCATAGCGGAGTATCCAAAGCCTGACAACGCCCGCAATTATTTGCAAAGCCTTGTATATCAGCACGAACTCTGTCACCGCCTGACGCATTTGGACAGTTCAACAGAAGCCTGTTTTCATTACAAGATCAAAAAATGTTTCGGCGCTTGCGTGGGGAAAGAATCACCTGAGGATTATAATGTACGTGCAGAAGCTGCCATTTCGAAAATTTCCCGGCGGCTTTCGGGCAGCTTTTTCTTTGTAGAAAAAGGGCGCTCAGAGGACGAAGTGGCAGTGGTAGGCGTACAAAATGGCCGCTATCTAGGCTTTGGATATGTTAGCTCAGAGGCTGGAGATCAGCGGGTGGAAGACCTGCTCGAATGTCTAAGCACCTCTTTTCCGGATCCTGACGCAGGGCGAATTATTTTGGGATACGTGGAAAGGCATCCAAAAGGGGTGAGAGACTTTTAAGTTTAATAGCCGATCCGACGATACGTTTACTAAACCTTGGAGGTTTAGTAAACGTAGTTCACCACTTATATCCCACACCAAACCGCCACGACCTACCCGGCATAGGCCGATATCGAATGATTTCATATTGCGTATTCCAAAGATTTTCAATGCGAAAATCAATAGTGAAGCGGCGCTCAAAAAAAGCACACGAAGCCAACAAATTCCCTACGCTAAAAGATGCTATCTTCTTTCCCCCATTGTCCAATCGCTCGCCAGTGAACTGCTGTAAGTAGGCCGCCGAAAATATACCCCTCGACACCCGCAGCGAAAGCCCACCAGATACTTTAGGTGTAAAAGGCAATTGTTTCCCCAGCACACTTTCTGAGCCACCATATACTGCCACATTGGTGGTTTTGGAAAATTGAAGTCGCCCTGAAGTATGGAATTTCCAATGACCAATGGCCAATGACCAATGACCGGCTGTCTCCACTCCCCTGCTCCACACCATTCGCAAATTGTCTGGCCTGAAAAACCCGGTTGAATCTGGTTGCCAGAGAATCCAATCATCTAAAATTAATTGAAAACCAGTCAGTTCGAGAGAATATTTAGGACGGTTAAATAGCCAGTTTACGTCTGTGGAATATCCCTTTTCCGGGCGCAAATTGGGTCTTCCGAGGTTTTTCCAAAAACGGTCGTTGAGCGTTGGCAGGTTGAAATTGCGCGAAACATGAAACTTCGCCTCCCCTACCCTTCCAAGAGCAATTTGTCCAGCTACAGACCAGGTAAGCGGAGCGGCTTGTGCTTCCGCCCACTCCTGTCGAATCAAGACGGAAAAACGGGTGTCATCACGCTTCCACTCGCCCATGGCATAGCCTGCCAAACGCATCTGCCCAAACCAACGGGTGCTGTCTTTGTAGCCATCCACTTGTGCCCATTGACGGAGCGCGGTTCCGCCTGCACGCAAAGCCCAATTTTTGTCGAGGGTGGTCGAGTGGTCAGAACTCAGGACTACTTGCCTGGAACGGCTGGTATCTGTATCGCCTGCTAGGTAAAATGCGAGAAAGTCATCAAGCCAGGCGGCACGGTTGATCCAGAGACTGCGGGAGTTGGGAGCGTGTTCCCAAGTGATGACGGCACGGTGAGAGCGGTCGCGTTGCCAGGTTTCTCGAGGGGCTTCAGTGGTGGAAGGGGGGATTTCCCGGAAAGTATTTTGAAACCAAAAGGCTGTTTTCAGGATATTTTTTTCGTTGATTTTCAATTGATTAAACTGTTGCAAGTCGGTTCTTTCCAGAAAGTTATTGACTTGCCTTGTATTGTAAAATTGTCCATCAAGACCCTGTTTCTGAAATTTAAATGCGTTATCAGCCTGCTGCCATGTGGCCCGGATTTTGGAAGCAATTTTTTTGTTAGAAAAACCTGCGCCTGCACTGCCCTCCCAACGCCCAAAACTTCCTATTGCGCCACTGCCATAACCTGAAAAACCCGCATCAAAATGTTGATGAGTTGGTACAATTATAAGGCTCCCGCCCATAGCTCCACTGCTTTGTGCCGCGCTTTGTCCACCAAATTGGATTTCAAACTTATCGTCTGGCCAGAGCGGCAACAGAGAGGCATCCACTACACCATTCATGGGGCTTTGGAGGTTCAGTCCGTTCCAAAAAACCGGGGTTCGATTGGGACCCGCTCCACGTACCGAAATAGTGGCCAAGGTGCCCGGCGCGTTGGCGCGCACATCAAGGACATTTTCCCATAAAAGCCTGTCAGACAAAGAGATAGAGGCATTCAGAGGGAGTGAATCTGCTTTCCAAAAAGTGTAGCCAATTCTTTCGAAACGGGCATCTCGAATGATAAGAGCAGGAAGGCGATATTGGGATATTGGGATATTGGGATATTGGGAGGAGTCGGGCGTTTGGGCAGATGCAGATGCAACGAAAAGCAAGAAAATCAGTAAGAAAACCTGGATCATGAATAAACTGAAACCGGGCGATGGTGACAAAATCATTTTCCATGGTATTTCTAATTTTGAGTGAACCTCAAATCTGACAAATTTCTTCGTAATCCGGACGGTCGTGTGCATATCGGTGGATGTAAGAGCGAAGTATTTCGCCCTTGTGAAGCACAAAAACGCCAGGCATTTGAAAGCCATCGCCAAGATCGTGGTTTTCAAAGTCTGGATCGGCTCCATGACCTTCAAGAACAGTAGCTTGAAATCCGCGAATCCAGTTCATCAACCCAAAAAGTTGCTGGGGAGTGCCCCGCCCTAGCCCGAAGGCTTGATAATAACGTTTTTCCGGATCTGCAATGTGATCTACGGGATGCAGTTTGTATTTTTTAAAAAAACTCTCCGCTATCTCTATATCGGGCGCCATATGTACAAATATGACCCTGAAACCGCTGGACTCAAAATTTCTCCGCCGCTTCGCAATGTCACTGATTGCCTCCCTACAAAAAGAGCAGCCAAAATAACGGAGAAACACCAGCATTACAGGTTGTTTTTCAGCCATTTCAGTCAGTGTTTCCCCGTTTTTGACGGAGACCATCTCATTCCAAATTGCAGGTGTTGGCATTTAATTTAAAAGTTACATGTGAGCAAGTTACAAGTAGGCAAGTTACAAGTGAGCAAGTTGCAACTTGCCTACTTGTAACTTGCTCACTTGCAACTTTTAACCTAAACGAGTTTCATCGCATCAAGCGCATCTGCCACCTCTTTGACGGCTTCGGCGGATTTGTGTAAAAGCGCGAGTTCGTCTTTTTTCAGTCGGAGTTTGATGATTTCCTGGATGCCCTTTTTGCCCAATTTAACCGGAGCACCCACGAAAATATCTTTGAGTTTGTACTGCCCGTTGAGCCGCACGCAGCATGGGAAAATCCGCTTCTCGTCCTTCAGAATAGACAGGGCCATTTGGGCAGCAGCCGCGCCGGGCGCATACCATGCCGAGGTACCCATCAGGTTCACCAATTCACCGCCACCTACTTTTGTGCGCTCAAGAATGGCGTCAAGTTTGTCCTTCCTTATCAATTCTGTTACAGGAATGCCGCTCACAGTAGTGTACCGGGGCAGTGGCACCATCGTGTCGCCATGTCCACCCATAAGTACTGCCTGAATGTCTTTAGGTGATATATCCAATGCCTCAGCCAGGAACGCGCGATAACGGGCTGTATCAAGTACCCCTGCCATGCCCAATACGCGCTTGTCAGAAAGGCCGGAGGCTTTCCAGCAGGCGTAAGTCATTACGTCAAGCGGATTGGAGACGACTATGATAATGGGGTTTTTGGTATGCTTGAGGATGTTTTCAGTGACAGAAACGACGATCTTTGCATTGGTGGCAATAAGGTCGTCGCGGCTCATCCCAGGTTTCCGGGGAATACCGGCAGTAATGATTACAATATCGGAACCCGCAGTAAGTGCATAATCGTCGCCACCTGAAAGGCGGGTTGAGTAGCCATCTATAGGCGCTTGCTGCCAGATATCCAGGGCTTTGCCTTTGGCCATATTGCCTTGGATGTCAATGAGTACGACCTCGTTCACAGTATCAGCATGGGCCAAGACATTGGCACAGGTTGCGCCTACATTCCCAGCGCCTACAACAGTTATTTTGCTCATTCGTAAAAGCTTTTCATCCCGATAAATTCGGGAAGTGTTTTATTTGAAAATTTGTTCCTGAAAAAATGCGCCGCAAAAGTAGGAAGGGCAAACGGCAAAGCATAAACCCCGTTTAAAAATTTGGGATCGCAACCGTGTCTACCGAAACAGCATAGCCAGAAAAATTACCATATCCGCCTTCGATGTTGTTGAATACAGCATCAGGATCGCTGAAAGGCAAATTACTTCCCTGCCTGGACAGTGAAAGGTGGTAGCGATAAAATTGTTCGGAAAGGGTTCGCCATTCAATAAAAATGCGGCGTGGACGCTCCGTTTCCGGGTCAAATGGAATGCGGGCCACGAGATAAAGGGTGCGACGGTCATCGGCCCAGTAGTTTTCATTGATCAAGACCACGGGTTCAGGGATGTCGTGAAGCAAAGAGAACGTACGCCCGTCGGCCAAAAAATTGGTGCGCCCTTCAATCGTGAAATTATTAGGCTCGAATACGTCTGTTTCGTGTGTGAGATTGAATGCGAAGTAATGCTCCTCAGCTGGCAGCGACTTTAGCCGAAGTTCGAGTGGAATACGCAGTTCGTTTAAACCATCGCCCAAGGCAGTAATAGAAATATCGCCCGAGCCCAACACGATTGGTTCCAATTCAACTTTTGCTGGTATTTTGCTGGAAGATTCTATAACAGGATAGCCAGGTACGCGCACTGAAAAGGCATATTCTACACCAAATCTCGCCTTTTGGTCTCTGTTGCTTTCCCAATAGGTGATTTTGTCTGTATCGGTAGTGTCAGGAACGAGCCGGTCCCAAAACTGTCCGTCCTCAGAAAGCGTAGCAACAAGGTCTAATGACTGTAAAAAATCAGGTGCGCTGCCATCATTTACTTGTTTGCTGAGCGAGATTTTGACCCGAAAATTGTCGCCTTCCGTAAAGTGACACACTGCGACCAATCTGGTAGGCTCTTCTGGCAAATCAATGATTACCTCTCGCGCACAACGGACGAGAAGCAGGCAAATAAATGAGAGAAAGAGAAGAAACGAACGCATCACAGCAAAGGTAATCAACTATGATGTATGAACTATGATGTATGATGTATGATGTATGATGTATGAACTGCACACGTTTATGGTTCATAGTTCATACATCATACATCATAGTTCATACATCATACATCATACATCATAGTTCATACATCATACATCATACATCATACATCAAAGTTTAGAAAGACTCTCCTCCAAAATCTGCACCCTTGCCAAACCATCCGCCATTTTTTTGCGCTCATTCTCAACTACTGCTGCGGGCGCACCGCTGACAAAACGTTCGTTGGAAAGCTTGCCTTCGATGGAGCGAATAAAGCCGCGCTGATATTCCAGTTCGTCTTCCAACTTCTTGCGTTCTGCCTCAATATCAATGGTTTGGTTTAGTGTAACGTAGAATTTATCTGTCCCCGAGATAAATGATTTGGCCTTGGGTGGTTCCTCTCTGGAAAGCTCAAGCGATTCAAGCACCGCCATTTTCATCAGCATTTCGCGGAAGCCTTCTTGTGCGAAAAGTGCGCGGGCAGTGTCACTGTCTTGCACTGTAATGACCAAAGGGTCGCGGGGCTTTACCTGATTTTGATTGCGCACATCGCGGATGCCTGTGATGATTGTTTTGGCTGATTCTACCTTGGTTATCAAGGCGTTGTCAAAAGCCGCAGATTTTGGATAACCCTGCACACAAACATCGTCGCCTTTTTCGCGCTCTCGGAGTTGATGCCAGATTTCCTCTGTCACAAAGGGCATGAAGGGATGCAACACGACCATGATTTTGGAATAAATATCCAGGGTAGCCTCATAGGTTTCGCGGTCAATAGGCTGTTCATAGCCCGGCTTTACCATCTCCAGATACCAGGCGCAGAAATCGTCCCAGATAAAGGTGTAAAGTCCTAGCAATGCTTCGCTCAAACGGAATTGTTCAAAATCAGATTCTACCTGCAACAACACTTGCTGGAATTTCTCATTCAGCCATCGAACTGCCAGGGCGTTTTTCTTGACAATATCCTCATTTTCAGCGATTTTGGTCACTTGCCAGCCTTTTACCAGTCGTAGTGCATTCCAGAGTTTGTTGCAAAAGTTGCGGCCGTTTTCGCAAAGTTTGTCATCGAAAAGAATATCGCCGCCCGCTGCCGCACTCGACATAAGTCCGTAACGAACACCGTCTGCGCCATAATCTTCGAGTAGTTGCAGGGCGTCGGGTGAATTACCCAGAGATTTGGACATTTTGCGGCGTTGCTTGTCGCGCACCATGCCTGTAAAATAGACTGCCTGAAAAGGCTTTTCGCCCCGGAACTCGTAGCCTGCCATAATCATACGCGCCACCCAGAAAAAGATAATATCCCAACCCGTTACCAAAACATTGGTGGGATAATAGTAGGACACTTCGCCATCAGGTTTATTGAAACCGTCAAATACGGAGATCGGCCAAAGCCAAGAGGAGGCCCAGGTATCGAGCACGTCTTCGTCTTGACGCAGGTCGTTGAGGGTCAATTGTTTGTTGCCAGTTTCCGATTGCGCCTGTGCAAGGGCTTCTTCCGCAGAGGCCGCCACAAACACCTTGGTTTCCTGACTCAAACCTTCACTTTTTAGGTACCAGGCTGGAATTTGCTGTCCCCACCAGAGTTGGCGGGAGATGCACCAATCCCGGAGATTCTCCATCCAATTGCGGTAAAGATTCTGAAAGCTGGGAGGGTAAAATTTAATTTCCTCCTCCAACACAGCTTTGAGTGCCGGTGCGCCGAGATCTCTCATCTTTACAAACCATTGTAGCGAGAGTTTAGGCTCCACCACAGAGTTGGTACGCTCGGAGCGACCGATATTTGTTTTGTAGTCTTCGATTTTGACCAGGCTTCCGCTTCCTTCCAAAAAGCCCTTCATCTGCTTGCGGGCTTCAAATCGGTCAAGCCCAACGATGGGCAAAAAAGCGCATTTGTCATTGAGCTTGCCGTCGTCGGCGATGGTATCTATCACGTCAAGACTGTGCCGCTGACCCACCTCGTAATCGTTTGGGTCGTGCGCCGGGGTGATTTTCAAGGCCCCTGTGCCAAACTCAATGTCAACATAATCGTCCGAAATGACCGGAATGGCGCGGTCAATCAGGGGAATCAAAACCTGTTTCCCAACCAGGTTTTTGTAACGCGGATCCTTTGGATTTACCGCAATGGCTACATCGGCAAAAATAGTTTCGGGTCGCTGTGTTGCAATCGTAACGCCCGGGCCGCCGTCGGCACTTTTGTATTGAATATGATACAGTTGTGCGTTTTCTTCATGGTAAATAACCTCTTCATTGGAAAGCACCGTTTTGGCTTCGGTGTCCCAGTTCACCATGCGGAGTCCACGATAAAGTTTGTCCTTTTTATAAAGGTCAATAAACACACGGATCACATCATTATAGTAGCCCTTGTCCATTGTAAAAGCCGTCCGATCCCAATCGCAGGATGCGCCGAGTTTGCGCAATTGATGGAGTATGATGCCACCGTATTTTTCCTTCCACTGGTAGGCATAGCCCATAAACTGTTCTCGGGTGATGTCGGCCTTGCGCAGTTTTTTCTCCTCTCGCAGCCAGCGCACCACTTTGGCTTCTGTGGCGATGCTGGCATGGTCAGTACCAGGCACCCAGCAGGCGTTTTTGCCATCAAGCCGGGCTTTGCGAATCAAAATATCCTGAATCGTATTGTTGAGCATGTGCCCCATGTGGAGCATACCCGTCACATTGGGTGGCGGGATGACAATGGTGAACGACTCACGCTCGTCGGGCACAGAGCGGAAATAGCCCTGGCTTTCCCAGTGGGCATACCAACGTTCTTCAATTTCGGAGGGCGTGTAACGGGCGGAGAGTTCCATAGTAAGTTGCAGTAGGCAGTGGCAGTTGGCAGTGGCAGTGGCAGTTGGCAGTAGCAGTTGGCAGTAGCAGTTGGCAGTAGCAGTTCACCAAGTATAATTTGGAAAACCGAATTTGAAAGCAAGCGTTTTGTCCAGAAATTTGGGAAAAGGAGGGCAAAGGTAGTAAAAAGACGTTGGAGATTTGGACGTTGGACATTGGATATTGGACATTTCAAACTCCGCCCTCCATCACTTCCCAGGTATGATCCCCCAACAAGCGCACCGTGGCCAGGTGCTCATACGGTGCTTTCCGCCCCCATTCCCATGGGGCAATCATGGAGAGCAAGTGCGTCCCATCGGATTTGCGCTGGTAGAGGTGATAAATATGGTGGATAACTGGCTGGAAAGGGATTTCCGATTGGTAAATAACCTCGGAGACTTCCATGCGCGAATTGAGCGACTTGGCCTGGTTCATCAGCGTCTCCATTTGTTTGCGGAGTTGCTCCATTTGCCGGTCGGTCTGGTCGTACATCGCCGTCATTGCGTTGCCCCGGATGCGCCCTTTGTCTTCCGGGCGGATGACGGCCCCGCCTGCTGTATGGGCATAGGGTAATAGGCCGGGCGTTTCGGTCACTTTGTCTTTGTCAATCGGATTCACGAAAGCCTGTTCGTCCGTTTTTGGTTCCTTCTTTTTTGCCATGGGGCAAAGGTCGTGAATTGGATAGAATCAGTTCACAATCAAAATGGATATCCAAAAGAGAAATTCCAGTTCAAATTCTCCTTACGCCAGCTGCGCTTGCCAAAATTCAGGTCGTTTTTTACCCAGCGTTGACCTTCGGGCAAATATGGTTTTGACAAAGGAATAGCCAGGTCGAGGCGCAGCACAAAGAACCCAAGATTCACCCGAAGGCCCACGCCCGTACCCACGGCCAATTCTTTGTAAAAACGATTCAGCCGGAACTGAGATTCCTCGGTAGCCCCCGGGCCGGAGGTGAGCCAAATATTGCCGGCATCTACAAAAAACGCCAATTCGGGATAGCGCCCGAGGGGTATTCGGTATTCTATACTGCTCTCGATCAATAGATTGCCTGTATAGTTGCCCACTTTCAAACCACCTGAAGCTGTATCACGGGCTACACTGCCAGGCCCCACAGTACGCGGTGCAAAGGCTCGCACACTGGACGCTCCACCAATCACAAAACGGTCGAGCAGGGCTATGTTGCCGTCGGGGCGAAGCGGTATGCCCGCGCCCACGGCCATCCGAAAAGCGAGCACATTCCGTCCATGTGTCTTTTGATATTGCCGGTAATCCGACTCAACAAACAAGTTGAACGGGCTTTCCAAAGGATAATCACTGGGCAGGTATCGGTTGCCGATATAACCACTGACCTGTCCCGCAAACCGCTGTCTGAAATAAACAGTGAGTCGTCGGGCCGGTTCCAGGCGCTGATCGAAAGTGAAGGTGTAATTGGGCTTATATTCCAAAAAAGTCAGCAGAGCCCGGGAGGTTCCGGTCGAATCGTTGGGGATATCTTCGATCAATTGCCGGCGAATAGTCCTGTCACTGGCCGTGGAATATTGGAGCCCAAGACTGAGCGGATTTGCGGCCTGGACTACAGAGCCCCGGCGGTTCTTTTTCCACAAATAACCTCCCTCCACCCCAATGCGCTGGAAACTCAATCCAAATCTGCCCAATTCTGGCAGATTATATCGGAAACGATTGGTTTCATGGCGAAGGCTGAACTGTGTGGTGCCAAACGCCAGATTTCGTTTTTCTGGCAGGAACAATAGTTGGGGCAGACTGATTCGTGCTGACGCATCGCTTACAAGAAAGTCTTCAAAGTCAAAATTATCCTTGTTGGTGCGCAGATAGGCTCCATTCAGGGCGATTGATAGCGCTTCGGCGCCCCGAAAGGCATTTCGATGGTGGTAGGCCGTGCCAAGCCGCAGTCCATAGTAAAAACTTGGCGAAAACACCGCCGACAGCGTGGCTTCCACCCGTTCCGGGCGATGTGGGGTTAGAAAAACCTTCGCATCCAACAGCGTATCCGCTTCCGGCGACACATCAAAGCGGATGTTTACAAACTTGTACAGGTTTAAGTTCAGCAACCTGTAAATGGTTGTTTGATAGTCATGGAACGAGTAATATTCACCGCAGCGAAGGAATATCTGTTTGTTTATGACCTCCGGCTTGGTCCTCCATTGATGATAGACATATTGTACGCAGCCAATGCGCAAAGTGTCGGTTTGGTGCTGCGTGGAGTCGGTCTTCCGAGCCAAATCGTAGTCGGGATAAACGGTAATGGAAGCCACTCGATAGCGCTGCCTTTCTCGTTCACCGACTTCTTTTTTTACCCGTAGCGTCAGGTTCATGTCGCCCGGGGGGTTGAGTGTATCGGCTTCAAACAACAAGTTGTCGGGAGAAAAATAATACCAGCCATAATTGCGGAGTGTGTCGGAAAGTCTTTGACGCTCGGCAATCAGGTTTTCCAGATAGTAGGGCTGTGGTGGCTGCGCTAACGAATTCGGTCTCAGATCATAGATCGTGCGCATCAGAATACTGGAGTCGAATGGGAATACCACCTTATCCAATAATTCCCGCGGACTTCTCACCTGCACCTCGTAGTGCAATTTCATTTTACGTCTGCTGGGTTTCTCAGAAGAAACAATTTTTACTTTAAAAAAACCATCATTGGCTGCGCGCTCGACCAGCAATTCACGATGCCGGTTTGCTGTTTTGGGTTCGTACAAAACAGCTGCTTCCCCAAAACGGTCAGCAATGAAACTGCCAAAACTATTGGGTCGGCTGTTTTTGAACATATTGTACATTACAAGCCGGGGCCGCATCCAAAGTATCTTTTTGTTTGGCCTAGGCAATATGACGGCCTTTTTCAGGTCAGTCTTGAGCAGTTTGGTTGAGCCGATATGATCCTCTTTTTTGATTTTTATTTTTGCGCCGAGGTAGAGTCGTTCTCCTTTTTGGAGATGGCTGGTTCCCGTACAAGCAGCGGAAAATATTGCGGCTAAAGCCAGCAAACCAAAAATCTTCCATCGGTCATTAAACGGTTTCATCTGTTTCGTTTTTTGCCACCAAATTCTCTGGTTATGATGAATCCGGCCCCTGAATTGCGCAGGTTTGCCGAGGAAGCGTTGAGCAATTCAAACCCTCGTTCAGAAAACACGGTTATTTTCAAATCTCCTTTGGGCGTTAAAGCGTATTCCACCGAAGCATTTTCCAGGGCGCTGGTCGCCTCATCTCCGTTTCCACTTACGGTTGTCCCACCTGAAAGCTTAAAGGTTAGGCGGTCTTCAAAAAATGATTTTTGCAAGCGCAATTGGTAGTTTGTAGAGCCTTCAGCCTGGCTTGCACCCGTATTGGTCGAGCCTTCAGTGGTCGCAAAATCCACGTCAATAAAAGTCAGGTACTGATCGGCCAAAGCATTGATTTGTCCCGTCAGGAAGCTCGTCAGGCCCGTTTGCAAAGGATTTCCACCGCCGCTTAGGCTCGTGGTGCCTACGGTTTCACCAATGAAATTGCGCAGCAGCAACACCCCAAACACTTGCCGCGAAAGCAAATTCTTGTCGTTGTTCACATTGCTCAAAGCGTTTTCCACCAGGCCTGATTGTTGGTTGCCAAAAGTGGAGCCAAAGGCATCCTGCTTTTCAGCGGAGGCATAAATGAATACAAAATTAACGTCGGGCTGGGTTGCCGACCCTTTCACGGTTGTTTGTAAAAAAAATGTTTGAGGCCTGCGATAAAGGGCAGCCTCTTCCGCAGATGCCACGGATAATTGATTGACAACCAATGGATAAGGGGATGCTTTGAATTTGTAACGCGCCTTTAAGTCCAACTCCGGGTAGCGCACATCACCCGTCCAGGTGATGGTACTACCAGTGCTTACCTCGAAGCTGCGCTTCACCACGGATTGATAAGAATAATTGTACGTACCACGCACCAATTCCACCTGTCCGGCCAAAGTCATGTTGCCATTGGACAACATATCCAGTTGCAATCTACCAGTCGCCTTTCCATGAAAATCGTCGCCTGTGACAGGATTGATCACGCTGTTAATGGTCAAATTAGAATCAATTTCGATACTTGCGCTGAGGGTGAACGGTTGGTTACTCACTGGCGCATCGTAAATTGGTGGACGAACATATTGGCGCGGCGGAGGTAAAAAGTACACAATGCCTTCGTGCTGAAGGGCTTGCGTGGCTACATCATAGACGTAGGTAAAACTGGATTCCTTAGCTGTTTTAAGCGCCAACTGGATATCCGGATTGCTCAAAGGCCCGCGAATGGTGCCATCAAGGGAGACATACAATTCCCCAAAATACACCGGGTTTTGTTGCCGGGTTGAGTTCAATACCTGCCAGCGATCGGCGTGTAGGCTAAGGTTGGTTTGAATGTCCGTCCAATCTTTAGACGTTATTTTACCATTGATTTCCAAGGTCTTATTGTACGGATCACGCAGGGTTAAGCCATCTACCCGCACGCCAGATTCGGTAAATTCTAGGGGTGTTTCGCTCAACTGGTAACGTACATTCGTAAGCGCTGGCCTGAAAAAAGTCTCGTGCAATTGCAGCTTGCCGCGTACTTGTGGGGCATCTGCCGTGCCCTTGATTTTAAGGTGGGCTTCCGCCCAACCTTCCAATTCCGAAAACAAACTGGTAACAAAAAGGTCAAAGTTGTTGTAGTTCAAACGATCAATATCCACCGCAAAATCAAGCCCGGTTTTGTTTCCTGCCAACTTCCGGGTCGCTCCTTCCACCTGGATGGATTGGCCATTTCCCGTCATCTTCAATTGCTTGATTTCCATATTGCCTTGGGTAATACGGATCTCATTTTCAGCATTTACCGCCCATTCCTGGTAGTCAATAACCTGCCGTGGCGCCAAAGATATCCGCGTTTCCCTGGCTTTTTGGTTCAACAACGCTTGCAATTCAAGCAGAAATCGTTCTCTACCATCATCGCTGGAGGCTTTGAATGATACATTGGCGACATTGGCCAAAAACCGTCCATTCAAGACTGCATTTTCGATAAAATCCAGTTCGCCGCGTTTCACCAATGGTGAAGTCATAACAAATAAAGCCGCCGTGTCACCTGCGTAGGAACGCAGGTTGAGTGAATCAATATCCCATGTGGTGTATACAATTTTTGGCGCTTGAATGCTGAGGTTGAAATAATTGCGTTGTCCCACCAGCGAGCCTTCCAACTTTACAGGATCAAGTTTGGTCAATCCCGGTACCAGGCCTGTGGTCAATACCTCCGTCTTCTGCAAATGCAATTTTACCGAGAGGGAATCAGTACTCACTGGCGGCAGAGCAGCCGTTCGATCCACAATAAAATATTGGTCGGCAATATTGGCGATGGTAGTTGCTAAGTCGGTCAAAGAAAAATACCCGTTGATTTCGCCTTCCAGCCAATCGGACGCAATGTTGATGTTGTTTTGGCGATTGTCCAGTTTAATGTCCAAAGTCAGATCACCGGGTTGAATGTGTACCGTATCATACTGTAAATCAATCGTTTCAATCTTAACTTGCGCCGTCAATGTGTCTACTGACAAGCCTTCGGAATGGGAAAGGATCCGCATACAAACTGTGGTAGGGCGGTTGACCCAGCCGAACTCCCGCATATCAATACAATTCAGCGCGATATCCAGGTCTAAAACTGGAATATTGGTGCGGAAATCGCCCGTAGCCCGAATCCGCACGGCAACCCGTTCGTCAGGCGATTGTAGCCCGGCGCTGAATTGTTTGCCCTTCACATCGCCGTCAAACGTGATGTCGCGCAAAATGAGGTTGTCCCAAATGAGGGAGTCAAATTTTCCTGTCAACTTCATGCTGGCCGTTTTGCCCAATTGGAAGCCTTCTCCACTCAGATGCGCCTTTAAACCAAGTGTTTTCAACGGACGCAAAGTGGTATCCACGGCCAACTGGTTGACAAGCAGGTTTTGGGCCACAAGATCCACTTGATAGGTACTGTCGAGCAGTGTGCCGTCCAAAAGGATTTCACCCAATCCCCCCAATCCAAGTTTGATCTTTCCCGAGGCATCTTTCACTGTGCCTTTCGCCTGTCCACTTATTTGCGTAAAATCGGGCAGGCGAAGCACTTCGTTGACAATAGAATCTGGCAAATAGCCCATTATTTCCTGCCGAGCCAGCGACCCATTGAATGTTACGTCGAAGCCCAATTGCGCAGGCGTTCTGACATTTTTTAGCAATCCTTTAAATGCGAATTGGCTATTAACTCCACCGCGCTCCAGACGAAATTTCAAATCCGTGTTCAAGGCCGCTAGCGTTCCACGCATCGTACCACTCGCTTGCAGCATATCGGGGAATCGCAAACCTTTTGGGGCTAAAAAAGTAAAGAAACTATGGGGCGCATCCAGTTGACGAATTTGCAAATCCATTCCTATACGATCTGGATCATTCACATCGGTCAGTAAGCCGGAGAGGTCAAATAAAAGCGGAGGCCCCTCCACATTTGGAAAAGTTGGGCCAGTTTGCAAATCTCCAATGTCACCTTGAAGGGCCAATTGAAGACTATCCATGCTGCCCTTCAATGTGCCAGAAGCATTCAAATAGGCTGGCAATGGTTGCAGCAAAATACTATCCATGGGCGTTTCCCCCACCGACATAAAGCGAACAAAGTCGGCGCGATTCGTTTTTAATTGGCTGATATTCAGGTTCATACCCAACTTGGCAGGCTCGGTCAATCGCTGTACAGTGCCACTAAAGTTTGCGACCGTACCGCCTCCTGCTTTAAAACGGATGTTATCTGTTTTCAAGTTTTCCAACCAACCGTTAAGCGTGCCCGACACCTCGTAAGGCATGTCCGAAAGCCGTGACAAAGCCGAATTTTCCTGTGGTGGCAATATCACGATGAGATCACCAACGACGCCTTTGACGCGGCGTAATTGCACCTGCATCCGGTCGAAAGTAGCCGCGCGGTTTTTGAGCAACAGCACATCACCGTTGAGACTCGTTTGGTTCAGGCTGGCCAAGGCATTTTTGATTTCAATACTGCCTGGGGTGACGCGAATAGTGGCTTGCAAGCTGTGCAGTATTAATCCACTTTTGTCCTTGGCAGACAGCAAATTAGCGCTTACAAACAAGGTGTCTTTTTGAAAAGAAAAGTCCGGCAAACTGGCATTGAGATCGCTCAGATCGAGATCGCCAGCATTAAGGTGGCCAGGCGTAGCAACGATTTCAGGATCGCGATAAGCAACGGCACTGTTTTCTATCTGAATGCCCTGTGCCTGAATAGCCAATAAGTCATTGGCCGATCGGAGATGAAACTGATCCACTTTAGTTTTAGCCAGATTGGCATCTATCGCCAATTCCGGCGTTGAAAAAATTAGCTGCGTACAGGTGATGTGCGCGTTTTTCAAAAGCAATCCGAAGGCTGGATCGGGCTTACCGTTGTCCACGGACTTTTTCTTTTGTATCAGTTTTATCTTGGAATCTGTAAGCGTGAAGCCGTCCAGTTCAAAATACAATTTTTTCAAGTCAACTTTGGACAGCGTTGTTTCTGCTGTTCCGATGTAGGCTTGGGTGGTGCTTTCTGCATCCTCGTCCTGGAGGAGAAAATGCACCCGTTTGAGTTGCAATTCCACCAAATCCAGTTGCAATTTCCAGGCAGAGGCAGAAGTATCCTTGTAAACTGTATCTGAGGAATCCGCGGCGAATGCCCGCAGCACAAAATCCATATTGGAAATACTGTCTTTGGTATGCAGATATACCCCGGCATCCTCGAGGCTAATATTCTGTAATTCAATGGTTTGATTCAGCAGTTTCCACATTCCTATGGATACTTCCAATTTGCCAATGCACGCCAGAGTGTCGCCTTGTTGATCAGGTAATACGAACTGCTCTAATGTAACAGTCGTTGGGAATTGTATTCTAACTGCGCCAATCTCCACTCGAGTGCCAAGTTTTTTCTGCAAAAAAGTTTCTGCGACCCTGGTTAGGCGTTGCTGTACAGCCGGTAAAGTGAGTGCAAAGAATACTATCGCTGTAAGCAAGAGCAGCGCAAAACAGGTATAGAGCAAGAAGCGCAGCAGCTTCCGCCAACGGGGATTTACTTTAAGATGGACAGGCATGTTCAATCAGCCCCGAAGGTTGGGTATTTGAAGCACTATGTTGTTACATAATTCTGAGAAAGAATTGCACAATTCATTTATTTCACCATCCGTTGCACCGCCTCAATGGCCTTGTTCGTCCGAGTCTCAAAGCCTCCCTGAATAATTTCATAAGGTAACCCGCGGCTTTCCAATTCATTGCGCAGCCGCTCGAACATCCACTCGCGCTGGCCCTCAAATTCGCGCAGTCCGTCATTTACCCAGGGAATATCAGGTGCGCACAGCAGAAACAAGTCGTAACGCCGCGCATGGTTCGCCCAAAAAATCCAGGGCTGGCATTTTCCCATGAAGTAGACTTCACTCCACACTTGGGTGACAATCAATTCCGTGTCGCAAAAAAGCAGGCGGTTGGCTAGCAGAGCCATTTTGTCTTCATGATAGAGCTGGCCTCCCGCTACATGGGCAAAATCCAGTTCCGTAGAGTCCATGCCATATTTTTCGCAATACGTACGGCCGTATTCTTCTACAAAAACCGTCTGAAAATGCTCAGCGAGTTTTTCAGCCAGATAACTTTTCCCACAACTCTCTGGCCCTACCAGTGCCACCCGCTGAATGTAATGCGGGCGTACAGCTGGGGGCAATAATTCCCAATAATTAAGTGGATTTTGCCTGATTTCTGAAGTTGGGATTGGAAAATTTTTTCGTTCAGGATCAATTGAAACGTGTTGAAAACCAAGACCTTGGGCAAGAAGTTTTTGTTTTTCTCCGCTTTCAAAAAGAAGTATAGTTCCCGTTGGCAGGTTACGAATCAAACTTTCCGAAAGTTTAGAACTTTCGGAAAGTTGTGATGCTGACGAACCAATCAAATGCCGAACATCCAGTTCCGGAAACGTTCTTTTCACCCAATGATAGCGCAGCCAGCCGGGAATTTCATCTGATGGTTTAGAACAGACCAAAACTGCCAGTCTATCACATTTTTTGCACGCTTCTTGAATCAAAAACGCATGCCCTCGATGGAATAGGGCAAAATTGCCAAGGATAAAACCGTGTGTCATGATATTTCTTGACTTTGGAGATGGGAGCTTAGACTACTTTTGCATGCTTTTGTACCCCGGAACGCTGTTCCGGGACGATCTAACTTTCCCGGAACAGCGTTCCGGGCTACAAAAAAACGCATCGTGCCAAGCAGAACATCCACCACAAAGAAAGTTCAAAAAACGGGCAAGCAATCTTCCATTTCAAAAGATATCCTTGAAAAAGCCTTCCGCTTTATGGCAACTGCTAAAGCCATGACGGATATATATGAGGCCAATTTCAAGTTCGTCAGCAAGTACGTTCACGCCACATCTCGTGGGCATGAGGCTATCCAACTTGCGGTCGGAATGCAACTCCACCCACAGGATTTCGCCTACCCTTACTATCGCGACGACAGTCTGTTGCTTGGCATGGGCCTGCGTCCCTTCCATCTAATGCTTCAACTAATGGCAAAACGGGATGATCCTTTTTCTGGTGGGCGTTCTTATTACTGTCACCCTTCCTTGCGCGACGAAAATTACCCAAAAATCCCACACCAAAGCAGCGCAACTGGCATGCAGACCATACCGGCAACTGGAGCAGCCATGGGTTTTTGGTATCATGAAAAAATGGCGACCGTCCCGTATGGAAGCACCAAAAACGGGAAAGCATACCGAACAGAGCACTTCGTTGATTTGGACAAGCCCTACCCATACCATCATACCAAACACACCGAAATAGGCACAAGTGGGCCAGGGCTGGTTGTCTGCTCCCTCGGCGATGCTTCCGTCACAGAAGGTGAAATAGCAGAAGCGTTCCAGATGGCGGTGCTAAAAAAACTCCCAATCCTATATCTGGTGCAGGATAATGGCTGGGATATTTCTGCCAATGCTGCTGAAACCCGGGTGGCAAATGCTGCGGAGTATGCAAAGGGTTTTCCTGGATTGGAAGCGGTGAGCATCGAAGGCAATGATTTCGTAGAATGTTGGACGGTTGTTCAAGATATTTTCGAAAAAATCCGACTGGAAAGAAGACCTTTTTTGCTCCATGCAAGGGTGCCGCTCCTCAACCACCACACCTCTGGTGTCCGCAAAGAATGGTACCGCGATGACTTGGCAGAACACGCACAACGAGATCCTTATCCTATCTTGAAAAAACGCCTGTTGGAAAGTGGATTCTCGGAAAAAGAAATTCAAGAAATTGAAAATAAGGCCATTAAAACGGTGGCTGCCGATTTCAAACTTTCTAAAAACGCTGAAGACCCAAGGCCTGAAGACCTCTTCACCCACGACTATGCCCCAACTCCCGTCACCGAAGAACGCGGAGAGCGCAGTCCCGCCAAGGGTGAAACCAAAGTGATGGTGGATTGTGCCCTGTTTGCCATTGAGGAACTAATGCGCAAGCACCCAGACTGCCTGCTTTATGGTCAGGATGTAGGTCGGAGACTAGGCGGCGTTTTTCGCGAAGCGGCGACGCTGGCTGAAAAATTTGGCGACCACCGCGTGTTCAATACGCCCATCCAAGAGGCATTTATTGTTGGCAGCACGGCGGGCATGAGTGCCGTTGGGCTTAAACCCATCGTGGAGGTGCAGTTTGCCGACTATATATGGCCTGGGCTTAACCAGCTTTTCACCGAAGTGGCGAGAAGTTGTTATCTGAGCAATGGCAAATGGCCTGTGAGCTGTGTCTTGCGGGTTCCAATTGGCGCATACGGAAGCGGTGGGCCATACCACAGCAGCAGTGTGGAAAGTGTGGTGGCACAAATCAGGGGAGTAAAAATCGCTTATCCAAGCAACGGGGCTGACCTAAAAGGTTTGCTCAAATCCGCATGGTATGACCCAAATCCTGTGGTAATTTTTGAACATAAAGGATTGTATTGGAGCAAAGTACCTGGCACCGAGGCTGCCCGTACCATTGAACCAGACGAAGACTACATCATTCCATTTGGGAAAGCCCGGGTGGCTTTATCTGCCGAACAGCAGAAAATTGAAAAAGGGGAAAGCCTGGCCATCATCACGTATGGTATGGGGGTGCATTGGGCTTTGAATGCTGCAGCGCAATATCCCGGCCAAATCGAAATCGTGGACTTGCGCACCCTTTGTCCACTCGACGAAGAAGCGATGTACGAGGCTGCCCGCCGTCATGGCAAGGTGCTGGTCGTGACAGAAGAGCAGGTAAATGGTTCATTTGCACAGTCGTTGGCAGCAAGGATCCAGGAAAACTGTTTTACCAGTCTTGATGCGCCTGTGAGAACCCTCGGTGCCGAAGACATGCCAGCTGTGCCGCTCAATGCTATCCTGGAGCAGAGGATGATACCTTCTATTGAGAAAGTGGCTAAGGCGATGGGAGAAGTTTTGAAATGGTGATTTATTATTAAAAAAACCGCAAAATGTAAAACAGGAGAACTGCAAAATCTAAAACCGTTAAATTAGATTCGAAGCAGGCCAAGATCTTCGGCCGCCTCTTTAAATTGTTTGAGTGCTTGCCGTTTTTTAGTTTTAGATTTTGCGGTTCTCCTGTTTTACATTTTGTGGTTTTTAAATTTTTTTAGAACCACTTCACCACTCCCTCCAGCAGCCATTGCCGTATTTTCCCCCCATAAGGCGGCAGGAAAAAATCGGTATTGGGCAGCCATTTTGCCTGATAAAGCACCCCGCGTTGGTTGCTGAATTCCAAAAAGCCAAATTCCCCGTGGCATTTGCCGATACCGCTATTATTGCTTCCGCCAAAGGGCAATTCCGAGTTATAAAAATGAGGCCCGCAATCGTTCACCGTCACGCCCCCGCAACGGGTTTCGGCTATAATTTTACTGGTGCGCCGATCTTCATTACAAAAAATGTACATGGCAAGCGCCCTGGGTTGGGCATTTATAAAGGCGATGGCTTGTTCGATTGTATTGTATTTCCGAACGGCCAGAATAGGGCCAAAAATTTCTTCTTCCCAAATTTTTGACTCCTCTGGAATATTGGTCAGGATTGTGGGGGCAATATAATTTTCATTTTCAAGGCTTTCGCCGCCGAAAGCAAGGGTAGCGCCCCGTTGCGTGGCATCTTCAAGCAGGTTTTTGACCTGGCCAAAATGCCGCTCGCTTACTATTCTGCACAGGTCAGGGCCTTGACGTATTTCTTCAGCGGTCTTGCCATAAAACTGCTTGATTTTGGATTTCATTTTTTCCACCAGCGTATCGTGACAGCTTTCGTGGACCAGCACATAGTCGGGCGCGATACAGGTTTGACCTGCATTCATGAGTTTTATCCAAACGATTTTGGCTGCTGCTGCCTCCAAATTGGCTGTTTCGTCCACTACTACCGGACTTTTCCCTCCAAGTTCCAATGTGACGGACGCGAGATGTTCGGCAGCAGCGCGCATAACAATCTTGCCTACATGTTGGCTTCCGGTAAAAAATATGTGATTAAAGGGCAGTGAAAGCAATTCTTGCGCCACAGTAGCATCCCCTTCAAAAAGGCTCACCTCACCTGGAGGGAAACACTCACTCACAATCTTACGCATCACTATATTGCTGTTGGGAGAAAATTCAGAAGGTTTGAGAATGACGCAATTGCCCGCAGCAACAGCCGACACCAATGGGTCAAGGGTCAAGTTGACCGGAAAATTCCAAGGAGAAAGCACAAGGCAAACACCTTTTGGCTCATAAACAATTTCGGAGTGCGAGCGAAAAAGAGTGAGAGAACTCCCAACATGCTTAGGGGTCATCCAGGATTGCAAATGATGGATGGCGTGACGGATTTCGTGCAGTACTACACCGAGTTCTGTTATGCTTACCTCCGTGGTGCTTTTACGCAAGTCGGCCCATAATGCAGCTTCGATTTCTTTGCGGCGGTGAAGGATCGCGTCGTACAGGCGGCGGAGTTTGACAATGCGCTGGGCTGGTGTGCATCGCGCCACTTCCCAGTGGTGTTGTTGTTGAAGGGCGAACACACGATGAATATCAGATTTTAGTTCCGGGCTGACGGTGGGGGACATGTGCATGGAAGAGATGGTATTATGATCGGTAAGAAGTATCTGGGAGCGAAGGTCTACATTATTGAAAAGGTCTAGATTTTTCGTTGAATTTTTCATAGATTTTTCGTCTGCAAAGGAGCAATTATTTTTGTTTTAATTTCAATAAAATAGTTATTTCAGAAAATTTATTCCGTTCAAAGAAATAAATATAAAATTTAACAAAAAAAATTTGTGTAAGAATATAGATGCCTTTAACATTGAGCGTTGAAATTATAGTTGGCTTAAAATGGCACGACCAAGACAACCTTAATCTATAGCTTGGCGTCTCCATCTAAAGCAAAAAAAACAGTTCTTTCGCATTTATAACCATTAAAACATTCGCTACGCTATGATGAAAGTAAGTGTGCAATCGATTCATTTTCACGCTGATGTTAAGTTAGTAGAATTCATCGAAAAAAAGATCATGCGGCTCGACCGCTATTTTGAAAAAAACCGAACAGTAGAAGCAGAAGTGTTCCTTAAATTGCAGGATACGGGAGGGCTAGTCCACGAAAAAATAATAGAAGTCAAATTGCTATTGCCCGGCGGATGGTTGATTGACAAAAAAACAGGAAGGTCTTTTGAATCTGCCGTCACAGCCTCCACTGATACCCTCAAACGACAACTTTTACGCCACAAAGAAAGAACTTCCACCATTCAACATGTTCGATTGACTGATCTTTAAAACGGTTTCAAAAAAGCAAATTTCCAGGGCATTCCCTGACACTCACAGCCACAATCAAGGCTGGAAGCCCGGTCACCCACGACCGGGCTTCGTTTTTTTAGGCTGCAAAACCGCAAACCCGACAGATCTGAATCATCGAAGCCGCCGTGAACCTGTGGTATAAGCAGCTAAACATGGATTAAAAACTTGGTGAATCGGATCGAGTGAATCTCGTCTGCATGTTAAGGTGTTTTAGAAAAACGTAGCACGTTTTGCCTGTGGAAGCCATTTGCCTGTTAACATTTTTTAAAAACAAAACTCGTATCCCGCGTTCGGGTCGGCTTTCCTACTTTTGCACACTTTTTTACCCGCCATAGCCTTGGCGACGGCGGGTTTGCCCCCCTATTCAGGGACCTTTTTACAATAGAAACACCAATTCTACACCTTTCCGTATGTTCAAAAACTTGATAGCCACTGCCGCCATGCTACTTTTAGCCTGCCCGGCTTTTGCCCAACCTGATGCCACCCTTTTCTCGGTGAAGGGCAATCCTGTTACCGCCTCAGAGTTCAAATACATCTACTCCAAAACCAATCAGGATAAAGCCGATTTCTCGGAAAAGAGCCTGCGCGAATACCTTGAACTCTACACCAACTTCAAACTGAAAGTCCAAAAGGCTCGCGACATGCGCCTGGACACTATTGCCTCCTTGAATAGCGAGCTGGAAGGCTACAAAAAGCAATTGGCAAAATCCTATCTGGAGGACAAAGAAGTGACCGAAAAACTAATCCGAGAAGCCTACGATCGAATGCTGACGGACGTGGATGTAAGTCACATACTTGTCAATTGTGATCGCACAAGACCTGCCACCGACACCCTTCGTGCCTTCAACCGCGCTATGGATTGGTTAAAGATGATTACTAAAGGCGTAAGTTTTGACAAGATGGCTTACGACAGTTCGGAAGACAAATCGGCAAAAGAAAACCGAGGCAACCTTGGCTTCATCACCGCCATGCTTCCCGACGGCTATTATGACGTAGAAAAAGCTATTTATGCGGCCAAGGTCGGCGATGTGTTCGGCCCGGTTCGTTCCAATAATGGATACCACCTCCTCCGCGTAAATGCCACCCGGCCTGCCCGCGGGGAAATAGAGGTAAACCAAATCCTTATCCGCAAAGTCGAAAGCGCTGAAAAAAATACGCTGAAAAAAATGCGTGCCGACAGTGCCTACAACGAACTTGTAGCGGGTGGAAAATGGGATGCAATTTGTCAAAAATATTCCGAAGACAAAACCACCGCAGCGAAGAGTGGCTATATCGGCTTTTTTGGTATAAATCGTTACCAAAAGGTGTTTGAAGACGCTGCATTTAGCCTGGAGAAAGATGGCGATTACACCAAGCTTGTTGAAACAACCCTCGGCTGGCACATCATTCAGCGAAAAAGCCTGCGCCCGATTGCTGCATATGACCAACTAAAGCGAGGACTTTCAGAGCGCATTAAGCGCGACAGCCGTAGCGAAACAGCCAAACAGTCTATCATCGGCCGGATCAAAAAAGACGGAGGCTTCTCTGAAGACCGAAAAGTATTGGCTGCCTGGACTTCGAAACAGGTCGACAGTGTTTTCCATACGTTTAAATGGAAACCCGACCCCAGCAAGCCACAAGATGTTCTGTTCTACTACGGCCAGGATAAACGCTACACTGTGGCCGACTTTGAAGATTTTTGCCAACGCGCTGGCCGTGACCGTATGCGTGGAGCAGGCTACCCAGTAGTGGAAACCATCAACAAACTGTACAAAACCTGGACCGACGAAACCGCCATGTCCTTCGAAGAAACCCAGTTGGAGCGCAAATACCCTGAGTTCAAATCACTTATGCGCGAATACGAAGAAGGAATTTTGCTGTTTGAAGCATTGAAACAGAATGTGTGGGACCGCGCTAACAGCGACACTATCGGGCTTCAAGCGTATTTTGACAAAGAGCTCAAGATGAAGTACAAATGGGACGAACGCGCACGTGTAAGTATTTATACTTTGAAAACGGATGACCCTAAAGTGTTGGAAAAAGTACGCACCCTCGCCACTAAAAAACCTGCGGCTGACGTGATCAAAAAGTTCAACAAAAAGGGGAAGCCAGAGGTATTGACCGTGATGGAAAAACTTTACGAAAAAGGCAAAAACAAAGAGCTCGGCGGGTTATGGAAAAGCGGCGATATGACGGTTGCCAAAACAGATACCACTACCAAAACGGCTTCTTTTTACAAAATCGAACAAATTGTACCGCCCACACCCAAAGCCCTCTCGGAAGCGCGCGGCTATGCGGTGGCTGATTACCAAGACTTTTTGGAAAAGAAATGGATCCAAGACCTCCGCAAAGAGTACCCCGTAGTGCTGGATGAGGCGGTATTGAAGACTTTGGTTAAGGAGTAGATTGTTTCATCTTTGTCTACAGGATTAAACCGTAATACAGGAAAACCGGAGCGCTGGTAAATATAGAATCGCAAGAGGTTGATCTCGAAAAGGGCATTTTTTGACCATCTTCGGATCACATTGAAAGGTTTTATATTTTCCTGTTCTTCGGTTTTCCTGTTTTGCAGTTTAATTATTCTCCTTTCTCTACATTTGCCCCATGTCAGACATAGTTTTTTCCTTAATCGAAAAAGAACTCGACCGCCAACGCCGCGGCTTGGAACTTATCGCCTCCGAAAATTTTACAAGCCAGGCAGTCCTTGATGCCATGGGCACCTGTCTCACCAACAAGTATGCCGAGGGCTACCCCGGTCGGCGCTACTACGGTGGATGCGAGATTGTGGATCAGGTGGAGACTCTTGCCATCGAACGCCTCAAAGAACTTTTTGGCGCTGCTTGGGCCAATGTGCAGCCGCATTCTGGCGCACAAGCCAATGCAGCAGTTTTTCTGGCTTGCTTGCAGCCCGGCGACAAAATTCTCGGGTTTAACCTTGCTCATGGCGGACACCTTTCACATGGTTTTGAATTGAATTTTTCCGGAAAGGTTTATAAGCCTTCCTTTTATGGTGTCGAGCCGGAAACAGGGCGGATTGATATGAACAAGGTAGAGGCCATCGCAAAAACCGAACAACCCAAACTCATTATTTGTGGCGCTTCCGCCTACGCTCGAGACTGGGATTATGCCCGTTTTCGCGCCATCGCCGATTCCGTAGGCGCATTGCTTTTGGCTGATATCGCCCATCCGGCTGGCCTCATTGCCGCCAAATTATTAAACGACCCACTCCCACACTGCCATATCGTGACAAGCACGACGCACAAAACACTGCGCGGCCCACGCGGCGGTATTATTATGATGGGAAAGAACTTTGACAACCCATGGGGGCGTACCACGAAAAAAGGGGAGCCTATTCAAATGTCCAGCATCCTGGACAGCGGTGTTTTTCCCGGAATGCAGGGCGGGCCGCTGGAGCATGTGATCGCGGCAAAAGCCGTTGCATTTGGCGAAGCCTTGCAGCCTGAATACAAAGACTATTGTCGCCAGGTGGTGAAAAATGCCCAGGCAATGGCCGCTGAATTTACAGCCCGTGGTTACGACATCATTTCAGGCGGAACGGACAACCACTTGATGCTCATAGACTTGCGGAGGAAAAACGTAACAGGAAAATTAGCCGACCATATTCTGGGAGAAGCCGACATTACTGTAAACAAAAACTTGATTCCTTTTGACCCGCAGCCAGCAATGACCACTTCGGGTATCCGAGTTGGAACAGCCGCCATTACAACCCGGGGCTTCCTAGAAGATGATTGCCGGCAAGTGGTGCAGTGGATAGACGAGGTAATTTCGCGCCCTGATGATGCTGCTACGCAAGCAAAAGTGCGAGGCGCGGTAAACGCTTTCATGAAAAAATTCCCCCTCTACCAATAAACCAATCACCAATCTACCAACACACCAATCACTACACTCATGGCCGATTCAAAAGCTAACCTGCTCTACGTGGAAGATGACGAAAGCCTCAGCTTCGTTACCCGCGACAACCTTGAACTCAATGGCTACAATGTCACCTATTGTGCCGATGGGAAGCAAGCCATGGACATCATTCAGGCAGGTCAGAAGTTTGACCTGTGCATTCTGGATGTGATGCTCCCAGAGGTAGATGGATTCACCATCGCTCAGGAAATTCGATCTATTGACGACCATGTGCCAATTATTTTCCTGACGGCCAAGAGCATGAAGCAGGATAAGATCCACGGCCTTACCATTGGTGCAGATGACTACATGACCAAGCCGTTCAGCATCGAAGAACTGTTGTTGAAAATTGACATTTTCTTACGTCGCACCAAATATGCCATTATTGTAAAGCCCGGCAAGCCAGTCAGCATTGGCAATTACGCATTTGACTATAAAAACCTGAGCCTCACCACGGAAGGTTATTCCGAAACGCTGACGCAAAAGGAGGCCGACCTGCTTAAACTCCTCAATGAGCACCGCAACCAGGTCGTGAAACGCTCTTTTATTCTTATCAACATTTGGGGCAAAGACGACTACTTCCTTGGCCGCAGCCTCGACGTATTTATATCTCGCTTGCGCAAATACCTGAGCCTCGACGACCGTATAAAGGTCGAAAACATCCACGGGGTGGGCTTCAAGTTCCGGGTAGACGACTAAGTTGAGAAATTGGGATAATAGGATATTAGGATGTCGGCGGTTCCTAGATATCCCAATATCCTAATATCCCAATTTCCCAATATTCTAACACCGTGCAACCACAAACCGATCAAAACGGCGGCTGTCTTGAAGCCTTCGGGCGTGGAAGCCTCTTTGCCCTCTTGCTGATCGTCCTTCCTTTGTTTTTGGTATTGCGCTACCGAACGGAGATCGAAGCACGGCTTTCCGGTTTGAGCGAAATGCCGGTTTTCCAACAACTTACTACTGATTTCAAAACAGGAGCAGACCTTGCTGGCTCGACTTTTGCAGCCGAGTTGCGCAAGTTTTATGCTGATTCGACGCTGCGCGTCCCTTCTGAACTAACCCGAAAACGAAAAGCAACCTATTGGCAGCGGGAACAAGTAGAAGTCCAACTTAGAGCAAAGCTTGGGCGCCGGTTTCAGGCCAACGCCTTGCGATACCTCGATTATGTAGAGCGATACAGAGATTTTGCCGAACTCGAAATGCAGCGCAGCAAAATCCCCGCTTCTATTACGCTTGCTCAGGGGATTTTAGAGACCAATGCCGGGCAAAGCATATTGGCAACGAAAGGCAACAACCATTTTGGGATAAAATGCCGCGCCAGACCCGGTTTTCGTCGTGATGGTGTGATTGATGACCGCGATTTTACGGCACATTCGCTTGCGGTGGACTGCATGCAAATGCGCGATGACTACGCCTGGGACCGATTTGAGGTGTATCCTTCCGCTCGCGAGAGTTTTCGCCGTCACTCGCTTTTGCTTCAGGATGGTCGGTATGGCTGGATGCTCCGCGAATACGAGGTGGGCAACATTTATCAAATTAAAAAGACAATCTTTGGGCACAACCAGGTGCCATATTATGCTGCATGGTGCGTTGGCCTCAAGCAATCGGGCTACGCCACGGCACGGCTTTACGCCGAAAAACTAACGCTGATTATCGAAACATATCAACTCTGGAAGATTGATTATGAAGCAATTGCAAAGTATGAGTAGGTGTTTATTTGGTTATTTGGGGATGGGCCTAAGCTTGGGATTCCTTCATTCCATGATTCAATTAAAAATCTCAAGATTAGGCCCATCCCCAAATAACCAAATCCACAAATCACCAAATCCACAAATCCACAAATCACCAAATCCACATTCAATACATACTCTCTCCCTTCACTTTTTAATTTTTTAAACATGAAAAATTTCTTCGAATTCTTCGGTTTTCTCTCCACTGCTTGCGTCTCTGCTGCGCTTATTTTTATTATTATCGGCAAAAAAGATGGCTCAAAAAGCGAATCCAAAGGTGGTTTCCTTACTGAAATGGGCACGGATGTCGAAGTGGCCAACGCCCCACGCTCCATTTCCGACCGTCCGATGCGCTCTAATCAAACTGGGAACAGCAAGCGTGACAAATCTACAATCCCCAGCGAAACCAACTCGTCCGAGGTTGCTCCTGCAGAACGCTTGAAGTCTCTTTATGATGACAGAGACTTTGTAGCAACTACGGCCAAAGAATGGAAAGGACTTGTGCGAGACGCGGCAGACGAATACAATGTGAAACCTCAGGTGTTGCTCGCCCATGTGTTGGTGCAGTCATACCTCAGCGACTATTCGCGCACACAACTTTACAACGATGCGGCACGCCACGCCGGTGAGCGTGTAAAGCCCATTGCTGCCGCCATCAAAGGCTATCGTTATGGCTGGAGCATGCAAAAACTGATGAACGAACACGATCTCCTGCGTTACTTCCCGGAAGAAAGACCGACTACAACCCCCACCTACGCTAAAGCTATGGCGGGTGAATCTGCTGGAATGGGCAAGTCCGTCAAGCATGTGGAGACCAGAACGACCTCCAAGGGCATCACAAAATCTTCCGCACCTGTAGCTAAAAATAATCCTGTAGAAGAGGGTTTTAAAAACATGGTGGCCAAGGAATACGGTTTTACCTCTTGGGTTGGGTTGCAAAAACTGGCCGATCCGGATACGAAATCAGAGGCGACTCGCCGCGTGAAATCATTGATGATGGCGTCTCGGGTGCGGTGACTGAATTTAAACACACAGGACACAAAAGGACACATAGTTCCCTCAGGGATAGCAAAAGCAGCCTTTGTGTCCTTTTGTGCCTTATGTGTTTAAATTACGCTCTTTGGTTCATTTATTCCCCGATTTTCAACCAAAAGGAACCTCCATGCCGCTCCACACCCTGCGTGTTGGGGTGCTCCCAGATGTTTGCAATTGAACTGCTCAGCGCCGCATCTTCCGAGATAAAATACGCTGGAAAAATGGGTTGATATCGCTGCGGGTTGGCCATCAAGGCAATAGCAAGGCCATACTGCTCGGAGTAAAAACGGTCGCACATGAACTGCGGGTAATCGTAGGGCAGGTATATGTCATGGATGTGCACGATAACCCCAGGCTTGAGCGCAGGCAGCGTTTCAAGAAAGAAAACCGTGGCGTCCGAATTTGGCAACATCCGATGAGAGTTGTCAATAAAAAGGATGTCGCCCGAGTCTAGTTCAGCAAGCCAGCGCGTGTCAACGGCCTCGAAAGGTTTGCGCACAATTTCGTGGGCAAGGCTGTCAATTTCGGCACGGGGATAGGGATCAATGGAAATGATTCTGGTTGAAAGCCCATGATCTTTAACTGCTTTGTGCGCCACTTTGGTAGAGTTTCCAGATCCGACTTCCACATAGCGGTTCGGCTTGGATTCGGCTATGATGGCATACAATGCTGCAATGTCCAGCCCCGGCAAAAAGTGGTTGTTCCAACCCGGTTGGGTCGGGTCTTTTTCCTCCGCCAGTTTTTTAATGGCCTGAAGATTTGGCGCGAAGCCATTTATTTTCCCCAACCAGAATTGGTACGTTTCGCGTTGTGTCTCAATGATTTCGAGCAATCGTCCGTGCGCCGGAAGCCCATACCCATACCGTGGTTTGAGGGCTACTTTATATTCGAGAAAGAGGGTTTGGAAACGAGGTGAAAGAAACCTGTAAAGGGATTTTAGCATTGCGGAGAGGACATTTTTTTGGGTCAAAGGTAACTTTACTGCTCATTCCTGCTAAGCCATTCAAGCTCTGCTGCGCAAAATCTTCTCTGCATACTGTTTCATTTCCTGAAAAACCTCCATGCCAAATTCTTCAGAAAAATCCACCATCCCATCCGTCAATTGCCACAGTGTAAAATCGTTGATCTGTTCGCCTGTGGCGGTTCGATGCCAATGGCGGCCTCCGTTAGCGTTGATTTCCACAAAGTGGATTTCAGAATTACTCGATTTCGCTGTCCAACTACGCTTTTGTGGTGCTGATTGAGGCACTTGATGCCGTTGTGTAACAGGATTGTCTTTAATTACTACCGTGCTGGTAATCATATCATGCAAACATTGGTTTCGTGCATTGAAAAACATCATTAAATACCCAATAAACATGGTAAAAAGGTTGAGAAAATTGCCAAAAAAACGTCCTGTGGCCGTGCCAAAGCCAATAGATTGGCCGTCTTCGCTTACTACCCGAATCCCCATGGCGCGTTTGCCGACAGTGGCCCCCCGTTCGCTTCCCTCCATTCCAGCATAATAGAACCAAGACGCGATAAATGGGATAAATATAGACGGAATGATCAAAATAAGTGCGTCTATGAGCCGGGCAACCAGTCGGTCCCCAAAAGAGGCATATATTATTCGCTGGGAAGTTTGAGCAGGCTGGTCAAGAATTGTCATATAGTTCAGATTTGTTTGAAGCGAAAGGTTTGGGTTTTATGCACATTGCCCCCAACCTTTTTCGATGAACCTCCTGTCTTGCGGCAGTTACCGGGATAACAATTATATGAACTACAAAGATACTTTTCACACAAAACCTAATTTGACATGAAACACAACAATTTACTACTGGCCTTTCTTTTGGGTATTGCATTTGTAAGTACCCTTGGTAGCTGTCTGCGTGATGATTGCAATTCCACGCGCACTTTCGTCCGTTTTGACCCAATTTACAAAACCCTTGCTGAGTGTCGCGTTGGCATCACTGCCTTACCAGCTAGGGAGATGCGTCAGCCTGGAAAAATTTATGCCCTGGGCAACTATCTATTTATCAACGAAAAGCAGGAAGGCATCCATGTTGTGGACAACAGCGATCCTTCCAACCCACAAAACATTGCATTCTGGAGCATTCCCGGCAACGTGGACATCGCCATTCATGACCAGCGACTTTATGCTGACCAATATATTGACCTGCTGACCATTGATATTGCCGACTTGCAAAACCCGCAGCTGGTCTGCCGTTCCGAAAACGTGTTCCCACTTTTTGGTTTTAATCCTCAACGCGGATATCTGGTGGATTACCAGCAAACCGATGTAACGGAAGAAGTCTCCTGCGAAGAGCGCAGTGATTGGTTTCAGCGCGAGGATGTGATTTTCTTCTCCGAAAATATGGTAGTGGCGGATGTCATGGGGGGATCGGGAATACCAAGTGGAGCCGGCATTGCTGGTTCGTATGCCAGGTTCGGGCTTTTTGGAGCATATCTCTACACCGTTGACCAATTCATGCTGCGTACCTGGTCTGTGAACGGCGCATGTGCTGCCAAGCTCGATTCCGTATATGTTGGCTGGAACATAGAGACTATTTTCCCCTGGAAAGACCGCCTCTTCCTTGGCTCTCAAACCGGTGTTTTTATTTTCAACAATTCCAATCCCGCCCATCCTGTGCATGAAAGCACATTTTCTCATGCTACTGGTTGCGATCCGGTCGTGTGTGATGACAAGTATGCCTATGTAACCATACATGACGGCACCACATGCAACGGCACGTTCAATCAACTTGACATTATCGGCATCGAGTCACTACCTTCCACCACCTTGCTTAAAACGTATCAAATGAAGCGGCCTTTTGGGCTTTCAGTTACGAACGAGCATTTGTTCCTTTGCGACGATGGATTGAAGATTTTTGACAAAACCGATCCTTTGAAATTGAAAGAATTATCGCACCTCAGAAGCATCAATGCCTACGATGTGATTGCATTCAGCGACAACCATTTGTTGCTTATTGGGGACGATGGCTTTTACCAATTCGATGTGAGCGACCCGGCTAACCCAAAGCAAATCAGTCATTTACCAGTAGTGAAATAATAGAAAGGATATACAACAAATGGGGCAAATCATGAAAACACGCTTCCTTTTCTTCTTTTTTCTTGTCGCTACATCAGGCTTTGCACAGCAAAAAGACAACTGTCGTGACATAGTTTATTTAAACGATGGTTCCGTTTTTCGCGGAAAAATCAGCTCATACCAACAGGATGGGGAATTGATCATGGTTACATGGAGCGGCGGATCATTGCGCTTGTCGTCTAAAAACGTAAAAAAAATAGAACAAAAATGCCGCGATGAAAAACCTGTGCCGCTGCCTGTTGCTCAGCGCCCCTATACATTCAAAGAAACTGGCTGGTATCATGCCTCTCGGGGATCAATTTTGTGGAGTACGAATGGAATGGGATTTGGCTTGCAACATAGTTCCGGCCTGAAATTCAATCGTTTGGTCGGTGCTGGCATCGGCATTGGAATCGAAAATCTCACGGCCTCAGAAGACGATGTAAGTACTTATCCATTCTTTTTGGAAGCAAGGGGCTATCTTTCGGCAAAAAACATTGCCCCGTTTTATGCCCTTGGATTCGGCTGGGCTTTTGCAGGAAACGAAAACGATTTTATCGAGGGCGAAACGGAAAATTGGGAAGGCGGATGGATGGGACAAACGCAGATAGGGTATCGCATTGGCAATCACTTCACAGCGCATCTGGGGCTACGTTTTCAACAAAAGACGAGAACCTGGTCAAATTGGTGGGGCATACAAGGGGTTGATAAAATCCTCCAAAAGCGCTTTGAAATTGGGCTTGGTATTTTGCTTTGAACACAACAACAAATGGCTTTTTTCGGCAAAAAAAACTTTACGGAATCGGAACTTGTTGACGGCTGTGCCGCAAACGACCGCCGTGCTCAAGAGGCACTTTACCGCCGTTTTTTTCCCGAAATGCTGCGTATGGTGCGGCGATACACCCGCGACGAAGACACTGCTATTGAGGTGGTAAACAATGGAATGCTGCGGGTTTTCAAAAAAATTCACACTTTTTCCTTCAAAGGAAGCCTCGAAGGCTGGATGCGCCGACTCGTCTACCATTGTATGGCTGACTATTACCGTGAAAACGCCCGTTACCTGCACTTTTTAGTTCTGGAAGACCACGACCAAAGCGTGCCGGAACGAGGACACGAGTCATTTTTCGAGGAAGATATACTAAAAGCTGTGCGGACATTGCCACCCACATCACAGGAAGTGTTTCGGCTCTATGCCATAGAAGGATATAGCCATGCCGAAATAGCCGAAAGTCTTCAAATGAGTGAGGGCACCTCCAAATGGCATCTCAGTACTGCACGACAAAAATTGAGAGAATTGCTAAATGCCGAGTTTAACATGGCCTTGGCAACTGGGAACGGATAACAGAAACACTTTTTGACCACCGATTGACTATATTTTTTTTAATAAACATGGATAAGAAAACGACAGACAAAGCATGGGCTTCAATGCGGGAGATGCTCGACCGCGAAATGCCCGAAAAACGCGGCCACCGATTTGGTTGGTGGTGGTTTGGCCTGCTCCTGCTCCTGCCCGTAGTGGGTTACGGAAGTTGGCAATGGCTCAAATTGCCACATAGCCCAAAAATTCATCAAGAAACCACTTCTAGGCAACCATATGCGAGTCTGGCACCTAAAACGGAACAGAACAACGCGTCCCGGCCAGAGTCAAATACGCCTACCCTCTCCATCAACGACCACAGCAGTTCTGATTATAAAGCCTCAACTGCCGTACAGGACAACGCCAAAAGGGATATAAATGCTGAAAACCGCGCTGCAAAACCACGGTCCGTTCTTGCTGAGGGGAACTCATATTTGACAACCATTGAAAAGTTGCCAAATCTTCAAACGCCTGAAATTATCATAGCAAAAACGGAAGAACCGGTTCGTGATAAACTAGCCATTGATTTGCTGCCCATTACACCACAATCTATTGAATTACAAGAGCATAGGTCATTTCAAAGGCCTTTGTTTGCCGCCGCCGAAAGTCCTAAACCAATAAAAAAAGCCTCCGATAAACGCTGGACATTTGGCGCTACTTCATCCATCTCGACCGAGCAGTTTAACAAGATTAACGGCTTTTCAACAGGAATAACTGTTGACTGGAAATTTGCCCGAAAATGGGGCCTTCGCACTGGGGCAATGTATAATATCCACACACCGCAGGAAAAATATCGGCCCGTGGCTTCGGTGGGGTCAGCTGCTTATAGGTCCAATGTTGATGGAGGCGTTATTTTACTGGATGGCAATACTGGACAAGAAGTGACCAGCATGACTGGCAGCAACTTCTATGGCGACTCATTGGGTAGCAATGTGTTTATCCCCGTCAACCGCTTGCAGCGGCTGGAAGTCCCGCTCACAGTGTTTTGGCAACCTGTTCGTCCTTTGAAAATCATTGCTGGCCTATCCTTAACACGCACGCTCTCGGCCAAGGCTGACAAACAAAATTATTCTGGCGATTATATCTTGAAACTCTCCGACCAAAGCGCTGAAGACGATGCTAGCAAATTGAGTTCCAGCGAGTTGGACAATTGGAGCGCGGATGCAACAATTGGTGCAGGTGTCCGCCTTGGAAGTTCTTTCGAACTTGGATTGTCGGCTAAAATGCCCTTGAGCAAGTTTCCCGGACTTGTAAAATCCAATCAAGTTGGGATCAATGCAGGTCTTGCAGATCAATCCCTTGGCTCTACGCGCAAACAAAATGGGCCAGTGTTTTCGCTGCACGGGATATTGTTTTTCTAAGTATCCCGGAACGCTGTTCCGGGGATAATTAATTGGATAGCCCCGGAACAGCGTTCCGGGGTACTTACGCTCAACATACCCATTCGGTTCATATCGTATGAAGCAAGTGAACCGCAGCAGGTCGCCCCGATTTTTCGGTGGCGGCCTGTGTTGTTTTGTTCCTACTTTTAACCCCGAAACAATGCAGCATGAAAGCCAAGCCAGATCTACCCCCAACCGCTACCCCACCCCCCGAGATTGACTTCGCTGAAGCCAGTGTAAACTTACGCTACGATGATGTTTTTCAATGGACGATCCCAAACGAGGTGACCGACGTTCGATGGCGCGATGGAGCCTATGAATTTGTGTGCTTCAATGGAGTGATGCTACGCGTTTCGGTATTGGCGGCCGGTGTTTTCCGCTTGCGATATTCCCCCGACGGGGTTTTTCAGCCCGATTTTTCCTACGCAATTGATCCCGCATTTGAACAGGAAAAAGTAGTTGTGCGGCTCGAAGAACGCGATGCCGAATATCTGCTAGACTCCGGAGCCTTACAAGTGGTGGTGTCGAAAGCGGATTTGAAGGTAAAATTTTATGACTCCGACGACCGCACAATCTGCGAAGACGAAGCAGGGTTTTTAGCCAAACGATCTATTTTGAAAGGCTGGTGCGAACTCCGAATGGAAAAAAAATGTCACAAAAAAGAGGTGTTTTTTGGCCTGGGTGATAAGGCTTGCGGTACAAACCTGGCGGGTAATAAATTTGAGAACTGGTGTTCCGACGCTTATGCATTTGGCCGGGAGACGGACCCGCTTTACCGCGCCGTGCCGTTCTATTACGCACTAAATCAAGGTATTGCATACGGAATTTTTTTTGACAACAGCTTCAAAACGCATTTTGACTTTGATTCAGAAGAAACAGGCTCCACGGTCTTTTACGCAGAGGGCGGCGAACTGAATTACTACTTCCTTTACGGCCCCAGCCTCGACGACGTGGCCCGAAGCTACGCCCGCCTTACAGGTACACACGAACTCCCGCCGCGATGGGCATTGGGTTATCACCAATGCCGCTGGAGTTACCACCCTGACAGCCATGTGCGGGAAATTGCGTCTGAATTTCGCGAGCGCCAAATCCCTTGCGACGCGATTTACCTCGACATTGATTACATGGACGACTATCGGTGTTTCACTTGGGACTCCAAGGCATTCCCGGACCCAAAAGCACTGGTAGACGAACTGAGAGAAATGGGCTTCCAAACCGTGACGATGATTGACCCCGGCATCAAGGAAGACACAAACTACTCGGTTTATCGGGATGGCCTCGAGCAAAACAGGTTTCTTCGTACGGCAGATGGTATGGTCGCTAAAGCCCCCGTTTGGCCAGGCTTTTGCGCATTCCCTGATTTTACAAATCCGGAGGTGCGTGCATGGTGGGGCGAACTTTATGAAAGCCAATATAATGACATCGGCATCGCAGGATTTTGGAACGACATGAACGAGCCAGCGGTGTTTCATGTACACCATAAAACCTTGCCTGACAATGTAATGCACGATCACGACGGTCTGCCGTGCAGCCATCGAAAAGCACATAATATCTACGGCCAGCAAATGAACCGCGCCTCCTGGGAGGGCTTCCGAACTTTGAAGCCAGAAAAGCGCCCATTTCTGCTGAGCCGCGCTTCGTTCAGTGGCGGACAGCGGTTTTCGGCCATTTGGACGGGCGATAACTGCTCTGATTGGGAGCATTTGCAAATCGCCAACATCCAGTGCCAGCGACTTGCCATTTCAGGTTTTTCATTTTGCGGCACCGATATTGGAGGTTTTGCCGGCAATGCCGAGGGCGAACTTTTTGTACGTTGGCTGCAACTCGGGGTTTTCCACCCACTCATGCGAGTGCACAGTATTGGGAAACATAGTGCGGGGGATGGCCTGCCTGCCGAAGAGGCTGAATTGACCGACCCCGCTTTGCACGTTTCAGACCAGGAACCCTGGTCTTTTGGAGAGAAATGGACCGATTTGGCGAAAAAAGCCATCGAATTGCGATACTGCCTGCTACCTTGCTTATACTCGGCTATGTGGCTGCATACTTTGGACGGTTCGCCTGTTTTGCGGCATTTGGCCTTTGCTGATGCACAGGATCCAAAACTCTGGGACGTGGAGCGCGATTTTCTCTTTGGAGAGCATATCCTGGTCAGCCCGGTGGTGCAACCAAAAGTGCAAAGACAGGGCGTGTATTTACCGAAAGGCAATTGGTACTATTTCTGGACGGGGCAATCGGGCAACGGAGAGTTATTTGTCAATGTGATGCCGGATCAGATTCCGTTTTTTGTGCGCGAGGGAGCAGTTTTGCCAGTATACCCGACACATCAGCATACAGGCGAACCGATTGAAGAACTGACCTTATATGTTTATTACAAAAATGGCCTGGAAACCAGCCATTTATACGAAGATGCCGGCGAAGGATATGCCCATCAAGAGGGGGTTTTTAGTTTGAAAATTTTTGAAACAGAAGGAAAAAACGGAACATTTTCATTGCGACAACGAAAAGAGGGGGAGTATACGCCCAATTATGAAAAAGTGAAAATCTACCTCGTCGGTTTCCCAACTTTTGTCAAAAAATGTGCGGCAGATGGGGCAGAAATCCCCATAAAAGAAATCAAACTAAGGGAACGATCGCTGTACACCCTGACCTTGAACCCGGATTTTGAAAAAGTGGAATGGGAGGGATAAGGTTTTAATCGTGTAGAACACGGATGTCACGGATTAGACACGGATTTTTATCTTCTTTTGATCTTTAATCCGTGTCTAATCCGTGTCATCCGTGTTCCATTGTGTTTAGGGTCGGATATTGGGATATTGATACAATTCTATCGCTTTAAAAATTGATTTTCTATGAAGTACTTTACCCTTCTAAGTTTGATCACTTTGCTGTCCTATTGGGCAAAGGGTCAGACACCTCAGCTATTAGGAGATATTCATATACCCACCAGCCATCCCTTTGAATTTCTAAGTGGGCCGTTTCAAAGTATTCATGACAAGGTGATTTTTTACGGGTTAACCTACAATCAAGGCTATGGCTTTTGGGCGTACAATGGAGAGGGGCCTGCCAAAAAGATCAGCCATGAAGGGAGCTCGGTGTCGGGCCTTGCGCCAACTGCTGATGGATTCTATTTTATTTCGCCTTTTGATGTGACAAAATATTGGTTGTACAAACATGGCGGCACACCAGGCGTTACCTTCCTTATTGATGAGGTAAAGTCCAATTCTCAAAACAACATCCCAAGCATAGCATCTTTGAACGGCAAGGTTTTTTATCAGGATTGGGAGGCAACTACCGGCTATGAACTTTGGTGCGCAGGTGATTCCTTTGGAAGCGCCTATCTGGTAAAAGATTGTAAGCCCGGTATCACAAGCACTTTCCCAAAAGAGCTCACCACGTCCGACAATCTGGTTTATTTTTGGGGTGGTGGTACTGTACCGCGTGAATTGTGGCGCAGCGACGGTACAGAGGCGGGTACGTTTAAGGTTTTCCAAACCACATCTTCCAATTATTATATTCAAAATGCTTCCTTGAGAATCATTGAGAACAAAGCCTGTTTTTTGGTGAAAAAAAACACAGGAGAGACCGAATTTTGGATAAGTGATGGCACTATTGCAGGCACATCAAAAGCAACTGATTTGCCTCCCAGCACCATAGATCAAACCTATTTTGAGGCTTTTGTCTTAAATGGGAAATATGTTTACCTCGCAAATGACCAGCAAAATCCAAACTTAGAATGGATAGCGACCGATGGCACTTCAAATGGCACGGAAATACTCTTAGACTTCCCTGCAAATGCGGATTACTATTTAATACCGAATGGCGGAAGCGCAAAATCCATCTTAAATGGCTCGTTTTTCTTTATGTATACCAATCCAGACAACGATTCCGAGCTTTGGAAAAGCGATGGAACTGCATCTGGAACCTTGAAAATCAAAACAATAGAAAAAAATTCCGCCTCACTGCTCTGTTCAAGCAAGCAGGATTTCTTTTTCCTCATCCAGACTTCGCCCAACGACACCCTATGTTTGTGGGCAAGCGATGGGACTCCCACCGGGACAAGAAAGGTAAAATATCTGGGAAACGATGGTTACATATATGGGGACCTGGGCGCGGCAGCGCTGGATTCAAGCATCCTTTTTCCGAGTCCTTTTTTTGGCCCAGGTATAGTAGAATTCCCATACCGCAGCGACGGCACGGAGCAAGGAACCTATCCCCTGATGGGTGCTCCAGCCACACATTTGGCAGGTTCAAACCCTGTTGGCTTCGTGTCTGGTCCGGGCGATGCATTTTTCTTCCGCGCAGATGTTGAAAACGCTTATAGTGGTGTATGGCGAACGGAGCCATCCGCCCCATTTTCGATCACTTTGCTGGATACCACTTCTCAGGACATGTATCTGGAAGTAGCTACCCCGATGTCGATTGGCAATAAAGTGCTTTGGTTTTCTGACAAAAACACTTTGCGCTTTACCGAGGCAAGTGGTGCCATTAATCAATTCCAACTTCCCGTAAATTTTAGCGGTTCCTGGGATTATGGCCCAGGAGGGGCCGTTTATTTTATAGCCAACAACAACAAAAGCCTTTGGCGTTTGAGCGGGGCTCCGGCAGCATTTAATCTATTGTCCGGGTCTGCGAACAGCCAATTCTATGGTTTAAAAGCTGCGGGAGACAGCCTGTACTTTATTGAGCGTTTTACCCTTCCCAACCAACCCAATTTTCTCTGGTCGAGCGATGGCACAGTCAATGGCACGCAAATCATTGGAGTCATTCAAGACGGTTCGATCATTTTCCTGCGTGCAGTTGAAAATCGCATTGCGTACAGCACCTCGACCTTTAACCCTTATGCACGCACCTTGTACGTACGAGGGTTTGATCCGGTTTATTTCCCTGATTTGAACTTTGACGACTTTGCTGGCTTGGCAATTACGGACAGTCAATTGTTTGTGCTTGGGCCCCGCGTTTACGGCCCGGCAGATAGTTTTCACTATTCTCTTTGGACCGCAGAAAACGGGCAACCAAACCTGCTGCGTAAATTCAAGGGCATAGCGGGACACCAATATTACGATTCAAGGCCCCAAGAACATTTGCATCGCTTGGGGAATTCGGTGCTTTTTGGCGCAGGATTGACTGAAAACAACGTCGAACTTTGGATCAGCGATGGCACCACGAGTGGCACCAACGAGCTTCGAGACCTCCACCCATCTGGCAGCTCCAATCCTGACAATTTCGTACACTACAACGACCAACTTTGGCTCTTTACCGCCAACGATGGCACAGAAGTTTCCTGGTGGGCGACAGATGGCACAGGAGCGGGCACATTCAAAGTCGCGGCCCTGGCTACGGTAAAAGATTATTTTGTACCAAGCATCAACAGCGCCCATTTGAGCGGGAACCGTCTCTTTTTTTCAATGAACGATGGTATTGTAGGCCAGGAGCCCTGGGTAATGGTCTTGGAAGATTCGTTGATGGTCAGCACCCTTGCACCATTGTCGGTAGCAAACGAACTGAGCATCTGGCCCAATCCGGCGAAAGACATGGTCAATTTGAGTTTAGAAAACCAAATAGGGAAACCTGTTTGGGTGAAAATTACCAACAATACAGGACAAGTGGTTTATCAAAAAAGGCATATTCTCCCGGATGCTGGCCCACTTACCATACCTCTTCTGCAACAAAGCAAAGGCATTCATTTCCTCCAGGTAAGCACAGAAAACGGCAAAATCTGGACAAAAAAGTTGATCATTGCGGAATAACTAAACCATGACTTTTATCCGCCATAGTCCCGATCACTCGGGACGACGGCGGACATCACTTTATCACTTTTATCCGCCATAGTCCCGATCACTCGGGACGACGGCGGACATCACTTCATCACTCCATGTTATCCTGGCAAGATTTTGAAAAAGTAGAAATGCGGGTCGGCACCGTTATGGAGGCCAAAGATTTCCCCGGGGCGCGAAACCCTGCTTATCAGTTGCTGATTGATTTTGGCGAACACGGCATGAAGAAAAGCTCCGCGCAGGTCACCGATTTGTATCAAAAAGAAGCACTTGTGGGTCGGCAAGTGATCGCTGTGGTGAATTTTCCACCCAAACAGATTGCAAACTTTTTTTCTGAGTGCCTGGTGCTGGGTCTTGTAGGCGAAAACAAGGAAATTGCCCTTCTCCAACCCGAAAGACCTGTACCCAATGGCCTCCGGGTTGCATAAACAAATCACCAAATAAACAAATCACCAAATCCCTTCCTATTATGAACTTCAACTGGCAACGCATCTCGCTTCACATACTTTTTTGGGCAGTCTATGTACCGCTCAATGCAGTACTCAATTGTATTTTGCAACGCGCTCCCCTGGAAGAATTTTTTAGGGAAGCGCTCATCGGTGAGATGTTTTCCCTCCCGGTGAAATTGCTGCTCACCTACTTTGTATTTTACTACGTTATCCCGCTTTATCTCGACCGCAGCAAGATTTGGAAACTCGTCGGCTTGTTGCTCCTGGCTTTTGGAGTAGCTACCGTAATTTATCGGCTGGAGATCGCCTATATTTACTATCCGCTATTCAGGCCCGGGGAGGCATACAACCTACTCAATCCCAAAGGATTGCTGCTAACGGAGTTTGACCTGTTCATCACCCTGGCTGCCGCAGTGACCATCAAAATGATTCGGGTACACTACAAAAGTCTTGAATTTGAGCAGGAATTGATGCGCGAAAAATTGCAGTCCGAACTCAGTTTCCTTCGCGCCCAAACAAACCCTCATTTTCTCTTCAACACCCTTAACAACCTTTATGTATTGGCGCGAAAAAAGAGCGACAAAACCCCTGATGCCATCATGATGCTTTCCAAAATCATGCGTTTTGTGTTATATGAATGCCGTGCCCCCCGGATTGCAGTGTCCGACGAGGCAAAGGTGATCCAGGACTACATCGAGCTGGAAAAACTGCGCTACAACAAACGTTTGACCATTGATTATCAGGAAGATATGGATAACCCTCTAACACCAATTGCTCCACTGTTGTTATTGCCTTTTGTAGAAAACAGTTTCAAACACGGCGCGGGAAGCACCACCGGCGATGTGCAGATTTTGATCAAAATTATTCTTCGAAACAATCAACTTTTTTATACCGTCCAAAACACCCTCGACTCCGAAACCGACCTAAATGGCAATGGAAACAGCAGCGGCATCGGTCTGCGAAATGTGCAACGCCAACTCGACTTGCTTTATCCCGAGCAGCACCAACTTAAAACCGCCCGCGACAATGGTTTCTTCACCGTTGATTTGAAGATTGATTTGGCTGCATCCTAATTTCCTAATTTCCTAATATCCTAATTTCCCAAGCTCCCATGATCGTAGTTACAGGCGCTGCAGGCTTCATTGGTTCATGTATGATAAAACGGCTCAATGATGCCGGCTATCAGGATGTGCTGGCGGTAGACGACTTTAGCCGCCCGGAAAAAAACCGCAACCTCGAAAACAAGCAACTTTGGGGACAAATGCACCGTCTCAATTTTGTGCGTTGGCTTGAACGAAACCATGCCGACGTGGACGCCGTGATTCACCTCGGTGCACGAACCGACACTACAGAACAAAGTATTGAGATTTTCAACGAATTAAACCTGGAATACTCCCGCGCCCTTTGGATGCTTTGCGCAGGTTTCGACATACCGTTCCTGTATGCAAGTAGCGCGGCCACCTACGGCCTTGGCGAAAACGGTTATGCCGACGACCATGCTTCGATTCCACAACTGCTTCCACTTAATCCCTATGGCCAAAGCAAGCAGGATTTTGATGTGTGGGTGTTGCAACAAACGATGAACGATGAACGAGAAACGATAAACCACGCAGGTATCTCGTTCATCGTTCATCGTTCATCGTTCCCTTGGGCTGGCTTCAAATTTTTCAACGTGTATGGCCCCAACGAGTATCATAAGGGCCGTATGGCTTCCGTAATCTACCACACAGCACAGCAGATAAAAGCCACCGGGGCAATGCGCTTATTCCGCTCCCACCGACCTGATTATCAAGACGGTGCGCAAAGCCGGGATTTTATCTATGTGAAAGATGTAGTGGATGTGTTGCTCTATTTCTTGGAAAATAAGCCCCTCAACGGCATCTACAACCTGGGGACAGGACAGGCTCGTACTTTTCTGGATTTGGCCACTGGTACGTTCCGGGCAATGAATTTAGAGCCGGAAATTTCATTTATGGACACCCCCGCCGACATTCGAGACACCTATCAATATTATACACAGGCCGAAATGGGTAAAATTCGGGCAGCGGGTTACACTGAACCGTTTATAGGTTTGGAAGAAGGAATCGAAGACTATGTGCAACGGTATTTGAAAGAGGAGGTTTTGTGGTAAGTAATCGAGAAAAAACCGCAGAGGCACCGAGGCGCAAAGTATGTGAAAATCAATACTTTGCGCCTCGGTAGTTATTATTCCTTCTTCTTAAACCGATACGAATACAAATCCGCTTCTCCTTCATAATAGCCATCCAGCGAAAGGTTGTTGTAAGCATTTTGCATGGCCTCTATTGCTTCGCTCACATTGTTTACTCGTTTGCCATTGACACTCGTGATGATGAATCCAGGCTGCATATTGGTTTCGAAAACAACACTACCTCTAAGCACGCTGCTTACAATAACACCTTGCAAACGCATTTTGCGCTGCTCCTCCCTGCTTAGGTTGCGCAACGCAAAACCGAGTTCTTTTTCAAGTTCGTTGCCCTGAGCGCGGGCAATTTGGGTGGAGTTGTTTACATCTTTTAGCGTGATGCGGGAGCGAAGTTTTTTGCCCCCTCTCCAATAGTCTACCTGCACCGCCTCGCCTGGACGGAATCGGCCAACATACTCCTGTAACTGCGCGGTGCTGCGAACGCGGGTATCATTCAATCCAATTACCACATCTCCTGCTTGAAGTCCTGCATCGGAGGCTGCGCCTTCGGAAGCGACACGGTTGATAAGTACCCCTTCGGCGTTTGGCAGGCCGAGGTCGCGGGCAGTTTCGCTGTCCAAATCCTGTATACCGACGCCAAGGTATGCTCGTTGTGGTGTGCCGAATTCCCGCAAATCGCGCACTATTTTTTTAACCAAATTGGAAGGGATAGCAAAGGAATATCCTTCATAACTTCCTGATTCTGTAATAATTGCCGTATTCACGCCTATCAACTCACCTACTGTGTTTACCAGTGCGCCACCAGAGTTTCCCGGGTTCACAGCCGCATCGGTTTGAATAAAGGATTCAATGCTCGCTGCACCTGAAAGGATGTTGATATTACGACCTTTAGCGCTGACTATGCCTGCTGTGACTGTGCTTTCAAGGTTGAATGGATTACCTACAGCCAGAACCCATTCGCCTACGCGGACTGAATCGCTGTTGCCAAAAACGACAAAGGGCAATTCCTGTTCCTCAATTTTCAAGACCGCGATATCTGTGGATGGATCCGAACCAATTAGTTTGGCTTTGTAAGTGCGTTTGTCAGCAAGTGTGACTTTGATGTCGGCGCTTTTTTCCACCACATGGTGATTGGTGACGATGTAGCCATCAGGTGAAACGACAACCCCTGAACCAGACGAACCCGTGAGCGCGCCACTACCCCAAATATTTCCGCCAGATTCAATCAACGCACGAATGTTTACCACCGCCGGGGTAGCCACTTCTGCAGCTTGGATAAAATCGGTAGGCGAAGAGGATCGAAACGCGTCGTTGGAGCGGCTGTCGAAAAGTTTGTCCACCAGCCCTGTGAGACGTCTTTCACCAGCTTCATCGGCCCAGACTACCCTATTGGGTTTTGCAAGTTGACTGTAAATCAACACGGAGAGCAAAGAGCTCGCTATGCAGATCATGGAAAGCAAAAGATATTTTCTCATAGTTGAAAGCAATTATGGTCGAAGAACGATTCGATTGGGGATTTGTTTGAAAGGACAATGCATTCGTGATCAGGTTGTGGGGTTTTGAAGAAACATTGCCAAAAATCAAGCCATCGAATGTACGGCGAAATTCATCTCGCTTTTTTACAACATATTTTTTTAGCTGCTTAATAACGAAATGAATTTCGGTTTTAACAGGCGGAATAAATTTCCCCCTACTAATTTTGCATTATGAAATTTTGGAAATATCAAGGCGCTGGCAACGATTTTGTAATGGTGGATCAGCGTGAAAATCAATGGATTAGTCGAGCCGACACCAAACTTATCGAGCAATTATGCAACCGTCGATTTGGCATCGGCGCTGATGGCCTCATCCTGTTACAAAACTTTGAAGGGTATGATTTCGAAATGATTTACTTCAATGCAGATGGGCGGGAGAGCAGTATGTGTGGCAATGGAGGAAGATGTATTGCGGCATTTGCCTCGTATTTAGGAATAATTGACAAGCATTGTCGCTTTATGGCCATTGATGGTGAACATGAAGCGAAGATTGGAGCTGGCAGCTATTCTGTGGCTACCAATGCACACTCAGCCAGGGCTGAATCGGGACAAGGCCTGTGGATCAACCTGAAAATGAGCAACGTTAATAAAGTTGAATTGGAGGGCGACGCGTTTATTCTAAATACTGGATCACCACATTACGTTCGCTTCGTAAAAAGTTTGGACAGTTTGGATATGGTGACAGAAGGTCGAGCGGTGCGGTATTCAGAGCGTTGGAAAAAAGACGGTATTAATGTAAACCTGGTGGCGAAGGCCGGACATAACAATGAATACCCAATTCGAACCTACGAGCGGGGTGTGGAAGATGAGACCTTTGCCTGCGGAACAGGCGCAACTGCTGCTGCAATTGCCACTTTTTTGAATGAGGGTGGCAAAACAGGAGATTTTTCTATCAAAATGCAAACCAAAGGCGGCGATTTAATAGTTAATGCCCATGCAAACGAGGATGGCAGCTTCACTGAAGTCTGGCTTAGCGGTCCCGCCGTGCGCGTTTTTGAAGGAGAAATCAACAACAATCTTTTTGCATGAAAACAATTACTACTTTATTGATTATCAACTTTTTAGCGATACCTTCTTTCGCCCAAACGGACACTTTACTTGTTCCTAAATCCGATACTAAACCTGAAAAAATTGCAGAATCCCGCCGTGAACTGCTCGTTTCATTTTTGATAGACGACCTGGCTGGGACTGGACTTTGGATGGACTCACTGGCAAGGCTCGAAGATGAAAATTATGCCGGGCTTATCTGGGATGAACGCTGGATGTTGTATTTCTGGACGGAAGCATACGGCACATTATTAGAGGAAGTGAGTGGTTTTGATGCAAACCAACGCGCTCTTCAAGCATGGAAAACACAACCCCTAAAAGACAGTCTTTTCGAGTGGGTTGATTTTAGCCTGAACGAAAAGCGTTTCGACATTTTCAGTAGTATCAGGAAGGCTTTTCTAAACGAAGAAGAAAAAGCGTTCACGACCCTTTTGCTGGAGTATCTTTTAAGGCTAAATACAAATGAAGAAGAATGGGCAGAGCGGCTGGAAGCTTTTGAAAACCATTACCCTTCGTCGCGTTTTTTAGGCTTTGTGCGCAGCATAAAACCTACGATTTTAAAACCAACCAACAAAGCCTTCGGGGTTTCTGGCGGGCTTCTGATCGGCAATTGGAGGGGAGACATTGAACGTACGCTTGAAAGTCCTTACACTTTCAATTTTGATGCTTACTATTGGACGGAGCGTTGGAATTTTCTTTTCGACGGGTCGTTTGGCGGCCCAAGACTTTCACGTGACCTGTTTGTAGGAAATGAAGTATGGCCTGAGGATGATCCAACCAACTTTTTTACTTTTGGCTTAAGCCTTGGCTACGACGTCGTGAATGTCCCTAAACTGCGTATTTTTCCCAGCGTCGGTGCAGGAGTAGGGTTTCTGAAACCTCCTACGCCCGAGGAAGACGAAGACCCACTCCCTGAATACTACGATGATTTCAACTTCACGGAGTTCCATCTTGCAGCCGCCATAACGGCTGACATAAAGTTGTTTCAAAAAAACTACCATGATTGGAATATGCCCAAAGGCTCCTATCACGGTATTAGATTGAAATTTGGTTGGAATGGCTTGAATTTTGGCAAAAAAAACGCCGACCTTCAGGGTGAGATGTTATACTTTGCTGTCCATTACAACCTGTTCGCGTATTTGGCGAAATAGGTTAATTGGGGCATTAATCGTCATTGGGTCAATGGACCAATGACCCAATGACGATAAATAACCCAATGACGATTAATGACCCAATGACGAATAAATGACCTTCGACTGGCTTTTCGACTTACATCCACTCTTTGCTGCGCAAGATTCGTGGCTGGACGGCTCGTATAACAAACCGATCACAGCGCATCTCGTTTGCCAAACCGACACCCCATTTTCCATTGCTTGCGGGGCAGGGCTTTTGGCTGAACATATCCGGCGGTTCAAATTCGATGCCCCCATCATCCAACGCTTGGGGCGGGTAACAGATGCGCAAGGGCGCTCGGTTTTTCAGGAAAGTTTTCTCAACCATCTTCAACGACTGCGTTTGCGCGCACAGGTGAATGCCGCTCCAGAAGGTACCCTTCTCCTGCCTGGCGAACCCATGCTGACGATCCAGGCCCCGGAACTGCAATTCAGGCTTCTGGAGTCTGCCATTCGATTACTTATTTGGCAATCAACAGCTTGGGCGACCGATTCTGCTGTTGAACAATGGCAAAAAGGCGTTTATTCAGAAGAGGAAACACCGCATCCGTCACATTTTCCATTTAATCTGGATGGCTGGAAAATGCGTGCACAATATATCGGGGGCAGTAATTCGTCTGAGGACTCAACGTTCTCTGACGAATGGCCAGGCTTAACCAAATTTGAAAACTCGAATGGCCATCCCCTCGCTCAAATCCGCCGCCTGTTCAAAGGCGAACATCCACTTGGCGATGTGTGGCTTACCGATGAACAAGATGCTCATGCAAGCGTGAGCCACACGCACATTCAATTTAGAGACGAAAAATCAGGAAAGCCCACCGAAGTCCAGATGTCGCGTTTTCAAAACCTGATGCAGCCACTTTTAGTAAAAGGACACCCGGCGCTTAGTTCGCCCAGCCTTGACTATCTTCGGCAACGTACTTGGAAACAACTGGAAGCCTTTCATAAGTTAGACCTGGAAGGGTATCAACGGGGGTGGTTTTGGGAGCAGTAGGCAGTAGCAGTAGGCAGTAGCAGTAGGCAGGCCAACCAATCTTGATATCC
>JBJXGZ010000088.1:0-28397 GCA_046160625.1 Saprospiraceae bacterium
TCGCGCTCCACGAGCGGAAGCCCAAGCCGGGCAAGCAAGCGGAGCATGGCGCGGGCAGCGATGATTTCGGAATCCACCACCGTGCCGTCGTTGTCGAAAAGGACGTGCTTGATAGACATAGGTGCAAAAGAAAAAACCGCAACAGCAGCCTACGCGCCCTTGCGGTTTTATTGAAAGTCAGGCCCTTGTGGCGAACTACCGTCCGAACTCCAACACAGCGCTGCGGTTGTAGAGCATGAGTATTACTGCCGTGAGGAAAAACAAGCCCATGAAAATGTAAAGAAGGCAGTACCCTTTGCCACGCGAGTTTTTTATGTTTTCCATATTGTCCTGCGAAATAGTGTGGTGCAAAAAAATGTGGGGCAAAAGTAGGAAAGCCCAATTCACATTCTGGTAGCAACGTACTTTTTTTCCTGTTTTCAGAATGGTTTTAAAGTGGGCGGAAAGCCGCAAAGCACCTTTTTAGGGGAAAGATATTTTTTAGAAAACTCTAAACGCTTGATTTCCAAAAAGTTTAGAAATTTGTGGTGTCAAAAGCGGCACATTTTCTGCAATGTGCTGCAAACACAAGCGTCGTGCCATGAGTTTTTTTATGGAAGACCCGGTTCTTTTCTGGCTCATTTGGGGCATCTGCACACTGGCTGGTGCTATCATCGGCTCGTCGTTGCGTGCCGGCACTTCCGAAAAAGAGGTGCGCGGGGCGCTGGGCCGCATGGAGCAAGAGAAGAACACTTTGGCGAGGCTGTACACCCAGATAAAGCACCAGCACGACCTGCGCGAGGCCGATTTCCGCCGGGCTTCTTTGGATGTCGAAAAACTCCGCTCCATTGTTGAACTCCTTGAGGACGAGCGCGCTACCCTCCTTCCCGACGCGCCCGCCAATGCCGCTCGCATCGCCCACGCCGAAGCCACTGCGCTCCGATATGCCCAAAAAGTAGCCGCGCTCGAAGTGCTCGCCAACGGCCTCCGCACACGCAATGCCGAGTTGGCTGCACAACTTGCCAATGCTCAAAAAGACATGGGCGACTGGGATACGCTCTACCGGGGCTTCAAAGCTACTCAAGAACGCTTGGCGGCTTTTGAACAAAAATCGCTCGCCCTCGAAACCGAGCGCGCGGGCCTCCGCCAACAACTGGCCGATGCCCGCGCGGAGATGGAGACGCTCGAACTCCAACAAAAGGCCGAATCGCAAAACCAAAAACCAAAAAATTCTCGCAAGGGAAGCGTAGCGGCTCCGCAGGTGGATGACCTGAAAACCATCAAAGGCATGGCTGTTTTTGTAGAACGGCTGGCTGGGATAGGCATTTCGACTTTTGCGCAGATAAGCCGCTGGGACGATGAAACCGTCATCGCTGTGGCCAAAACCCTCGACATCAGCCCCGGCAAAATCTACCGCGACGACTGGGTTGGTCAAGCCCAACGCTTGGCGGGCGAGCGGAGGTGAAAGGGACAGTAGCAGTAGGCAGTTAGCACTCCGAACTGCTACTGCCTACTGCTACTGCCCCCTCAAAAATTTCCCCCACTTCCACACGGCTGACCATTCTCGCTGTACCCGGAAATAGGGCTTTTGCGCCGCGCCAAAATTGCGCCTGCCTCCTTCCAAATTGCGCATCATGCTGCCTTCAAAATCAAAAACGGGAATTCCCACCACATTTTTGGCGTAGCAGATAGCGGCCCACTGGAGCAGCACACCTGCGCCAGAGGAGCGCAAGGCAGGGTCGTCGCCACTCATCAGGTAGTACGCCGAAGTGCTGTCCCATGCGATTAGCACGGCAGAGTGTACTTGGCCAGAGTCGGAGTCGGTGGCAAAAAAAGTCTGGACGCAGTCGTGTTCGCACAGCGCGGTGTACAGTCCTTCCAGAAAAGAAAAGTCAAGTGGGTGGCGCAACCCTTGCCGCTCGAAACTCAGACCCACCAGCCGTTGCAATTCGGCCAAAGGCAGGTCGTGGCGCACTACCAGCCGGGCTTCTGCTGCGCGGATTTTTTTGCGGTAGTCGGCATCTATGTTTTTGAAAATCACTTCCTCCGGAGCATCGAGCGGCAGCAGATAGGAATAGCAGGTCGTCTGCCGGAAACCCTTCCAATAGAACGGCAGCCAGTTCGTGACGCCGTAGTTGAAATTTTGCTCGAAGGCCGCAAGGCCCGGCGGAAGTTGCGACAGCAATTCATCGTAAATGCGCATTTCCCATTTCAAAGAGCGGTATTCGGGCAACATGTAGGGGCCCATCTGCTTGCAGAGTTGGGGCATTGTCACATATCGCCAGCCAAGTTTTTGCTTCAAAAAATAGGGCAGCGCGGCCACGGTGCGCCCTGCTTTTTGCACGAGCGCAGCATCCCAGAAGCCTCCTCGGCACACCGCATCGAGATACCAAGGCTGCATGAACAGTGGCAGGTCGGGCGCATTGGCGGCAAATGATTGGTAAGCGTCGCGTCGGTGCATGGTGGCAAATTCTTCGTTCTAAATAAAGCGTAGCGGTGGAGAGTTTGGCAATTTTTCCCCAACCTTGCCCCTCGAAAAAAACGACTCGCATGAAGCATTCTCCTGACTTTCTTCGCTGGGCTGCCCTGCTCGGCGCATTGGCTGTGGGCATCGGCGCATTTGGCGCGCACGGCCTCAAGCCCCAGCTCTCGGACTATCAAATCGCGATTTTTGAAAAAGGCGCGCAATACCAGTTTTACCATGTGCTGGCGCTTTTGGCCGTTGCCCTTTTGCTGCGCCAATCGCCCGAAAACCGGTGGCTGCGGCGAGCCGGATGGTTTTTTATAGCAGGTATTGTGGGGTTTTCTGGCTCCTTGTATTTGCTGGCTTGCCGCGATTTGCTGTCATTCTCCGTCGCTTGGGCAGGCCCGGTCACGCCAATTGGCGGGCTGTGTTTTTTGACAGGGTGGGCGATGCTGGCGATGGCTGTGGGAAGGAGGGGGTAGCGAAACGAGCCTTATTGCGCATTGGAGGCAACACTGGGAGATGACTGAAGCCCATTTTTGTTCGCCACTTTCAGGTATTTCTCCAAGGCGACCGCGATGGAGGGAGCGTCGGGAGTTCCGGCTTGAATATTGACTTTCAGCCCGCGCTCTGTGACGGCTTTCAAGGCGGCTGTGCCAAAGACGCAGATGCGGCGGTCTTCTTGCTTGAACTCTGGGAACTGCTCGAACATGGACTTTATCTCGTTGGCCGAAAAGAAAGCGATGATGTCGTACTTGATTTCTTTCAGCCCGGAAAGGTCGTTGTTCACCGTGCGGTACATCACCGCTGATTGGATGGGCAGTTTCATCTCCTTGAAAAAGCGGGTCACTTCCGCGTTGCCTTGGTCGCTGCAAGGGAAGTAATACTTCTCGTCGCGGTTGCGCAGGATGTACGATTTGAGGTCGAGGAAGGACTTGGTGCCGTTGAAAACCTTCCGCTTGCGGAAGTTGATAAACTTCTGGAGGTAGTTGGCAATGTTCTCCGTGGCACAAAAATATTTGGTCTCTTCCGACATCTTGATGCGCATTTCCGCGCAAAGCCGGAAAAAATGGTCCACCGCATTTTTGCTCGTAAAAAGGATGGCCGTATACTCGTTGGGATACACGCGGTTCCTGCGGTACTCCTTTTCGGTGAGGCCCTCTACGGTCACGAAAGGCATGAAATCAATCCGCACGCCAAAGCGCTTTTCGATTTCGTCGTAAGCCGTGCGCACAGCGGGCGGGCCTTGTGAAACGAGGATTTTCTCGACTTTGGCGGGGGAAGATTCCTGAACAGGTGCAGCAGTTGCAGTTGCAGACATTCGGGAGTGAGTTTGTGTGTGTAAGTTTGAGTGTTTGCGCGGTGGAAAACCCCGAAAGGTTTTGAATAGGAAAGTTTGGGCAAATACGCCGCAACTTTTATGTGGCCTGCATCAGCGCGAGTTTTACAAGCAACAATACCGGGGCTATTTCGACGGTGCAAAGGTATAAGAAAAAGTGAAATGGGCTTTGTACCAAAAATTTCGCGCCCATTGCGCTGGCCCGCAAACTCCGATATGCGTAGAAAATGGCCACCAAGCCCAGCAGCCACGAAACCAGCAACAATTGCTGAATGCCGCCCTTGGCAGAGAACGCGATGAGGAGGTTGAAAGGCACCAGGAAAAGCCCCAGCACACAGTTGAACAGGACGATGAGAAAATTGTACTTGCGCACTTCGGCGTCTACAGAAAAGAGATACCGCACCACGCCAACCATCCAATGTTTGGACAAAAAAGCCGCCGCTGCGCCCCCCAAGCATAAGAGCAGAAACGGGAGGTTGTTGAAATCTTCTTTCTGAAAAACCCGGGTGACGAGAAAAAGGAAAATCCCCGCATTGAGCAGAAAATTGACGTACAGTAGGTAGTAAGGCGTGTTGCCCACAAAGCCCGATGCCTCGCGCTGGGCCACTGCAAAACCGTTGTCGTTGAGGAAGCCGCCCCATGCCTTGCCCACTGCGCTGCGGTTGGAGGCGACCGAAAAAGTGAGAAAGGCAAATGCCGCCAGCAGCAGCGCGGCCAGCACTCCGCCCGAAAGCCCGCCCCCTCGCGGCAGCACTGCAAAGGGGTTAAAAACCTCGGTCTTGTTTTCTGCCAGCGCCACCGTTTCGGAGGGCGCACGGTGCGGCACAACGTCGAAAGGGTTGGCAGGGGGCAGCACGATGCCTTCGGCAGCGAGCACTTCCTTGGGCAGGCGGTGCAAAAGTTCAAAAGGGTTGGAGGCATTTTGCCCTTGCGCTGGCGCACAAAGACCAACCAAAACCAACCAAAATATCATCAGCCGAAACATGGCGCAAAGTTACGCCAATGATTTTTGAAAAAAATTCCAAACCCACTTTAGCTGTTTGCCAAAAGGGCATCTATCTTTGCACCCGCTTTTCAGCAGGCTTGGTGCCTTAGCTCAGCTGGTAGAGCAATGGACTGAAAATCCATGTGTCCCCAGTTCGATTCTGGGAGGTACCACGAAAAATCCCGGAGATCGCAAGATTCCGGGATTTTGTTTTTTGCTATGTCTGAAGATATCGTCATTCGCATTTTGCTGCTTCCTTTGGCCCTTCTGTACGGATTGGGTGTAGGATTCCGCAATCTGTTGTATCGTGTGGGCATCCTGCGGAGTGTTCGGTTCGACCTCCCCGTTATTTCGGTGGGCAACCTCTCGATGGGCGGTGCAGGCAAATCGCCCCATATCGAATACCTGATCCGATGGCTGGATCAGTTTCTGGAAGTAGCTGTACTGAGCCGCGGCTATGGCCGCAACACCTACGGATATCGTCCAGTAACAGCGATTGACACGGCAGAAATGGTTGGCGACGAACCATTGCAGTTCAAGCGCAAATTTCCCAGTGTTCCGATCTGCGTGAGCGAAAGTCGCGCCTTGGGGGTGCCGGAATTGGTAAAAAGAAACCCCGAAACCCAATGCGTCTTACTCGACGATGCATTCCAGCACCTGGCCGTTACGCCGGGGCTGAACATCCTGCTCACCGAATTTGCCCACCCTTTCACCCGCGATTGGCTGCTGCCCTCTGGCCGTTTGCGGGAAGGCAGATATAATTATCGTCGCGCCGATGTTATCATCGTGACCAAGTGCCCGCCCGACTTCTCTCCTGTACAGCGCACTAAAATGGTGCAGGAAATTGACCCCTTCCCCCGTCAGCACGTTTTCTTTTCCCGCTATCGCTACGGAACGCCCTATGACCTCCTGCGTCCCGACCTCATCCATCCCTTGGATCTGGACACCGATGTGCTGCTCATAAGCGCCATTGCCAATACCGACTATCTGTTGAAGCACCTTGGCGCGTCTGTAAAATCAGCGCAAACCCTTGAATTTGAGGATCATCACTTTTTTAAGGAGGACGAACTTCGCGATATGATGCGCCGCTTCGAGCGTATGCCCGGACGCAACAAAATCATCCTTACCACGGAGAAAGACGCGATGCGGCTTGAATTGCACCAGGATTTTTTCTGGAAAAATGAGCTGCCTGTTTTCGTGCTGCCTGTGGAAGTGGAGTTCTGCGATGACGATGAGCAGGCATTTCAGGAAGAGGTAAAAAGAGTGCTCCTGGATTTTAAAAGCTAGTGCCGCATCCACAGGCTATTCGATGGTTGCGACATCAGGCGCCTCCGTAGGCCCGCAAAGCCCCCCGAACACTCCCAAAACGCAACAACAATTGTTTGGCTGCTTCGTATTCCAGCCCGGTCGCTTGCATTACCATCTTTGCGCCGCGATCGACTAATTTGTTGTTGCTCAGTTGCATATCTACCATTTTGTTGTCTTGCACACGCCCAAGTTGGATCATGACGGAGGTGGAGATCATGTTCAAAATCAGTTTTTGTGCCGTGCCAGCCTTCATTCGACTGCTGCCAGTCAGGAATTCCGGCCCAACCACAGCAAGGATAGGGAAGTCCGCCTCAGCCAACAAGGGTGCGCCGGGGTTACAAGTGATACATCCCGTGGTAATCTCGTTTTCGCGGCAAGTGCGAAGGCCATGTACGACATAGGGGGTGGTACCCGAAGCAGCAATTCCAATTACGGTGTCGAGTGGGTCTATTTGCCAGACTTTCAGGTCAGACCAGGCTTGTGTTTCACTGTCTTCGGCATTTTCTACGGGGTGGCGGATGGCACGATCTCCCCCGGCAATGATACCAATTACCCACTCCGGCGGAGCGCCAAAGGTGGGCGGTATTTCTGAAGCATCCACTACTCCAAGCCTGCCACTGGTGCCAGCGCCAATGTAAAAAAGCCTTCCTCCTTCGCGCATTTTGGGTATGATAGATTGGACCAGTGCCTCAATCTGAGGGATGGCTTTCTCAACGGCTAACGGTACGGATTGGTCTTCCGAATTGATGTTTACGAGCAATTCGCGGACGCTCATTTTTTCCAAATGGCGGTACTTGGAAGCAGATTCTGTGATTTTTTCCATCAGGATTTAATTTCTGTTCAATACTGTTCAACAACCATTTAAGAATTTAACAAATATTCCGAAAGCCATAACATGTTTTAAGGGAACTGGATACGCATAGTCCTGCAACTTGCCCCAAGATTTAGAAAATAGTCAAAAACGAAAAGTTATGAATACAGCAGCCAGAATCCTCGTTCCGCTTTTTTTGTTTGCATTTTTGCTGAGCTCCTGCCGGAGTGCCCAAAAGTATGTCGAAAGTGGCGACTATGACAGTGCAATTGATCTTTGCGTTCGAAAACTAAAGGGCAAATCAAAAAAGAAACTGGAGTATGTCCAGGGCCTTGAACTTGCCTTTCGCAAAGCCCAGGCTCGCGACCTTGCTACCATCGAGCACCTTAAAGCCGAAAGCCACCCCGAACGCTGGGAACGTGTCCACCAAATCCACCTGGACATTCGCAGTCGCCAAAACAAGGTAGCACCGCTCACTCCTCTTGTGGCCAAAAACGGCTATCGCGCCCAGTTCCAGTTTGTGGAAATCGCTGCCATGGAGCGTCAGAGCCGCGAAGGAGCTGCGGAATACCTTTATGACCAGTCTGTAATACTGCTGGAACGAGCCGAGCGTGGCGATAAAATGGCTGCAAGAAAAGCCCACGGTATGCTGCTTGATCTGCAAAAACGCTACTACGCCAATTATCGCGATAAAGATGCATTGCTGGGCAAAGCACGGGACCTCGGCACTTCTTATGTTGTTTTAGAGGTAAAAAACCAGTCGGGTAAATTGCTTCCACGTGGTTTTGAAGAAAGAGTATTGGCGTTTGATAAAAGAGGTTTGGACAGCGAATGGCGGGAATTTTCTTTTGAAGAAAAATCGGGCTTGCACTACGACTACAAGGCTGTATACAAGGTGCGCGACCTTGATATCAGCCCTGAGCGGGTGCAGGAACGTTCTTACACGGACGAAAAAAAGATTCAGGATGGTTGGGATTATGTATTGGATAGGCGCGGCAATGTGATGAAGGATACCTTGGGCAACGACATCAAAACTCCGCGCATGGTATTCATTCGTGCCGAAGTGCTGGAGATACACCAGAGTAAAGCCGCTCGCATCGTCGGCTCTGTCGAAATACGAGATGCCCGCAACAACAACCTGTTGGAGACACGCGAACTGGCTACCGAGGTGATTTTTGAAAATTACGCCTCTACCTTCCGGGGTGATGAACGTGCGCTCAGTCAGGCATCCAAAAATCGCCTGGGCAACCGACCACTCCCTTTCCCGCATGATGAGGATATGTTGGTTCAGGCCGCCGACCGACTAAAACCTGACGTGAAGGAAGAGTTACGTCGAAGTCGAGCGATCCTTTGAGAAATCTATCAAAAAAACAATGATAGTCTGACTTTAAGTCAGACTATCATTTTACTGGCTGCCCAACACTTTTCACCCTGCTAAGAAAATTTTGGCTGGCCTCTTTTTTTTTGCCGATTTTTGCGCAAAATTTTTCTTCATGCAAATTCGCCGACTACTGCCATTCTTTGCTTTTTTACTTTTATCCCACAATCTGTCCGCCCAAATTGAGTACCCTAAAGACGCATTTCGCGATTTACGTCGTGGGCTGGAAGGAACCTGGTTTATGCCAACTGACCGAGGCGACCGCCTCGAAATCTGGTGGCAAGAAGACGATCAAACCCTCGCCGGGAAAAATGTGCGCATTAAACCTGAAAACGGCGACACGGTATTGCTCGAGCGCTTGCGAATAGAATTGCGCGACACCACTATCACTTATATTGCAATCGCTCGCGGGCAAAACAGCAACAAGCCTGTGTCATTTCTCCTTACTGAAATTGATGAGCAGGGCTTTTTTGTATTCAGCAACCCTGAACATGATGACCCACAGACAATTCGCTACCTGCTGCTTGGCAACCGTGAAATGCAGGTAGAAACCATCGGCAAGCGCAATGGGCGGGAGGTGAAACAAGAGTTTGTATTCGAGCGCGAATTCACTCCCGGTGCCGTAGAGTTTAGAGTACGCGGAGGGATTAACGCCCACAACCTGCGTGCCACTGGCAGTCTTATTCCGCTTGACTCTCCTCCTAAATTCGCTTGGAAACCAGGCTGGGAATTGGGTATGCAAGCACGATTCAAAGGGCGAGGGGGCTTTATTACGATCAATGCTGAACTTGGAATTGTGGGGCGCCGCGCCGCTGCTCAATCTGCTTTTTATGTAGAGACGGACACTTTGCCCATTTACTATAAACGCAATCTAAGCTACAACTCTTTCTGGCTTGTAGCATCTGTGATGCCAGAACTCACTTTTGGCCGCGACGGCAGGCTATCGCTCATGGCTGGGCCTTATTATGGTCGGCTGGTGGGACTTTACGGCACTGGAGTGCAAGAGCCGAGAGAAGGTAACGTGGAGTACAAAGTCAATAAAGACTTCAAAAAGAACGACATAGGTCTCAATCTTGGCTTTCAATACAGACTCAATTTTGGCAAAAAAGACCTCGGCGGCATTCTTGGGCTTAGAGCAAGCTATGGTTTTTCGAACATTGATAACCTATACGTTCGTCAATGTGAAGACAACCCTTCCCAGTGCAACGGGCATGTTTCGTTCCTCGGTGCATCACTGTATTACAGCGTGAATCTCTTAAAACTTTGACCCTTGACTTTGGACGTTATAGGATCAATAATGAATCAAGGGTCAATAGTCAAAGGTCAATAGTCAACCATGGCGAAGCAAAAATTCTATGTTGTATGGGAAGGCCATAAGCCTGGGGTGTACACTTCATGGGATGACTGCAAACGCCAGGTGGACGGTGTGGCTGGAGCGAAGTACAAGAGTTTTGAAAGCCGCGCTGAAGCAGATACAGCCTTTAAAAGCAACTACTGGAAATTTGTGCAGAAGTCTACTGGCGTGCCCAAAACAGCTGCCAGCCTTTCCAGGTCTGCCATCATTAAGGAAAGTGTAGCGGTAGACGCTGCATGCTCCGGCAACCCCGGCGACATGGAATACCGGGGCGTTTGGACAGCGGATGGCCGCGAATTATTTCACATCGGTCCGCTCAAGGACGGTACCAACAACATTGGCGAATTTCTGGCTATCGTGCATGCGCTTGCTATGTTGACACAACAGAACAAACCCGGTCTGCCTATTTATTCCGACTCCAAAACTGCCCAGGGCTGGGTCAAAAAAGGCAAGTGTAACACCAAACTTGAAGCCACTAGCCGCAATGGCAAGATCTTCGAACTGATCCAACGCGCCGAAAACTGGCTGGCCGTCAACAAAATCACGAACCCAATTCTGAAGTGGGAAACGGAGGCATGGGGAGAAATTCCGGCTGACTTTGGACGGAAGTGAAACTCACAGATAGACTTTCCCGTACAGATTTTCAGCCCCTACATTGGCATCGAATAAACGGCCAATTTCGGTTGGTTGGGCTTTTTCCTGGAACTGTAAGGGGCTCATGCCGGATAATTCCTTAAAATCATTGATGAAATGCGCTTGATCAAAATAGCCTGCGTCATAGGCTATTTGTCCCCAATCCGCATTCTTTGGATGGGCATCCATAGCGGCAAATACCTGTTGGAAACGGACTAAACGTGAAAACATTTTGGGGTTGATGCCGATGCTCGCCTCAAATCGGCGGAGGAAATTGCGGCGGCTCATAAAACACTCTTTGGCAAGGTGCTCTACAGGAATCACCCCATTTGATTGCGAAATCAAGCCTACCGCGTGCACCATTGCTTTGTCAATGAGCGGCCGGCGCAATTTTCCCGCCAAAAAAGCCTCCACGATTCTGAGGCGTTCGGCCATATTTCCAGCCTCGTGCAGCATTTCCTCTACAAACACGACCTCCTTTCCAAAGTGGATATCCATACCTGAATTGGTATTGGTGATATGTTTCAATTCAAAATCCAGGAACGCCTGGATTCCCCAAGGTTTGAAACCCACCATGATGACCCCCACAAGTTTCGGCGAAAAATATTCCACAGATTTGGTGGAATATCCACTGACGGCGAACCCTGGAGAAGGTTTCAGGTCTTCACCCAACCATTTTTCAAATGCCTCATCTCCATAGGAAAAAACCATCTGCCCTTGTGGAGAAGGGAAGACCACGACGCCGTGCGAAGCATCCAGGTTCTCGTCACTTGAAAAATTTTCAACGACAAAGTAATAGTCCACATAAGGGGCTAAAAAAACAGAAGGCCGGAAAAAATGGGCTTGCATAGTAAGCAAAAGTAGCCTATGAAAATCAAAAACCCATTGGAAAAATGGGACATTTTTTTGGCGCAAATCTCCAATTGTTGCCAGGCTGTCCGCCAGACCTTTGCACCAAATTAAAAACAATCCACAATGAAGTTGCAAAATTCATTTTCCAAATTGGCGGGGGCTGCCGCGATGCTATCTTGCCCAGTTGGTCTGGCGAGTATAATCCTTGTCTTCAGTGCTTTCAACTGGGATTTTGAAGCGGCCTTTGATCCGCTTAAAGCCATAGCTTATCGCCCCGACCCGTCCTCTGTATTACGCTGGGGATGGTTTCTAGACCTAATTGGCTATTATTTGCTGCTTGCCCCCGTTGTCATTTATCTACATTATGCGTGGTCGAACAAAGCGCCCATGCACAGCAGCTTATTTGCTTTTTTGGGGCTGGGCTATATCCTCACTGGGGCATTGGGTGCGTCGGTTCTGACCGGTACAACGCAACCCTTGTTTAGCGCTTACAATACCGGCGACCCTGCCCAACAAATGGCTGTTGCACAGATTTACAGCAGTATCGTACATGCGGTAATGGACGGTATCTGGAACATGTTTTCGATGCTGATGGGAGCAATTTGGTGGTTGGGAGCAGGTTGGATGCTGCGTACGGAGCAAAAATGGCTCGGCCTGTTTTTGACTTTTTTGGGCATTGCTAGTCTGCTGGATGTGTTCGGAATGGCTTTTCAAATTGAAATGATAAGCACAATCGGCCTGAACTATTATCTGTGGTTTTCACCCATTGGAGCACTATGGCTTGGAATCATTGTCTGGAAACAACCCGCACTTGCTTTTCAAAAAAATTAAAAAATCATAACAATGAAACGACTTTTTAAAATCCTCGGCTATGCGCTTGTCGCCTTGCTGGCTTTGGCGCTGACTGGCGCGGCATACATTTATTTCAAAGGAGTCCCGACCTACCCTTTCGCGCCCACGGCGGAGGTTTTGGCTCTGCAAGTGCCTCGTGACAGCACTATGGTCGCCCGCGGCAAAAAACTGGCAAGCCTGCTCTGTAACGAATGCCACCGGGGTGAAGGGGGGAAAATGACGGGCAAATTGATGTCCGATACGCCCGAAGCGCTCGCCCCGGCGCACTCGCTTAACATCACGCATGACCCCACACACGGCATTGGCGCATGGACGGATGGGGAGATTTACTATTACCTCCGCACAGGTATCCGGAAAAACGGGTCGTGGTCGCCGCCTATGATGCCAAAATTCCCGCTTATGGCCGACGAGGATGTAAAATCCATCATAGCGTGGCTGCGTTCCGACGACCCATTATTGAGTGCCGATGCACGCGAGTTCCCGCCCAATCAGTGGAATTTTTTGGTAAAATTCTTATCAAACATAGCCATTTTCCCGCCGCCATTTCCCCTAAAAGCCATCAGCATTCCAGACTCGACCGACAAAATTGCCTTCGGCAGATATGTCGCAGACGCGCTTTGCGGGTGCTACGCCTGCCATTCGGCAGATTTCACAAAACAGGACGCGCTCAACCCCGAAAAAAGCCTCGGCTTTTACGGGGGAGGTAACCCCATGCTCAACTACGAGGGCGAACTGGTGCCTTCGTCAAACTTGACAATGGACAAAACGACCGGCATCGGCGGCTGGACGCGGCAACAATTCCTGGAGGCTACCAAATATGCCAAAAACCCAAAGGGCGGCCCGCTTTATTATCCGATGTTTCCACATGCCACCCTAAGCGATACGGAAGTGAATGCCATTTGGGAATATCTCCAAACCGTGCCGCACATCCAGAACAAAGTGCCGCGTTACAAACCAGCAGGTTAAAAGGTTATGAAAAATATTTCTGAAACTCGGATGTTGCTCCGACTCATGTCGGCAGGTTTTTTATTCAATTTGGTGTTTGGCATTAGCGGCTCTTTTTTCGAGCCTTCGAGCATGATTCAAATGACCGCCTGGCAATTCAGCGATACGTTCGCGATTATGGCGAGCATTCTTGCCAGCATATACACTGGCACACGTAATGAAAACTTCGCCGCCGCAGGATTTACCATGCTTTCTATCGCTTACGGTATTTCGTTTTCTTCCAGTTCCTTTACCGCAGTCAATGAAGAAATAATGGCGACAATTATCCTCCCCTTGGTGCCGGCCATGCTGCTCATCAGTGCCTGTAAACTGTTCCCGGTTTGGTTAAGGTTAGGTTCTGTGATGGTTTGTATTCCTTTTTTCTTCGTGTACAAAAATGTTTTTAGCCATTCGTACCACCCCGACAACCCGTCGAACTACATGGGCTATTTGGGCATTCAAATGCTTGGGGTGCTATGGAGCATTTTTATCTGGAAGGATTTTGTCAAGGCGCAAAAGCAAACAAGGGCTTAACCAAGTACCAGACTGTTGCACAGGTTGGGTTCTTGCCGTTCTTTTGCCAGAACTTTCTTTTTGATACATGAAGCACTTTTTTGTCCTTTCTTTTTTCACACTCTTTATTGCCTCCTGCGCTCAATCCCCCAATATCCCAATATCCCAATACCCCAATATCATCTACATCAACGGCAACTTTTTCACCGCCGATTCGCTGCACCCTCAAGCTACGGCTGTCGCTATCACAGGTGACCGCATTTTGGCTGTTGGCAATGATTCCGAGATTAAAAAACTTGCTGGTAAGGAGACGCAAATCATTGATTTGCAAGGTGCTTTTGCGATGCCTGGCTTTATCGAAGGCCACGGGCATTTCAATGGTTTGGGAGAAAGCCTTCAAAACCTGAACCTTATCAACACTAAAAGTTGGGCAGAGATAACAGGGCTTGTAGCCGAAAAAGCAAAGTCAGCCAAACCCGGCGAATGGATAGAAGGCCGGGGCTGGCACCAGGAAAAATGGTCCGAAACACCTGGTGCAACTGTGAATGGCTACCCCTACAACACCGAACTAAGTGCCATTTCGCCGAACAATCCAGTGATCTTGTACCATGCCAGTGGTCACGGACTCATCGCCAACTCAAAAGCCATCGAACTGGCTGGTGTTTCCAGCGAAACCTCCGATCCCATGGGTGGGCGCATTGTGCGCGATGCGCGCGGAAGAATCACGGGCGTTTTTGAGGAAAATGCAATGGGCTTGATAGAGAAGCCCTTTTATACCTGGAAAAACATTCGCTCAGAAGCCGAGCGAAACGCTGCTTTTGAAAAAACCACCCAACTCGCTGCTGCTGAATGCCTCGCAAAAGGCATCACCTCATTTCAGGATGCGGGCAGCAATTTTTGGGAAATTGCCCAATACCGCCGCCTTGCCGAAGCGGATCAACTCCCCTTGCGTCTCTGGGTCATGGCCAGTCAACCAACCGCGCATGATATTCCAAAACTGGATGATTTCCCTCAAATCGGACTTGGGAATCATCACTTTACCTGTCGCTCGGTAAAATGTTATTTCGACGGAGCGCTTGGTTCTTACGGCGCATGGCTACTTGCCCCCTATGACGATAAACCGGGTTTTGTAGGACAAAATACCACCCCGCTGGATACCATTGCCCGCATGGCACAAGCCTGCCGTCAATACGGCCTGCAGCTTTGCGTCCACGCCATAGGTGATCGGGCCAATCGGGAGGTTCTGAATGTGGTTGAAAAAGAACTGGGGGCAAAAAACGAACAGCGTTGGCGGATCGAACACTCCCAACATATTGACCCACAGGATATTCCGCGCTTTGCCCAGCTCGGCGTGGTGGCATCTATGCAAGCCATTCATTGCACCAGCGATGCCCCATTTGTGGTCAAACGACTTGGTGCGGAACGTGCCCGCACAGGTGCCTATGCCTGGCGTAGCGTGCTTGATAGCGGCGCGCATTTGGCCAACGGTACGGATACCCCGGTGGAAGATGTTAACCCGCTGCCTTGCCTTTATGCTTCCGTGACAAGAAAACGCGTCGACACGGGCCTGGAATTTTTTCCCGAACAAAAAATGACCCGGGAAGAGGCCCTGCTTTCCTATACCATTTGGAATGCATGGGCGGCTTTTGAAGAAAAGGAGAAAGGCTCGCTAACGCCTGGAAAATTAGCCGACATCGTAGTCCTTTCAAAAGACTTGTTGCGTTGTGCGCCGGAAGAAATTTTGGAGGCCAAGGTCTTGAAGACTGTGGTGGGCGGGAAAGTGAAATTTGATGGCGAAAAGAAATAGAAATTGTGGATTTGGTTATTCGAGCGTCTAAGCTTGGGCACTCGAATAACCAAATCCACAAATAACCAATTACACAACAATCAATTACTCTCTCCCTCTTTTCAGCAGTTGCACCAACATCCCACTTTTCAGTCTCGGCTCGAAATATGTGCTTTTTGGGGGCAGGATCTCTCCTGCATCGGCCAAAAACATCATGTCGGCAAAATGAACCGGGTAGAGTGCAAAACCCACTTTATGGCGGCTATTGGCGGCTTTTTGAAGCCCATTCAGCCCCTTGCTGCCATCAATGTAGGTGACCCGGGTGTCCGTGCGAACATCTTTGATACCAAGGATATTCCCCAATACCCGTTCGTTCAGAAGCGAGGCATCGAGCAAGGCATTTTGTTCATCCAAACCATACAACAATTCGGGTCGCCAATGCAGAGAGTACCATTCTTGCCGAAGACACATCACGAGTTCATGTTTGTCCAAGGGGCGGCGGGGTGTTTCCAATAATTCAATGTCGAACACCTTGGAAATAAGCGCCATGAACTGGACACCGCTCATTCCTTTTGGGATTTCTGCAGCCCGGTTGTAATCAAGAATGTCCAACTGATCGGTGGCGAAAAAGGCGCAAAAGAGGTGGTCGAAATCAAAATCTGGAAACTGGTCTCGTTGCTCGTGGAGCATCGCCATGGTTGTGGTGCGGTGGTGACCGTCGGCGATGTAGGTGGACTTAACATTCTTGGTGAAGAGCTCCTGCAAATCGGCAATATCTTTTTCATCTGTAACGGCCCATATACGGTGGAGGACTTTCCCATTTTTGAATCTGGAGTCAAAAAGCGGTTTGTTTTTATGCACAAACCCGTCCAACCACGCGCTGATGCTTGGAACGGAAGGATAGGTTAGCAGCACAGGTTTTAAGATGGCCTCCCAGCGCAAAAACAAATCCATTTGTTGTTTTTCGCGTGCGCCAAGGGTGGCTTCGTGCTTTTTAACTTTCCCTTGAAAAAAATCCTCTACCTCGTTGAGCGCTACCAGCCCTGTGTGTTCGCCTGTGATTGACTTGATTTGATAGATGAAAAATGCTGCTTGTGGGACTTTTTTATAAAGCCCATCTGCTACATACTGCTCGTATAGATTTTTTGCCTCGTCGCAAAAAGCGTCGGACGATTCTACCTTGGTGAAATCGGCGTAGCAGGCTCGTAGTGGTTTTATCTTCATGGATGGGCTGGTAAAGGCGGGCGAAAAGTAAGGGTTTTTAGATTGATCCGATTTTTGGATTGATTCGATTGGTTCGATTAGGGCGCGGCACCAATCGAATCAATCGAATAATCAAACCAATCAAATCAATCAAACATATCCTTTCGCCTGCAAGCGGAACAACTCGGCATATTTCCCGCCTTTGGCCACCAATTCCTCGTGGGTGCCCAGTTCGAGCAATTCCCCATGTTCGAGGAATAGGATTCGATCCGCCATCCGCACTGTGGAAAAGCGGTGGGAAATCAAGACAGCTGCTTTTCCTTTCATCAATTCTGCAAAACGGAGAAACACTTCGTGCTCGGCTCGTGCATCCAGAGCAGCGGTCGGTTCATCGAGGATAATCAATTGAGCCTCACGCATGTAAGCCCTTGCCAGTGCAACTTTTTGCCATTGTCCGCCGCTGAGATCAACGCCTCCGGCAAAACGTTTTCCGAGCATCTGCTCATATTTTTTCGGCAAAGGCTCAATGACGGTATCAGCCAGACTTTTATGGGCGGAGTCTTTGATGCGGGGCTGGTTTTCGTTTTCTGAAATGTTGCCGATTGCAATGTTTTCGCCAGCGGTGAACATGAACCGAACATAATCCTGAAAAATAATCCCGATCTCGCGGCGGAGGTCCTCCGGGTCGTATTCGCATAAGTCTACGCCGTCGAGCAGAATCCGGCCTTCGGAGGGTTCGTAGAGATGGGCCAGTAGTTTGACGAGTGTAGTTTTTCCAGCACCATTTTCGCCGACTAGCGCTAGTTTTTCTCCGGGATGAAGTGTAAAACTGAGGTGTCGCAATGCCCAAACGTCGGTTTCTGGGTATCTGAAGCCCACGTTTTCAAAAACGAAACCCTGTTGCATAGGGCGCGGAAATTTACGTCCACCTGTGTGTGTTCCCGCCAGTGGCCTTAACTCCAAAAAATCAAAAAGGTCCTGGAGGTATAAAGAGGTTTCGGCGATTCGCGAAAAACGACTCACAATGCCTTGTAGCAAGCCTTGCAAACGGCTAAATGCTCCAGCCAAAAACGTGAGTGTACCGACAGTGATTTGTCCCGCAACCGTTTGACCGATTACAAAAACATAAGCAGCGTAATAAGAGACCGTACCGAGTGTGGAAAAGAAGGCTCCCCAGCCTGCCCGACGAAAAGCCAGTTTCTGATTGACCAGAAAATAACTATCCGAAATGGTTTTGAAACGGTTGGCAATGAAATCTTCAAGGCCAAAAATTTTAATCTCTTTGGCAGTCTCATTGCTCGCACCGATATAGCGGAGATAATCAATCTCTCTGCGTTCGGGTGTCCAGGAGCGGGAGAGCGAGTAGGATTCCTGGTTGAACTTAGCTTCCCCGATAAAGGAGGGTATGACAGCAATGACGAGGATCAGCAGCAGCCAGGGATTAAAAGCAACCAGACCAACAGCGAGAAACGCTACAGTAATCAGATCTTGCGCCTGCGAAAGCACCATGCTCATTAGTGCAGTACGCCCGGAGGTTTGGGTGCGGGCGCGTTCAAGTTTGTCGTAGAAAGTTGCGTCTTCAAACTGGTAAAGGTCCAGCGTGGCGGCGTGCCGGATGATTCTGACGGATGAGTCGTTGTTTACAAGATCGCCCAACAGGCTGTCTGTCAAAGTGATAGCGCGGTTGAGCAGGCTCGAAACAACGGCCAGAGCGAGTTCAGTGCCCACCCAGAACCAGAGCGGATTGGAAAATGTAAGTGCTATTGGACGAGCGATCTGGGCAATTACTTCGTCAATAATTTCCTTTCCAACATACAGCATGGCAAGCGGCACGGCGGCTTGAACCAGGCGCAACACCATATTCCAAATCGTCAGTTTCGGGCTGACGGCCCATATCATTCGGAAGAAACGGGGGACGTTGCGCAAGGAGGCGAATTGATCAAAAAAGGCTGACTTTTTCTTTGGCTCTTTCATTTTTCCAGAGGAGTTGGCTTCGCGGATCCCGCGCCGATAGTTTTTGTCTCTTGATTGCATATTGCTTTGTTTCTCTAACGAGAAGTATCTTGTCGCGAAAGTCGTTACCAAACCCGTCTCGCATGAAAAAGTTGTTCGTTTTCCTTCCAATACTTTATTTATTTGCCAGTTGTGCACCAAAAACCAGACAGCCTGAAAACCTGCCTGCCCCCGGGTTCAATGTCGACAACTCCGACGCCAAAGCCATCGCCATCGCTGATGAGGTAATGCAGGCCATGGGCGGCAGGCAAGCCTGGGACAACTCCCGATACCTTTCATGGAATTTCTTTAATCGGCGCAAACTGCTCTGGGATAAACAGGCCGGTATCTGCCGCATTGAATGGAACACCCGTCCACTGAAAATTATAGTGAACCTAAAAGAGGGTTCCGGAAAAGTAAATCTCAATGGCATGGAGCAAACCCATCCCGATTCATTGGCCAAGTACCTCGACCTGGCTAAAAAAGTATGGATCAATGATTCTTACTGGCTCGTCATGCCGTTCAAATTGAAGGATTCCGGAGTGACTTTAAAATATCTGGGCGAATCCAAAACGGAGGCCAATGAGACCTCCGATTTACTTCAAATGACTTTTGCGGGCGTAGGCGTTACGCCCAATAACAAGTATCACGTGTGGATTGATAAAAAGACGCGACTCGTAACACAATGGGCATATTTTGAGAAATTCAGCGACGAAAAACCCGGCATAGTAAATGCCTGGGGCGCTTACAAAAGATGCGGAAAAATCCTGCTTTCTACCGAGCGAGGCAGTCGTGGTTCATTAGCGCCCGTCGAAGTTTTAGAATCGGTGCCTGAGGAAATGTGGTCAATTTGATAAATGTGGCCACATTAAAAAATTGACCACATTTCCTCACATTGACCACATTTCATCCATGCTTTGACCAATCATACTTTTCCAATCTTTTTTAGGATTTTCTTGCACTTTTTTGAGCAATTCTAACTGGCGCGGAGAAAGCAATTCATCGGGTGATTTACGTTGGCCAACAAGGCTATTTGCTCGACAGGCCTGCAAAGAGGTCATTGGAATAAAACGGTAATCGGTTTGTGCAAGATAGTATTTTGGCTCGCGGTCGGAGCGAAAACCGTTGTTATGGGCACATGAACTTATGTTTTTGGGTTGGGTTTGTTTTTCTAAATTGGCACGGCTTGTTACAGCAGGATTAAATTGAACTTTTACCACTTCTTTGACATCCTGAAAGCCCGGTTCAGTTTCTATCACTCCGGGAATTGCGCCGAATGTACCTTCGCCCGTCCAAAAGCAGTACATTGAAAAGGTGGCGGTTTCCAACCCGTTTTCACGGGCTGAAAGTTCTTCTTCAAAAAGTTCGAGATAGCGCGGGACCGTTACGCCAGTCAAATCAAGGGCGCGTCGCATACCATTCACGAGTTGGAGCGGGGAATTGAAATTGGGCATTCGAAGCACAATGTCTTGGTTGTCAGCGCGAACGATGCGGACAACGGGGTTATTCCAGGCAGGCTCTCCAAAAATTCGGAGCGCTTCGGCATCCTTTCCGCCCTTGTTGTTGAAAATGCACACGGGTACAAAAAAGGTCTCGATGACCTCTACAATGAGCGGCTGCGAGAGGGTTGTGTTGCCGTACCGGGTGCAATTGGAGCAGCCGGGTACCTCCTGGAAAAGCAGGAGTATAGGTTTGCCAGATTTTTGGGATTCTGCACGGCCCGCATCAAGATCACGGAGCCAATGGACCTTGCCGAGTTCAACGGGTTGGTTTATTGGGGATTGGTGGATTGGTGATTGGTTCACTGGTGATTGGTGGATTGGTGATGGGTGACTTGCATTTGATCCATTTTCTGTTTGACTTTTTGGGATAAAAAACGCCAGAGCCAATCCAGAAAATAAGAGCGCGGAGAGCAACAAAATGGATTTCATATTAATCTTTACGTTTGGAATTAAACATTGAGGCTGCATCGGGTTTTTAGTCTCAAATAAAACTTATTTAAAACATGGAATGGATCACCGATCCTGATATTTGGATTGCATTTTTTACGCTTTGTGCACTTGAAATCGTGCTTGGAATTGACAACATCATTTTCATTTCCATCCTTACCAGCCGGCTGCCGGTAAATCAACAAGCAAGAGGCCGTCGTATTGGCCTTGCACTGGCGATGTTTACGCGCATCGCGCTGCTGTTGTCTTTGGCCTGGATGATGAAACTTACAGCGCCCATTTTGTCTGTCGGGAGCAATGAAATTAGTGGCCGCGACCTTATTTTGTTGGTTGGAGGCCTTTTTTTAATGTACAAAAGTGTGAATGAAATACATGCTAAGGTAGAAGAAGCAGATCAACCTAACAAAAAAGTCCGCAAGGCGAAGTTTTCTGCCATTATCCTGCAGATAATTTTGGTTGATATTGTGTTTTCGCTCGACTCCGTTATTACTGCAGTTGGTATGGTGGATGAAATAGGGGTTATGGTTGCGGCTGTCATTACATCAGTTGCCGTGATGATGGTTGCCGCAGGGCCGATCAGCAATTTTGTCAACAAACACCCCACGGTAAAAGTGCTGGCATTGGCGTTTTTGATCATGATTGGGGTTGCGCTTATCGGTGAAGGGCTAGGATTCCATATTCCTAAAGGCTACATTTATTTTTCTATGGCCTTTTCTGTGGGTGTGGAATTTATCAATATCCGCCTCAAAAGCCGCCCGGAAACATCCTAAACTACAGAATAATGTCGAAATACACCCCATCTGGGCACAGTCTTATCGTGAGTGTAATGTTTTGCATCGCACTCATTCCGTTCGAGACTTTTTCACAAACGCCTAAAAGCATCACACTCGATGATTGCTTTACTTTTTTCAAATTCTATCCTCAAGTCGGTGCAGACTTCCAATACCGGCAAGATGGCGCCCATTACGTCGAAGCCATCCATAACGGAGTCCTGAATATCCGCGATGTGCGCGATGAAAAACTAGATTCCAGTATCACGCTGAAGCTTTCCGAAAAAGTCATGGGCTTTGACCAGTTCGAGTTCAGCGAGGATGAAACAAAACTCTTGCTCCGAACCGAGACGGAAGCAGTTTATCGTCATTCGGTGCTTGCCAGTTACTTCGTGTACGATTTTAAAACCAATTCGTCAGAACCAGTTTTCGAAAAGGGGAAACAACAATATGTTGTCTTTTCGCCCGATGGAACCAAACTGGCGTTCGTTTTTGAAAACAACCTGTACATCAAGGATTTAGGCGCCAATAAAATTACCCAAATCACCCAAGACGGGGCGTTCAATAAAATTATCAATGGCATTCCGGACTGGGTTTACGAGGAAGAGTTCAGTCCGGTGGATGGCAATGGCATGGTGGGCACACGCTGGAGCCCTGATGGTACGATGTTGGCCTTTATCCGCTTTGACGAAACTAAGGTGCCTGAAATGCCCCTGAGCTGGTACGAAGGGGGAGCCTACCCGCGCCGCAGTACGTTTAAATATCCCAAGGTAGGGGAGGCAAATTCAGTCGTGAGCGTCCACCTATACGATCTGAAAACACAAGGAATGTTGGGCAAATTGATGGGCCTCGAACCCGACGATTATTGCCCGAGAATTAATTGGACTGCTGACAACCAATTGGTTATGACCCGTCTGAACCGACGTCAAGACACCCTCGACCTGCTGTTAGCCTTGCCGGATAGGAGTATTTATGATCAGACAGACCAGACAACCTGGATTCCTACACGATTACTTTTAGAAGAAACCGACCCGGCGTATGTGGAAATCGAATCAGAAAACAAACTGGTTTTTTTGAAAGGTAATCGCCATTTTTTGTGGCTTAGCGAGCGAAGCGGCTGGCATCATATTTATCGTTATAGTTTAAGTTCAAATTCCTCAGAAGAGGAGCTTGGAGTCGAACTCACAAAGGGTAATTTTGACATAACGGCCTTCTACGGAGTGGACGAAAAGAGGGGCAAGTTTTACTTTCAAGCCGCCACCCCCACGCCCCTCGACAGACAGATTTGGGAAGGCGACCTGAACGGTGGTGATGCACGTTTGCTGACACCCGCGAGCGGTACGCATGAGGCTGCATTCAGCCCTACGTTTGAATATTTTACCCACATTTGGTCCGATGCGAACACCCCCCCCGTGGTACATATTTGCGATCTGAATGATGACACTTTGCGTGTTATCAATAAGAACGAACGGGTGAAAAGGCTTCGAAATGAATACGGTTTTGTTGAGAAGGAATTTTTTCAATTTTCATTATCCAATGGGACAGTATTGAATGGTTGGATGTTGCGCCCGGCCATGATAGACACCCTTAAAAAATACCCCATTTTGTTCGACAATTATGGCGGTCCAAACTCACAAACGGTTCAAAACCAATATGATGGATACATGAGCAGCTGGCACCAAATGTTGGTGCAAAAGGGCTACGTCGTGGTAAGCGTGGACAATCGCGGCACGGGCGCCCGGGGAAGTGATTTCAGAAAATGTACACAGCTTCAACTCGGCAAACTGGAAACGGAAGACCAGATCGCAGCTGCACGTTATATCGGATCGCAACCTTGGGCAGACCCAAACCGCATCGGTATCTACGGGTGGAGTTTCGGCGGCTACCTCAGCACTTCTTGCATCTTGAAAGGAGCAGACGTGTTCAGAATGGCCATGGCCGTGGCGCCTGTTACCAACTGGAAATGGTACGATAACGTTTATACAGAACGATATATGCGCACCACTGCTGACAACGCTAAAGGATATGAAGACAATTCACCGCTCAATTTCGCTAACCGATTGCGCGGTGACAATTACCTCATTTGCCACGGTATCGCGGACGATAACGTGCATTGGCAACAAACGGTAGAGATGATTGATGCGCTGATAAAAGCCAACAAGCAGTTTGAGACCTACTACTACCCCAACCGGAATCATGGGATTTATGGGGATAATGCAACGAAGCACTTGTTTACCAAATTGACGGATTTTGTGGTAAAAAAACTTTGAATCTCAGGTTTCTTAAGAAATCTGTAGTTTTGGAGTCCAAAATTGATCACCCAAATGATATTATTGCCAAATGCGGAATTTGCCTTTATACCAATGGGAAAATTGGTGGATTATGCCCTCAATCCAGAACATCCTGTTGGTAAGCACAAAGCAGCTGTTTTTGAAGCAGTATTAGGCATTACAATATTGGAGGCTGAATTTTTAAAAGATAAAATTCTAGAAGCCGTGCTAACAGAAGAAGCTGTTCCAACACGTCAAGACAAGTTCGGCCAGCGGTACCAAATCGAGTTTGTATTGGAAAGAAATGGTCGCAAAGCAATAATATTGACGGCTTGGATTTTAACACCTTTGGAATTTTCCCCTCGTCTGACGAGTTGTTTCATCAAATAAATCTATAGCAATGAATCAAGAAATTAAACTGCTGGATACGGTCGCGCTTTTGAAAGCGATCCCATCCGAAAACCTCAAAAAGGGGCAGGTCGGGGCTATCGTAGAGATATTCAGCAAGGATGATTTTGAGGTAGAGTTTGTTGATAAACAAGGTCGAACTATTGCCATGCTTCCCTTAAAAAGGACGGATTTGCTGGTGTTACAATACGAATTGGCCCGCGCCTGATTGCTTTATACCCGTAAAAAAGGAGATTTAGACAAAAGAGGGTGTCCACACACAAAGCGTGACACCCTCTTTTGTTTCTTATTTCCAAAAAACATCCCACGCAAATCTCGCCACAATCCCCGCCACCACCACCAGAAAAACCTGGCGTATAAAAGCATTCCCACGCAGCATAGCCATTCGGCTGCCGAGATAAGCGCCCGCCACATTGCAGGCCATCATTGGCAGAGCCAGGTGGAAAAGAATGTATTTGTTCATCAGGAAAAAAATGAGCGAGGAGACATCCGCCACCACATTGATAATTTTGGAAATGGCCGATGAGGAGAGAAAACTGTAGCCGATAACGCTCACAAAGCCAAAAACCAGCAAACTTCCTGTACCGGGCCCGATGAATCCGTTGTAAAAACCCAGTATTGCGCCGATGCCCGCAGCCCACCAGCCCATCCTTTCTGGCGCAACGTTGAACTGTTCTTTGTGCCCAAAATCTTTCTTTCGATAGGTGTAAATAGCGATTACAATAATGAGAATAAGGATAATCGGCTTCAACACTTCGGAAGGCAGGAGGCTTTGCACGGTAGCCCCGAGATAGGAAAAGATGGAAGCGGGCAATCCGGCCCAAAGCACCGTTTTCCAGGGGATTTTCACGCTTCTGGCATAATTCCAGGCCGCTACCGAAGTGCCTACCGCCGAAGCCAAACGATTGGTTCCGATAATATTGGGCACCGATAAATGAGGATATAACACAAAGAATGCCGGCACCTGCACCAGACCACCACCGCCTACGATGCTGTCAATAAATCCGGCGAGAAAGGCGAAGGCGCAAAGAAGATAAAGTTCCATAATTCCTGGTTGGACATCGGTTTTCTACAAAAACGGATTATACTCCTTCTCATGCCGCACCGTAGTAGCCGGACCGTGACCAGAGTAAACCAAGGTCTCGTCTGGCAAGGTGAAAATTTGAGTTTGAATGCTCTGAATCAGGGTGTCAAAATTGCCTCCGGGAAGATCCGTACGGCCAATGCTTTCGTAAAAAAGTACGTCGCCTGACAGCACAAACTTCTCTTCTTCGCAGTAAAATGAAATGCTCGCAGGCGAGTGACCAGGGGTGAAAAGTATCTTCAGTTTTGTGTCGCCGAAAGTGAGTGTTTCGCCGCCAGAAAGAAAATTAACCGGCATGGGCTGATGCCCTTCGAATGGCACGCCATACATCTGGCATACCTGCTCAAAACGCTCCAACACGGGCCATTCGCCTTCGTGGATTTCCAGCCCTATTCCCCAGGTTTTCACCACAAATGGATTTCCAAAAACATGGTCCAAATGGCAATGCGTGTTAATCAGCCGCACCGGGCGTAGTTTTTTATCCTCGATAAATTGGCGCAGTGTGTTCCGCTCCTCCAGGGTGTAACAACCTGGATCAAAAATGACGCATTCACCTGTGTCGTCCCAAACGACGTAGGTGTTTTCGGCAAAAGGGTTGAACTCGAAAGCTTGGACTTGGGTCATGGAATTAATTCGATTGGTTCGATTGTAACGATTGATTTGATTGCCACGATTGGTTCAATTGTGGAGATTGATTCGATTGCCACGACTGGTTCAATTGTTACGAGTGATTCGACTGAGATGATTGTTAAAATTATCTCGAATAGTTTGAATTGGCTGCCACGTCAATCGTCTCACTAGAACCAATCGTAACAATCGAATCAATCTCCCTAATCGAACAATCGTCTCAATTATATGACTTGAAACCCGTGCGCATACGGATCATCATCATCAACTATAATCGTGTTGTAGCCCGTCACCATGGCCCAACCTTCGATGCTGGGTCGCATGGCTTTGTGGCCAGCCACGGTGGTTTCTTCTTCGATACGCCCGATAAATTTCGATCCGATGATGCTTTCGTGTATGAATGCATCGCCGGGTTTTAAAAGGCCTTTGGCGTACCATTGGGCCATTCGTGCGCTGGTACCCGTTCCACAAGGCGAGCGGTCAATAGCCTTGTCTCCATAAAAAACCGCGTTTCGGGCAGTCGAACCTGGGTCTAACGTTTTTCCCGTCCAAAGGATGTGGCTCAGCCCCTGGATGGTTGGGTTTTCCGGGTGGACAAAGGTATGTTGCTCGTTGAGCAGTCGGCGCATCTCTCGCGCCCAGCCGATGAGCTGTTCGCCACGAAAATGCTCCAGTCCAGGGAAATTCGCCTGAACATCCACAATGGCGTAGAAGTTGCCGCCATACGCCACGTCCACGAAGAGCGAGCCGAGTTCAGGGCATTCCACTTCCAGATTTTCTGCAGCCAGATAGGCCGGGACATTGGTGAGGCGTACGGATTTTACCTTTTTTCCAAGCTGCTCATAGCGAACCTGCACGAGGCCCGCCGGCGTTTCGAGACGAAGTTGGCCGGGCGTTTTGGGGCTTACCAAACCTTGCTCAATGGCAATTGTGACCGTTCCAATCGTTCCGTGGCCGCACATGGGCAGGCAGCCACTGGTTTCGATAAAAAGTACTGCCACGTCGTTGGCAGCATCGTGCGGCGGGTATAAAATACTGCCGCTCATCATATCGTGGCCGCGGGGTTCAAACATTAGGGCGTGACGGATCCAGTCGTATTCGCGCAGGAAATGCTGACGTTTTTCGCTCATATTGGCGCCGACCAAATTCGGTCCGCCCCCCGCCACGAGCCGAACGGGGTTTCCACAAGTGTGGGCGTCTATGCAGAAGAAGGTTTTAGCGGCCATTTTTTGATTGATACGATTGATACGATTGTAACGATTGATTCGAATGATACGATTGTGACGATTGATTCGATTATTAAGATTGGTTTGTAAAAATAATTCCTGCCTTTGCAAAGGAATGAACTCTGGCAACTTCTGACCAAATCAATCGCTTCAAACTAATCGATCCAATCGAATCAATCGTCACAATCGAACCAATCATGATGGGTTTTCAGAAAAAACAAAGACTTTTGCCCGCATTATATTGCACAGCGAAACGCCCTTTTTGGGCCATAAAGATTTGACCAAAACATGAAAGAATTAAAAAAGTACCTCGACGTGAACAAACAACGCTTTCTCGACGAACTCCTCGAACTCCTTCGCATTCCTTCCGTGAGCGCCGACCCAAAATACGCTGGCGACGTGCGCCGTATGGCCGAAGCCACAGCCAAACACCTCAAAGCCGTGGGTGTGGACAAAGTAGAAGTCTGCGATACGCCTGGCCACCCCATTGTGTACGGCGAAAAAATGGTGGACCCGAAAGCACCGACCGTGCTCGTGTACGGCCACTACGATGTGCAGCCCGCTGACCCGCTCGAACTCTGGGAAAGTCCGCCATTTGAACCCGTGGTAAAAAAGACCAAGAACCACCCGCAAGGCGCCATTTTCGCACGCGGTTCCTGCGACGACAAAGGCCAGGTATTCATGCACGTCAAAGCCTTTGAGATGATGTCGAAAACCAAAAATTTGCCCTGCAACGTCAAGTTCATGATCGAAGGCGAGGAGGAAGTTGGCTCCAAAAATCTGGAAAAATTCTGCCGTGACAACAAGAAGAAACTGGCTTGCGACGTGGTGCTGATTTCCGATACAAGTATCATTGACAACAACACTCCGAGCATCACCGTGGGCTTGCGCGGCCTCTGTTATATGGAAGTGGAAGTGGTAGGCCCGAACAAAGACCTGCACTCTGGCGTGTACGGCGGCGCAGTGGCAAACCCCGTGAACGTGCTTTGTCAAATGATCGCCTCTTTACACGACTCAAAAAAACGCGTAACCGTAAAAGGCTTCTACGATGATGTAGAAAAAGTAAGCAGCAAGGAACGTAAGGCCATGAACACCGCGCCCTACGACGAAAAACAATACATGAAAGACCTCGGCGTGTCCGAACTCATGGGCGAAAAGGGTTACACCACAGTGGAACGCACCGGTATCCGGCCCACGCTTGATGTGAACGGTATCTGGGGCGGCTACATCGGCGAAGGCGCAAAAACGGTGTTGCCAAGCAAGGCTTTCGCTAAAATCTCCATGCGCCTTGTGCCGGATCAAGACCCAAAGAAAATCGAAAAGATGTTCCAAAAACACTTCGAGGGACTCGCGCCTAAATCCGTAAAAGTCAAAGTAACTGCCCACCATGGGGGCTACCCGGTGGTGGTGCCGACCAATTCAGTGGAATATAAAGCCTCCGAAAAAGCCTTGGAACAGGCCTTTGGCAAAAAGCCCCTGCCCCAGCGCGGCGGTGGCAGCATTCCCATTGTGGCGATGTTCGATCAGGTGTTGAATGCTAAATCGGTGCTCATGGGCTTTGGCCTTGATTCGGATGATATCCACTCGCCTAACGAGCATTACGGCTTGTTCAACTTCTACAAAGGGATTG
>JBJXGZ010000089.1:0-3108 GCA_046160625.1 Saprospiraceae bacterium
CCACCAACTTGGTTTCGCTGGTGAGTTTCAGGTGGCCGGGCAGCGCGGCGGACATGACCTCGCCGAGGGTGCAACAATAGTAGTCGGCCATCCAGTCCCAGAGCTGGAATTGCTGGGGCGTGACGACCGTGACTTCGTCCAGCACGGAAAGGATGGGCTTCACCGAATAGTCGGGCGTTTCCGAGTGGACGCGCTCTACGAGGCCGCTGTAAAGTTTGCTTTTGCCAAATTGGACTTCCACGCGCACGCCGGTCTGCACGAGCGCGGCCACCGATTCCGGCACGGAGTAGGTGTAGGTGCGCTTGGGCAGTGCGAGGGGGAGGATGATGTCGGCGTAGGTGGGCATGGTGCTACTCGCAAATGGTAACAATCCAGTCGAGCCAAGCTCTGATGGTCTGCGCTCGCCTTCCGTATGTGACAGGGCTATCAATGCCGCGAAGGCTACAGTCTCGCATGATGCCCACTATTTCTTCTTGGGAGAGCGGAGCAGCCTTTTCTAAGTACAGTTTCATGCACCGGTTGAACACTTCGTGAGAAAGGATAGACCGAATAAAGCCCATGTTCTTTTCCTTAAAAGTGCTCTGCATCAATTTTTGGCCTTTAGAAGTCAGGGCAGCTTGTCGTGCGCCTAATGAATCAACAAGTCCGAGATAGCGACCAGCAGCGACGTAATAAGAGGTCTGGCGATCTGCAAAGTCATAATTTTCTGTGAGAAAATCGTAGGGCAATGTGCCTGCGTTGGCTAAAAGCCCCATCAAGTCTATTACACGTTCAAAACTATCTGCTTGAGGGAATGGGGTTTCAGGCTCAGGTACAATAACGGTGGTGTCTAAAATTTCCTGAACGTCCCGCATCGTCACGGTTTCATTGACCAATGAAAAATTGCGCTGCTGGACGAGTTGGATGGAATTGAAGTCGCTTTGGTCAGTGAACTCGTAAATGAAAAAAGAAAAGACATCATTGCTGAATGTCAAAAGGGCAGGCACTATCTTTTTGTGAATCTTCCCGCTCCAAAGCCGATAAGGGTAATAAATCTGCCGGATGTTAAAATCATCAATCCGTTGGTTTTTGGCTTCGAGCAAGAGCAGGCTATGCTCACCTTCAAAGCCTCCATCTATTTCACACTGGCTGTTCCTGACCGAAAGTGGTTGTGACGCACCTTTGATTTTGAACTCGAAATCAGACGTTGACATGCGGCCTGAAACCGTAGGCATAACGTCTTCTCCAACCAATTCAGTGAGCATCCCTGATGTAAACGCACAGTTCAGCGCGGCACTTTCAGAGTAGATATTTGTGGGGTCAATCGTGTGGATATGAGGAGGAAGAGATGCCCTTTCTTCAACAGTACGGTGATCGTAACTCAATTTTTCAAAAGTGCTAAAGCGCCCGATCAAATAGTCGCCCCTCGTGACGGGCAAGATAGACAGGCCGTTGTCCTTAAAGATTTGGGGCAACTGGGATTGGTGGTCGAACTTCGCCATCAGGCGGCTTTCGCGGTACCGATTGATTTGCTGGGACGAGATTTTGAAAGTCTCGCTTCCGACAAGTTCTTGGAGAACCGACAAGTCATGAAATATCCGATTCCAATGCAAGTTATTTTTTGTCATAATTGCGAATGAGGACTTCCTCTACTTTACCACGGCCAGTGGCTACGGAGTTGATGCTTCGGCTGGCCTCCACGATTTCAATCGTGTATTCTTTGTAGAGATCTTTGATAAAATCAGTTGCTGAATTTGACAACAAAAATTTGCATCCCCGCTTATTCAAGTCATCGCAAACCGCCTTGAGGCGCTGCTGTTCCGCCCGGTCGAATCCTCCTAAGGCGTAGCCTGTAAAGGAAGAACTATCAGATACGGGATCGTAGGGAGGATCCAAATACACAAAACTATTTGTTGGGGCACCTTTTAAGATCGCTTCAAAATCTCCGCTCAAAATTTCACCCTCCTGTTCATTAAGGAAGCGGTTGGCTGCCCGTAAGGAAACCTCGTTCACAATGTCAGGATTTGGGTAATTGCCGAACGGCACATTAAAAAAGCCTTGGCTGTTGACACGGAAAAGCCCATTGAAACACGTCTTGTTCAGGTAAATAATCCGCGCCGCTTTTTTTACCGCAGATATGTTTTGGAACTCCGGGCTTCTGTCTAATTCTCGTGTTTTGTAATAAAAATCTGATTGATTAGGGTATTCTCGTAGTTCATCCAACAATTCTTCCAAATTGGATTTCACCACTTGATACACGTTGATCATTTCCGAGTTGATGTCGCTTACCACATAATCTTTAGGCTGAAGGGCGAGCCAGACGGCACCACCTCCAAGGAAGGGTTCATAATAGCGGGCATAGTTTTTAGGCAGGCATTTGCCAATCTTGGGCAATAGTTGCCTTTTGCCACCAGCCCACTTTACGAAAGGTTTTACAAACTTGTTTTTCATGGCATTACAAAGAGGGACAAATATCTATTTTTTTAGAAAAACTAAAAGTTTTAAATTTTTCGTGGCTCATTAGTTTGCTTTTGCCAAATTGGACTTCCACGCGCACCCCTATTTGCACGAGCGCGGCCACCGATTCCGGCACGGAGTAGGTGTAGGTTCGCTTGGGCAGTGCGAGGGGGAGGATGATGTCGGCGTAGGTGGGCATGGCATTATCCGAACAGGATTTCCATAAGTTCTTCTCGCTCTATGCCTATATGCTCCGCGATGTCGGAGAGAATAGCAGACAAAGTGCCGACTTTCAGAGGAACGTGATTGGGGATAGTGACATGGTGCTCGCTGGGCTCTTGCGTTGTCATGCGGATGTGGCTGCCTTTTTGGCGAGTGATTTCGTAACCAAATTTTTTTGACAGCAATTTGGCGAGTTCCGAGCCATTTAGGTTTCGAGGTGTTTTCATACCATAACCACTTCGCGTTTCACCATTTGCCATGCAAATGAGACTGGTGCTTCGCCCTCTTCAAAATGGCACAGAATGGCTTCTTTGATATTGGCAATGAGTTCTTCCCAAGTTTCGCCCTGTGTGTATATCCCGTACTTAGGTGCTTTGGCGACGTAGCCGCCATCGGGGTCAGTATTCACAAAAAAAAGGAGCTGGGGGTAGGCTTGAGTGGGTAGGGTTG
>JBJXGZ010000090.1:0-23909 GCA_046160625.1 Saprospiraceae bacterium
CATTCATTACCTCGGCTGACACGTTAAGTGCCAGCAGCGCGGTCAACACCAGATACATTAGGTTGATCATCAGTTGCCGCGGCTCCTTTGGTATTGACATAAGTCTTTAAGTTTTTGATTGTGAAACAGAAAGGATGTTACCAAATTACTTTGGCTTACTGACGACCGATGTTGGCCATAGCAGAAAGCATGTTACCGTATACAGTGTTGAGCGAGCCAAGGTTCTTGTTGAGCGCACCCAACTGATCTTTGTACGCTTTCACGTCTTCGGCAGACTTAGCCATGTCAGACATAGCTTCGTTCATCTTGGTGTAGAAGTTGCTCATGGACTTGATCTGATCAGAAGTGCCCGTGAAATCTACTTCTTGCAGTGCTTTGAGAGCGCCCATGCTTTTAGACATTGATTGCATCTCGGTGAGCATTCCGCCCAATTGACGCTCAATCACATCACCGTGCAGTGGTGTACCCATATCAATATCCGTGGGCCCAGCAGTGAGGGGTTGGAGGCGAGCGTCGTAATCATCAAGCCCGGGGTACAATTTGTGCCAATAGTAATCTGGCTCCGGTGGGATGATACCCAGCATCAGGAAGATGATTACCTCGATGCTCATGCCAAGGATCAGCATTTCGGAAGCGCCTTCCCATGATTCGAGTTTGAAAAGTGCACCTGCAAGCACAAATGCTGCACCTACACCAATTGCGAGGTTTTTAACGTACTTAAACCCTTTTGATTTAACGAATGTACTCATTATTCTTGAATGTTTTAGCAGTTACTGAATGATTTTTGACTTGACTTGTTTCACAAGGTTTTTCAAAGGCGGCGCAAAAATAGAAATCAAAAAAGAACTTAATGGCTTTAAACGCCAGACAAATTGAAGGCCTGCCTCCACATTTGTCCGCCATTGGCAAACCAACGAAGATGCTTTATGATTTTTCTGCCGAATTTTTGGAATGGTTTGCCAATGGGCAAAGCGAAGAAAAGAGGATTCAAAAAACGAAGGGCAAAACGCTAGAACTGTCTTTTAATTATATATTAACAGATTTTTCTTGCTTTTTGCCCTTCGCAACCTCTTGATTTAGAAGTCATTGATAGAACGACCGAGGAATGTGAGCACACAACGGAAGCCAATATAGCACTTCGTAGTGTCTTGATATTCGTAGGTACGGTTTGGTGTTTGGAGGAAAAAGGCTACGTCTTTCCAAGAACCGCCACGAATTACTTTTCGCTTAGCAGTTTTTGGGTCGTCGTCTTTTGCGTCGTAACGGACATCAGGGTTCAAGTCGTGGATAAAGGAATAGGAATTCTCAAAATAAGCGGATTCCGTCCATTCGGCCACGTTGCCGGACATACAGTATAGGCCGTAATCGTTCGGATAGTATCCGTCAGCCTTAACTGTGTAAAGGCCGCCATCTTCGGGGTAAACACCACGTCCGGGCTTAAAGTTTGCCAAGAGGCAGCCTTTAGCATTGCGGGTGTAGTAGGATCCCCAAGGATAAGAGGCTTCTTCACGACCACCGCGAGCGGCGTATTCCCACTCGTGTTCGGTTGGGAGGCGGAAGTCTTCTGATATTTCCTCTGTTTCGCCGGCCATGTTCCAGATCTTGGTACGCCAGTAGCAGAAGGCTTTTGCCATTTTCCAGTTTACGCCAACCACAGGGTAGTCGTCGAAAGCTGGGTGCCAGAAGTAGTTACGCGACATCGGCTCATTATAAGAGTATGAGTAGTCACGAATCCAAGTCAGTGTATCGGGATAGATTTTGACCGATTCACGGCGGATGAAACTGGTCCGGTTGACCTCTTTGCCGGCTGGTGCATGTGCGGCACCTTGCCAGTCGTACCACTGGAACTCAAAAACGAGTTTGTTCACGTCAAACTCTTTGCGGCCAGCAAAGCGTTCGTTGCCTTGATAAAAAAGGTCTTCGAGGGCTCCCTCGCCACCTTCTTCACCGTCGGCTTCCCAATCAATATCGCCGCGTGCTTCCCAGTCGAGGCTTGGCTGAGGGGGAGACTGGTCGTTCTCTGACTCTTCCAATACAAGGTCGAGTTTCCGCAGAGCGAGAGAGTCCACCACCCAAGCAACAAATTGGCGATATTCATTGTTGGTGATTTCTGTGTCGTCCATGAAGAATCCCTGGATCGAGATCGTCTTGGGTTGAGCAACCAGCGAACGGCTGATGTCTTCATCGCCAGAACCGATGGTGAGTGAACCGGAGGGGACATAAACCATACCGTATGGATTAATCCCTTTCCATTTTGGACGGCTGGTCACGCCAACTAGTTGACCGCCTTCGCTACGGCCGCAAGAAGCGGCCAGTGCTGCAAGAAAGAGCAGCAGAAGAAATGAATGCTGTAGTTTTTTCATGTTAAACACCCGTGTTTTCCTACTTAATATGTTCGGTTTGGAAAATGTGCCCGTAAAGGTAGACAGAGGATTATATTATTTCCGAAAACTTTTCTTAATAAAATTTGGTTGGCCTTTGAAGATGCTCTCAAGTGAAGACGTTCACAAACGCCTTTTTAACTTTTCATTGTATCCAGATGCAGTTTTTTTAAGGTTTTCCTTAAGGCGGCTCAAATGTCGGCTTTTTGTCAAATTTGATGCCGGAAATGTTATTTTTTTTCAAAAAAAACGTGGGTTGTAAATTATTGGTGGCAGATTCCCCACTCCGATAGGCTTGTTCAGGCTATACTGGATCATGAGTTCATGGCTGCCTCGATGGGTTGCACTTAGGGAAGAGAGCGGAAAATCGAAGGCGTAGGCCAGTGTAGTTTTTTCGTTTAGTTTAAATCCAATGAAGAACACAGCGGCATCCTGGGAGCTTTTTCCGAAGCCTCTCATGGAAACGCCGGCAAAAGTATTTTCACGCCACCGTGCCATCGTCGAAACTTCTAATTGTGTCTCCTTCAAGTCACTTTTAACTAAACCGCATGGCTTCAATATCAGGTTCTCACCCATACGAAGTGTATAGGCTCCGTACACAAAGTAGTGCTGCACGGGCTGTAAACCAAATCCCCCATTCCCTTTTTCTTTCAGTTTGGTTGCAAAAACCGGTTGCACCGACACGCCCATATCCCATTTTTTAGATTGAAAAAATATACCCGCCTCAAAAATTGGAGAGCCGGCGCTCACTCTCCCAATAGGCAACACCGATTCGTTGTGCGAAAAATTTGGCTCTGCATAAGTGCCTTCAGGTGCTCGAAGTTTTGTGCCATCAAGAGAATATTGAAGCCAGCCTGCGCTCAAACCAAAAGATAGCAACGTAGTTCGGTTTAACTCCATCTGATAACTGTAACTCAAGACTGCTTGAGTAGTGTTGTGCGCTCCGATTACATCGTTTTCGATGCGCAAGCCAACCCCGCTGCTGATGGCATAGATTGGAAGGTGTGCGTTGATATGCTGCGTAGCTGGCGCGCCTGCAAGCCCGGACCATTGTTGACGGTAAACCCCAGTTGCGACGAGCGTATTTTCGAGGCCGACGAAAGCCGGGTTGTGTGCATATGGGTTTAAAAGGTACAAGCTGTATTGCGGCACTTGTTGGGCAGAAAGCCAGCCAATGCTGCACACATATATAATAAGTGTGTGGTAGTATTTCATGTTCATTATGATTGGCAGCTCTTTGGGATGGTGAAAGTAAAGGCTTGTCACGAATTCACCAATTCCCAAAATTCTTCGAGGGTTGAAACGGGTCTTTGACATGCAAAATCCCGGCAAACGTAGATGAGTGCGTCGGCTGCACCAGGCTTACCTGCCAGTAGCGGCAGTGTATCATTTGGCGCTGTGCTGGCGGAGATAACTTTGTTTGGTAAAAAGCGGCGCTGGATATCAAGGGCCTTTTCAATGGCGTTTTCGCCAATAATAGCGATTTCGTAGATTGGGTAGACTTCGTTCAACATAGCCATAGCCCAACGCTCAAACGAGAGCGGATATTTCTCTACTGTTTCACGCATGGCAAGGAGCATCTCTGAAGCAGCATTACGCCATTCAAGGCGGTCGAGCAGGATACCCAAGCGTTGAAGGTTGTGTACCATAGTGCTGTTCCCGGATGGAGTCGCGTTGTCATAAAGGTCTTTTTTTCGAAAAAGAATGTCTGTTTGATCTATGTCTGTGAAAAAGAACATGTTCGATTCAGGGTCGTGGAAATGCTTAAAAACATATTCTGTGCATTCACCAGCCAGCTGCAAATACCGTGGGTCAAAGCTGATCTGGTAAACATCCACCAGCGCCGCAATCAGGTATGCATAGTCGTCGAGGAAAGCGAAGGGTTGAGCCGCACTATGCCGCCAACTTTGGTGGCTGGTGATTGGTGAATGGTGAGTGGTGAGTGGCTGGTTTTGAAAGTTGCCCAAAAGAAAATGGAGGTTACGGACAGCCGCCTGCCGATATTCTTCGTGGCCAAGGGCGGTAAACGCTGCCACGTAGGCCGAGGTCATAAGTGCATTCCAACCCAGAAGCATTTTATTATCCAAGCCAGGCCAAATGCGTTGGGAGCGTCTCGCAAGGAGTTTTTCTGAACTGGCATTTAGCCGTTTTTGGAGTTCTTCTACCTTTATATTATGGTCTGCTGCAAATGCCTCGAAATTGTATGGTCGCCAGAGGATATTTTTTTCTTCCCAGTTTCCCGCTTCGGTCACGCCATAAAATTGGCAAAAAAGCCCAGCATCTTCCCCAAGTATTGCTTCGATCTCAGATTTGTCCCACACAAAGAATTTCCCTTCCACACCTTCTGAATCAGCATCCTGCGCCGAATAAAAGCCTCCCTCCGGATTTGTCATCTCCCGGGCAATGTAGGCGAGGGTTTGTTCGATGATGGCTGACCATTGGCTATTGACTGTAGGCCGTGGACCGCTTCCTACTATTTTATGTGTTTCGGAAAGCACACTCACGAGCAAAGCATTGTCGTAAAGCATTTTTTCAAAGTGCGGAATGAGCCATTCACGGTCAGTAGCGTATCGCGCAAATCCTCCTCCAATTTGGTCGTAGATGCCACCACGCGCCATTTTATCAAGCGAAAAAAGTGCATGCTCCAAAGCTTCCGGATTTCCAGAAAAGTAGTGCCAGTTCAACAACCATTGCAAAGCCATAGTAGACGGAAACTTTGGCGCGCCGCCAAATCCGCCTTCCGAATGATCGAATTGAGTGCGCATCCGGCTGAAAAGGGCTTCGAAATTGAGGGTTTGAGGGCTTTGCTGCGTACCTATGAAAATACCATCGTTGCGCTGGATGTTTGCAAGCAGGCGTTCGGCCTGGTCAATCGCGGTGTCGCGCTTTGTTTCCCAAATATTTGCGAGATGTTCTAAAAGCTGCAACCATCCCGGGCGGTTGTACATGGAGCGAGGTGGAAAATAAGTGCCTGCATAAAAGGGCTTTGCATCCGGCGTTAGAAAGCAATTGAGCGGCCAACCACCACCACCCGTGAGCAACTGGCAGGCCTCCATGTAAATCGCATCTACATCAGGCCTTTCCTCCCGGTCCACCTTGATGTTGATGAAATGCTCGTTCATAAACGCCGCAACGCCCTCATTTTCAAACGATTCGCGTTCCATTACATGACACCAATGACAGGTACTGTAACCAATGCTGACCAAAATAGGCTTCTGCTCGGCGCGGGCACGCTCGAATGCTTCCGGTTTCCAAGCGTACCAGTCCACAGGATTGTGGGCATGTTGAAGGAGATAGGGGGAAGACTCGTGTTGTAAACGATTCATGGACAGGATGTTAAACCGCAAAATGTAAAACAGGAGAACAGGAAAATTTAAAATTGTTCAGATCACCGCGTGTCCCACCGAGTCCGGCAAATCCGGTATTTGATCTGCTATTTTTTCGCGTTCACTAATAATTTCCACCAGGCGGCGGGTGGTACGGCGACGAATTTGGCGTTCGAGGTCTTTGTTAGGTTCTTTCAGGATGTACTGAAATTTCATCGCTACCAAGTCCTTCTTAACTTCCGCTACCCGGAGGTAATGGCTTTCGGGCTTTATCAGATCCTGAAATGGACTTAGGGTTTCGATCAATATCTGCTCCAATTCCTCTACGTTTTTCAAGTGTTTGAGATCAATTTCAAACTCGATACTTGTCCGCTTTATGTCTCGTTTAGTGTAATTAACTACCTCGGAAATGAGCAATATTGAATTGGGAATGTAAATCATGTCATCGTCGTCGTTCAGCAAATGGATGTTTTGCAGCGTGATGTCTGTGATCTTCCCACGATGCAAACCAATGCGCACATTGTCGCCAATACTTAGTTGGCCTGAAAACGTGATAATCATCCCGTTGATCATGTTCGAGATGTAGTCTTTTGTAAGGATGGCAATACCAGCAAAAACAATGGACAAGGAGGTAAATAATTGCCGAACATCAATCCGAAACAAGGATAAAAGTCCGACCACCAAGCCTACCACCAGGAGCAAAAGGTAAATCTGCCCTACACCTATTATAAAGTTGTCGTCGCGTTTTATTTTGTGCCGACGGCGATACCACCAAGTGGTTCCAAACTGCACAAAATCCAAAAACATCAAAAAAATAGCGATGCTCGCAAGGGTTCTAACGTAATAATCGAGCGGTTCGCGATACTTCGACCCGCTGTAATAATGCGATACATCCCACTCACCAAGCCGGATTAGCACAAGTGTTGCGAAAAGCCCTAGTTTGAAGAGAAGAATCAGGTATTTCATTGACTATAGACCTTTGGATAAAGGACGTTAGACTTTGGATTACTGAGCACAAGTAGTACACCACATTGAAGTTGATACTGGCTCTTAATAGCATACAATCGTTGAACTTTCCGAAAGTTTAAAACTTTCGGAAAGTTGCAATATCCTAAAATCAAATCAAGGGCTCTATTTTAGCATTTTTACATCACCGATTCCACCGTCTGCAGTGGCAGGTCGAAAGCATCGGCTACTCCTTTGTACACCACTTTTCCGCCAACGATATTAAGGCCGAGTTTCAATTCAGCATTGTCGGCGCAGGCTTTTTTCCAGCCTTTTTCGGCCAATTGAAGCGCATAAGGTAGTGTCGCGTTTGTGAGCGCCAATGTAGAAGTAAAGGGCACAGCACCCGGCATATTGGCCACGCAATAGTGTACTACGTCATCAATAATGTAGGTAGGGTCGGCATGGGTTGTCGGGCGAGTCGTTTCGATGCAACCACCCTGATCTACCGCTACGTCCACGACCACTGTTCCGGGACGCATCAGTTTAAGCATATCGCGAGTGATGAGGTTGGGCGCTTTTGCACCTGGCAAAAGCACTGCGCCAACGATGAGATCGTGTGTCTGTATTAACTGGCGAATATTGTATTCATTGGAATATTGGGTGATTACGTTGGCTGGCATTACGTCGCTGAGGTAGCGCAAACGAGTGAGGTTCACATCCAAAATCGTCACCTGTGCCCCAAGGCCCGCAGCCATTTTGGCAGCCTGTGTGCCCACGATGCCGCCACCCAGAATCAGCACTTTTCCCGGCGGAACGCCCGGCACTCCACCCAACAATACTCCCCGGCCTTTGGCGGGTTTTTCCAAATATTTCGCGCCCTCCTGAATGGCCATCCGACCCGCAACTTCCGACATCGGAATAAGCAATGGCAGCTGTCGGTCTTTGGTCTCCACCGTTTCGTAAGCAAGGCAGATTGATTTGCGCTCGATCATTGCTTTGGTCAATTCCTCGCTCGAAGCAAAGTGGAAGTAAGTGAAAATCAATTGATTGTCACGGCAACGAGCATATTCCTCGGCAATGGGTTCTTTTACTTTCATGATCATCTCGGCCTTGGCCCACACCTCATCAGCAGTGGCTAGGATCTGTGCGCCAGCGCTCAAATAGTCCTTGTCTTCAAAGCCGCTGCCAATACCGGCCGTGCTTTGTACAAAGATGGTGTGGCCGCGCCGGGCAAATTCCATAGCACCTGCAGGAGTGAGCGCCACGCGGTTTTCATTGCTTTTTATCTCTTTTGGTACACCGATTATCATAATGACTGGTATTTTTTCCTCCTTGGTCCCAAGCCCTCGGGACTATGGCGGGTGAAATGGTTAGAAATTTTTTTAGAATGTGTCGCAAAGGTAGAAATCTCAGGGAATGTCCAAGGGAATGTCCAATATCCAACAAGGAATGTCCAAGGTCCAAGTGGGTTTCGGGCTTTACCGATCTCGTTGACCCAATGCCAATGAATCACCACAAACTCCAAGCCCAATGCTTATTTGGAAATTGGACATTCCTTGTTGGATATTGGACATTGAAAAACCCCTTATCTTCGCGCACTTTTTGGTCTTGAGCGAGGATTTTTCGTCGTTCCGCTCCAAAAAATCATGTATAAAACAGCACACCGAAGCGTGACAATACCAAAACAAACTATTGATTTTCAATGACTATTGAGCAAAACAAAGTGGTGGCCGTCCACTACACCCTCAACGAAGGCACTGCCGAAGGACAACTTGTAGAATCCACCAATGGTGGCGAACCGCTCGCTTTTATTTACGGCGTAGGCATGATGATCCCTGCTTTTGAGGCTAATCTTAAAGGGTTATCCATCGGAGACACGTTCGCTTTTGGTATTCCAGCCGCTCAGGCCTACGGTGAATATGATGCGACCGCACTGGTGGAGGTGCCCAAACAAATTTTTGAACACGAAGGCAAAATCCCTGACGGACTCCTCGAAATAGGCAACGTACTCCCGCTTCAAGACCAGGAGGGCAACCGTATGCAAGGCATGGTAGCCTGGGTCGGGCTTGACAAGGTTAAGCTTGACTTCAACCACCCAATGGCTGGTGTTGACCTCTTTTTCACAGGTCATGTGGAAGGTGTGCGCGATGCAGAACCCGCTGAGATTGAGCACGGTCACGTGCACGGACCAGGTGGGCATCATCATCATTGAGCCTAGTGCCGCATCCACCGAATAGCCTGTGAATTGACGGCCATATTTTCCGTTCATCTGCGTTCTTCGTCGGTTAAAATGTCCCGCATTGCGCCCTCCTCATGCCTTGATGAACAAAAAATCTATCTCGCCAATTCACAGGCTATTCGGTGGATGCGGCACTAGAAAAAAATGATGGAAAACAACGAACGACCCGAGCCTAAAGCAAGTCAGCTGGTTGATATTTGGTCACGCACCATCGTGGCGCTTTTGATAGGGGTACTTATCGGGGCGGTCATTGCATTGATGGGACCAAGCGCGTTGGAAGAACACATCACCTCGCTCGTTGTTGGCTTTGTGGTACTGGTGGTATTTTTGGCCGGGATTTCTTTTGTGTTGGTGCAGAACAAGGAAAAAGTGCTGCAACGCCTTTTCGGCGTTAGCGATACCGATCTGGCAGACGTGAAAGAAAATGCCCAGCACCTTTTCCTGAATGCCTGGCATCGGCATTTCCCCGAAGCACAGGAAAACTTCAACCTGCTCTTCACCAAAATCTTCGCTTGGTACTCTTGGATGAGTTTCCGGCGATGGATTTTAATGGTGTTTCAAATGCTTTTTTTGGGGTTTGGTGGTTTACTTGGCACGATGCTTTTGTTTAATCAGAACAAAATCCTCACCAGGCAAAACCAGTTGCTCCAAAGTCAAAACTACCGCCTCGATCAGCAGACCTACCTCCAGGAAGCCGAACGCCGCAGTTCGCTTATTTTCCTGATGGGCAATCTTTTGGATGCCATGGACCGCGAACTGAAAGCAGACATCGGGCAGCCCGGTGTGCGCGACCTTTCCCCTCAAATCATTGGTCGGGTAGTAGCGTTAAGCAAAAGTCTTCGCCCTTATAAATACCTGGAAGGTGATTCGCTCGTGGACCGGGAGCTCAGCCCGGAGCGGGGACATCTGTTGGTAAGCCTCGTGAACAGTCAGATTGACAACAGTTCGCTGCGACAGATCTTCCAGTTCTCCGATTTTTCATTCGCCGATCTGAAAGACGCTGTACTTTCTGGCGAATACCTGAGCGGTATAAATCTTCATCATGCTGAGCTTTCTGGTGCTACGCTCGATGAAACCGACCTAAGCCGTGCCGATCTCAGTGCCGCCGATCTATCTGATGCTGTGCTTGTACGTGCCAATTTGCGGGAAGCTCGGTTCCGACAAACGAACCTGAAAAATGCCTATCTTGAATCTGCAGACCTTACACAGGCCAATTTTTACGGCGCAAAAATGTGGAGCGTGAATCTGGCAGGCGCCAAACTCCGCCAAACGCATTTTACCAATGCCGATCTCTCGGAAGCAAATCTTTTCGGGGCGACTATCCAGCGCACAAGCTTCGATCAGGCAATTTTGGATGGTGCGGTGGTGGACAATTCCGCATGGCTTGCAAGACTTCCAGCCGTTGGCCAAGACAGTGTGCGGGGGCTGAATTACCTGATCTCCAATTATTTAGTGGATTCAATCCAGAGCAACTTGAGGGTCCAGTATTTGCTTCTTAAAAAGCGGAAGGAGGACCAGTAGTTTTTTTTTGACAGGATTTACAGGATGAACAGGATTTTTTTTTCGGCTTCGCCGGCAATTCGATGTACACATCCTGTTCATCCTGTAAATCCTGTCAAAAAAACCTTGTCTAAAACGCCTGGTTCACGGCGAAAAACAGTACGAGGTAAATCCAAAGCCCGTCCAAAAAATGCCAGTAAATCGTGAGCAGGCGAAGGCCCAGGCGTTTTTCAGGGTCAGAAAAGTAGACCAGCACGGTAACAGGATCCACCATGTGCTTTTTGGCAGCGAGGTAAAATTGGAAAAGGAAAGGCAGCCCAGCCAACACGTGTAACAGGTGTACAAACGAAATGACGTATAAAAAACCCGTCGTGGTAGAAGTGCCCAGGTTGATGTTGTGCTTAAAAAGCCACCACCATGCTACAGCCTGCATCAGGGTAAAAAAAATCGAGAGCCAGATCGTCAATCGTAAGTTTTGCTGATAGCCAAGCGTGTCGTCGGCCAGGTAACAGCGTCGGGCACGCACCATCGTCCAACTGCTGGCAAGCAGGATGAAAGTGTTGAAAACGAACAAGATCGGTACCCGAACGGGCGGCACTTCATTGGTGACACGAATGTAAACGTATGCCACTGTGAGCGCCAAAAACAAAAACGCAAGGCCGAACAGCAGAATGAACAGCATCACGTTTTTGGGATGGAACAGGAATTCGTTTTGCTTAGATGCCATGGTTTAGAAAGTGATTAACCCAATCGCGGTTACAGCAAGGGCGACTCCCGCCCAGTTGATCTTCGAAAGCCGCTCCCGAAACAGCGTGACAGCCCCAATGGTTGTGACCACAATTATACTGACATTCGCTACGGGAAAAACAAAAGAACCTTCCAGTCCGCAGTCCAGCGCAAAGAGCATGAATAACATCGAACCATAATTGGGGATGCCGAGTATGATGCCCGCAGCCACGTTTTTCCAGGAAAATTGAAGCCGGCCAGTCGCCCAGCCAACTATTGCAAGGAACAAACCTATGGTGCCCGCCGTTCCAAAAATCGTGATGATAAAGGTTGGGTTTGACATGTCTGCAAAGCCTTCGTTTTGGACACGCACGAGCAGCACTTCCAGCAAGCCTGCCAAAATCCAGGTGGCAATGGGTATCCACAGCAGGTTTTTGAGATTATGTACTCCGGAACGCTGTTCCGGGGCCTCCTTTTCCTCGGAACGGCGTTCCGGGGTACTTGGCCAATTGACCAAAACAATAGAAACCAAGGCGAATAATATCCCAACGATTTTGACCCAACCCGCCGATTCCTGATAGGCCACAATGGCAAATGGCACCGTCATCAGGATGGACATTTTTTGCATGATCTGTCCAATAGTTACCCCAAAATACCGCACTGTAAGCGCCGCCATATTGAATCCGCTTATAAAAATCAGCCCCAGTAAAAGGGCATAAGGCATCCATGGAGTGCCAAAATTTTCTGCTTGCATCGGGAAATGCCCCAAATGCAGCCAACCACAGCAAAAGCAGGTAGCGTAATTGAACACAATGGCCTGAAAACCATCTATGCCAAAACGCGCAAAAAGTTTGAAAATGAAGCCCAGCAGTACTGAGCAAGCCACCGTAAGCAGGAGGTAAAGCATAGTTCGCGCTTAAATTGGCTGCGAAGGTAGCAATGGTTTTTGGAGCCACTAATTGCACGAATTTGCTCAAAAAAATCAAAGGCAACTTGTGCAATTTGTCACAGATTAAAAAATAAAAATATTTCTTTAAAAAACGTAGAAATAACTTTTGTTAAATTCTACATTTGTGCGGGCAGACACGAGTCTGCTTTAATCTCCACCTTAAAGTTCTTTAACCCGTTTTCTCATGGTTCAAACTGCTACACCTTTGGTGTCAGTAATCGGGCTTGATATTCTCAACGCTTGATCTGACTCTGCGAGTGGGGGTGTTGGGATATTGAGATATTGAGATATTGGCTAAGAGCGTCTCCGCTTAATATTCCCAATATCATGATATCCAAATATCTCAACATCCCCCTCGTTCAGAAAGTGCAGCAGTAAGACATTAGTAATCCCGGCCGCAGAATTGAGGCTGTTTGGTGTCCATCTTTTGAAAAGCCAAAGGATGGATTCCAAACAGCCACTACCTTTGTACGCAAAAAGCGTCCTTGTCCACTCCCAATCATACCCAGGATTCGTCATTGCTACAGCGGATAAAAAATCCTCGACGAATAGATTTCCTAAAGCTCGCCCTGCTTCGCGGCCAACCGGAGATATTCCATTCAATACAAGGCGAAGGGAAAAGCACGGGGATTCCATCGGTATTTGTTCGTACATCCTTGTGCAATCTCCATTGTATCTGGTGCGACACGGATTATACCTGGAACTGGACAGGCACCCGATTTCCACACAACAACGACACGAAACCCGGCTACCAGAAATTTGCAAAAAAAGACTGGATTGCTGAATGCGAGGTGGTATCAATCGCCGATGTAATTGCAAGTTTCAATTGCAAAAACGTCATACTTACAGGTGGAGAACCCATGCTCCAACAGCCAGCACTTGTGACGCTCATGGATGTATTGCGGAGTAAATCAAGCGATTACAGGTTTGAAGTGGAAACCAATGGCACCCTCTCCCCCACCCCAGATTTCGATGCGGTCATTGACCAGTACAACGTTTCACCCAAATTGGAGAACAGCGCCACTCCGCGCCGATTGCGCGAGAAACCCGCTGCATTGCGTTTTTTTGCGGCCTCGCCAAAAGCCAATTTCAAATTTGTAATTGCTGAAAAAAGCGACCTTGATGAGGTTATGGGCCTTTTCAAAACGTATTCCATCGCGTCCGAAAAAGTGTGGCTCATGCCTGAGGGAATTTCTGCTCGTATACTCGCCCAACGTCGAAAATGGTTGGTCGAAATTTGCAAAAACCATGGCTTCCGATATTCTGACCGACTGCATGTTCAGATATGGGGGAAGAAGAAGGGGGTTTAGGTCAGGAGGCAGTAGCAGTTGGCAGTAGCAGTTGGCAGTAGCAGTCAGCAGGGTTTTGTAGTTTTGCAGCGAATACAGCCACTCATAGCCGTCATAGTCCTGAAGGCTCGGGATAATGGCGGGCATCACTTCATAACCATTACACTATGTCAGTTCAACTCAGCCAAGCCAAACAGACCGCCAAAAAAATTGGCCGTCGTTTCCTCTGGATCGTATTCGGGGTATTCCTCGTCGTTTGCATCGGCTATTTCACTTACAGCCAACTTTCTTACTCAGACGGCTATCGTTCGGGCCAATTGTTCAAAATATCACGGCGCGGTGTGATCTTCAAAACCCACGAAGGCACGCTCAACCTCTCCCCCAATGGCCTTATGACTGCCTGGGAATTTTCAGTCAAAAACGCGCAGATTTCTGACCAGTTGGAAAATATGGAGGGCAAACTTGTTCGAGTCCATTACATCCAGCGTTACCAGGTTTTCTTCTGGCAAGGCGAAACGGAATACATTGTAGACTCAGTGGCACTGGTGCAGTAGCAGTAGGCAGTGGCAGTAGGCAGTAGGCAGTAGCAGTAGCAGTTGGCAGGGAGCAGGCTTCTCCGCGCTTGGTATACTGCCGACTGCTACTGCTACTGCCTACTGCTACTGCCCACTGCCACTGCCTACCGTATATTTCCCAAACGCCCACCATCCAGCGACGCAAAACAGTACGGCGGCTATAGCAGTGTATTGCACCCCAAGGGGGTTTTCAGAACTTTTGCCAAAAAGCAGGAGCGATGGGAAAATCAAATTGGCGAGCGAGATGCCCACTTTCATTGTGAAGGCACTCACGCCAAAAAACATACCCGCCAACTGCTTCCCGCTCTCTCTTTCTTCGCGTTCCACCTCATCGCCGATAATGGCATTGGGCAATATCCCAAAAATGGCCAATGGTCCCGCAGCCGCCACGGCCAGCCCATAAAGCAGCCATTCTTTGGGCAACGGGATGTTTTTGACAAAAGCGACTACGATAAAAATGGCTCCGAACATCAGGTAGGCCGTCAACATAGCGCGGCGCTTGCCCCATTTATTCACCAGCAAATTCATCGGGAAATAGAGCAGAAAACTCGTGAGAAAACTCAGAAGGGAAAAGGTGAACGCCATACTCTTATCCAAACCTAACAACAACGTGGTGTAAAAACCCACCCCCAACTGGATAAAAGTAAGTGCAAGCCAATAGAGCAGAAACGAAGTTAAAAACCATCTAAAATTGCTGTTTCCAAACACGGCTGACAAAGCCTGCCGCAAATTGTGATCGCTCGGCATTTGGCGGGCATATCGTTGCTCATTCAAAAATATCGCTGGCAATAGCATGAAAATCAAGGCAATAGCATGGAGCAGCACTATTGTGCTTTGGAAAGCCTGCAAGGGTGTTTGGCCTGTCTGTTCGAATACCCCTTGCAAGGCATACGCGCTATTTCCCACCACAAAACCCAGTGCCCAGGCAACCGACAAGAGCGTACTGACAAGCAAACGATCCTTGGGTGTATGGCCAAGCTCCGCCAGGAGTGCGTTGAACGGGATGACATAAAAAGCAAAAAAGAAGTAGTACAGCGCAATGACAATGGTCAGCCAAAGGAAGTTTGAAGCACTTTCCGAGCTTTCGGGTGGAAAGAAAACCAAGGTGGCAAACAGCGCAAAAGGCACCGCACCCAGCAACATGAACCATCGCCGTTTGCCAAAGGAGGATTTTTTTCGGTCGCTCCAATTTGCCACCAATGGATCTACGATACCGTCCAAAACACGCCCGCCAGCACTCACAATACCGATCAAGGTAAGCACGCCTACCACCGCTCCCTGATAAATGAGCGAAGGGAACATCGGCACGCCTTGCTCAGGCGGCATGTAAAAATATACCAACAGATTGCCGACCGAAAAACTTGCAAGCGACCAACCCAATTGGCCCATGGAGTATAAAATCAGGACGGCGAGCGGAGGACGGACAGGAAACAAGGATTGCAGAGGAGGGGAGTTGAGCGGGAGTCGTTTTGCCATGTGGCAAACGTAGGGCGAAATTTATTTCGCTTCACTTCTTGCGAAATGAATTTCGCGCAACGTAGCGAAATGAATTTCGATCTGCTAAAAAACCGAACTCCCCGTCAAAGTAGTGAACAACTCTAAAGCCTTCATCCCCAGCACCGAATTGCCTTTTTTGTTGAGCTCCGGGCTCCAAACTGCAATGCTGTAATGTCCGGGCAACAAGGCCGCAATGCCACCGCCCACCCCGCTTTTACCGGGCAAACCGACGGCAAAAGTAAACTCGCCCGCTTCATCGTAAAAGCCACAGGTCTGCATCACGGCATTGAGTCGCTTGGTTTGGCTGGAGCTGAGCAGGCGTTCGGCGGAGTTTGGCTCGATACCATGTTGCGAAAAAATCTGCATGGCGCGGGCAAGTTCGGTGCAGGTCATTTCGACCGAACATTGATGAAAATACACATCGAGCACTTGCTCAACGTCGTTGTGCAGATTGCCGAAAGATTTTAGAAAATAAGCCAGTGCGAAATTCCGGTAGCCCGTTTTTCGTTCCGACTCGGCAACCGAATTGCTGAAATGAATGGCTTCATTACCAGCCAATTGTCGCAAATAACGCAGGATTTCTGCTTTTGGGTTTTCAAATTTTGAAACTAAAATATCTGTCACCACCAAGGCCCCTGCATTGATGAGCGGGTTACGTGGCAGGCCTTTTTCATACTCTAACTGCATGAGCGAATTGAATGCATTGCCGCTTGGTTCCACACCCACTCGTTGCCACAAATCCTCGCCAAGCAATCCAAACGCTCTGCTTAGCGCAAATACTTTGGAAATGCTCTGGATGGAAAATTTGGTTCGGCTATCCCCAAATTCGTGGCTCGTACCATCATTCAGTTGAAGGCAAAGCCCAAACTGTTGAGGCGAAACTTTACCAAGTTCTGGGATGTAATCGGCCACCTTTCCCTGCCCGAACAAGGGGTGTACCTCGGAAGCGATGTCTTGAATGATGCTGGCATAGTCCATGGGGCAAAAATACATTGATTCGATTGGAGGGATTGTTACGATTGATTCGATTGAGGAGATTGATTCGATTGGGTTGGCTGAACGATCTGCCGTAGTACCTTTGCCTTCAATTTTTATAAAACCAATCGTACCTAATCGAATCAATCTCCTCAATCGAATCAATCGAATCAATCCAAACAATCGCTCCAATCGAATAATTGAACCAATTCCCCCATGCTTCTTCAAGGAATCCTTCTTGGTATTTCGCTCAGTTTTTTGGTCGGCCCCTTGATGTTCGCCATTGTAGAGGCGGGCATTGGGCAAGGATTTCGGGCGGGAGTAGCGGTTGCAGCAGGCATTTGGGTAAGCGATGTTTTGTATGTACTGGCAGCGTTTTATGGCGTTGAAGCGATGGAAGCATTGGTGGCTTTGCCGCGTTTCAAAATGTGGGCAGGACTGGCGGGAGGCTTATTGCTGGCAGGTTTTGGGTTGGGTACCATTTGGAAAACACGGATTATGAGGAAACTTTCTGGGAGTTTTCTCGAAGGCCAATGGGTAGAAACGCCGAACCACAAAACCTACTTGTGGTGGTGGTTACGGGGCTTTTTGCTAAACACGGTGAACCCCGGCACCGTGTTCTTTTGGCTCGGCATCGTAACTGCGGTAGTGGTGCCTAGCGGATGGAGCCGACAGGAGATGCTGATTTTTTTCGGGGGTATGCTCGCTACGCTTGTCATAACTGATACCCTGAAAGCCTGGGCGGCGAAGCGCTTGCGGAAATTTCTAACTCCAGAGCATACGCGAAAAATTCAGCTTGGCTTGGGGCTTTTAATGGTCTTTTTTGGCGGTGTATTGATCGTTCGGGCGGTCCTTTTATAACGATTATAGTCTTCTTTGGGCAAAGTTGCCTAAATTCACTCGCAGCATTTGTGGAAGTCCTGAAATTTGCACCCGTAAGCTTTGATAACACATCAACAACCATAACCATGCGCATACTATTCACACTTTTCCTTTCGGCGTTCTGCGCCAGCCTTTTGGCTCAAAAGTCTCCCAACTACTTTCAGTCTATCTCACCAGATGCTGTAATGTTGTCCGAAACCGCTCAGCGCGAATTCGAGCCTCTGCAATATTCGGCGTTTATACTTGATTACGAAGCGATTGTAGCCCAATTGGGCAAAGCACCCAGAGAGTTCTCTGCGGATGCCAAACAGCGCTTTGTCAGCGTCACATTGCCCATGGCCAGCGGCTTCATGGAGGAGTTTTCTGTGTTGAAAACCAGTCCTATGGACCCAAAATTAGAGGCACAACACCCCGAAATTTTGACCCTTTTGGGCACCTCGCTCTACACGGCGGGCATGCAGGTGCGAATCACAGTAACACCTTACTGGGGTCTTCGGGCAATGATTATTCGCCCTGATAAAGGCTATGAACTGGTGCAGCCTGTAGCATTGGGACAAAACCAATACTACATGGCCTACGACCCGATTCACGAGCCGCGTCACCCACTCTCCGGGACGCTGCCAACAAAAATCGAAGCTCCGCTTGATTTTTCAAATTTGAAAACAGACAGTACCCCTCGCTTTTCCACCGGAGCGCCACGCCCAGAAGACGGCAACCTTTTAGAAGGTGCTGTGGTGTTGAAACAATACAACTTTGCCGTCGCTTGCACAGGCGAGTTTTCACAAGACAATGGCGGCACCAAAGACGCAGTGTTTCAAAAGGTGACAGAGTTCACAAATATGTTGAACGCTATTTATGAGCGCGATATCAACATTAAGCTCATACTCATCCCTGAATCGTATGACATCATTTTCTTAGACCCCGCTACAGACCCTTATACAGGAACAGATGTTGGTGGCTGGATGAGCCAAAATTCAAGTGCCATGTTTAACGTGCTTGGCTCCACTGATAAATTTGATGTGGGCCACGTATTTGCGCGATACTTGGGCGGCGCAGCCATTGGCGTTGCCGGTGGCACTTGTTGTACCCAAACAAAAGGCCGTGGATGCTCTGCATGGTACGGGCCACCATATGGAAGCGAATTTTTTGCCATTGTGGGTCAAGAGATCGGCCACATGTGGAACTCTGGACACACCTTCAATCAGTGTTCCCTTGACAGCCAGTTCACCTATGGATCGGCTTGCGAGCCAGGCAGCGGCAGTACCATTATGTCCTACAACGGCGCCTGTGGTACCAACAATATTGGCGGCGGCGGTACCGCACTCTACTACCACGCTTGCTCTATTGCTGAAATTCGCAATTTTGTAGAATATCAAGAAGGCGCCACCTGCGGCACTGATTTGATCAATGGCAACAACGACCCCATCATTACGACCCCTTATCCTGACAATCTCTTTATCCCAATTAGTACCCCTTTTGAATTGACAGGCTTGGCAGTTGACCCAGATGGTGACACCCCTTTGACCTATTCCTGGGATGAAATGGACCTTGGCCCAACCACCCCGCTCGGCAGCCCTGTTGGCAACTCCCCGGCTTTTCGGTGGTATGAGCCTACCACCAACCCAACCCGCACATTTCCGCGCATCCAAACGGTGATTTCGAATACAAATACCGTTACCGAGGTGCTGCCGACTTACAACCGCGACTTCAATTTTGTGCTGGTAGCCCGCGACAACAAGCCCGGCGGCGGCGGTGTAGGTATGGATACGGTGTCGCTACGTTCTACTACCACTGCAGGTCCATTCCTGGTGAGTTACCCGAATGCGGCAGTTACTATATGGAAAGTAGGCGAATACCAAACCGTGACCTGGGATGTTGCCGGCACCGATAACACCTTGGTCAATTGCCAAAAAGTAAACATCCGCCTAAGCACCAATGGCGGCACCACCAATACAGTAACCCTGGCCGAAGGTGTCCCGAATATTGGAAAAGCCTGTATCCTGGTGCCAAACAACGTCACTACCACGGCGCGTGTTCGGGTGGAAGCAGCAGACAATGTATTCTTTGACATCTCCAACGCCAACTTCAAAATTGAACAGCCAACTGTAGCGAATTTTTCGATTTGTGCGGCTGCTTTGCATGGATTTTTGTGTTTGCCCAACCAATACAGCACAGAAATCAATACTGCCGCCGTGGCAGGTTTTTCAGGCCTTGTTACCTTATCAGCCACAGGACTTCCTAATGGGGCAACGGCTGATTTTAGCCCCAACCCTGTGCTTGCAGGGGGCGCTTCCACTATGACTATTTCTTTGCCGGCAAACTCACCTGAAGCCACATTCGATGTGACTGTGCTTGGCACTTCTGGGGCCGGGACTTCTAACTCAGTAATTACATTGACCAGCGTCAGCAATAATTTTACGGGTCTTGTGCCCACTTTGCCCGCCAACAATGCAACGGGTGTGAACTTGTTGCCTTTGCTCCAATGGAGCCTCAGCGCAGATGCCGATGTTTACGACGTAGAGTTGGCGACCAACCCATCGTTTGTCCCCAACGTCATCGTGGCATCAAAATTCAACTCCACTACAGGTAGTTTCCAAATCACCACTCCGCTGAATGAGGGTGGTGTTTACTATTGGCGCGTGCGTGCGAAAAATGATTGTGGCTATAGTGACTGGTCTGAAACACAAGTATTTGTGGTGAGTGTGCTCAGCTGTGTTCAACTTGGGGCCAACGACCTTCCCAAAAACGTTTCCGCCAACGGTACCCCTACCGTTGAATCGAAAATTAACCTGCTTGCAGGTGGCCAGATCAGTGATGTGAATGTTATGAAGGTGCAGGGTTTTCACGATTATTTTAGCGATTTGGAAGTACACATCATCAGCCCCGCAGGCACCGATGTCTTGCTTTGGAAAACTCGGTGTAGCAGCAGCAATGGCCCTTTCAACATCCGTTTCGACGATGGTGCAGCGGCAGTGTTCGCTTGCCCCCCTCCTAACAACAATGCTGCCTCTAAACCAAACGGCTTACTCAGCTCATTTAATGGCGAAAACGCTGCTGGTGAATGGACACTTAGGTTGAAAGACAATCAGGTCAGCTCAGGCGGTTCTCTATCGGCATTTGAACTTCAAATCTGCTCCAACGAGGCTACCAATCCACCATTGATCACGGTGAACAACGTACTGCAACCTGCGTCTGGCAACAACGCGACCATTGATGCCAGCTACCTCAAAGCAGAAGACTCGAACAATTCCCCGTCAGAACTTATTTTTACACTTGTCAGTGCGCCACAGAAAGGCTTGCTGGAAAGCAATGGCTTCGCTTTATCTGTTGGAGGCCAGTTCAGTCAATTCGACATTGACAATGGGGCACTGCGCTACTTCGATTATGGTTGGAATGCTGGTGCTGATGAGTTCCGTTTTGTAGTATCCGACGGCGAAGGTGGAATGGCATCAGGTATCTTCCATATTTCACCGCTGGTGGAGACAAAAGACTTGCTTAACAAGATCGCATTTGATCTTTCGCCCAACCCCACGGACGATGTGTTGCGCTTTTCGTTGAACGAGGCGCTCGTTTCTGATGCGCTCATCTCTATATACAACACCGCTGGACAGCGTGTCCGCACGTGGTCCCTGGCAGCAGGCAGCCGTTTACTGACTATGCAAATTGCTGATTTGCCCGATGGGGTGTATGCTGTTTCTATTGAAAATGAGGCGGTTAGAGGCGTAAAGAAGATAATAGTTCGATAATTAGATATTAAATCGCAAAATTTAAAACCGGAAAACCGCAAAATTTAAAACCGAGAAGCGCCTGATCTCGAAAAAGGCAGATTTTGGCCTTTTTCGAATCATCGTGTACAGTTTTAAATTTTGCGGTTTTCCGGTTTTAAATTTTACGGTTTAATAATTATCAAAACTAAACAGCCGCCCGTCTTTTGCAGTTGCCCAGCCTTTTTTACCCAAAGAAAAAACATGGGTAAAATCGGCATTCGAAGGTGCTTCTTCTACTGGATTCCAGGATTCGCCGCCATCTTCCGTTTGCCAAAAAATGCCGTTGTTGCCCACTATCCAGCCTTTGTCGGCAGTAGCAAACCAGAGGGCACGAAAGTGTTTGAGGCGTTTACCTGTACTGCCTCCCTTGCGGATGCTGCGCCAATGCTGGCCGCCGTCTGTGGTTTTCAAAATCGTGCCTGAACTTCCACAGGTATAACCCGTGGAAGGTGTGGGAAAATGGACACTTTGAAAAAAATCGCCTGTTATATTATGTCTTTCCCACGATTTGCCTGCATCGCTTGAACGCATTACCCAGCCAAAGCCCACCGCATGGAGCGTGATGGAATCTGAGTACCAAACGGATTCAATTTCACTTGGGATAATTCGGAGGGTATCTGTTTCCCAAAACGGTTCTGGGCCAAAAGTATGCACAATGCCCCCACTATAATCTCCGCCACCTACCACTGCCCCTCGCCTACCATCCGGGAAGTGGCATGCCCGTAGCCATTGAAAATCAATGCGAAAGACCCGCCAATGCTGTTCTGCCGGCGGTCGGTAGAGCAGGGTATTTTGTCCGCATGCATAGCCTTGCCCCCTTGAATCGAAACAAACATGCTCCATTTTCCAATCGAATGTAGTGTCGGTATTCCAAGTATGCCCGCCGTCAAAGGTGTTCATCACAAAGCCATGTTTCCAGGCCTTCCCGCCTGTTAGAGAACCATTCAGGGAATCAGAAAAGGAAATGGAACTGATATCTTCCGCTACGGGACTTGGCAATTCCTGAAAAGACGGGAGGGAGATTGGGTCTTTGCCACAAGAGCTCAGTAGCAGTAGCAGAAGCAGTTTTACCCACCGTAGCATCTCGCCGCCGCCTTTACTCGCTTTAGCCTGCGGCAGCGGCGAAGAGGCTAAGGCGAGTAAAAGTGAAGCAGGGAGGCCATAGGAATTATCTTTCATGCGCCAAAAATACAGTTTGGAGAAGTTTTGTCGGCATGACCTATCTTTGTCATAAATTTTGCAGCGCATAACTCCTTACTCATGCCTATAGATATTGGCTTTATCGCCTTCTTCGCTTACGGCTTTTGGCAAGGCTATTCCAGAGGGTTCATCAGCACCGTTTTTAACCTCGTACTCTATATTTTTGGCTTTGTTTTGGCCTTCAAAATGGCAGATACCACCTCTGCCATCCTCAAGGGCATGTTCCACTCCGATAATCCTACCATGTTCCTGGCAGGTTTTTTTGTCAATCTACTTATCATCATGCTAATAATACGCTCCGTGGCGCGGGGTTTGGAAGCTGCGATGCGAATGGCGTATATAGGCATCCTGAATCAGGTAGCTGGAGGCGTAGCGATGGGTGGCTTTTTAATTGTGGTTTATAGTGTGTTGGTGTGGTTTGCGGCAAAGGTCCATTTTATCAATGAAGCGACCATTTCAGAATCCCAAACCTATAATTTTTTGAAGCCAATTCCTACAAAAGCCAAAGATTTTGCCGTTCGTATAAAGCCCTTTGCGCTGGATGCGTGGGGCACTTCGCTAGATTGGATGGACAGCCTTGATAAATATGGAGGCGAGCGAACTGAAACCAAGGACAAGACTTATCTGCCACCGGACGAACCGAAAGCCATCGAAGAAGACCCAAAACCCAGCCCACGGCAATCTGCACCCAAGCCCGCGCCTGTGCTAGAAGACAGCGACGGCATTGAGGAGTAAAAACCCCATACTGGAATAACTTTTGCGTAACAAGCAACGAAACAACCTGCGAGTTACGTTTAAGGTCTTTACCGTCCGAACCTGGTGATAAATAAATAACATGAAAAACTACGGGTTACTCCTCCTTCTCTTCTCAAGCATGCTTGCTGCACCCTCCTACGCGCAAGTTTCGCGCACTGACACGCTGCCCCGCGGAGGGGCATGGGCCACGCTTGAGGTTGTTGACGGCGACAGCACTTTCCTCATGGCGCTGCACCCGGTTCGATTGGTAGCAAAGCGAAATTTCAAAGACTTAGAAGAGCAAAAACAGTTCCGCCGATACGTTTGGGCCGCTAAAAGAGTCTATCCTTATGCGGTGCAAGCCGTAGCACTCTATGAGCAAATTGAAGAGGAAACGGAGGATATGAACAAACGCAAACGCAAACGCCACATACGCCATGAGCACCAGGAACTGAAAGAAGACCTGACCGAGCGGATGAAAAACCTCTCGAAAACAGAGGGCAAAGTATTGGTTAAAATGATTGAGCGTGAGCTGGATATGCCATTTTACGATTTGATCCGAAGCACGCGCGGCGGCGCAACAGCTGCTTACTGGAACACGCTCGGCAAATTCTGGGGCTATGACCTTAAAAAAGGCTACCACCCCGGCGACGACCCGCTGCTCGACGAGGTGTTTATTGATTATGATTTTGGGGACCCGTTGAAGTAGTGGCACTAAGCAGGCGGCAGGAGCAGTAGGCAGGCAGCTCCGAGATTGGGTGGCCTGCCTACCGCTACTGCCAACTGCCCAATACCGTTAACTTAAGACCCTAAAAGGGTCGAATATGAATAGCCCCGAATTTCATTCGGGTAAATTAGAGCAAGGGTAACAACCCCGAATGGGGTTGAATATGAGGCTCTAAGCACAAATTCAACCCCAT
>JBJXGZ010000091.1:0-27778 GCA_046160625.1 Saprospiraceae bacterium
CTTCTTCGGTTGAAAGCATCTCAAAGTTTAAATTTCGTTGAAGTAGTTTTGCAAAAGTTGTCTTTCCTACCCCTGGAAGTCCAATGATGAGTATTAGCATATTTATTGTTATTTTATTACCCACAACTACGTCATTGCCACAACGGACGACCATCCCATCTTTTACTTAATCGTCCGTTGTGATAAAGCCGCATATATATAAAATGCCCCCTGATCACTCGCGCTGTTGCACGAAACCATCAGAGGGCACACATTTTTTGAGCATTTGGGTTGGCGGGCATGATTGTTACATTTTGATTTAACTCGGGCAAATGTAAAATACCGCGTCCAAACTCCCAACCTTCCTACCAAATTTATTTTTGCTTGAACCTCAGATATTCAAACTATCCAACGGGCTTTTGATCTTTCCCCAACCTTTTTTTGTGATATGGGTGTAGATTTCTGTAGTTTTTGAACTGGCATGCCCCAACAATTCCTGAATATAGCGCAAGTCCACCCCTTTCTCTAACAGGTGGGTGGCAAAGGAATGGCGAAGGGTGTGTACTGTGGCTTCGAGGTTGATCATCGAGCGCTGTTTGGCACGAACAAAAATCTCTTGAACGCTGCTTTCGCTGTATTGTCCTCCATTGGAGCCTTCAAACACCCACTCTACTGGTTTGTATAACTCAATGTAGTGCTTCAGGTGTTCCCATGCCTTTTCTGAAAGGAGTGTACATCTGTCTTTGTTCCCCTTGCCAGAGCGTACAAAAAGTCGTTCTTTTTCAGGCTGGAGGTCTGGCAAACGCAGGGCAATCACTTCGCCCAAACGCAAGCCTCCAGAATAAATAAGCATGAGTATGCATCGGTGTTTGAGATTGTCTACCGAGCGCAAGAGCGCGCTCACCTCTTCCTCTGTGAGTACTTTGGGCAGTTTTTGTGGCTTTTTTGGCTGGAAAAGCCCCTTGATTTTATCTTCTTGCTCAATAACTGAACCGTAAAACATTTTAATAGCACTCATTACCTGTCCTTGATGCGAGACACTGATGTTGCGTTCCTTGATGAGCATCGTAAGGTAGTCATTGATCTGCTTTCGAGTAATCTGGCGGGGTTTGATGCTGTCGTAGTGTTTGATAAACTGTCGAAAACAGTTCTTATAGTTTTTGATCGTGCGCCAACTGTAGCGTTTCAAGGTCAGTACCTGTTCCAGTGCGACCACTGCAGCTTCATAACGAGCAGGAACCACCGTTGGCTGCTGTTTTCGCTCCGGCATCGGCGTATCAAAACGCTCTGGAATATCTTCCGAGGGGGTAAATGCCCATTGTAAAACCCTCGCATCGAAATACTTCTGTAAAAACCGAAGGGTCAGTTTGGTGTACGGCACGGTCCAAACCTTCCATTGTGGCTCCCAACGGCGACCGTGCATGCTTTTGACTATAGAAAGGTGCTCCGGCACCAACGCTGGTGGCACATACAGGCAAAGCAGGGTCTTGTCCAAAGGGAACAGGTTGACGGAAATGGCATTGGTCGGGTAGGCAATGTCAGCGTGCGGAGTAATGGCCGTACCCTTTCCATTTGGCAAAGGGGAGAGTGGGGGCTTGGGCTCTTCCGATGGCTGTTTATTGCCCATAACCTTTGAGCCTTCCGGTTTCGGTGTACTGTAGAGACTGATGGCTCCACCCGCTTTTACAATTTCACACTCCTTAAATATGGATTTCAGGCTGCCCCATGCCTCGGAAGTGTATGGTATATGCCAGCAGTTGAGTTCAGGCGCCCATCGGCTGCCTTTAATCTGTTTCATACGACTGGGCATTGTGCTGTCGAATTCAAATTGCCGGACAGAAATCCGGCTCAAGTTATCGTATTGCAGTGGAGCAATGAGTAGGCGCATAAGTCTTTAATTTGAAAATTTTACTACAAAAAAAACGACTATTTTTAACTTTAAAAACCTGGCTACCAATTAATTGTGATAATAATTGATGCTAAACGGTTGCTTATCTGATTACAAACGATTAACTTTGATACCGCACTAAAATCCAATCAAATGAAAACTGAATGTCAACAATGCGGCAAGACCCTTTACGGGCGTACCGACAAAAAATTCTGTAGTTCAATCTGCAAAAACGCCTTCAATTTTGCAAAGCGGCGAAACACCCGCAATGAGGTAAAAGAGATAGACAGCTACCTCCACCGCAACCGGGAGATTTTGGCCGTGCTGATGGGCGAGAGCAAAAAAGAAATGTTCGACCGAGCAGTGCTCACACGAGCTAAATTCAGGTGGGAATACATGACAGGGATTTACAAGAATAAACAAGGCAAGTGGTATCACCTCGTGTACGACTTTGCCTGGATGGAATTTACAGACCAACAGATTTTAATTGTCCGCAAAGCTTGAGCCTGATTTTCAGTGCCGAAGTCAGGCACTCTTTCATCCACCAATCCCCCCCCTTCATATAAATTTTTCAGCCCGATAACCTCCAGCGGCGTACTCTTGCGCCCGGATAAAAACTGCTGAAAGCAGGTTAACTGTAACAGTATCAATATGCAACAACTGTCCAAAACACTGGCCATCCTGGCCATTTTGCCCATCCTCGTTCTAACCACGGCAGGCACCGCTCAAGCGCAAGACACCTGGTCGCTCGAACGCTGCATCCTGTATGCGAAAGACAACAATATCACCGTGAAACAGGCGCAAGCCAATGTGCGCACCGCCTTGCTATCGGAGAGACAAGCCAAAGCAAACCGACTGCCCAATGTGAGCGCCAACGCCAACGTGGGCGAACAGTTTGGCCGTACCATTGACCCAACCACCAACCAGTTTAGCACGGTAGCCACGAGCTTCAACAGCCTCGGACTGAATGCAGGTATTACCCTTTTTAGCGGGGGCATGATCAACCACAGCATCAAGCAGGCAGGCTGGGACCTCAAAGCAGCCCATGCAGATGCTGAACAACTGGAAAACAACCTCGGCCTGCAAATCGCTTCTGCTTACCTGAGTATCCTGCTCGGCGAGGAACAATTGGAAAACGCGCAAAAGCGCATCTCCCAAACGCAAGAGCAACTCAATGTGACCACGAAACTCATCGAGGCGGGCACGCTTCCCATGGCCGACAAATATAACATCCTGGCCCAACTCGCCCAAGGCGAACAAGCGGCGGTGCAGGCTCGAAACAGTGTCGAACTTTCTTACCTGACCCTCAAACAACTCCTGCAACTCGAACCCGATTTCGATCTTCAAATCGAGCGCCCGGATGTGCCGATTCCTGCAGATGCCAATCCGGATGCCTTAACGCTTTCTCCAGTGTATCAAACCGCCGTGGGAACCCAGCCAAATATCCGTTCGGCGGATTTCAGGATAAAAAGTGCTCAGGAAGGCATCGCCATCGCAAAATCTGGCTATTACCCTACCGTTTCAGCCTATGCCAATTTGAGTAGCAGTTATTCTTCACAGGCGCGGGATTATCAAAATCCAATAATAGGCGAGGACGTGTTAGGGGCTCCTACAGTATTGAATGTGAACGGGGTTGATCTTGAAGTTCGACAATATGGCCCCTCCTTCATTACCTTTCCAAAAGTGAATTATTTTGATCAAATAGACCAAAACTTTGGTCAGGGCATCGGCGCCAGTATTCAAATTCCCATCTACCAGAATGGCCGCACACGCCTCAATGTGGAGCGCGCACGTTTGGGTGTGTTAACTGCTCAGATGCAGCAAATACAGACCCAGCAAACGCTTAAAAACGACATTCAAACCTCTATTGCCAACGCACGTGCAGCTCGATTGACGCTCGATGCCGCGCAAAAAACCTTTGATGCCACGGACATCGCGTACCAAAACACTGTAAAACGTCATGCGCTTGGCACCATTAACACCCTCGATCTAACAACCGCCCGCAACAACCGCGATATTGCGGAAACAGACCTGACGGTGGCGAAGTACGATTACGTTTTCAAATTGAAAATCCTTGATTTCTATTTGGGTAAGCCGTTGAATATGAATTGATTGTGGCCGTGACGCAGTGGGCCGCGGATGACACGGATGGGACACGGATTGCACGGATAGATAATACAATGGGCGACCTTCGAATGAGGGTCGCCCATTTTATTTCAATTTCCTTGAAGCCCAATGTTGTCGTTTAAATTGGAATTGAATCAAAAAAATCCGTATCCAATCCGTGTCCTATCCGTGTTCCGCTGGGCCAAGGATGACACGGATAAGACACGGATTAACACAGATAAAAAACGGGCGGCCTTCTTTCGATGGCCGCCCGTTGTATATTCCAAATGTGTCTTAATCAATCTTCTATGTCGTCATCGTCGTCCACGAACTTGGACGCGGTGGCAGGCTTAGCAGCGGCGCCAGCGGCGATTTTCTCCTTGATTTTCAATTCTATCTCGTCTGCCTGCTCTGGATTGTCGAGCAGGAACTGTTTGGCAGCATCACGGCCCTGGGCAATTTTCGCACCATTGTAGGCGTACCAGGCGCCACTCTTCTGAATGATGTCGTACTCCGAGCCAAGATCAATGATCTCTCCCACTTTGGAAATTCCCTGACCGAAAACAATGTCGAACTGCGCCACGCGGAAAGGCGGTGCGAGTTTGTTTTTCACCACTTTTACCTTTACCTGGTTGCCCGTTAAGTTGCCGTCTTTGTCTTTAATGGCTGCGCCGCTTTTGCGAATGTCAAGTCGCACGGAAGCGTAGAATTTCAAGGCATTGCCGCCGGTGGTTGTTTCGGGATTGCCGAACATCACGCCGATTTTTTCGCGCAACTGGTTGATAAAGATGCAGCAGCAGCCGGTACGGCCGATGTTGCCGGTGAGTTTGCGCATGGCCTGACTCATGAGACGGGCCTGGAGACCCATTTTGGAATCGCCCATTTCGCCTTCGATTTCTGAACGTGGCACAAGAGCAGCCACCGAGTCAATTACAAGGATATCTACCGCGCCGGAACGGATAAGGTTCTCGGCGATTTCGAGGGCCTGTTCGCCGTTGTCTGGCTGGCTGAAGAGGAGGTTGTTCACGTCCACGCCGAGGGCTTCGGCATAAAAGCGGTCGAAAGCGTGCTCTGCGTCTATGATGGCCGCAATACCGCCTTTTTTCTGGCATTCTGCGATGGCGTGGATGGCCAGGGTGGTTTTTCCCGAGGACTCGGGACCGTAGATTTCAATGATACGGCCTTTTGGAAGGCCGTTGCAACCAAGGGCAATGTCGAGTCCGAGCGAGCCTGTAGAAATGGACTCTACTTCGACTGCTTGTTTATCGCCCAGGCGCATGATAGTGCCGCGTCCATAGGTTTTGTCGAGGCGGTCGATCGTGGATTGAAGGGTTTTAAGGCGTTCTGTTTTGTCGTCTGCCATGCTGTTGTTTAGTTTGTGGATGGTAGAATTTGGTGACTCCGGGGTGCTTTTTTGTTTGATTTTCAAGGACTTAATATTTTTTATATTGTGGAACAAGCACCTTGTTGAGATGATTTGTGGCACAAAAATAAACAAAATGTTTTTTATCAAAACATTTTGAGGGAAATTTTTTAAAAAATGTTTGGAGGCGGTTACAAAAGTGTCGCCGCTTCGCGGTTTGATAGGACGCTAATGCCCGATGCATTCCGGAACTTATTCTACTAAGGTACAAAAAACCTTTTATAAATACAAACACTTCAAGGTAGGAACACATAATTTGTTACCTGACTATCCGCATTTCGTACAGCAGAGAAAGTTGCCGTGCCTTTTATACCGCCTCATTTCTGCATCACAGCAAGATAGGCCTCTTTCAATTTTTTAAAAGAGGCTTCGATACGATATTGTTTGACAAACTCCAGGTACTGCGCTTTTGCTTGTCGGAGCATCTCGGGGTTTTCATACCAGAAGTCGATCTTCCGGGTCAACTCTTCTTCTGTTGAGAACAAATGTCGCTCGCTCAGCGCAAATTGTTTGGTGGCACTCAGCGGCGCGTCAGCAATGAGCAAAGGCAAGCCACATGCCATGGCTTCGAGGGCGGTCATGCATTCCACTTCTACCGCAGCACAGTGCACAAAGAGGTCCGAAGTGTTATAAGCGGAGATGACCTCAGAAGGCGGCAGGTATTCGAAATCAACGTTTCCGCCAAGCATTTCCTCGCTGAGGCGAACCAGAGCCCCGCGCTGGGGTCCGTGACCGACCATGATGACTTTGATCCTGTCGCAGTAACGGCTTTTGGCCACCGCACGCAGCAGCATGTCCTGCCTTTTTTCGACAGCGTTTCGCCCGACATTGAGGATCACGAAATTTTCGGGATACTTACGGAGTACTGCTTCCACATGATACTCAGAAGTTACCCCATTCGAGATCACGATGGTGGGTGCTCGAAGACCATAACGCCGAATCTCCGCATCCGCAAAATGGCTTGGACAAATAACCAGATCAGCTTTGTTGTAAAGCATTTTGATAAAAAACCGGTACACCAAATGTACCAGCCATTGGCGCTTCAAGCCCACGTTGTACAGCAGCTGCTCTGCCTGCACATGGAAAGAAATGACCAGTGGTTTGCTCAATTTTCGGGCAAGATTGGCCGCCCGGATACCCAAATAAAAGGGCATCTGAACATGTACAATGTCGGATTCCTGTATTGCCTTGAGAATATTTTGTCTTTCCGGCCAGGCAAAAACAAAATTCATTTGCCTCATAACTCTGCTGAAAAAAGGCGGGTAAAAAGACTTGAGGGTAACTTTGTCCGGCTCTGATTCGTTGTCCGCACTGATGATGGTGACCCGATGGCCTTCTTCCCGGAGCATCGCTGTGAATCGCTTGGTGGAAATCACCCCGCCATTTCTCACATCGCCAAAGGTGTCGAGTACCATGGCGATGCGGAGGGGTTTGGGGTTTGAAGTGGGCATGGCGTTGTTTTGAGAAAAATGCTTCACGTTTCAATGAATCACCATACTGGATTGTTACCTAGTGCATTCGCCGGATTTGGTCAGAAGCTGAGAGGCTGGTGTGCTGAGCGAATAGATGCAACATAGCATGGGGCGGAGCAGGGAAATCAGGTCTTTTTCGCCACCATCGTCAAAATCGTCGCAATGGCCACTGTTTCCCCCGTTTCATCATACACCTCCACCAACCACTTCACAATGCCGCGCGGAATGGCTGCCACACCGACTTGTCCCCCTTCGGAGGGGGGCGGGGGGGAGGTGGTTTCCTGCTCAATTTTTTCTTTTACGGTCAATTTCACGCCAATGGTCATGCCCGGATAAACGGGTTTGGTGAACCGGCATTCGTCCAATCCATAATTGAGCAGTACAGGCCCTTTTTTGGCATCTACAAAAAGCCCGGCGGCTTTTGAAAGGACAAAGTAACCGTGCGCTACACGGCCTGTGAACGGGGTGCCTTCAAGGGAGGTCGCGTCCATGTGCGCGTAAAAATTGTCGCCGCTGACGTTGGCGAAATTGTGGATGTCTGTTTCCGAAACAGTGTGCTTGGCGGTAATAAGTGTTTCGCCGACAAACAATTCCTCAAAGTGTTTTTTGAATGGGTGAACAGGCGTTTCTGTCTGCTCGCCACCGGTTTGGAACTGGTTGGTCACGGCCGTTATATCGGTCGGGTGACCCTGTATGGCCGTGCGCTGCATATAGTGTAACACCCCGCGCATCCCGCCCATCTCCTCTCCCCCACCCGCCCGACCGGGACCGCCGTGCACGAGGGTTGCCAATGGCGAACCATGCCCCGTGCTTTCTTTGGCCGAACTGCGGTTGAGGATGTGGATTCGCCCATGGAACGCTCCGGCTTCAAGCACATATTCGCGCATGATTTTGGGATCATGGGTGCAGATGGTACTGACAAGCGAGCCTTTTCCCATATTGGCCAATTCGATGGCTTTATCAAGCGTGGAATAAGGCATCAACGTCGAAATGGGGCCAAAACACTCGGTTTCGTGGCTGAGTGTTTTGGAAAACGGGCTGTCGTTTAACAACAAAATGGGCGGCATAAAAGCCCCTTTTTCTCGGGAAGCACCTACGGTTTCAAACTGTTCGGGGTCGCCGAAGACAATGGGCGTTTCGTGGATCAGCATATCCAGGTGCTCACGTACTCGCGCCATTTGATGGCGATTAATCAAAGCACCCATCCGAACGCCTTCCGCCGATGGGTCGCCGATGACGGTTTTGGCCAATTCCTTTGACAAGGCGTCTTTAACTTCATTCAGCATAATTTCGGGCACAATAATGCGCCGGATGGCGGTACATTTTTGTCCGGCTTTTGTGACCATTTCGCGCCTGCATTCTTTGATAAAAATATCAAATTCCGGCGTTCCCGGCAATGCGTCTTCGCCCAAAATGGCAGCGTTCAAAGAATCTGCCTCCACCGTAAAAGGCACGGAGTTTTGCAAAATGGCGGGCGTGGTGCGGAGTTTTCGCCCTGTTTCGGCAGAACCGGTAAAGGTGACTACGTCCTGGCTATCCACGAAATTCAGAATGCCACGCCCGGTGCCGACCACGAGTTGCAGGGCGCCTTCGGGTAATATTTTTGATTCAATGATGTCGCGGAAAATGGCTTCTGTTAGGAACGAGGTCTGCTCCGAGGGTTTCACCACCGCAGGAACGCCCGCCATGAGGTTGCAAGCCACTTTTTCGAGCATTCCCCAGATGGGGAAATTGAAGGCGTTGATGTGTACGGCCACGCCGCGTTTGGGCGTCAAAATATGGTGCCCAACAAAGGTGTTCTCTTTGGAAAGCCGGATGGTTTCGCCCTCTACATGGTAGGTTTCGTTTGGGAATCTGCGCCGAAGACTGGCGTTGGCGAACAGGTTGCCGATGCCGCCCTCGATGTCCACCCAGGAATCGGCGCGGGTAGCCCCTGTCATGTGCGACACCTGATAATAGTGTGCCTTCCGGTCCATCAGGTAGAGCGCGAGGGCTTTGAGCATTTGTCCGCGCTGCTGGAAAGTAAGTTTGCGGAGCGCGGGATTTCCGACGCGGCGACCGTAGTCCAGTATTTCGCCGTAATTCAGGCCTTCGCTATGGACGGTGCTGACTATTTCGCCTGTGAGGGCGTTGTATTGTGGTATTCCCTCTCCAGTGCCGGAGGTCCAGTGGCCGAGGGTGTAGTTGTGGAGTGCTGACATAGGGTGGCAAAAATACGACCATGCGGTTGGTATTTTTTGACAGGATTAACAGGATGGACAGGATTTTTCAAAGAAAAATCTCAACACCTATTAATCCTGTCCATCCTGTTAATCCTGTCAAAAATATACTTGTACATAATCAACGCGCCACCATCATTTTCTTCCACTCAGAATGTCCAATTTCATTTGAAAGACGATAGAAATACAGCCCTGTCGGCCAAGCTCCCGTTTCCAGTTTAAAGGCATTTGTACCGCCCTCTGTCAGCGAAATTTGCCTGAAGGATTTGCCATCTGCCGTGCAGATTTCAAGTTGCAATTTTTGTCCTGCAACTGCCGGTTTATCCCAAACAATCAAAGTATGATCCGAGGCTGGATTCGGGCGGCTTTGCAGTTTCCAGTTATCCGGGATATCAATGGTAAATACTCCGCTGTCTGTTTTGTATTCAAGCAGCAAGTCGTCGAAGTAAAAACCGTCGCGACCAAAGGGATTGCCTGAAAATGAGGTCATGGCAAACCGCAGCAAAAATGGTTGGCCAATGTATGCATTAAGGTCTATACATTCTTCCTCCCAAAAGGGGTGGACGCCATCATACACTGGTTCGGTGAGTGCGGCACTCAGATTGGTAAGCGAACCCTCCAAGGGCGCAAAGACCCCTCCCCCATCGGTAGAAACAAGCACTTGAGCCCAGTCAAGCTCCCGTTCGATGTCCCATCGGGCGAAAAAGCGCAGCCGTGCCTCGTCCGCATTGTTCGGTATCAACAGCGAGGCGCTGGTAGTCAAGGTATTTTCTTCAGAATAATAAATGTCGTTCGGAGAATCCGTCATGCTTTTGGAGGGGGAATAGGCATGTTCCGTTGTTTGTCCCCATTCGCTGTTTGAAACCCATTGAGTGTTGGGGAGTTCGTTGTTGTCAGTCAAAAGCGGCGTAAAGGGAGTGGGGTTGAAAATGACTTCTATTGTATCAGTATGGATCTGACCCGCACGGTCTGCTTTAGCCACAAAACGAATACTCTCGCCCGCTTGAATAGCATTGTCGAGCGTTACTGAAACCGCAAGAGAGCTTGTCTCGAAATCATTGATAGAAATGGGGGCTATCGTTGAAAAACCTAGAATATTGGACGTTAGCGCTTCGAAGCTAATCTGAATAGGCGTTGTCCCCAACTCGTATTGCTTGATTTTGAAGGGCACACTGAGCGTGTTCCCGAGGAAGGACTTGCCCGGTTGCTGCCGGATAACCGCTCCGCCGAGCGCATACCAGGCTGCCGAAAGGTTGGTGCGCAACATGCCCTTGTTGTTCCCGTCAATTTTGTCAATCGTAGGCCAGAAGCCTGAGCCTGTCTCCGGGGTAAAGGCGAATTTGCCTTTCTCACCGTACATCCAGTCATCAGAAGTGCCGTTGGCGAGGTAGCCAAGCGTTTGCCAGCAGGAGCCATGCAGATAGTTGTTTTCGCCGGTAAACCACTCGGAAAGGGTGGTGAAATCCGGCGTTGGCACCGAATTTTCGTATCCCCAGGGGTGTACCAATTTGTTGCCCGAGGTGTGGCAGTTCAGCACAATTTCGAAATTGTGGGCTTCTATAAATTCCTTTGCCATTTGAGTTTCTGGTTCTGAAAATGGGTCGGGACCGCGATAGGTGTCCGAGGAAGGCGAACCGCTGGAGCCTCCAATTGGACCCCAGTTGTAGCTGTAATTTCGGTTGAGGTCTACACCAAAGGAACCATCGCCGTTGTCGCGGCGGTTTTTTCTCCAGTAACCCCCACCTTCCGGGTTGGTGGTTTGGTTGTAAATGTATCCGTCGGGGTTGAGGCAGGGGATGAAGTAAAGTTCGGTGTTGTCAACCAAGTAGCGCAGTTCTGCGTCGCGGTCGTAGTTTTCTAATATATGCCACATGAAATAAATCAAGTGCGTGAGACTGTTGGGCTCACGGGCATGGTGCAGGGCTGTGTAAAGGGCTTCCGGCTCGCTTGCATCCTCGGAATCGGGTTGGTCGGAGATTCGAACGAACCATTGCGGGCGGCCTTCATGTGTCAGGAGCGTTGGGCTAACCACCTGCCGGGCAGAGATAAGATGGGGGAATTTTGCCCGCATATCGTCCAGAATGTCAAGGAATTCTTCATAAATATAATAGCCGCCCATGGTGCCATAAGTGTAATTTACGGGCGTACCGGCAGAGGCGGAATAATCATCGCAGGGTCCTACGTTTCGATTGGAGGATTGAGAGCCTTGTGTTCGCAGGGGTTTTAGGGTTGCATTTTCGCGCAGGTAAGTCGCAACGACATCGGCTTCCAGAGTGTCAATTCGGAAGCCAGCGGTTTTGACACGGCTGAGCTCGGAAGCGGCAAATTCAGAGCGGAACGACTGGCCCGGCTCGTAAAAACCGTGGTCCATTTCCAGCCCGGCGTTTTCGAGGTCGAGCATGGTTTTGCCATCGAGCCAGATGCGGGCGTGAAGGATGGTTTGTTGGGTTTGGGCGGAGATGGTGAAAATTGTCAGTGCAAAAAAAGCAATGATGAGAAGTGGTTTTTTCATGGTGAAAGATATTTTTGAAAGAGTGAGTGGGCGGAGGAGTACAAAAGTAGTACGTTTAAGCACTGCTTCTGTTCAACTTCCCGAAAGTTTGAAACTTTCGGGAAGTTCTGCATCTGTGGCTATTTTATCCCGAGTAACAGCTTCAAATTAGACAACCCAGGTCCAGCTAAAAGGTCGTCGATAGGTTTATTAATCTATAATATTCGAATTAGGTTTAGGAAGCGATAAAGCAACTCGGAAGCCAAGGTTTCCACGTCGTGCTTTTTGAGATCTATTGCCTCTACAAGAAGCGCGGCAGTTTTCTACATCAAAAAACCAACTTCCTCCACGATAAACTCGTAGAAAACCTGACTCTATGTTATTTTTATTGCTCTGAGCTGGCATCAAATATTTCTTTGTATAGACATCTTCACACCACTCCCACACATTGCCACTCATATCATATAGACCAAGGTCGCTTGGCTCAAAAGAACCTACTGGAGCAGAAAGTACAAAGTTGTCTTTATAATGAGGAAGAATATTCCAATTTTTATGTTTCCCCTTACCAGACAAATCAGCTATGTTGCCCACCTTCCTTCCGGCCGATATTGTATCCCCCCAACTGTACTTGGTGTTTTTTTGACCGTTCTTGGCAGCATACTCCCATTCCGCTTCAGAAGGAAGTCTATATGGTTGGCGTGTTTGCTCAGATAGCCAGGCACAATAAGCTTTGGCATCATTCCACGAGACGTGAACAACAGGATGTTTGTAGTTTAAACACGGTTTTCCTTCTTCATTGTCTCTCCAATCCACTCCATTCATTTCAACAAAGTCGCCTATGTCACTCCTATATGCCATGCTCCAACCCTCATCTTCTGCAGTAGTTTGATATTGAGTTGCATCAATAAACTCCTTGAATTCTTGTACTGTTACTTCCGTATGTCCAAGATAGAAATCGCCAATAGTAACCTTATGTACTGGTTCTTCATTTCTGTCTCCATCTTCACTTCCTATCAAGAAAGTCCCCCCTCTGATAAAAACTATATTGTCATCTGGTTTTAATGGTATAGTTGGAGGAATCAGCAATGAATCAGGACTTGTTTGCTCTATAGATCCGCCAGCTAGTGGCTTCTTCAAATACTCCAAAATCTTGATTCCACCCGCCAATATGCCGACGATGAGGCCAACGTAACCAAGTCTTTTCCAGAACTCGGAGGGCGTGGTGTGCTTGGAACTTCCCGATCCCGAAGAAATCGGGACGAAACTTTCGGGAAGTTGCACCTCTACTACCCCGTCCGGCAACTCTCCCACCATACCCAGCAACGCATCCGTAACCTTGTTTTTTTCAAGCAAATAATCCGCGTTAGAGACCGTGCCGCGCTGTTGGGCGAGTTCGTTGGCCGACCATCGGGCGGAAAGCAAGGAGGCGGATTGATGCATGCGGCCCGTGTCGCGCAAATCGTTGGTAGCGGCAACGACACCCACAAGCACCGCTGCTGTATGGCCATTGGCAATCAAGTTCTTCAAGTCTTGTTTTGAATAGGGCATGGTGGAAAGTCTGATTTGGAAGGCTCAAAAATAGACTGTGTTTGTATTAATCCATGCATGGATTATCATTCATCATTTTATCACTTCTTCCTTAAATATTTGGACATTGGACATTCCTTATTGGACATTCCACATTCTCCTATCTTCGCCCTCATGACCGCCTTCCTTTCCCGCGCCCTGCTGCCCGATTCAGATTTCCGCTCCGTGCTCCGAGCCAATGGCTGGGGTGTGTTTGGGCAGTCGTTCGTGATGTTGTCGGCTATTCCGTTTTCCAAAATTCCGGAGCACGACTGGTTGTTTTTTTCGAGCCAAAATGCGGTGCGATTTTTTTTTCAAAACCTTGAAAACCAAAAGATTGAAGTCCCAAAAGCGCATTGGGCCGCCCTCGGTGTCTCTACCGCCAGGGTTTTGGAAGAATTCACAGGACGTGTGGATTTTATCGGCACGGGCGAGCCAAAAGGAACCTCGCAGTTGTTTCGACAGTATTGTGCCCGGCTGAAACAAACCATAGGCCCCATTATCTTCCCTGCCGCCCGACGTTCGCGCCAGAGTGTGATGACGCTACTCAACCTCGATTTCGATTGCTCCCATTTTGAAATCTACGACAACCAACCCGTGCCCAACCCAACCCAACGAACTGAAAACATACTGGCCTTCACCAGCCCCATGAACGCCGACGCTTATTTTTCCCGTCACCGCTTATTGCCGCAGCAGCGCGTGGTGGCCATTGGCGGCACTACCGACCGTACCCTGCAACACCTCGGCATTGCGGAGGTTATCATCGCTGCTGAACCGACGGAACGAGGGCTTGCAGAGGCGGTGCTGACTTTGGGGGAGGGGTGATAGTTTTTAATAAACACATAAGGCACATAAGGACACATAGCATCTTGATTTTCAACCCTATGTGTCCTTATGTGCCTTATGTGTTTAATAAAAACCGATTGCGCCATGGAGGTTTAGAGAATTTCTACTTTTGCGTGTAATAACCCCCTGAGCGTTTCTAAAAAATCCACTCCAACATAATGGCTAAAAAGCCCACTCCCGTACCACCCAAAAAGACCCTGCCCAAACCCTCCAAGCCTGTACGCACTAGCAATAGCGAAGGCAACTGGCTCACGCTCGGCCTCGTCGTACTGGCCATCACAGCCGCCTGCTACTACCCTTCCCTGAATCACGATTTTGTGAACTGGGACGATCCAAAAAATATCATGGAGAATGAAAACCTCCTGCTGGTGGGCAAGGGCCAGTCCTGGGGCACTACTATTTCCAACATATTCAGCATTGAAAAAGGGAATGTGATCGGCAACTACAACCCGCTGCCTATCCTCACGTTTGCCGTGGAGAAATCGCTGAACGGGGGTGAATTCAGCTCCAAACTCACGCACTTCGGCAATATTTTGCTGCATTTGCTCACGGTGTTTTTTGTGATGAAACTCTTGTGGGGCATGGGCATTGGGCGTTGGGGCGTGGCCGCGGGCGGGCTTTTATTTGGCATTCACCCGATGCGCGTGGAGTCGGTGGCCTGGGCCACAGAGCGCAAGGACGTACTCTTCGCCCTGTTCTTTTTCGCCGCCCTGATGTATTACGTGAAATGGCTGAAACAGGCAGATAGGAACGAAAGCCGGGTCGGGACCTACGTTGTAATGATCCTGCTGGCCTTGTTTTCCGGGTTTTCAAAGGTGCAGGCCGTGACGCTTCCACTCTCGATGCTGGCCCTGGATTTTTGGTTTCGCCGGCCCATGAATCTCAAACTAATCTGGGAAAAGACTCCTTTCTGGTTGATCTCTCTCATGATAGGCCTTATCAATATCCACACACTCAGGGTTCAGGGTTCAACCGATGATTCAATAACAAATTACAATTTCCTCGACCGACTTTGTATTGGTGCCTACTCGTTTTGTACTTATGTTTATAAAGCTGTTTTGCCATGGCCTATGTCGCCGCTGTATGCTTACCCAAAGCATTTGCCATGGACCGTGTATGCGGCTCCGCTGGGCTTTTTGATCGCTTGTGTTGCAGTGTGGTGGGCCTGGAGAAAAGACTATCGCGCATGGGTGTTTGGAGCGGCTTTTTTCTTTTTCAACGTGATGTTCCTGCTCCAGATATTCGCTGCGGGGCAGGGCTTTTTGGCCGACCGTTTCACGTATGTGGCCTATTTTGGGTTTTTCGCAATAGCGGCCTATTACCTTGATATTTTTTCAAAAGATACATCTTCAAGATGGAAAGTACAAGCCGCTCTGGGGGTGATTGCGCTGGTGTTTGGGCTATGGACCCTGCGGCAAGTAGGTATCTGGAAAGACGGTTACACACTTTGGACCCACGTGATGAGCCAGGACGAAGGAGAAAAAGAGCGGAGTTCGTTGCCTTATTGGAACAGGGGCCAACACTTGCGCAATGACCGCGGCGACTACGAAGGTGCACTCAAAGACTACACCCGCGCTGTAGACATGGAGCCTAAAAACCCTGAACTATTGAACAGCCGGGGCAAAACCTACTTTGACATGGCGGCGTCCGGGAAATACAAAGGCCAGGAAAAATCGCTGATCGAGAAAGCCATCAAGGATTATACCGAGGCGCTCTCGAAACCAAAAATCACCCCCAAATCAAAAAGTGAAGCGCTCAGCAATCGGGGCGCAGCATATGGAATGGCTGGAATGCACGAACAAAGCATTCGCGATATTACCGAGTCTGTGCAAATTGACCCGACAAACAAAAACGCTTACGCCAACCGATCCATCGCTTACCTCAATACCGGGCAATACGAGAAAGCACTCGGCGACTATCAGGCATTTCTGAAATTCGAGCCAAACAATTTCAACTTCTGGTATGAAAGCGGCATGGTGCAGCGGGTAATGAAACGCAACGAAGATGCCATAAAATCGCTCGACCGGGCACTTCAAATCAACCCTAAACTAAACATCGCATACCTCGAACGCGCCCGCGCCAAAGCCCAAGCCGGAAATAAAGCCGGCGCACAACAGGACTACCAAAAAGCACAGCAAATGGGTCTGAAATTGGAGGCGATGGATCAGGTGTTGATGGGTGGGCAGTAGCAGTGGGCAGTGGGCAGTGGGTAGTGGCAGTGGGCAGGATCGTCGAGCCTGCTTACTGCAACTGCCCACTGCTACTGCCTATTGCTACTGGTCAACTTTTTCCGCGCGGCGCTGGGCAATTCGAACCTTTAGATTATACCAGCGTTGGCCCATAAACCGATTCATGAGGCGATCCACGGCGTAGTTTTTGGTAATGCTTGCCAAGCCCTGCACCTTGTACAAAATAGAGTCAAAAGAGCGCAAACTGATCGAATAGCCGCCGTCCGTGTACTCAATATTGTGCCAATAGCCGCGAGGGATAAAGAGTGTTTCACCGGGCATGAGGATCACTTCCTGGCCTTTCACATGTTGAAGCGCCGGATGTTTTTTTAAGTCGGGGTCAAGAATATTGACGTGGCTTGATACAGTAAAAGGAAGGTGATACAATTGCCTGCTTTGCTCTGGTGGGAAAAGAATTATCCGCTTGCGGCCATGGATTTGGTTGAGAAAAACGTGGCTCATGTCCACGTCGTAATGAAGCGTGACACGAGAGCCTTCACAGCCAAAAAACAGGAACGGAAGTTCATTCACAAAGCCGTCCATGATGTCGGGTATCTCAAAATCTTCGCGCAGTTCGGGGGCTTTCCAAAAAATATTCCAGGCAAAAATGCGCAAGTCGGAAGGCCCGGACTCCAGGATTTCCAAATACTCGCGAAAAGTGATGTGCATGTCGGCCGCGAGGTAGCCTTTACCCGGACGGGAAAAATTGTTCGACACCACGGGTACCACCAGATTCCCGTAGTTTTCTTTGAAATACTCAAGCGTCCATTTTTTTATGGCAGGCCAATTGGCTGTCAAGTCAGTAAAAACAACAGGCTTGAGCGGTTCGAGATACTCTTTCGCGAAAATTTCGCGGGTGAGGCCGCTTCTGCGTTCGATGGGTTGAAGTTCCAGCATACGGCATTCAATTTTGGATGGTTGATGGAGTTTGTCCTTAACGGACGGCAAAAGTAACAACTGAATCATCTACAAAAGCGCATTACTGCCCGGATGGCCGCTACCTCCCCGTCCCGGCGTAGCGCCAGGAGTACGTTTTCCGGATTTCTGAGGGCTAACTCAAGTGTTATATCTTGTTCTAAGGGGTTTATTTTCAACAAGTTGCCATAAAAATCGTACACTTCACAGACCCAATTTCCGGCAGGCGCCTGGGTCGATAATTTTACAAAAAAATTGACACAGTAAGGATTGGGGAAGACTTCTAAAAACTCAGACGCAGGCGGCTCTGGCGCGGCTGTATCAGTAAGGCAAAGCGATTCTGTGACATCTCCAAAGTAGTGCAATCCCAAATACTCCAGCACGGTGACAGAAAGTGAATCAGCAAAACGCAGCACGTTATGCATCGAATCGCGAACGCCTTGTCTGTTGCACTCTATTTGCACCCCATCCAGTTTGGGCCAGCCAAAATAAGACTGCCCAGGCGTGTAGGTTTGTGCAAGGGTTTTGAAATAAAGAAAGGAAAAAAGGAGCGCGGCGAAAATGCTTCGATTCATAATTATACCGTAGGATTGCGGAGGATAAAAGTATTTACGATTTTGGATTTACGATTTACGATTTTTAGCCCGCTCTTCTTTTTGCCGGGATGTCTTGATTGAGCTTACAATGATTGCTAATAATTCATTGGCCTCCTTGTAAAGTGGCACTACATCGGCACGTAATTCTGAGGCAAGTGCAACCACAAACTCGAGCCAAAACATAGATTCGTCCAATTCTTCTTCCACGATTTTGAGTTTGTTTATAAAATCAGGCGTGGATTTTCCCCTACAAACTGCACGATAATTTGCTGCCGCAGAAGGAGCCGAACGCACAATCTGATTTCTAACTGCATTAAACTCTTGACCTTTAGGGAAATTTTTAGTAAAAAGGACCACCGCAACGGCCCAGTCCTTAAAGCGTTTTTTCAATTCAGTTTCTGTCATAATCATTTAGTTTTTTTTGAAAAATGCAATACTAAGTTAACCCTATTTTCCAAAACCACCAATCAAAAAAATCGTAAATCCAAAATCGTAAATCGTAAATTATAAAATGCACACGCTCGTTTTCGCCACCAACAACGCCCATAAAGCCCGGGAAGTGGAACAAATCCTCGGACCAGGATTTGAAATAAAGACCCTGAAAGACATCGGTTGCCTCGAAGAAATCGAAGAAACCGAGCCTACTCTGGAGGGGAACGCCCTTCTGAAAGCCCGTTACGTAAAGGAAAATTATGGCTACGATTGTTTTTCAGAAGACACTGGGCTGGAAGTAGATGCCCTTGGCGGTGCACCCGGCGTACACACCGCACGTTATGCCGGGGAAGCCAAAAGCCCGGAGGCAAACATTGCATTGCTGTTGAAAAATCTGGAGGGAAAAAGTTCCAGAATCGCTCGTTTTCGCACCATTATCGCACTTGCTTTTGACGGGAAAGAAACCCTGCTCGAAGGCATTTGCGAAGGCCGCATCGCTTTGGAGAAACAGGGCACAGGAGGCTTTGGCTACGACCCGGTTTTTATTCCTGAAGGGTATGACCAGAGTTTTGCCGAACTAGGCGATGCGGTCAAAAACAGGATCAGCCACCGGGCCATTGCTACTGGGAAGTTTAAGGAAATGTTAGGCGTCATGAGCTGACACCTTTTTGTCCCAAAGTGGTTGGGCGCTTTTGTTTCGCACTGGCTACCTTCGCCGCCCAATGCAATCTATCTCTACCAACGATCCCGTTTTCCGTATCACTGCGCTCTGGGCTTTTTCCGAATGTGCCCTGGGCGGCATCATGCACGCACTCAAATTGCCTTTTACGGGTTTTTTCGTGGGCGGTTTCGCCGTGCTTTGCATCGGGTTGCTGGCGCATGTCAGCAATCGAAATGCGGCGATTATTCTTCGTTCCACCCTGTTGGTAGTACTGGTTAAGGCCATTGTAAGTCCCCATTCTACGCCAACGGCCTATTTGGCGGTGAGTTTTCAAGGAGTAATCGGAGCCTTGATTTTGTGCTATTTGCGGCCCGCAGTGCTTGCAGCTTACCTGTTTGGTTTTTTGGCTTTGGTGGAGTCTTCGTTTCAAAAAATTCTGGTATTGCTGCTATTTTTTGGCAAACCGCTTTTCGAGGCCATTGATATTTTCTTTGAAGATGTGCTCAAGAACTTCGGCGTTCAAAGCCATATTTCATGGGCAGCGGTCGTGGTTTACGCGTATGTCGGATTGTACGCGGTGTGGGGATTGGTTCTGGGTTATTGGATTACCAAATTGCCTAAACAATTGGAAAAGAAGCGTTTGGAATACGCCAATCTGGTCTTTGAAGAAACTTTGCCCGAAAATACTCCAGCGAAAAAGAAGCAAAACAAGTGGTTTTTTCCGCTGCTCGTGCTCGTGTTTGTTGTCGCAACCTTCCTTCTGACTGGCGGAAAATCTGCCGGGATGCAAAAGGCGGTATATGCTGTGTTGCGAAGTGTGGCTGTACTGCTGGCCTGGTTTTTTCTGGTTCAACCGCTGGTTCTTTTGTTGTTCCAACGTTGGGTACAAAAGAAAGCGAAACAAGAAAAGGGCAGTTTGACCCAAATCATGGATGCCCTCCCCGACTTGCGTATGAAGGCCCGGATGCTCTATCAACACGTTGGAAAAGAGTACAGCGGTTGGAAACGCCTGAGAGCTTTTGTCATCGCCATGTTTGTCGTAGCGTTATACCGCGAATCATGAACGGACTAGTTTTAGCCGGAGGCCAAAGTAGCCGCATGGGCCAGCCCAAAAGTTTGCTTCAGTATCATAGGAAGCCTCAATATCAACACGTTGCGGGCATGCTTTCGAGTTTTTGTGAGCGGGTGTTCATCTCCTGTCGGCCCGAACAGCAAAGCTTGTTCGAGGGTATTGAAACCATTTTGGATTCAAACAGTTATGGAGATATTGGGCCTTTGAACGGGGTGTTGTCGGCGTTCTCGGTTGCGCAACTTTCCGAAAGTTCCAAACTTTCGGAAAGTTTGATACCCGCTTGGTTCATAATCGGTTGCGACTATCCTTTTTTGGAAAAATCGGATTTGGAACAATTGGTCGAAGCGAGAAATCCGGACTGTCTGGCGACCGTTTTTGTCAACCCGGATACGCAGTTTCCCGAACCGCTTTTAGGGATTTATGAGGCCGCCGCCGGACCGTTATTGCAAGCATGGCTTCAAATGGGCAACGAGTCCTTGCGGCGCTTTTTGGAAAAACATGAAGTTCAAATGGTAATTCCTCAACATCCTGCGTGTTTGAAAAGTGTGGATACACCGGAGGAAATGAGGATGTATACCGGAACGCTGTTCCGGGGCACGTGACCCAAAATCAATAGAATTTTCCCGGAACAGCGTTCCGGGATACACCACTCGTTATGACCACCAAACAAATTCTTATCACCAAATACAAAGGCGAGACCCACTGGGAAGCACCCGACCTGCTCGCGGTGGAAGAACCCCTGGAGATACGGCTGGAGTATGGCCCTATTGCAAAGCGCAAAAGCCAAAACATATCCATCACCATGCGTACACCTGGTGCAGACGAAGACTTGGCAATCGGTTTTTTGTTCACGGAAGGGATTATTCAGCAGGCTTCCGACGTTTTTTCGGCAAAGGCCTGGGGAGAGAACATGGTGACGGTTTCCTTGCAGCCTGAATTTGATTTTGACATGAAGAAACTGGAGCGGCATTTTTACACCAGTTCCAGCTGTGGCGTGTGTGGCAAGAGTTCAATGGATGCGGTAAAAATTGCTGCAAATCATTCATTATCAAAGGATAAAGCAGACTGTAAAATAAATCCGGACGTTATTTATTCCCTCCCTGATACGCTTAGAAAAGTACAAGAAACCTTCGACGTCACGGGCGGTTTACACGCCTGCGCAATCTTCGACCCGCAAGGGAATCTGCTACATTTGCGCGAAGATGTGGGCCGCCACAATGCCCTGGACAAACTCATTGGTCATTATTTGCAGCAGGACATGATTCCTTTGGATGAGCATATCCTGTTGCTGAGTGGTCGGGCAAGTTTTGAGTTGCTGCAAAAAGCCGCTATGGCGGGCATCCGTTGTGTTTGCGCCGTGGGTGCGCCCTCCAGTTTAGCCGTTGAAACCGCAGAAACATTTGGCATCACGCTCATCGGTTTTTTGCGAGAAGGGCGTTTTAATGTTTATTCGGGGTTTACAAACCCCCATAAACCCTCATAACCTTTATCAACTTTTACAATGAAAATCCGCATCAAAGGAAATTTTATACGCTATCGCCTTACCCAATCCGAGGTGAAAAGCCTGGCCAATGGAGCCACCCTTTCCGAAAGCACCTGTTTCGGCCCCGGAGAGGAGTTCACTTTCGTGTATGCGCTTCAGGCAAAAGAAGGTATTGAGGCATTGCAAGCCAGTTTTGATGGCCGGAAAATGACACTGTTTCTTCCCGCCGAATCTGCCAAAACCTGGCACGCAGAAGATCGCGTGGGTTTTGAAAACGAGCAAGAAGTCTCACCAGGCGTTTTCCTGAAAATGTTGCTGGAAAAAGACTTCGCCTGCCTGGATGATACCCATGAAGATCAGGCAGATAAGTATCCGAACCCGAACGCTGCTTGCCAGCCGGGAGCGCCGATTTCGGGCGACAATTAGGGTCGCCCCGACAGGTTCCAATTCAAATCTTCTGAAATCCGCCCCACCCATTTTTTATTTGGTCGGGGCGACTATTGTGGTCGCCCCGACCAAATAAAAAGCCGCTTCCCGTGTACTCGGAAAGCGGCTTTGTGCTCGAAAGAAATGATGCTCTCACTTGAAATGAGACTATCAATACTCATTTCAAGGCGAAATGAATTTCGCCCTACTCCTGCACCACCAATCGCTTCCTCACTTTCAACGCTTCTGATTGAAAATCAAGGAGGTAAAGACCTGAAGCAAAACCTTCCAGACGCAGCGGGAGGGTGTTTTCTCCACTTATTCCAAGGGCTTCGTGGCTCAATACCATACGGCCTTGCAGATCGAACAGGCGAATCAATACAATCTGTTCTGACGGCAACTCGAACGCAATCGAAATATCTCCAGTTGTTGGATTCGGGTAGATTATAAATGGATAATTTATGCTTTCTTCATTATTCCTATCAGAATTTGAATCCTCTGAAGGCGTCTGTTGTGGGCTGTCATGGGTCTCCACGGTCACTACTGACACACAGGTGGCAGCATTTCCGCTAAAGTCTTTTACTGTGATCGTCAGGTTGTTGTTGCCAAGATTGGCACTGGTGTACACTTTCGCGACCGGGCTATACGACCACACCGAGCAGTTGTCCGTGCTGTTGCTCGCCAGATCTGCACCATATACCGTTACCGTTCCATTTGAGCCAAGTTCTACAGTCACATCTTCGCATACCGGCGTAGGAGCTATGGCATCTTTTACTGTTACAAAAGAAAGACAGGAAGAAGAATTCCCGTTCACATCCGTCAGACTCAGAATCACTGGATTTGAACCACTTATTTCCGAGCAATTGAAAGAGGTCTTGTCAATACTCATTGTGCCGATCCCGCAATTGTCCGTGCTGCCATTGTTCACCTGGGCCGTAGTGAGGGTGGCCTGGCCCGCGCTGTTCAAGAAAATGGTCGGATTTTTACACTTTGCAGCTGGGCCAGTCCCGTCTTTCACCGTCACTTTGGCGGTGCAGGTGGCGGTGTTGCCGCCCAGGTCGGTAGCACGCAGCGTCACGGTGTGCATCCCAATTTGTGAACAGTTGAAGGTATTGGGGGTGAGCGTGAGAAAAAACCCACAGTTGTCTGTGCTGCCGTTGTTCACTGCCGAGGCCGCCACCGTGACAGTGCCGTTGATGCCCAAATTGGCGGTCACGTTCTTGCATTTGGCTACGGGCAGCGTCACGTCTTTTAGCGTGACGGTAAAAGAGCAACTGCTCGTGTTGCCGTTGCCATCGTTGGCCGTCAGGATCACAAGTTCTGAATCGTTGTGACCGCTCAAAACAGTGCTGGGTGGCGGGGTTTGGGTAACGATGATAGACCCAGAAGAAGTGCAGTTGTCGCTCACCGAAATCGGGGTCCAGGAACCTACCGTGCCGGAACAAGTGGCATTTGCCGGAATGTTCTGGTTGCCGGGGCAGGTGATCATGGGCGGAATGATGTCAATGTAATCCAAGGTCCTAAAATGGGTTGCGGTACACCCGTTGGCATCGGTCACCGTAACGGTATAGGTACCCTCCACCATATTCAGGAGGTCTTGCGGGTCATTGTCAGGGACATCTGGGCCATCATTGCTCCAATCGTAGCTATAACCAGGTGTGCCGCCACTCGGGGTCAGGTCAATAGAACCATTTGCGACGAAGCAGTTGGTTGGATGTATTACAGTGGAGCTTAAGGCTAGTGCCGTAGGTTGTGTAATGGTAGCAGATATCGTCTTAGTGCATCCATTTGCATCCGTGACGGTCACGGTATAGATGCCAGCAGCAAGACCCGAACGATCCTGCGTGGTGACGCCGCCCGTCCAGGAATAGGTATAGGGGCTTGTTCCGCCGCTCGGCGTCAGGTCTATCGAACCCGTGGAAGCACCGCTGCACAGCACGTTCACGTGCGTCTCGGTCAGCACAATGGCCGAAGGCTCGGTAATGGTGGTAGAAAGGGTTTTAGTGCAAGCGTTCGCGTCTGTGACGGTCACTGTGTAAGTGCCAGCAGATAGGCCAGAGCGGTCTTGCGTGGTCGCGCCGCCTGTCCATGAATAGGTATAGGGAGAGACACCGCCCGAAACCGTCAAATCTATTGAGCCGGTCGAGCTGCCGTTGCAAAGCACGTTGACGTGCGTCTCGGTCAGCACGATTGCTGAAGCTTCCGTGATAGTGGCAGAAAGGGTTTTGGTGCAAGCGTTCGCGTCCGTGACCGTCACTGTGTAAGTACCAGCAGATAGGCCAGAGCGGTCTTGCGTGGTCGCGCCGCCCGTCCATGAATAGGTATAGGGGCTTGTGCCGCCGCTCGGCGTCAGGTCTATCGAACCCGTGGAGGCGCCGTTGCACAGCACGTTCACATGCGTCTCGGTCAGCACAATGGCCGAAGGCTCGGTAATGGTGGTAGAAAGGGTTTTGGTACAAGCGTTCGCGTCCGTGACAGTCACGGTGTAAGTGCCCGCCGCAAGACCAGCGCGATCCTGCGTGGTCGCGCCGCCCGTCCAGGAATAGGTATAAGGGCTTGTGCCGCCGCTCGGCGTCAGGTCTATCGAACCCGTGGAAGCGCCGTTGCACAGCACGTTCACGTGCGTCTCGGTCAGCACAATGGCCGAAGGCTCGGTAATGGTGGTAGAAAGGGTTTTAGTACAAGCGTTCGCGTCTGTGACCGTTACTGTGTAAGTGCCCGCAGATAGGCCAGAGCGATCCTGCGTGGTCGCGCCGCTTGTCCAGGAATAAGTGTAAGCGCCCGTGCCGCCAGATACCGTCAGGTCAATCGAGCCGCTAGAGCCGCCGTTGCACAGCACGTTGACGTGGGTTTCCGTCAATTCGATTGCAGTGGGCTGTGTGAGGGTAACAGACAGCGTATTGGTGCAGGTATTGGCGTCTGTCACCGTGACCGTATAAGTGCCTGCGGCCAGACCTGATCGGTCCTGCGTAGTTGCGCCACCTGTCCAGGAATAGGTATAGGGATTTGTGCCGCCTGTAACGGTGAGGTCAATCGAACCATTCGATCCACCATTGCAGGACATGTTAGTATGGGTTTCGGTCAACGTAGTGGAGCCTGGCTGGGTTATGGTAGTGGAAAGGGTTTTGGTGCAAGCGTTCGCGTCCGTTACCGTCACGGTGTAGGTACCCGCGCCCAGACCTGAGCGATCTTGAGTGGTGGCGCCGCCGGTCCAGGAATAAGTGTAAGCGCCTGTGCCGCCTGTTACCGACAGGTCAATCGAGCCATCAGAAGCACCGCAGGAGGTGTTAATGTGCGTTTCTGTCAAGGTAATTGCTAAAGGTTCTGTGATGGCGGTGGAAAGGGTTTTCGTGCAAGCGTTGACATCCGTCACCGTAACGGTGTAGGTGCCTGGTGCGAGCCCTGATCGGTCTTGCGTAGTTGCGCCACCTGTCCACGAGTACGTGTATGCGCCAGTGCCACCGGTCACCGTCAAGTCTATCGAACCATTGGAAGCGCCATTGCACAGCACATTGACATGGGTTTCCGTCAATACGATGATAGCGGGCTGTGTGATGGTGGTAGAAAGGGTTTTCGTACAAGCGTTGGCGTCTGTTACCGTGACCGTGTAGGTGCCTGCCGCGAGGCCCGAGCGGTCCTGTGTGGTTGCGCCACCCGTCCAGGAATAAGTGTAAGCGCCCGTGCCGCCCGATACTGTCAAGTCAATGGAGCCGGTAGAGCCACCGTTGCACAGCACGTTTACGTGGGTCTCTGTCAACAACAGCGCTGTGGGTTGCGTGATGGTGGCAGAAAGGGTTTTGGTACAAGCGTTCGCGTCCGTCACTGTCACGGTGTAAGTGCCCGCAGCCAAGCCAGATCGGTCTTGTGTGGTTGCGCCACCCGTCCAGGAATAGGTATAAGCGCCTGTTCCGCCCGAAACGGTCAGGTCAATGGAACCGCTGGATGCACCGTTGCAAAGCACGTTGACATGGGTTTCGGTCAGCGTGATAGCGGTTGGTTGAGTAATGGTTACACTAGTAGTCGCAGTTGCTGCGCTCGCATCTGTTACGGTAACGGTATAGGTCCCTGCGAGCAGGGCACTCAGATCTTGTGTAGTCGCCCCACCCGTCCAAGCGTATGTATACGGCGAAACACCCCCAGTTACGGTCAGATCTATCGAACCCGATGCGTTGCCGTTGCAAAGTACATTCACCTGAGTAGTACTTAAGACAAGTCCACTGGATCCATTCGAAGCATCCGGCGTAGGGTTCTGTGTGACAATACTTGAACCACAATCCGTGCTCCGGGAAACCGACTGGGTTTCGACCAGGCCATTCTCGTTTTCATTGTACTGTACTGATTGTCCCAAGCCGTTAAGCAGTCCAGTGTCATCAGCGTCATCTGTGTCATATACAATCGCATCCACCAGGTTGATGGTTGTAGTGAAGCTTAAGATGACGAAAGACGCGGTATCGTAAATGGCCACGGCATCCGCGCCGTTTTGAAGGATAGCATTGGGGATAACAAGATCCACTCCAGCCACACCAGAATTGCCAATTAAGAAAAAACCGTTGGCATCCAATGAAAAGCCATCGAGATCGTAGACACGATAGGATAGATCATTTGCGCCATTGAATAACACCACGACGAAGTGGTCCAGTGCGCCATTGGGCGTACCTGAAAGTTCAATAAATTCTGCCACATCTGTACCCGGCGTATCTGAATCAATTTCATTGATACAAACACTTGTTGGCGGTGGCGCTGGCGGCGCGCCAGGCTCTCCCAGTACCCAACGGGAGAAGGTATCGCCTCCCGAAGCGCTGTGCTGCGGGTGTCCGGGCGTAATCACGGGGTCGCCTACACTTTTCGCTTGAACGGCAAGGCCACAAAAGCATACCGCCAGGAATAAAAGAATGTAACTTATTTTTTTCATTGTTGAGCAAAATTTGATGTGTCAGATGTATTGAAATGAATGGAAGTGGCCGACCCCAGAAGTGCCCGAATACCGATGACGAGTAGCAGATAGGAAGGCAAGTAAACCATTTTCTGTGCTGGTTTCTGGTCCGATTTCAGGCACAAAGTTGGGTGGGTAGGGAGTAGGGCTGCAATAGGGGTTAGCCCCTAGATTGGGGGTAGGTATACACTCGGCTCCAAGGGGCCACTACCTTTACCCTTATCATTTTCATATTCCTTTTAACATGATGCGATTTATCCGACTTTTCTATTTGTTGAGTTTTCTTGGCAGCCCGCTTAGTATGCTTGCCCAGACAAGCACTCCCTTGGACAGCCTCCTTGCTGCTTATAATGCCCATTCCCAATCGGATACCGATAAAATTAAGCTGTTAATCGACATTGCGCAGGCATATGAAGCGGAAGACCCCGAGGAGGCGGTAAAATTTCTGGATGAAGCTATCCATCTGGCAGAAAGTAACCATTATGAATCTTTAATGGCTAAAACAATAATGAAAAAAGGGCTCTTGTTTGCCAAATTTGGCCAATATGAAGAAGCGTTGCAACTATTTACGGATGCCGATTCAATTTTTGTAAAACTCGGGCTATTAAATGATGCTGCCGAAAGCATCCTAAAAATGGGGGCCATGCATATATATTTAGGGGACGCGCCCAATAGCCTGGATCTATTTTTAAAAGCCAAAAATATATTTGAACAGACAGGCGCCCATGAAAAAATAGCGAATGTATATAACAGTATTGCTGCTGCCTACATGACGATGTCCGAAAATGACAAGGCATTATCCTATTTTGACAAATCTTATGAAATCAATAAAAAATACCATAATGATTTAGGTATCGCGCGGTACTTTTATAATACAGGAACCATTTATTTGCGTAAAGGTATCTATGCAAAAGCGCTTGATTTATTACAGCAGTCACAAAAAATTTATGAACGTATCGGTAGCGAGCAGGAAATGGCTGATATTTTTCAAAATTTGGGCGTATTATACATGAATATAGGCGATGGTAATAAATCATTGGAG
>JBJXGZ010000092.1:0-27016 GCA_046160625.1 Saprospiraceae bacterium
CCTTTAAATCAGGCTGTAGGCCGTAACGCTTTTCGGGCTGGCTGGCCGGAACAGCGTTCCGGCCTACAAATCGGTTCAACTCCCCATTCACCGAAAAACCAATCGGAAAATCACATTGCTTCAACACATCGTTGATCATGCCTTGCAAACCCATTGACCGGCCATCATCGGGGTGGTAAATGCGAGCAATACCGTAGTCATGGAGTTCCTTGATTTCAGAAGGCAAGATCGTGCCGCCACCGCCGCCGAAAATTTTAATGTGTCCTGCTCCGCGCTCTTTGAGCAGGTCGTGCATGTACTTGAAATATTCGTTGTGGCCGCCCTGATAACTCGTAATTGCGATGCCTTGCACATCCTCCTGAATAGCGCAGTCCACGATTTCCTGTACAGAACGGTTGTGGCCGAGATGGATAATCTCCGCACCGCTGCTTTGCATAATCCGCCGCATGATGTTGATGGCAGCGTCGTGGCCATCAAAGAGCGAAGCAGCAGTGACGAGACGAATTTTATGGTGGGGCTGGTATGGTGCGGGCTGTTGCATAATAGACTTGTTGCGGTGTGCGCAATTTTTCGACGCAAAATTACACAATTAGCCAGCCCCGCGTCTATTGACTTCTGTTTGAAATCTTAGCCTTTTACAAACTGCAACACTTGTACAATGCTGCCTTCTTTATTCTCCAAGACCAGATAATAAGCGCCAAACGGCAAATCTGATATGCCATAACGATTTTCAGCATTGGCTTTCATTCGTTTTAGCATTTTTCCTGTGGCATCGCAAAGCGTCAGATGGCTCACAGATTCGGCATTTTGAAGGCTGAAATACTGCGCAGCAGGGTTCGGGAATATTTGCACCGCAGATTTCTGAATCTCCGAAACCGCCAGTGGCTGGCACTCCCTCAAATAATAATAAGCTTCGATAGAGTCAACTGGTGCATCCAATTTTTTTAGTTTCATGTGGACAATGGCGCAGCAGCCCGTCTCTTCATAATCAAAGAGTGTCACTTCCAGCGGTCCTTCCTGATTTGCATCCAACGAAAAATTCTTTTCGCTAACACCAGGAAACCAGTGAAGGTAAGGATCTGTAACTGCCGTTAAGCAAAGGGAGTCATTGTCCAGGCGGATAATGGTGCGTTTCCAGCGGAAATTCTGAGTGAACGCTGCGAGATTTTTTACCGTTGCCCTGCCATCTATTTCGTAAGGGTCGGACTCATCGCCAAAAACAGGATTTGGGGTAAGGCTGAACGTCTGCTGTGCCTGAATACCCGCGAGCGAAAACAAAAAGAGGCAAAAGAAAAGTTGAAAATGTTTCATAAAAATATGAGTCACCCTGAATTTTATAACATTAATGATCCGTTATGTTGCAACATCACACTTGACATAATTTGAACCACAAAAGGCACAAAAGAGCACAAAATTAGCACGATACGGTCTTTTGTGCCTTTTGTGGTTCAAATTACGCTACACGGGGAAAAGTAGTGCCCCCCCGATGTTTTCACTTGTACGGTTTTATATTGTTACAAAATTCGGGGTGACTCATGTTTCAATGTTTTTTAGAAAAAAGCCTTACAAAATTAATTGTCTGAGGTTTTTACCACCCGACGAACTTCCTTGCCTTCGCTGCTCATGCACTGCACCCAGTAAACGCCCGGCGCTACATTGGGCAATTCCAGACGGTAAAAGCCGGCCGAAAGATTCCTGCGTGGAAGCAGCACGGCCACCAAGCGCCCCATTTCATCGGTCATTTCGACGGCCACGGAGCTGGGTTTTTTAAGATCAATGTCAAGCGTAGCTTTGCTGAAATATGGGTTCGGGTATATTTTTAAGTCAAAAGAGTTGGTTTTTTCATAGCCTTTGCCAGCGTACAGCACCACTTCACTCCGTTTAACACGAGGCTTGGACGACCATCGCAGCACATTGGTGAGCATACGCGACGATTGTGGCTCATCAAAGTAATATTCCAAACCAAGATACACCACTTTCCCAGCGCCAATCTGTTTGAAACCCATAAACGGGTATCCGCGCACATCGGCTAATGTGACAAAATTGGGATCCGAAATATCGAGGGGATATTGATATACTTCCGTAGAAAAATCAGTGCCAACGCCTTGAAAAACAGGATGTTCTGACAAGACTTGACCCACGCTCCGCTCCTTGCAGTAGTAACCATAGTCAAGATCGAACAGACCAAGTTGTTGTAATGCTCCGAATTCATGGGTTCCGGTCAGCACCACTACTCCACCCAAACGGATGAATTGGGTGAGCACTTTGCCAAAAGCCCGAATTTGCTCTGCTGAGCCACCCGTCGGGTAAGCCAGTACCACAGCATCTTGCCCTGTCAGAGCCGTCGCCAAATCGTCCGACGAACCTTCCCAAAACTCTGTAAAAGCGCTCGAAGGCAAGCGCCGATGGATAACGCGCTGCACCTTGTTCGCATAAGCACTGTCATAGGCAAAAGTATTCAACATCATTACCCGCAAACCGCTTAGGCTGTCGGCTTCTGCCAAGAAAGATTCGTTCAGAGAAACTGGTAAGCTGCGCTCATCTTCCAAAAAAAGATGGGCAATTGTGGAATTGCACGGAAAAGGACGGTCGTAGGAAAACGGATCCGACCGAAACGCAGCGAGGCAGAAAATGCCTGCCAAAAGAGCGGTGAGCGATAACTTGCGAAACATCGGGTGTATAATTTTGAGCCAGTAGCAGTTGAAATTTTGAGGGAAAACGTTCTTTTGAGAAAGTTCGTGTGAAGGGGACAGCAAAAGTACGGCCAAAAACCGAGCAAAGGTTGGGGCCGCGATACGAATTCTTTTCTTTTCGAGCAATTTTTAGAAATTAGAGCCTTTCCCGCACCGCTACATTCAACTGCTTATAGTCAATTTTTCCTTTGTTCGCCTTCAGGTGCTCCACCACGACGAGGGCACGGTGCAGCCGGGTGTCAGAATTCTTAGGCTGACCTACGATATATAATAAGGTGCGGAGTTTGCCTGGTGTCAGGGCATGCATAAGGCGGTTGCCCTCTTCATCTTGCGCCAGCAATTCGGCGAGTTCCTCAGGCATGGGAAGTCCGTATTCACTTTCGTCCTTTCGGAGGCTGGCACTGATTTTTGAGCCGATTTTTAAGCCAAATTTGGTTTGTATTTTTTTATTGACAGTGATAACGAATGCTCCGTCGCCGCGGGGCAGCATGGCGCATTGGTACTCCATTTTCTCATTCAAAACACAAACTACCCGTTTGGAATCGCCCGCTCCGGCAAGGGCATCAGCCACTGCCTTAGGCACGGCAAAATGACAGCCCCAAAGTTTATTGGTGGATTCTTCAAGCACGGAATTGAAATGCAAAGCTTCTTCCATGGGGCAAAAATACGCAAGTTTCAAAAAGCGAAATGGGAGCTAGAAAGTATCGAGCAAAATTAAACCGCAGAGGCGCAGAGACGCGGAGCGGTTGAAAATCAATCCTTTGCGTCTCTGCGCCTCTGCGGTTTAATTACTCGCTTGGGCGTTTTTTAGCCAGTTTAATCCTCGTAATGCTTTGGCTTGCTGTTGTTTTTCTTTTTGTGGTAACGCCCCCAAGAGAAACCGAATTTCAGCGATGCCTGGCCAAACCAGCCACTCAACTCCTGATCACTCAAACCTTCAATGCTGCTATCGTTTACAAAACGGTAGCCACCATCCAGTCCAAGGTGAAACCAACGGAACACATTGATTTCCAGACCCGCCGTCGGCTGCACTACAAAAATCCGGTCTCGTACATCGCCAAAATCTACCCTGCCACGCCCAAAGTCAACGCCGATTTGTGGGTGAATGGATTTGTAATTTTTAAACCCATAAGCCAACACCATTGGATTCCATTTCATGTCAAATTGTTGGTCTTCAATGTTGTCCCATTTAAATTCGTCCATCAGGTTGTAATGGCCCCAGCCAACGAGGAGTGCTTTGCCAAATTCAAGGCCGAAAAATCCGCCGGCGACATAACTGGTTTTGCCACCGTTCCCAAACTGGGTCAATTGATGTTTTGAGCCGCCCCAAATACCTGAAAAACCGAGCCCGCGGCTACCTACCACGGTTTCTTCTTTTTGGGCAATAAGTGGGTTGAGAGAGATCAGAAGGGCAAGTGCGAGGAGAAAAGATTTGGTGTGTTTCATAACTTTGTTGTGTTGTGTAATTATGTAACTGTTGATTTGGTGATTTGGTGATTTGAAACAACGGACGGCCTAACTGACAGCAAGGTTACAGGCCGTGTTGCAATCATACAAAGCACAAGCCCTAATTTCACCTTTTTCTAACTGGTTTTAACCCCATTTAACTAAAAACGCAACAAGTTTCAAGCACCTAGTTTCAGGTGACAGCTCTTCTTGAACCTGGGACTTGAAACTTGTTACTCGCCACTTGTTACTTTCAACTTTATCTCTTTTAATAGGAAGTTTGGTTTTTCGGCAAATGTTGTAGTACCTTTGCGGCCACTAAATCGCGGAGTGGAGCAGTTGGTAGCTCGTCGGGCTCAAGGACTGCAAAATTAAAGCGATTGATGGATACTAAACTAAAAGGCGACATCGCAGAGCAAGCAGTTGTTCTGCAAGCACTGAAGCAAGGTTGGGAGGTATTAAAGCCCTTTGGCGACAGACTTTCTTACGATCTTGTTTTTGACATCGGAGGTGTTTTGGTGAAAATTCAAGTCAAAAATGCTTGGCTTGATTCTAAGCGCGGAAACTATGTAGTTGATGTGCGGCGAACCAAAACGAACCGTCGCCAAATGCTTCGTGAGAATTACAAACTCGGAGATTTCGATTTTGCAGTGATTTTCATTGAAGATTTGGATTTGTTTTATGTCATGCCATGTGATGTGTTCATTGATTACGGCAGCGAGATACACTTTGTCGAGGCCGCCAAGCGACAGCGAAAACCGAAGTCTTCGGAATTCAGAAATGCTTGGGATTTAATTTTGCAATGGGCTGTTCCGAAAGTAATTTCGGAATGAACTTCTGTCAAATTCGGGGAAGCCTGTAGTGTGGTAATCCCGAGCCAAGTCCCCCGAGAATTCGGGGGAAAGGTGTAGAGACTTAATGGCAGACATCCCACTTCCTTTACAGGAAAGGATGAAGAGAAAGTCCAGACCATCAAATTCCCCCGAGTGCTCGGGGGAAGCAACGAAAGTTGAAGTGGTAAGCATAACCCGAAGGTCGTAGGTTCAAGTCCTGCCTCCGCCACACAGAAAAGCCCTTGACTTTTGAAGTCGAGGGCTTTTGTTTTTATAGCCAAAAACTTCCCGAAAGTTTGAAACTTTCGGGAAGTTCAGTTCTACTACAACATGCACTGGCTCTCCATACACTTCTATCCCCTTGAAAACCAGGATGTTTTCCTCGTTCGCGGCCTCATGCCGTTCTTACAACAGCACATCTGGGCAAACCGCGGCACAAGAGCATTTTTTATCCGATACCAGGATGAACGCGGTCCACATATTCGTATTCGGATGCGCGGCGAGGAATCCTGGATGGAGGAAATCCTGCGGCCTGCATTCGCAGGCTGGCAGGAAGGTCGTGGTGAATGGGTGGAAGTTCCATACATAGCAGAAAAGGAACGCTTTGGCGGTGAAGAACCCTTGGCCCTGGCAGAAGAATATTTTCACCTCAGTAGCCGGGTATCGCTCGACAGGCTGGCACGAGAACAGCACACCTACGGCGATTCGATGTTCGATGCACTGCGGATGCACACCATAGCCGCCCATGCCGCCGGGATGAGTCAGGAGGAGAGTGCGCATTATTTCGACCGTCTGGCGGAGCAATGGTTGCCGCTTTATTTCGTGCCGGAAGGCACTCTCGACCCGGATTTTTTTACCGATATAAAAATGAGTTTTGAAAAAAGCTTTGCCCCTCAAGAAGAAGACCTGCGGGCAACGCTGTTCGAACTTTGGAAAGCACTTGAGCTCGAAAAGTTTGACAAAAAACAACCCGAATGGGCGCGTTGGGCCTTGGGCAATCAAATGATCCTCAAAGGATTGGGTGATAATCTTGATCGGGCCATGCCCAGCCTCCTCCACCTTACAAACAACCGGCTAGGCCTGAACAACCAAGATGAGGTGTACCTCAATTTCATTCTTTCGAAAACCTTGGGAAATTGATTCGATTGGGTTGATTGATTCGATTGGATCGATTGTGACGACTTTTGAATAACCTAATCGAAGCAGTCGAATCAATCAACCCAATCGAATCAATCATATCAATCGTAATAATCGAACTAATCCAATGCCCTTCCTGATATTTTATATCACTTACCCCGATGAGGCCACGGCCCGGAGCATTTCAGAAAACCTCGTGACGCAACGACTTGCGGCTTGCGCCAATGTATTCCCGATTCAAAGCACGTATTGGTGGGAAGGCACTGTGCAACACGAAGGAGAGTGGGTTTCGATTTTGAAAACGCGGTTTGGATTGGAAAGCGCGTTGGAAAAAGCCATTGAGGCTTTGCATCCATATGAGGTGCCTTGTATTATGCGATTCGAGGCGCGGGCGAATGAGGCGTATGAAAAGTGGATTGAAGCGGAAACGATTTAAAAGTAAGCTTCACTCCGACAATGCCTGTTTCACTCCGGCCAGCATGGCGCTGGCATCGGAGGCGACATTCACAAAAAGGAATCCCTCAGCCAGCCGTTGCCGGGCTGCATCAGCATTGGAACAATAGATCCCGAGTGGCAAACCGTGCTTGGTTGCACAACGCAAAATGCCCCGCAACACTTCCTGAAAAAGCGGGTGAGGGTTTTCTGGGAGCGGCTCAAGACCGAGAGAAATGGAAAGGTCCACAGGGCCGACGAATGCCATGTCCAAATTCGGCGTAGAAAATATGGCATCTAAATGCCCCAGCGCGATGTTGTGTTCTATTTGGATGCCAACAAATGTCTGCTCGTTTGCATAGCGCAAATATTCTTGCATGGTTTGCCCAAACGCCAGTCCCGCATAAGCGCTGCCAAAACTGCGCCGACCTTTGGGCGGAAATTTTGACCAGGCCACTACTTGCTTGGCCTCCTCGGGGGTGTTGACCATAGGGGCGATAATACCTTGTGCGCCTGCGTCGAGGGCACGTTTTACTTCCACTTCCTGCGCTGCAGCCACACGCACCACCGGGGCCGGTCCATTGGCCTCGGCGATATTGCTGACCATTCCATGCAAAGTGCTGTTGTCCAAAGGTGTGTGCTCTGCGTCAATCAGCAGGAAGTCGAGCGGTAGGCGAGCCAGCAGCCTTGCGCTGTGTGCTGAGGGGATGCTGAGCCATGCGCCCCGACAGGCTTTGCCGTCGCGAAGACGTGTAGCGATGTTGGTAGTCATGGTTGCAAAAGTAGGTTTATTATGCAGCTGCAAGAGCATGGTCTACCCTTCCGTGGCGCAGTTGTGCGGGCGTATTTTCCCGGCCAACAGCACGCTGGATTGCATTGGCCAAATCCTGAGCATCCGTCTGGCGGAAACGGGCGCAGAGGTGGCCATCGGGGCGGACAAGCAGTGTGGCTCCGAGACGCGCACCGAGTGAACGCGCTATTTTCCCCGAAAGATCCAGCACTGCCAAATCATGCATCTCAGCACCCAAAGGGGGGGATTGAAACACCGGGACGACTTGGATTGGAATACCCATGTCAAATTCGGCCATTTGGGCTTGCAGGCCCAATGCATCGCTTTTGCTGTGGGTAAAATGAAAAATTACAAATCCATTGCCGAGTAATTGGCGCAAGTGGGAGCTGCGCATCCCTTCAAGTGTGAGCAATACACAGGACTGATCGTTGATTTTGCTACCCAGGGCGAGCGAGTCAGGCCAGGCAAGGTTCGGCTGCGCATCGGAGGTGTTGAGGGGCGAGTCGGTGTATGTAAAAGGCTGGCACATACGGCCGCTGTTGATATGCTTGTGCGCCGAAGGAAACCAGGTGCCAAGCGTCAACACTACCCTGCGGCGAATGCGCTGCCACAGCGTCTGTGGACACATGAAACGCATGGTGGCATTGGTTTCTGCCTGATTGAGTTGCTGGGCGGCCTGTCGTTCGCCATCGTACGTGTTGAGCAGAGAATCGGGTGCTCCGTTGTTCAGCACAAGTGCGATTTTCCAGCATAGGTTTTCCACGTCGTGAACAGCGCTGTTGAGGCCGCGTGCGCCGAAAGGTGCCACGAGGTGGGCTGAATCACCTGCAAAAAAGACCTGACCGTGGCGGAACTGGTCGAGGATACGCTGGTGGAAACGGTAGTCGCTGAGCCATTCCAGCGTGTAGGGTGTATCACCAATGAGCGCTCGAATGCGGGCATCCATCGGCTCAGACGAGCGCTCCGCTTCGATGTCGGCGTTTGCGCCGAGCTGCCAGTCAATGCGCCAGATGCCGCCGGGTTGCGGGTGGATCAGCACCGAAGGCCCCCGGTGGCTGGGATGGTTGAAGAAAAAGCGCGGTTCCTGTGGCCAGTCAAGATCCGCGCGGATGTCTGCAATGAGGAAGCGGTCTTGGAATGTTTCGCCAGGGAAGGGGAGTTCGAGCAACTGGCGCATGGTGCTCCGTGCGCCATCACAAGCCAGCACGTATGTGCCGTGCACGTGCTCTTCGCCCGTATGTGTTTCCACGCAGAGGCGCACGCCGCGGCTGTCTTGTTCAAGTCCATTTACACGGCATTTCCACCTGACTTTTATGAGCGGGTTTTGGACGATCTGCGCCATCAAGAGCCGTTCTACTTCGCATTGCTGGATGTTCAAAAAACGCGGCAAACCGCCCCTTTCTGGTTTGGGAAATGATTGGGAATAAAGTTTTCGTGTGCCGTAGAACGTGTGCCGCGCCGACCAAGCCACGCCTTTCTCGACCATGGCCGCGCCGACGCCCAGCTTTTCCCAGGTTGCCAGCGTAGATTGGTGGAAAGCGATGGCGCGAGAGCCTTCGCACAAGCCTTCGCTGGCGGTAAGGATGAGGCTGGGTATGCCAAAATTGGCCAGTTCGAGTGCGGCGGTCATGCCAGTCGGGCCTGCGCCGACGATCAATACGGGAGAAAAGTGGGTGGCTTTCATGTTGTGCAAAAATTAATGCACAAAGGTTGGCCGGTGCCTTAAATGCTACCGTCAAGCAAAAAACAAGAAGTGTAAATAAATGTAAAAGAGGTTACGTCTCCTTTAAGACGTGCTATACCGCGGAACGCTATTCCAAGGAATACCCGAGCGTTCCGGGCTACTTAAAAGCCCAAATGTAGTTCGGTTTCAATCCTTTATGCAAATCAGTGACTTTTGAATAGCCGCAAAATTTTCTTTGGCAGGAAAATTCTATCCTAACTAGCTTTTTTTTCAAGAGGAATCGTACTTTTGCGCGGCTTTTTGAAAGGAGCATCCATTTTCCGGTGGCCGGATGCTAAAAAACTACGCCGGATACCAAATTTCATTTCGCAACTATGGCAAATATCGGTCGCATCAAACAAATTATCGGCGCAGTCGTGGACGTTGACTTTAGCGGTCCTGACAGCAATCTGCCCGAAATCCTCAGTGCCCTTGAAATCACTCGGGCCGACGGCACCAAACTCGTGCTCGAAGTCCAGCGCCACCTTGGCGAAGACGGTGTTCGCACCATCGCAATGGACTCTACCGACGGTCTGATGCGCGGCATCGAGTGTGTAGACACTGGGTCTCCCATAGCAATGCCCGTGGGCGAACAAGTGCGCGGTCGCCTCTTTAACGTGGTAGGCGAAGCCATTGACGGCATCGGCCACGTGGAGAAAGGCAAAAACGCCTACGTAATCCACCGCAAGCCACCCGCTTACGAAGACCTTTCGACCGAGCGCGAAATCCTTTACACTGGTATCAAGGTTATTGACCTGATAGAGCCTTATGCAAAAGGTGGTAAAATCGGTCTTTTCGGTGGCGCCGGTGTAGGCAAGACCGTTTTGATCATGGAGCTCATCAACAACATTGCGAAAGCATACGACGGTATGTCGGTGTTTGCCGGTGTGGGTGAGCGCACCCGTGAGGGCAACGACCTGCTCCGCGAAATGATTGAATCAAACGTAATCCGTTACGGTGAGGAGTTCAACCACTCCATGGAAGCAGGCGGTTGGGACCTTTCCAAAGTAGATAAAAAAGAACTTGCCAAATCACAGGCTACGCTCGTGTTTGGCCAGATGAACGAACCACCCGGCGCCCGCGCCCGTGTGGCACTTTCCGGTCTTACCATGGCCGAATATTTCCGCGATGGCGACTTGAAAGACCCTTCTGGCGGTCGTGATATCCTGTTCTTCGTAGACAACATTTTCCGCTTCACACAAGCAGGTTCTGAGGTGTCGGCTCTGTTGGGCCGTATGCCTTCTGCGGTGGGTTATCAGCCTACACTGGCTACAGAAATGGGTGTCATGCAAGAGCGTATCACTTCTACCAAGCGTGGTTCTATCACCTCCGTACAAGCGGTGTACGTTCCTGCGGACGACTTGACTGACCCGGCTCCTGCAACCACTTTTGCCCACTTGGATGCCACCACGGTATTGGACCGTAAAATTGCTTCTCTCGGCATCTACCCTGCGGTGGATCCGCTCAGTTCAACCTCACGTATTCTCGATCCGAAAATCATCGGCGAAGAGCACTACCGTTGCGCTCAGCGCGTGAAGATGATTCTCCAGCGCTACAATGAGTTGCAGGACATCATCGCCATCCTCGGTATGGAAGAACTTTCGGACGATGACAAACTCGTGGTTGGTCGCGCGCGCCGTGTGCAGCGTTTCCTTTCACAGCCTTTCCACGTAGCCGAGCAGTTCACAGGCCTCAAAGGTGTTCTCGTTCCAATTGACGAAACTATCCGTGGATTTAACATGATCATGGACGGCGAACTCGATGACTTGCCTGAAGCAGCATTCAACCTCGTCGGTACTATTGACGACGCGATTGCGAAGGGTAAGAAAATGATGGAGGAAGCTGCGGGTGCTTAAACGTTCGATTATCCCCTATTAAAAATCCCCCTTGGCGATTTCTTGTATTTTTAGATTTGTTCGGGGGATTTTTAATAGGGGAAAATCGAACGTTGTATTTTGGTTGGCAGCTCCGAAGAAAAAGAAGAGGCCATTCCAAAGACTGGATTTTTAAATTAGCTCATTATCACATTCCCGAATTATGAATTTGGTCATTTTAAGTCCCGAAAAAGAAATCTTTGCTGGCGAAGTCAAATCGGTGATCGTACCGGGCAGCGAAGGGCAATTTGAGATGCTGCAAAACCACGCGGCCATTGTTTCGTCGTTGAAAACGGGCGAGGTGAAGGTGACCAAAGCCAATGGTGAAAAAGTAACTTTCGGTGTGGAAGGTGGCTTTGTGGAATGTTTGAACAATGAGGTTTCGGTGTTAATTTCAGGTTTATCCAAGGTTGAAGCGTGAAACCATCTTGAATTTTACTTTTTCAAAGATAAAATCCCCTTCCAGTATCGGAAGGGGATTTTTTTTGTAAAAAAAACAGCCGCCCGCCCCGACATTTCGGGGCAGAGCAGCTGTTAGTTACTGGGAAGAGTGTCTACAGTTCTTATGCCTATTTGAGCATGATTTTCCCAGAGGCCGTTTTTGTGTTATTTGATATGATTTGGAAATGGTAGATACCCGCCGGGAGGTTTTTCCTTTCAAAGCGGAACTGTTTTCCGGTAAAGCTTTCGGTTGAAACCACTTGCCCTAGGCTGTTGAAGATTTCAAATCTTCCAGCATTGGCCCAATCTTTCAGGTCAAAAATCACGGCATCAGAAGCAGGATTTGGGTAAGCACGAAGCAGTCCCTTGAGCTCCGGATCGTCGGTACTGACCGTTATAAACTGTGTGCCAATGGTATGGAACGTGGTGTTGGTGAGCACCGGATCGTTGAAATCAAAGTAAATGGCCGCGCTGTTTTCGATGATTGTTCCATCAGCGAGATCAGGTTTTTGCGTGATGCGGAATTTGACAAAACCATTGGACGCTGCCTGGTTGACGTTTGAATCGGGCAGCAAAATATTGTTGAACGAAAAGCGCAGGACCCCTCCTTCCAGCATTGCAAATTCCATCGGATGACTGGCTACCTGAACCCGGACGGAAGCAGCATCGAGCTGCTGTGAAAGCGTATCAAGCACAACTACTGTGAAGGCCGTGTCCGTGCCCGTATTTTGGAATCGGATGAGGTATTCAAGGTCCGTATTTGCCTTAATGTAATGCTGACTGCCATAGCCTTCAGGGAACCCTTGTTTGTCATTGGGGTCATACGCCCCGATATTTTCGAGGCAATCCAGCGCCTCAAATGGGTCCGAGTCGCTGAGTGGAAAGAGGTTGACAAGGCCGGGATTGTTCAATCCACCACAACCTTCCAACGCTATCGCCTGCGGCCCGCCCCAAGGGTGTTGAGGTTCTTCTTGTGCTTCCAGTCGCCAGGTGCTTCCGTTGGCGAGTTGGCTGAAATTCAAGGCCCCACCGACGTTGAGTTGGAAAGTGCCTTCCTGGCGCATCACCACATCTTCAACCACCACAAAATCAAGGAGTTGCGTCATGTCACCACTGCCCACATTGGTAATTACAAAGCGTACAGAATCACCATCGCAAGTGGCATTTACCTCTACATCGGCACCACTCCAGTTGGAACCTTCAGAACAATCGTCGTAAGGAAAAACGTGGGCTTCCAAACAATGGGTTGCCCCCAATTCAGCTTCGCAAGAAAGCAGGAAATCAATGGTAAATGATTCGCATTCACCTGGCTCCAAATCGCCCAGCTGAAACGAGTAGGTATTCCCACTGACCAAAGAACCGGGTATCGAACTACTTATGAAATCAAATTGAGGGTCGAGCGTAACTTCTGTGTACGCATCTGGTACGGTCCCGCTGCTGAGGTTGCAGGCCTGCACTGTGTAGCGGTTGGCGAAACAACGGCGCAGGCGTGGGGTGGCAACGCCTACAGACAGTAAGGCACAGCCATCTTCCAGATAAACAGGCACATCTTGTACAACGGTTTCGGAGAGAATGGTATTAACGGTGTATTCCGTTTGGCAGTTTTGTCCAAAATTGGAGGATGACACCAGTGTAATGCTCACCAAAGTATCAACTCCCGAGAGGGACACAAAATAGTAGCCGTTGACATCGGTAAGCACTTCAACCACATCACCAGAAACCAGGCCTGTTGCTTTTACAGTCCAATCTTCAAGCAAAGATTCGCCTGTTTCATACGCACAGTTGGCAGAGGTATCTGAGAAAACTGTGCCTTCCACTCCGACATAGAATCTGTTCCTTATGATCTGTTTGTACCGATAAGCATTGGCATTTGCATTCCAGAAAGTGGAGAAGTCTGTTGCCGTTGGATCTGATGGGTTGACTTTTACAATGGTAGGTGCCCAGAGTGGAACTGTACCAAACTCCGACACTATTGGTCCTGGGAGGTTGGAAGGGTGATCGGGCAAAGCATTGGGATTGGGATTGGGTACGTTAATAACCGGGAGTACGGGATTGTAGGTACACCAGTTGATGATGGTCCAGGTCCGCTCTTGCCTTATTTCATTATCGGTGCCATTGATAAAAAACTCATCTTGATAAGAAACCCCCATCAATTCGCAGTCCTCGCCAAAGAAGACAGGTTCACCGAATTGGCTGTTTGAGTTGTCTACGGTGAGGATCAGGTCGTCCGGAAATTTGACGAAGTAATCCTGCTCGTAGGTTACTTCAATCAATTGGGAACAAGAGTTCGTATTGCCATAACAGTCTGCTACCGTAAAAGAACGAGAGATAACCCCTTCTTTACAATTGTTATTAAATAAGGAATAGTTGATCCCGGTGTTATTCACTGCATCAATGCAGCAGTTGTCCGTTGGGCCGTATGCAGCCAAGGTAGGGTCAAAGTCTGAGCAGGACACCGTGACATCGCCAGGGCAAACTGGTTTTATTTTGTCTTCTACCGATACATTGACGAGGCATTCGTTGAAAATAGGGAGGCCAGAGCCGTTCAACATAAGGCTACCGTTGGCATCTACTTGATAAGCGCGCAATACCAAGGTCTGGGTAGACCCCACTTCTCCACAGTAAAATTTGATGGAGTCGGTTTCTGAGATCGCTCGCTCGAACTCACTTGGGAAAGTGGGTAAGGGGTTGTCACAGGGCACCGCGCCTCGTACGGCATTCAAATTTTCGACTATGGCGGAATATGGCGCAAGTCGGCGAATAGTGAACTTGACAAAGTTACAGTCATCGTAGGAGCCGTCGTCGAATGTTTGGGCATGCACCCAAGTCACGCCGGCGCCGTACCCGCCCCCCAGAGCAGGCGGCAAGTTGTTGACACCAGCCGGGCCGTAGCAGTCGCTTGGATTGTCAAATCCGATGGCTACAGCTGTCTGTTGATCGCAAATGGCCACCGGCGGTATGGTATCGTTCGTGCAATTCTGCGCTTGCACATAAGTTGGAGCCGCAATGAAAAGCCCAAACAGTGCGAGTAAAAACGCCCTCTTGGGTTCGAGATTAGCTCGGAAAAAATGTGTCATAGGATTAGATTTTTTTAAAAGAAAAGTAGGTGATAGTTATTTGACCAAGCGGGGGAGAGGGTGCCCTCTGTCAAAAAGGCCAAGAGAAATTTTTGACGATACAAAAGTGCGGTGGGATATTTCGTTCGCCAACATCAAAAAATCAAGTTTGTAGAGTGATTTTTGAACGTTTTATTCTTTATTGATTGAAAATCAATTTTTTAAAAATTATTGTATCGAATGAAAGGAGAAAATTTTTCAATGTTGAGGCGAAAAAATCATCGTTCTTTGAAACCTATAGCAAGTACACAAGTTCATAAAGTCTGATTAGTAAGCGTTGTGACTATTTTTTTGACAGAATTAACAGGATGTACAGGATATGTCGGCTTCGCCGACTTGCTCCGATCCTTGATTTAAGGTAATTATCTTCCAAAAGCATCTATGCTAAGTAGTCGGCGAAGCCGACATATCCTGTACATCCTGTTAATCCTGTCAAAAACATTTCGCTCAATGGCCATGAGCAGATGTGTACATACTGTAGGTTTTGAAAACATCACAGGTTTATCCAACTCCATTACCTATGGAAAAAAGCACCCTTACCACGCTCACGCGCTCCTTCTCCCCCATCGAAACCCGGGAAGTCCGAAAATTTCTTCAATCTCCCTTCTTCAATCAGCGACAAGATGTGATCCTGCTTTTCGAACACCTCGTAGCAGGGGGCGAAACTACCAAAACCAGTACTTGGGAAAGTGTATTTGGGAAAGGCCTCCCTTTTGAGGAGCAAAAACTTCGGCTCCTGATGAGTTATTTGCACAGCCTGCTGGAGCAATATCTTACGGTAAAGGAAACCCTGTCCAATAAGGTTGGTACACAACTCCAACTTGCCACTGCTTATCGAAAGCGGAAAATGCCCGCAGCATTTGAGCGTGCGCGCAAAAACCTGAGCAAAACTATCGAAACCCAACCCTTACGCAACGCAAGCTACCACGAACATTTGTACCTGTTGGATTGGGAAGCCCACCAGGTTGCATATCCTCAAAACCCTACCGACGTGTCGCTCCTTCGCAGCGCCAGCAAATCGGTAGACACGGCCTTTCTTGCCAAAAAACTTCAGATTGTATGCCTCCTTGCTGCGCATCAAACCGTGTACAAATCTGAAACAGAGGAAGGCTGGGAAGAAGAACTGGTGGAACGCGCCGAACAGGGTGAATTTGCCAGCTTACCCGCCATAGCAGTCTACCTCCATTGCTACCGAATGCTTCGAAACCCCTCAGAAGAAATTCATTTTCAACGGTTTAAGTCTATCCTGCTCGATGATGGCGAACGGTTTTCTACCGAAGAACTCCACGGACTTTTCATTCTTGCCATCAACTATTGTGTACGCAAGCTCAATGCCGGCAACGCTCACTATTACCGTGAAGCGCTTGAACTCTACAAAGAAGGTCTTGCCAAAAATCATCTTCTCGAAGAAGACATACTTTCTCGCTTTACCTATCATAATATCGTGGCAATTGGCTTGCATGTACGCGAACTCAAATGGGTCAGGTTCTTTATCAACGAGTACAAAAACCATCTTGAACGCCGCTATCGAGAAAGCGTGTTCAGTTTCAACCTCGCCCGGCTTGCCTACGCCGAGCGCAACCACCATCATGTGCTCGAACTCCTCCAAAAAGCCAACTACCGCGACCCCCTCCACAATCTCGCAGCCAAAACACTGCTCATGAAAACCTACTTCGACCTGGGCGAACTCGACTCCCTGCAATCACTCCTGGATGCCATGCGAAATTACATCCAGCGCAAACGCGTGCTCGGTTACCACCGCAGTAATTACCTCAACATCATCCGGTATGCGGAAAAACTGTTGCGGCTCAGGCCCAATGATCGAACGGCCTTAGCAGAACTTCGGGCAGCCATCGAAAAGGAAGAAGTGCTGACGGAGAAGGCGTTCTTTTTGGGTTTGATGAATGAGTGAGTGGGGATTCGTTTATTTGGAGATTTGTTTATTTGGGGATTCGTTTCACCAGAGCATGGGATCCAACCAAGCCAAACAGCAAAGAAGGGATGCCCGGCTTTATCTAAACAAATCCCCAAATAAACGAATCCCCAAATAAACGAATCCCCCACTCACCCATTCAAATTCCCTATTTTTGCCGTTCTAAATCAGGCATTATGCAAAACGAAAAGGGGCCTTCCATTTACAGCGACGAGGAGGCCAAGGCGGCTATCCAGGAACTATTCGGGTTCCAAAGCCTGATCCATGGGATGAAGGCCTTTTTGCCCCCAGCACTTAATGAGATGATCCTGAAGGCAAAAGATCAGGTGAACTCTGTGGGCGATTTTCAGGAAAAGATTGCCTACCCGCTGTTCAAAGTGATCGAGAAGGACAGCATTTCGCAACTCACTTCCAGCGGTTTGGAGCATCTTGATCCTTCTGCGCAATACCTGTTTATCTCCAACCATCGCGACATCATCCTCGATTCTGCTTTCCTAAACGTAGTGCTTTTCGAGCGCGGGTTTCGAACCAGCCAAATTGCCATTGGAGACAACCTGATGCGCCACCGCATTTCTGAATTGATTTTCCACATCAATAAGAGTTTTGTGGTAAAACGCTCAGGAACGCCCATGGAACTTTACCGATATTCCGTGCAATTGTCCGAATACATCTGGCGACAAATCACCCAAAAAATTGACTCTGTGTGGATTGCACAGCGCGAAGGCCGCGCCAAAGACGGTGACGACCGCACCCAGGTCGGATTGGTTAAAATGCTCAGCCTGAGTGCAAAAAACGATTTGAAAACCTATTTTCAGGAAATGAAAGTCGTGCCAGTCTCCATCTCCTACGAGTACAACCCTTGTGATGTCCTTATGGCACAGGAATTCCTGAACAAAAGCGCCAACCCTGATTTCAAAAAAACCTTTGAAGAAGATGTGCAACACATGCTCCTCGGTTTGAAAGGCTACAAAGGCGCCGTGCACTTTCATTTTTCAGCACCGTTCAACGCGGAACTGGGCGATTTTGACGCAATCCCGAGTTCAAAAAAGCAACTGGAATTGTTGGCCGAAATGATTGACCAGCGCATTCACCAGCATTACAAACTGCGTCCGATAAATTACGTGGCACAAGACCTGCTGACCAAAACCGACGTGTTCCGAAATTACTATTCAGCCGAAGAACACACGCGGCTTTCGGCATTTTTTGAAGAGCGGTTCAAACTTTTAACCAACGATGAGGATGGATTGGGCAGGGAGTACTTGCTGAAAATGTACGCCAATCCGTTGATTAATCAGTTGGCGGCAGATGATTAGAAGGGGGGCCTTTTTCTCGCCGTGCTTGGTGTTGTCACAAGACACAACTCCTTTGGACTATTAAGTTATAAACGCACTCCGCTGTGCTCGTTTGATGACAACACCAAGAGCGGCGGGAAATAAAGCCTGATTTGGTTTGAGCAATATTTATTTGAAATTGTACAGGTCAGAAAATCAGCACGATAGCTTGTATCCAAGGTATTGCAGCTATCATCACTTTTGCGCTCAAACATTTTGCACATGAACAATCCGCTCAATCCCCATCTCTCCGACATCCTCACCCACCTCGGCGAAGACCGCGAAAACTATTTTCAGGCCATTTCCCCGCCTGTCATCCAGTCGAGCAATTTTGTTTTCCCGGATTTGGCAGCCTTCCGGGAGGCCTTTTCCGACGAATTGGAAAACCACGTGTACACACGTGGCAACAACCCAACGGTAGAAATCCTGCGGAAAAAACTCGCCGCGCTCGAAGGCACAGAGGATGCGCTGGTGTTTAGCAGTGGAGCAGGGGCAGTGGCAGCAGCAGTGATCGGAAATGTAAAAGCCGGCGAGCATATCGTTTGCCAGCAAGGCCCGTACTCCTGGACTTCGGCATTGTTGCGCAAATTTTTGTCGCGTTTTGGAGTGGAGCACACTTTTGTGGATGGCACAGATATTCAAAACATAGAAGCCGCGTTGCGCCCCAACACAAGTGTGCTGTATCTCGAAAGTCCGAACACGATGACCTTTGAGTGTCAAGACCTTGCGGCTTGTGCGGTGCTTGCCAAATCGCGCGGCATCGTGACCATTATTGACAACTCTTACTGCTCACCGCTATACCAAAACCCTGCAGCATTTGGCATTGACGTAGTGGTACACAGCGGCACCAAGTACCTCAATGGCCACTCTGATGTGGTGGTGGGGGTGCTTTGCGCGAGCAAGGCGATGGTGAAAAAAATCTTTGAATCCGAATTGATGACCCTTGGCGGTATTCTCGGCCCACATGATGCGGCATTGATGATACGCGGGCTGCGCACCTTACCGCTGCGCTTGCAAAGAAGCTCCGAAAGCGCACAGTGGATTATTGAAAAATTGGATGGGCACGCAAAAGTGGAGCGCATCTGGTATCCGTTCCATCACTCCTTCCCACAACTTGACCTGGCCAAGCGGCAAATGCGGGGTTGTGGCGGACTTTTTTCGGTGCAATTCAAAACCGATTCGATGGAAAAAATGGAAGCCTTTGTGCAGGGGCTGGAGCGTTTCCTTATGGCTGTCAGCTGGGGTGGCCATGAAAGCCTCATTATCCCCACTATCGGGTTTTACAATATCCCCGGTCGGGCAGAACCGCCGATGCCCTGGCAATTTGTCCGGTTTTATATCGGCTTGGAAGACCCTGTTTGGCTTTGGGAGGATTTGGAGCAGGCAATGAAGGAGTTGTAATGATGTCGCCCATTTGCCAAGCCTCATTCTCCATTTTTAGGGCAAAACTTTCCCGCTACCTTGCAGTCCATTTTTCCATCCTTTTTTAAAAATGAAAAGAATACCTCTCCTTCTTCTACTTTTTATGGCGGCTTCCGCCAGCCTTTCGGCTCAAATCACTTTCACCAACAAAAGCAGTCTGCTCACTCCCGACAAACATTACAGCGGTGTTGCCATTGCTATTCTGGACATGAACGGCGACGGGTTGGACGATATAGCACGACTGAGCCAAGGCACTGCACTCAACATTCAATACCAAACCGCCCCTGACCAAGTCTTCAGCGCATCTGGCATGACCCCGCTCCCTGGCACGGGGGATACCTGGGGAATGTGCGCTGCTGACGTGGATAATGACGGGCTTGGCGATGTGCTGGCAGGAGGATTTTACAACGGCGTGAAAATCGCCCGTTCCAATGCCAACGGCGACTTTAGCATCCAAAACCTTTTGATGCCAAGCATTTTTGTACAAGGCGTGAATTTTGCCGACATCAACAACGATGGCTGGCTCGACGCATTCGTTTGCCATGATGACGATGAATCCCAAATTTTTGGCAACAACGGTGATGGCACCTTCAGCCACCAACCCTCTTGGATTGACCTGTCCACATTTCCTGCATCTGATAACTCTGGAAACTACGGTTCCGTTTGGAGTGATGTGAATAATGACGGTCTTCTTGACCTCTACATCGCCCACTGCCGCCAAGGGGTAAACCTCGCCACCGATCCTCGCCGTATCAACCAGCTTTTCCTGAACAACGGCGATGGCACCTATTCACAAGACATCACCAACACTTCTGGCCTGCGCATCGGAGCCCAAAGCTGGACCGCCGATTTTGGCGACATTGACAACGACGGAGATTTTGACTGTTTTATAACGAACCACGACGTAAACAGCCAATTGCTTGAAAATGACGGTGCTGGCCATTTTACCGACATCACCTCATCAGCCGGTTTTATGGGCGCGATACAGGGTTTGCCGATTCAAGGCGTATTCCGCGATTTTGACAACGATGGCTTTACCGATATCATCGTGGCAGGCGACCGACACTATATTTTTCGCAACAATGGCAATAAAAGCTTCTCCGCCATTCCCAATCCATTTGACAACAATGAAATGGAGTCCTTCGCAATTGGCGACTTGAATGGGGATGGCTTTCAGGATGTATATGGAGGCTATGCACATGTTTATACCAATCCTTCTACTATTCCGGATGTATTGTGGATGAACGAGGGCAATGACAACCATTTTTATGGCCTCAACCTGCGTGGCCAGCAAAGCAACCGCAATGGCGTTGGCGCAAAGGTTCACCTGTATTCTTCCTTGGGGATCCAAACCCGCGAGGTGCGCTCTGGAGAAAGTTATGGCATCAGCAATTCACTCCAGATCCATTTTGGTATGGGGCAAATCACCCAAATTGATTCCGTTGTGGTCAATTGGCCTTCAGGTATACGGGATGTGATTTACCAACCCGATGTGAATCAATACGCTACGATCTACGAAGGCGGCTGTGTTTCCCCGGCAGTTTCGCTCGTTGTAGATGGCCCAACTACCCTTTGTACCGGCCAAAGCGTGACCATCAGCATTGACGGTGTTTTCGATCAATACCTCTGGAACACAGGCGATACCACTTCCACCATTCTGGCCATTGAGGGGGGCAACTACAAAGTTACAATCACCAACCAAGAGGGCTGCACAGCTGTTTCCAACTTGATAGTCGTCACTTTCAACCCGATTCAAATCCCAAGCATCGAAGCCTTTGGCGATACTACTTTCTGCTCAGGGGGTGAGGTGGTCTTAAGTGCTTCGGAAGCAACAAGTTACCTCTGGAGTACGGGGGAGACCACCCAAACCATCTCAGTGAGCCAAAGCGGCCAATATATGGTAGCTGCGGAGGGTCTTTGCGAAGTTTTCAATTCCGCCCCTATCAGTATCAACGTACTCGCAACTCCGCTACCAACCGTTACGCCCGATACGATCCTCATTGGGGAATCTGCCACCCTCATCGCCACTGGCGACCAGGTGACCTGGTATCCTACCGAAACATCCCAAATCAATCTTGCGGTGAACGACACATTAGTGACACCTGCGCTCATAGAAACCACCACTTATTGGCTCACAAATACTTCAGTGTATGGTGCACCAAATAGTTTTGTGGGAATGGTGAACCATCAGGGGTCAGCAACGAGCGACAACAGCTATAATGGCGGTCTGGTTTTCGATTGTTTTGAGCCGTTCATTTTACTAAAAACAATGGTCATCACAGCCGTGGCCGGTGAACGCAAAATTGATCTCCGCGCGCCCAACGGAGATGTTTTGCAGACCATTACCGTGAACATCCCCACAGGTACATCAATCATTGACCTGAATTTTGATGTTCCTGTTGGCAATGATTTCCTGTTGACTACCGACGCAACTGTCAACCTAAGCAGCATCGGAACTTCTGGCCCGCAACTGCGCCGCAGCAGCCAGGGTTGTGAGTTCCCGTATGAAATACCCAACGTGCTGAGTATAAAAAACTCGACTTTCAACACGGAGCGCTACTACTATTTCTACAACTGGGAAGTGGCTTACTATGGCTACGAATGTGTGAGCGACCGTGTGCCCCTCACGGTGGTCGTGAAGGAAGCAAGCGGTACCGCTCCTTTGCCTACCTGGGCCGCCGGGCTGCGTATTTTCCCCAACCCGACCAGCAGCGCTATTAATATTGACATTCAAGGATTTACGGGCGGCAATCTTCTTGCGACGGTCAAAAACGCACAAGGCCAAACGCTCCAAACCCGTCTTTTTAATGCACAAGCGGGTAATGCTTCATTTAGCATCGATTTGAGCAATTTTTCTTCGGGAATTTACTGGCTGGAATTAGCCAGCGAATCGGGTGTGGTGCAGCGGAAAGTGGTAGTGAATCAGAAGTAACACTTTCACCGCAGAGGCGCAGAGACGCGGAGTCATTGACAATCAAATTATTAAGGCTCCGCGTCTCTGCGCCTCTGCGGTGAAAAGAACTTCTAATCCCGAACCCGCGCCATCAAAATCACATCAATCAACTCCCCATCTTTGATCGTGTGCTTCCGGGCGTAACCTTCCTGCTCAAACCCCGCCTTTTCGAGTACCCGCACCGAAGCAGGGTTGTCTGAGTGCACTTTGGCTTCAATGCGCACCAGTGCAGGGCGTGTTTCAAACAGCCTTTCGCACAACACCCTAACCGCATCGGTTGCGATCCCCTGCCCTCGAAACGGCTCCCCGAGCCAGTAGCCAATCTCGTCCAAATGCCCATCCACGCCAGTGCGAATGAAAGCCCCGATGCCGCCAATCACGCCATGTTCGGTATGGCGGATGGCCCAATTATAGGTTTGTCCGTATAATGCACGGTTCTCGCGGGCGGTGTTGAGCCACTGTTCTGCATCAGCATCTGTGTAAGGGGACGGAATGCGCAGCGTGTTGCGGTATAGAACCGGGTCGTTCAGATAGAGAACCAGATTCGGTTTGTCGCCCGGCTCAAAGGGTGTGAGCGCGATGTGCTCTCGGATGTGGATTTTTTCTTCCATAGTGGAAGTGTTTTCCCGCTAAAAAGCTTGCGGGTTGCAAAAGTTCCAAACTCTTCAGGTTTACGATGTATTGTTCTGTTTTCGGAGCCAACATGAGTCGCCCCGAATTTTATAACATTAATGATCCGTTTCGTTGCAACATCAAACTTGACATAATTTGAACCACAAATTAACATTCCCTACACTTTCCCGACTATCTGCCGTCATATTGTACTATTCTTGCCTCCGCAAACAATTCCGCCTTTTATCATGAAAAATCTACTCAATGCTGGTGCGAGGCTCAGCCTCGTGTTTTCGATCCTGCTGGCCCAAAGCTTCGCCTTATGTCTCTCTGCCCAAATTCGCCTCACCGAAATAGCGCCCACCAATACCGGCCAAATTCAAGACGAAGACGGCGATCGGCCCGACTGGATCGAAATCCGAAATGGCAGCACACAAATCGCCAATTTCCTTGGCTGGGGCCTTAGCGATGGCTCAAAAGCAAGCCGCTGGCTCCTGCCCGAGATAAACCTCGACCCCGGCCAACGCCTATTCTTGTTTGCTTCTGGCAAAAACCGTGGCTCCATAACACCGCCGCCTGGCAGCGTGCACCATTGGGAAACTGCCATTAATGAAGGGGACAACTGGCACTACCAGATTGGGCTCAGCAACCCGCCCGCCGATTGGAATACGCTCGGATTTGATGATTCAGCATGGCCAACGGGTCCCGGTGGCTTCGGTTATGGCGATGGGGACGATGCAACCACGGTGCCAGCCGGAACACTTTCGGTCTACTATCGTCAGATTTTCAATGTCCCGGATTTGAATGAAATTGCAGGTTCAGTGCTTAGCATGGATTACGACGACGGCTTCATAGCTTACCTCAACGGTCAGGAAATAGCACGAAGCAGTAATGTGAGCGGGCAACCAAATTGGAACACATTGGTGGGCGACCACGAGGCGACGTTCTACAACAATGCTGCGCCGCCGGAGGCTTTCACTTTGGATCAAGTGACACTTGCAAACCTACTCCAGCCCGGTCAAAATGTACTGGCCGTCGAACTCCACAATGCGCTCATCAATTCAAGCGACCTTTCGGGGCGTACCTGGCTGCACTTTGGCATTGGGTCAAACGCCCAATTTTTTGGCCCAACGCCTTTTTGGTTCAATCCGGGCGGTGGGTTCAGCGGTATTTTGCACACCGATTTCAAGATCAATTTTTCCGATAATATCAAACTCTTTGATGAAGATGGAAATCTGGTAGACTCGGTATCAATGGCGCAACTCCAGCCCGGCCATTCGCTCATGCGCATCAACGACGAAGGTGCATGGTGCATCACCGCCAGCCCAACGCCAAACGCCGTCAATGGTTTCGATTGCGAAAACAGCTACGCCGCTCCGCCTGCTTTTACGCTGGCGGCGGGTTTTTATACCGGGAACCAAAATGTGGACATTACTGGCGGCGGCGAAATTCGCTACACAAACGATGGCAGTGACCCGGACGGAAACTCCCCACTCTACGCTGCGGCCATACCAGTGACACAAAATACAGTGCTGCGTGCCCGGAGATTCGAGCCGTATAAATTGCCAAGCACTGTAACAACTGCCACTTATTTTATCAATGAAAACGTGACACTCCCTGTTGTTTCAGTGACGATTTCTCCACAAGATTTTTCAGAGGTTTATGACAATTATTCCCGAAAGGGCATGGTGGCAGTACAGTATTTTGACAAAAACAAACAACAGCAATTTGAAGGGAGTTTCTCGGGCTACGTGGTGGGAAACTGGTCCGTGGGTTTCCAGCAAAAAAGCCTGCAATTCGATGTAGATGAAGATTTTGGAAGTCTTGGAGAAATCGAATACCCCATTTTTGCGCCAGACAAACCGATTAAAAAATACCACTCGTTTCGCATCCGAAACGAAGACGACGATTGGGTGCAGGCCCGGATGCGTGACCGCATTGTGAACGAATTGGCTGCGCCTACCTACGCAGGCCGCGCTTCTTATCAAAATGTAATCGGGTTCATCAATGGCCAATATTGGGGGCACTACGTGGCCCGCGAACGCCTGGACAATTACTTCGCCCGCGACAATTACGGGGCCGACCCTGATTCCGTCAACATGGTAAAAACCTATTTCAATCTAGGCTTGGGTACAACGGTTGACGAAGCTGAATATGGAACGATTGACGATTTTGAAGCCATGTCCAACTTTATTTCAAACAACGACATGGCCAATACCGTAAATTTCCAACAAGCTTCGAAACTGCTTGATTTGGACAATTTTACTGACTACATCAACACAGAAGTATTTGTGGCCAGCACAGATTGGCTACAGGATTATTACAACAATATCCGCTTGTTCAAAGCCGACAAAAATGACCCTTGGAAATTCATTCTCTGGGATGTGTCGTACTCTTCTGGCAACGCTTCAGGCTGTTCCGCTTGCAACGTACTGGGCAGCACGCTTGGAAGTAATTCGCGGTACGGGCGAATGTTGCGCAGCCTCCTTGACAACCCCGAATACCGCCGTTACTTTATCAATCGCTTTGCAGATTTGATGAACACCTCCTTCCTGCCTGCGAGCGCCCATGCCCTCATCAATACCAACGCGACTGAATTGGGGCCAGAAATAGATCGTCACAATCAGCGTTGGGGTACCGGCGATTTCAACCACTGGAGCGGCGCGGTGCAGGGATTACGCGATTTTTATACGGAACGCCCTGCCAACCAGCGCCAGCACATCATTGACAATTTCCAACTCGACCAAGAGGTAAGTATCACCTTGCAAGCCAATCCATTAGGGGCTGGCACGATTAAAATTTCGACGGTGGTGCCAACAAGCCTGCCTTGGTCGGGCATTTATTTTCATGGAAACCCGGTAACAGTGACCGCCATTCCGAACCCCGGCTATGCTTTTACAAACTGGTCGGCGAATCCCAACATCGCCAATTTGGCGGCGCAAAGTTTCACTGCCGACGTACCGGTCAATACCCAGTTCACCGCGAACTTTATCGGCACATCGCAGAGCATTTCTATGAAAATCAGCGAGATAAACTACCATTCCGACCCGACACGAAACGCCGGCGATTGGCTGGAAATCCGCAACGAGAGTAATGCACTGCTCGATATTTCGGACTTTTACTTGCGAGACAAGGACTGGTTTCACAGATTCACACTGCCAACCGGAACGACGATTGCGCCAAACGGTCATTTGGTTTTGGCAGAAAATCTCACCCGATTTTCAGATGAAAACCCTATTGTCTCCAATGTTCTAAATGTTCCGCTTCCGTTTAACTTAGACAATGAAGGCGACGAAGTGCATCTTTTTGACCGCAATGGCAATGAACTTGCAAGTGCGGTTTTTAAGGACACAAAACCTTGGCCTTGCACGGCAGATGGCTTTGGGGGAACCTTGGAACGACACGAAGGGAATACGAATCCTGAACTGCCTGAATCCTGGTTTGATGGATGTACTGGCGGGTCTCCTGGAGTAGCCTTTTCTCCGTGTGTGTATACCCCAGAAATTTCGGAAATCAACTACAAATCCGCCTCAGGAACGGATGCTGGAGATTGGCTGGAACTGTTCAACCGCTCTCCCCTTCCCGCCGTACTTGATGGTATTCAAATTCAAGACGGAAACGGCAACTCGTACACGATCCCGGCAGGTACGAGCATCCCGCCCGGAGGTTACCATGTTTTTTATGAGGAGGAGACTAAATTTACCAGCCAATTTCCGAATGTCACAAATGCTTCAGGCCCCTTAGGATTTGGACTGAACGGCAATGGCGATATGGTACGGCTTTTCGCTCCAGATGGCCGCTTGCACCTCAGTCTTTGCTACGATGATACAGCGCCGTGGCCTCAGGAGGCGGATGGAGAAGGTTACACTCTGGAAAGCAAGGCATTCAACCCGAATCCGAACGATGCAGCGAATTGGTTTGCAGGATGCCTGGGGGGGTCGCCTGGTCAGGCTTTTGACCCGAATTGTGGGAGTGTTGACACGGACGAACAACCCGTGCCGATTGCCCCCCTCCAGGTATGGCCCAACCCTGCCAGTAATATGCTTTACTACCAGTTTGGGTCGGGAGACCCGGCAATCATCTTACTTCTGGACGTTCTGGGGCGGAATGTGATATTGCAGGAAAGCGCGAATGGGAAGGGGGGGATACAAATAGCAAATCTGTCTCCCGGGATTTATGTAGTGGAGGCGCGAACAAAAAAGGGGGAGACTTCTCGAAGAAAGGTAGTAGTGGATTAATATTTTTGGGTTTGGTGCTGGGTTTTGGAGACCTCGGAGGTC
>JBJXGZ010000093.1:0-39149 GCA_046160625.1 Saprospiraceae bacterium
GATTGTCGCACCTTTTTAATAAATAATACTGAAGGTTAAAATTTATTCAGATTTAGGCACTTCCTTATTCGTTTCCACAGGCTTCAAAATATGCCGAAACTGGCTCGGCAGAAATCTCATACGATCGCCCAGCCACCTTTCCAGGGTCAAGGCCACTACGGCATACCCTTCTGTGATGCCAGGCACGGGTACCACCACTACCACAAAAAAAGGCAAAAACCGAGGGATATCCTTCAACTGCTCTACCGCTTCCTTTAGTTGTTCAGGCGTTGGATTCCGATGTGCGGGCGTTAAACGGAGCTTTCCTGTGCCATGTCTGGCAAAAATTTTTACCATTCGTGTTGTCTCTACGCCTTCCATTACCATAGCCCAAAGCATCCGACGTGGCAATTTTATGATTTCGCGTATTTTCATGTTTGCAATTTACAGTGCAAAACTACGCCCAGAAATAGCTAGTGCTTCAACAATTCTGGAAGATCCTTCTTTTTAGGCTTCAACAATGACCTGAATCTGCTTGGAATGAGTTTAACCTTGTATCCAAACCGCTTTTCCAGGGATATCGCTACCAAAGTGTAACCACCTACAAAACCAGGCACAGGAATCAAAAAGACGAGAAGAAAAAGCAGTGATCGTGGTATGTCTTTCAATTGTTCGTCAGCCAGCTCCAATTCTTCCGGGGTGGGGTGGAGGTGGGCCGGTGTTATCCTCAGTTTCCCGCTTCCTTGCCGTGCATATATGTGCACCATTCTTGTCGTCCCGACACCTTCCATTACAATTGCCCAGAGGAATTGGCGCGGCAATTGGGTGATTTCACGAAAATTCATTTTTGTGTTATTGAAGGGAGAATCAGGGCTGCAAAAGCGCCTTGCAGTTTATTATCAAAAATCAACCCAAATTTAACAAAACTCAACTGAACAAAAAAAAATGACCGGATTGCGTGTAGTCGGTTTCGCAATCCGGTCAAAATTGTCTACTGCAATGTGACTCACACCTCGGCCAATTTCTTAGCCACCACCTCTTTCCCATCTACCTCAGACTTTCGTCCAAAAAGCAATCCCGCAGCATCTGCATCAATCAGCACGGTGTCGCCTTTATGGTAGTCTCCTGCGAGCAAGTGCCGGGCAAGTTCGTTGATGAGTTCGCGTTGGATTGTGCGCTTGAGCGGTCGAGCGCCAAATTGTGGGTCAAAACCATGCTCTACCAGCATTTTAGCAGCATCTTTCGTCAGTTCGAGTTTCAATTCCTGTTTGGTCAACATCTCCCGGATGTCTTTCATCAAAATATTGAGAATCAAGGCCATCTGGTCCTTCAGAAGTGGGTGGAACACCACCACCTCGTCTACACGGTTGAGAAATTCTGGCCGCAAACTCATCTTGAGTGCGTCCATTACCTCTCTTTTGGCCGTTTCAAAAACTTCGCCTTTGCGCTTCTCGTTCAATGATTCGTAATCCTCGAATGCATCCATAATTCGGTCGCTTGCGAGGTTGGAAGTCATGATGATGATCGTGTTTTTGAAGTTTGCAGTGCGGCCTTTATTGTCAGTCAAACGCCCATCATCGAGCACCTGCAGGAGAATATTGAATGTATCGGGGTGTGCTTTTTCTATTTCATCCAACAGTACAATCGAGTATGGGCGACGGCGAACGGCTTCAGTAAGCTGACCGCCTTCATCATAACCAACATAACCTGGCGGAGCACCCACCAGACGTGAAACGCTGTGTTTTTCCTGGTATTCGCTCATGTCAATGCGCGTAATGGCCTTCTCGTCATCGAAAAGAACATCCGCAAGGGCCTTGGCAAGTTCGGTTTTGCCCACACCTGTAGGGCCGCAGAAAATGAAAGAACCGATCGGCTTGTCTGGATCGCTCAAGCCAGCCCTGCTACGGCGAATAGCGTCCGCCACCACAGTCACAGCCTCGTCCTGGCCGACTACACGCTCGTGCATTTCCTTTTCGAGGTGTAATAGACGCTCTCTTTCACCGCGCATCATTTTTGCCAGCGGAATACCCGTCCAACGCGCTACCACTTCTGCAATGTCGTTGGCTGTTACTATTTGCGTGGTCATGCGGTTTTCTGGTGCGAGCGCCGCGAGTTTTTCATCGGCGGCTTTAAGCATGGCTTCTCGCGCTGGAATATCCTGGTATTTGATCCGGGATGCCACTTCCAGATTGCCCTCGCGCTCAGCACGTTGGTATTGGATCTGTAATTCCTCCAATTTCTGCTTGCTGGTCTGGATGGCTTCTACGATTTCTTTTTCAGAAGTCCATTTTGCCCGGAGATCATCGAGTTTTTCGCGCAAATCCTGGATTTGCTTGTTCATCGTTTCCAGTTTCTTCGTATCTTTTTCACGCTTAATGGCTTCGCGCTCAATCTCCAACTGCCGCATTTGGCGATCAAGTTTGTCCACATCTTCGGGCACAGAATCAAGTTCGAGCCGAAGTTTCGCCCCGGCCTCGTCAATCAGATCAATGGCCTTATCTGGAAGTTTCCGCTCGGATATATATCGGTGCGAAAGTTCTGCGGATGCAATAAGCGCCTCATCGAGAATTTGCACTTTGTGGTAATTCTCATATTTCTCGCGAATACCACGCAGGATGCTGATCGTGTCTTCCACGCTCGGTTCATCCACGTACACAGATTGGAAACGGCGTTCCAACGCCTTGTCGCTTTCGAAATATTTTTGATATTCGTCTAGGGTCGTCGCGCCAATGGTCCGGAGTTCGCCACGGGCAAGGGCCGGTTTAAGTATGTTGGCTGCGTCCATAGCGCCCTGGCCTCCACCTGCACCGACCAGGGTGTGGATTTCGTCAATAAAGAGGATGACCTGCTCATTGGAATCCACGACTTCCTTGATGACGGCTTTTAGTCGCTCTTCAAATTCGCCCTTGTACTTCGCACCCGCTATGAGTGAGGACATATCAAGACTGAAAATCTTCTTGCCAGCAAGGGTTTCCGGTACGTCTTGTTTGACAATACGCCAGGCAATGCCTTCGACGATGGCGGTTTTACCCACGCCGGGGTCGCCAATAATTACAGGGTTGTTTTTCTTGCGGCGGCTGAGAATATGTAACACACGGCGGATTTCTTCGTCCCGCCCGATGACAGGGTCGAGTTTGCCATTCTCTGCTTGTTCTGTCAGGTTTACAGCATATTTCTGGAGCGCATTGTACACGTTGTCAGTGGTTTGCTCGGTCACTTTACGCCCTTTACGAAGTTCCTTAACAGCAGCACTTAGGGCATCAAACGTTGCTCCGTTTTCGCGAAGCAAACGAGCTGCCTTGTCGTTGCCTTTTACCACACCCAACAGGAGGAGCTCGAGGGAAATATACTCATCACCGAAGTCTTTAAGCAGGGCCTTCGCTGCGGCAATGGCCTTGTTTGCTTCATTGGTAAGGTATTGTTTGTCAGCACCTTGTACTTTTGGCGTCTCCCAAATGAGTTTGTCTAATTGTTCATTGAAGGCAGGAATGTTGACTCCGGTTTTTTTCAAAAGGAAATCTGTGACGGAGTCGTCCACATTGAGCATGCCTTTTATCAGGTGGCCTGTGTCTACACTCTGTTGCTCGTAGCCAGCCGCAATTTGTTGGGCCTGCAGGATGGCTTCTTGGGCCTTGATGGTGAAATTGTCGTAGGTCATGTTTATTGTTCGATTGATTCGATTGGGGGATTGATTCGATTGGAAAATCTCGAGGTCGGCGTGTACAAATTTGCCTCCAAAACTATTCGGAAGCAAAAATGGCAGAAATGTTTTCCCTCAGAAGCCAATTTGTCGGAAAAATTGAAAAATAGGTGACGGAATGGCGGGCTGTTTTATTCGAACCAATCGAGCCAATCGGCTGCAATCCAAATTACCTTTGCCCGATGCTAACCGTGATTTCCCCTGGACAACCTTTCCCCGATTCTTTTCCCAAAGGCGCTGTGTTTTTGATTGATAAACCTTTTGCCTGGACCTCTTTTGGGGTAGTGAACAAGGTTCGGTATCTTCTTGCCCGGCAAACAGGCAACAAAAAGATTAAAGTAGGCCATGCCGGGACACTCGACCCATTAGCGACAGGCCTGCTCATTCTTTGTGTTGGCGATTATACCAAGCGTATTGAGGAGTTTCAATCCATGCCCAAAACGTATACTGGCACATTCACATTTGGAGCCACAACGCCTTCGTTCGACTTAGAAAAAGCGCCTGACACATTCTTCCCTACAGCACATTTGACCAAAGAAATTTTGGAAACGGTGCGCCAGCAGTTTATTGGTGACATCTTGCAAGTTCCACCTATTTTTTCAGCCGTAAAAGTAGAAGGGAGGCGATTGTACAAAAATGCCCGGACGGGCCAGGAAGTGGAAATGCCGCATCGCCCGGTACGCATTGATTCATTTGAGTTGTTGGGAGATCTTCACCCTGTAACTACCGGACTGGAAAGCCCGGTGATAGCCAGCAAAAAAGGCTCGCCTATTATGCTTCACCCGGATTATCCAGTAGGGATGCAAATTGATTTTCAGGTAGTTTGCAGCAAGGGAACCTATATCCGCTCTTTGGCGAATGATTTTGGCCTTGCCGTGGGAAGTGGGGCTTATTTAAGCAGTCTAAGGCGTACGGCCATAGGTGATTTAAGGATAGAAAACGGGTGGGAAATGGAACAGTTTGGAGTGTGGGCCGGACTTCCTCAATTGTAAATCTCATTCTGACCCCGGCGGATATACCGCCGCACATTCATCCAAAACGCTACAAAAAGATAAATAATGAGCGGAGAGCCCATCCCGATGAAAGAGGTGTAAATGAAGTACTTGCGCACTTCAGCAGGGGCTACGCGCATCCGCTCACCCAAGTATTGACAAACGCCAAATGCATGACGCTCAACTAAATCTTTAAACCAATTTTGAAGCATGGTGAGTGGTTTGGTGATTGGTGGACTGGTGATTGGGTTAGGTGTTGCAAAAGTAAAAGATTTTTTCTGGGTGAAAAAATTCTCTGGAGGCGACAGCCGTTCCAGTCACCGATCACCAATTAACCTATCACCAGTCCACCAATCACCATCATGGCTGCCCTCGAGCCGCTTCGATCATAAGGCCAAGTTCTTCGGCTAAGCCCTCATCACTGCCTTCAAAGCCTATGGTCTTGAAACGGATTTTACCATTGCGATCAAGTACATATTTGGTGGGGATACCTGACACACCATAGGAAGCAATCACTTTATCTTCGTTGTCCATAAGGACGTTAAAGGTGTAGCCTTTACTGGCAATAAAATCAGATGCATTTTTCGCTTTATCAGCACCTTTTTCCCAAGAATCAATAAAGACGAATGCCACTTCCGGGTCGTTTTTGTACTGATTCACAGCCAATTGCATACCAGGGAAGGATGCTTTGCATGGGCCGCACCAGGTTGCCCAAAAATCAACCACCACCACCTTGCCACGTAGGCTTTCAAGGCTCACTGTCTTGCCCTCCAAATTGGTTAGGTTGAATGGAATCCCAGGCTCGTTGATCATTTTTTCTATCAATTCTTTTTGTTTTGCTGCTCTTGCTCCAGATTCTAATTTACCCAAGTAAGCAGATGCCCCAGCTTCTGTTTTGTCCTCGGCCATGAAACGTTTTTTGAACTGCTCCTTCATTTTTGAAGTAGCATGGCCCTTCAAAATGAACTCTTCCAGGCGAAGGCGAAGATCAGGGGCGCCAGCAGCCTCCAGATAAGTGGTATAGCGCTCGTTCATTTCGGCTTCTTCGCCTTTGGTGATTTCGATCACCTCGGCTTGGAGGGCGGCTGCGCTGACGGCATCACCTGATTTGCTGAGCACCAGACCGTAAGTGTCACCATACATGGCAAAGGTTTGTTTACGTTGTTCAGCCCACTGTTTAGAAGTAATGAAGGGTGGTTTTGTTAAAGTGGGCCTTGTCATTTCTTTGCGTACCCAATCAACGGCAGTAGCAGCGAGAATGCGGGCTTCTTCGAGATTTTCACCTTTTTCGGCCAATTCCCAAGCGACGTTGTTATAAGCCCCGGCGCGCTCTGCGTCAGGGAGTTGCGCAGCCAGGGTTCTGAATTTTGCCCAATCGCCGCTGTCGGATACTTTATAAGTCAGGTTTTCGAGGAGGTCAGTTATACTTGATTTTTCCTCGTCGTTTTGCGGCGGGAATTGGGCGGCATATGCCAGAAGCATTTCCTCTGCTTTTGCCAAGTCAGCTTCATTCTGGATGGCGCGGCGTTTTTCTTGTTTTACAAAACTGCCTTGGGGAAAAGTAGTGCGTATTTTTGCTTTCAGGGTTTTGCCTCTGTCGGCCTCACCATTTCGATCATAGAATTGGGTGATTCTCGACAATTCGTCTTCCGTTGCATTTGGATCTGCTTCGATTTCGGCGAGTAATATAAAACCCTCTTTCTTGCCTTCTTCGCCTTTTTTCACCGCCATCAAGTAGCTTGTATAAGGAGCAAAATGTTTTCTTTTCAAGTCCGGTTGCGCCGCAAAGGCTTGATTCAGAAGGCCGAATGCCACAGACGGCGTACGGTTCAAGTTCATCAGTCCACCATAATCACGATATAGGATAGCCGCAGCTACCATGCCCTCTGGCTGTGGGTTTCCGGCAGTGTCGTGTATCGTCACGAAATAGCCCTCGCCAGCATTGGTGTCCCAATTCTCCGCACCATCCCTTAGTCCAGCCACAGCAGATTTGGCGTCTGGGCTAAGGGTAAAAATACCCACCAATTTATCGCCCATGCGCATGGTGGCCGCTTCAGTGGTAGCGGCTTTGCCGTTAACGTATTCGAGCACTACCATTTCAATTTCTTGGGCGCTGTGAAGTTTGCCTTTTGAAAGGTCAATTTCGAGTCGTACCATATCGCCCGCTTTTGGTTTGGCTGGGCTTATTGTGAAGTTTTGCCCAACCAACAGGAAAGGCAGAAAGAGCAGTAGGATGGGTAATTGTTTCATAAAAAAATGTTGTTGTTAATGGTCATTGGTTGTCATTAGGTCATTGGGTTATTAAGTCATATATCCATCAAGCAATGACCCAATGACGATCAATGACGATCAAAAATTAGGACATATAACACGACCTCGCTTTTCTCCCGGGTGAAAATAAGTGAGGGATAATTCAAAGGCGCCTCTCGAATTGTTGGCCTGGGTGAGCGATGAAACGGTAATATCATAACTTAGTCCAAGCATCCAACGACTGAGTTCGAGCATTCCAACTACCGTAACGGCATCTACTTGAAGGCCTTTTTCAAGTTTGTTGCCTATTCTGGCCCAAGCACCAGCGCGAAGCGCAAGTTCGTTGAAATCATTGTTGGAATAGCGGAGGTTAAGACCCAAATCTGTCTCGAATGCCGGGCCTTGACTCATCACCAACGCACTTGGCAAGAGGCTAATCGTCTCATTTAATGGAAATTGTCCCCCGACATGTCCTGTAACGCGGGTATAGAGCGTTTCGTTGTCATCAGCAATGAGGGAGATTTTGGGGCGGTTAAGGTGGTGCATCGCGCCGCCTAAGTAAATAAATCCTTCGTTTTCAAAAACAGCGTACCAGAGCAGTCCCGCATTGAAATCCAGATAACTTTTAGCATCGGCATTGGCATTTGGTTCATTATTTGAAAGGCTTGTATTCGGCGTCTCGCTGCCCAGGTCAAATTGGCGACTGAACCAAAGGCGGCCCCAATCAATGGAGTTTTGGCCAAAACCGATTTGTGCTCCAGCCGAAAGATAATGATCTGCCTGACGCCGGCCACCTGAGAGTTGCTTGAGGAATGCGCCACCAATTTGCACTTTGTCTTGTGAAAAACGCGCAGTTCCAGCTTCATCGTGCATGGCCCCAATACCAAAAGAGGCATAATCGTCGCCAAAACCTACCTGCAAACGGTGTTCAAAAGATGCAGCATAGGTTCGAAAAGGTACAGGAGAGATAATGCTTCCCCATTGATCGCGATAATTGAGGGTTGCGCGCCATTTTCCGTTGAACACCCCATTCAATGCCGGATTGAGGTTCCAGGGTGAAGCATAGTATTGAGAAAAACGAGGGTCCTGGGCTTGGACTTCCAGCAAAAACGAGGAAAGGAAAAGGATTATGAAGAAGATCGGCTTGGAAATTTGCTTCATGATTTATTCAGTTTGGAATGTTACGATTGATTTAGAAACACAAAATTAGTTTTCCTTGTCAAAAAGCCGCCGTTCCCTCAAAATATCTTTCTGCTTAAATTTTTCAAAGTCTTTTCAATCTAGCAACAAATTCAACATTCTGCTTCCTCATTATCCTCAAGCTTTCAACTTTTCCTACCTTGCGGCCGCTTTTTGAACAAGAAAACACCATGGCAAAATCAGGCAAGCACGCTCCAAAAGCTGTCTCAAAGCCCACAGTTGGGAATCAGCAGCAACGCTCCACCTCAAAACAAGTTGGCCCTGCAAAAGATTGGCTCGAACGTCCCCCGTTTCCTGTTCCAAACCCTGTGATGCGCCAAGTTTTTTGGGCACTTGCAGTGCTTGGATTGGTTATTTTGATCACACTTTCATTTGGTACTGGTATTAACGCCGACGACAAGTTTCAGGTGGATTATTCCCAAAAACTTGTCAACTATTACACAAGCTTTGGCAAAGACACTGCTGCGCTCAACATTCCCGACGGCAGCATGCATCTGTACGGTGGTTTCTTCGAGATCGTTACTGGATTCGCTAGCAAAGCCCTTGGCTATCAATCAAATGAGCTTGCTTACCACAACATCCGGCACGCTTCAAGTGCAATCTTGGGCTGGGTGGCTATACTCTGCGCAGCCTTGTTTGCAAGTCATTTGGCTGGTTATCGTGCCGGCATTATTACCCTTATACTACTGTTTGTATCCCCACGATTTGTGGGTGATTCATTGATGAATCCCAAGGATATTCCATTTGCGGCAGGATATATGCTGGCAATCTACAACATGGTTATTGTATTGGATCGAATGCCAAATCCTCGCCGCTGGAACTTGGCTGGATTGGCGCTTGGATTGGCCATTGCATTAAGTACCCGTGCTGGAGGCTTGCTTTCCTTTGGGATGCTTGGAATGTTTGCCGGCCTACATTTTTTTCTTAAAAATGGTGGATTTCAAGCGTTTAGCAATGGGCAGAATCTAAAAAAATATGCGCTTGTTACGCTCAGCATAGCAATAGCTGGATATGTGCTGGCATTGTTATTCTGGCCTTATGCGCTGCAAGACCCCTTAAAAAATCCTTTTGTTGCCCTCTCCAAATTCTCTAATCTGGAGGGTAGAATTATGGTGCTTTTTGAAGGCGTTAATTTGTGGTCTGACAAAACACCCTGGAACTATTCCCTGAAATGGATTGGCTATACTATCCCGCTAGCTGCACTGATAGGTTTTTTGGGTGGGATCGTTCTGTTGCAGCGTTTACTGCGCCAATTAAACCCATTGTGGGTAGGTTTGGCGTTTTTTGCCGCTATTTTTCCGGTTTTCTACGTTATATACAAAGACTCCGTTATTCATGATGGGTGGCGCCACCTTACTTTTGCCTACCCCCCGATGGTGGTATGTGCAGCCCTATTCTGGAATCAGCTGGCCCAATTTTTTTCTGAAAAAAAATATGCAAAATGGGCGGTTTATGGAGCAATGGCTTTGCTTTCCTTTGATGCCGCATCATTCATCTTTATGAATCCCAAAGTGCCATACACCTATTTTAATCCCATTGTAGGGGGCACGGCAGGCGCTTATGGAAAATTTGAAACTGATTACTGGGGTGTCAGTACGCGCCAAGGCATAGAATGGCTAGAAAGCCAAGGCATCTTGAAGCCTGATATGCCCGAAAAAGTGGTGATTGCCACCAATATGTTCTATTCAACCAAAGTGCTGACATCGAAGTATGGTGACAAAGTGATCGTGAAATACCTGAAATGGGAAAAACGTTGTGATGATGCCTGGGATTATGCGCTTTACCCCACACGATTCCTTAGTGGCAGCGCCTTGCAAAAAGGAATGTGGCCACCCGACAATGCGGTGCATGTTTTTCAAGCGGGTGGGGCGCCTATACTTGCGGTTTTAAAAGATAATGGCCGCAATTGTGCACTTGGCACTGCTGCTTACAAATTAAGTGACTGGCCCTCTGCCATTGAGCGTTTCAAAGCGGAAGTTGCCAATGTGCCAGACAATGAATTGGCCTGGATAGGGCTTTCGATGGCTTATTTAAACAGCCAACAATTCGAAGAGTCGAAAGCTGCCGCTGAAAAGGCAATCGCTATAGACCCAAGTGACAACCAGGCGAATAATCTGATTGGGATGTATTGGTTGAACAAAGAGGATCCTGTGCAAGCAAAAGCCCAATTCAACCTGGCTATTAAAAGAGACTATAACAACCCAATGGCGTGGTATTATCTGGCTGTAATTGCAATGGAAGAACAAGATAATGCCACCGCTCTGACGAATTTGATGAAGGCCATAGAACTTGCACCGTCGTTTAGGCCCCCTTACGAACTTTCGATGAAGATATACGAATCTATGGGCGACGAGGCGAGCGTACAGCGCTTTCGGAAGGCACTGGAGCGGTTGAAATAGAGGGTTTGAACGAATCTGTGTAAGGCTTGTTTAATTTTCAAACACATTCAAGAACATGAAAAAATCACATCTCCTTGCCATTGTTGTCGTTGCCGTTGCTATCGCCATCCTGATCTCTGCTAGCAAAGACGTGACGACCTACGCAAATTTTGCCCAAGCCAGCGTAAGTGAGGACAAGGTGAAACTTGTAGGCCAACTGGTGAAAGACCGCCCGGTGGAATACGATCCTGCCATAGACCCCAATTTTATGGCCTTCTACCTTAAGGACGATGCTGGAGAAATACGCCGCGTAGAACTCCTCGCTGCTAAGCCACAAGACTTTGAGCGTTCTGAATCCATTGTGCTTACTGGTCAAATGAAAGGCGAAACATTTGCAGCATCCGATATGCTGCTCAAATGCCCATCCAAGTACAAGGATCAGGAAATCTACGTTCGCGAGAAACAAGGCTAACCAATTATGATGTATGATGTATGAACTATGATGTATGAACGACGCTTAAACGCAGCGTTCATACATCATAGTTCATACATCATACATCATACGTCATACGTCCATGGGTGTTATCCGCAGACAAAGTTTAAAGCACTCCGCTGTCAATCTGGCGGGGCTGGGGCTGGGTGCGGCCAGCACCTTTTTTGTGTATCCACACGTTTTGGAGGCGTATGGTTTGGCACAGGTGCTGCTTTCTGTAAGTCTGGTTGGTTTGCCGATCCTTGCCTTGGGAGCAAACACAGTAGCAATTCGATTTTTTCCTCAATTTCAAAACAAGGCCAACGGACACAATGGCTTTTTGCCCTTGCTTCTTGGCTTGTGTGCTACGGGTTTTATAATTGCTGTGCTGCTTACCTGGGTCTTCTGGGAACCGTTTTCGGTGGCACTGGAATATAGATCACCCTTATTGCGTGAATACTTGTGGATGGCGCTTCCCCTAGCTTTTTGCTACATCACAAGTAGTGTCCTGGCGGTTTATTCTTCCAATTTCAAGCGTATTGTGGTCCCTTCCATTCTGCTTGATTTTTCTCAAAAACTTGCTTTGCCTTTGCTCCTAATTGCCGTTTGGAAAGAATGGCTTCCGCTGCAAACGGCAATGATCGGTCTGCTGATCCACGCTGCGCTGGTGACGAGCGGGTTGGTGCTATATCTACGTCATATTGGCGAATGGTACTGGCGACCCAACTGGGCATTTATCACTCCAGCCCTTCGACGAGAGATGCTCCAATTTATCGGCTTTGGGGCATTTGGTGGTTTTGCCCTGCTTGTAGCTGCGAAATCGGACGTGTTTATGGTAGGTTCACTCAGTGCGGTCAAGGCAGCTGGGGTATATGCCATTGCTGCCTATCTGGCAACTGTCATTGAAATACCTACCAAAAGTCTGTATGCAGCCAGTGCTTCGTCAGTTTCTAAGTATTTGGCTGACAACAATTTTGTAGAACTGGAGAAACTCTACAAAAGCGTTTCGATCAATCTTTTGGTGGCAGGGCTGCTTTTATTTGGTAGCATTTGGATTTCGGTTGACAGCCTTTTTGGTTTGCTGCCTAATGGCGACGAATTGGCGGCTGGAAAATGGGTACTTCTATTTATTGGCCTTTCAAGAGTGGTGGAAATGGGTACTGGATTGAATAATTACATGGTGTACTATTCTCAATACTACCGCTATTCACTTGTTTCTCTGGGAGTGCTGGCTACAGCAAATATTTTGCTCAGCATCTGGCTCATCCCGTTATTGGGCATTACCGGAGCGGCTTTGGCAACTTTGCTTAGCATTTCAGGATATAATGCTGTGAGCCTTTGGCTGGTTTGGCTTAAGTTCCGACTTTTCCCATTCACCCGTGATACGGTGAAAGGGGTTGCCCTCGCACTTGCTGCGTATTTCTTTGCCGACCTAATTCCGTTGTCGGGCTACGATTTGCTCGACTTGGCACTTCGTTCGGGATTATTTGCAGTGATTTTTGTGGTGTTGGTATTGCATTTTCGGGTTTCGGAAGATTTGAATGGGCTGGCTAAAATGGTAAAAGGAAAAAGGTTTTATTAATGAAAATTAAGCAACAAAACGGGGAGACCTCGGAGGTTTATGAAAACTTCCGAGGTCTCCCCGTTTTGTGGCTTAATTTCCAAACCGAATACTTTCTTATCGCAATAATGTCACATCTCCCTTATCTACTTTTTCCTCTCCACTCAAAAGACGAACCCGCATTCGATAAACATACACGTCTGAAGGTGCAGGCTCTCCATTGATTTTGCCATCCCAGGTTTTACTGCCATCGCTGATGGAGTCAAAAATCTTTTCTCCCCATCTAGACCACACTTCCAATTGAAGGAGGGTGTGACCTATGAGCACCGGGCCAAATGTGTCGTTGGCGCCATCGCCATTTGGGGTGAATGCATTGGGTTTATCATATCTCAATTTATCAACAACAATGGTTACTGAGTCACTGAAAACACAACCGCTATTGGAAACGGTCACCAGATAAGTTGTTGTTTCAGTTGGAGTCAGTAGTTGAACTGGGCCTGTTAGCAATGGGTCATTATTACCAAGATTGTCCCAGGAAACTGAGAGCGAATCTATGGTCGCACCGGTCACGGTAAGCGAAATGCTCTCTCCTTCCAAAATTGAAGAGGTGTCAGGCGGGAATACTGCGGTGACATTCAGGGGCGTGTTTACAATGAAACTCGTGCTGTCTTTGCAGCCATTGGCATCCTCCACTAAAACAAAATAGGTGCCTGAGGCATCAATTTCATTTGTCGTACTATCATTTGACATGCCATTGCTCCATATGATGGTTAAAGGGTCGAGGCCATTTTGGACGTTCAATGTAGCGATGGCCGCTGGGTCGTATGGGCAACCAGGTTCTGTAGTAACTTCCGCTTCGAGGGTACAACACAATTCCACCAAAACCAAGGTGGTGTCCCTGCTCACGCAACCGGCCTCGTTTATGACGGTGAGGATAATTTGTTTTGGACCTACAGTTTGATATTGTACAGTATGTGGCCCTTGAGTTCCAATGGTGTCTGGGAGTGAGCCACCCCCGAAATCCCAGTGCCACGATTCGATCGTCCCACTGCTTACATAGGAGGAGTCTGTCACCACCAATTCTTCCCCTAGACAAAGTTTTTTATCAGGTTCATCTGTAGAGAAACTGGCAGTCACTGCTCCTTGCTCAAACATTGCTTCAGGGCCCCATTCGAGGGTGAAACCATTACCAACAGTGGTGAAATTGTTGATGCAAAGCGCATAAGTCCTGCCAGGAACAAGGGTCAAGTATCTAAGCCAGTTGTCCATACCTGTAGCACAACCCGGCGGCTGGTTGATGTCTGTGGCAGTTAAATTCAACCCTGTGGGGCCCATGCAAGGGCTGCCAGCCCCGATATCCCCAGCCACCATACAGCGCTCAGAAACTTTATCGGTGCAGTCCGTAGGACCATTCGGGAGACGATAAAGTACAAAGTCAATATCATCGTTGGGATCATTGGGCGTAATGGTAAAGGTGAGTTTTGCATTATTGGCAGCGGTGAACACATACCAGGCGGCGCTTGATTCCCCAGCAAACCCGGTCAAGCACGGTGCATCAGACAACTCAGTTGGGTCGTTACCCGGCCCAAATACCTGATCTACAACAATGGGAGTAGTACAAGAAACAATGTTTGCTGTTGGGCAATCACCCGAGGCAACATTGGCATCTTCGCTGTTTTTTATACATAATTCAAACAGACCAGGCACTATACCGTCAATGCGGATAAAATATTGTTGGCCAATGATTAAGTCTGGCACAGCCAATGGAAGGTTGTTGGTAAAATTCAGGTCAGAAGCGCAGGCAATTTCGCCCAGGTTGTTGCAGTCGCCGGAATAAACCGCTATCTGCGGCCCAAACAATGTTCCAGTCGGGTTGGAAGGCGTCTGCCCTTTAACAATTACGATCAGATCTTCAGCAACGGCTGTAAAAGTGTACCAAACATCAGCCCCAACATTGGACCAGCAGCTTGGGAAGGCCGCTGCGCTGGGGCTGGCAGCATTGTTATTTGCATCAGGAGGAGTGCAAAAATCGCTGGGGTCGGCGATTACAAAAGCCCCGCTGCACTCGTCATTGGGCTGTGCCCAAAGGGTGGGGGAGAGCAAGGTAAAAAACAAGAAGGCGAAGAAAGTATTCTTTCGTGTCATTTGCATTGATATTTGTCAGTTCAAAAATCTTTGCAAAAGTGGGAAAAGTTTGTGGTTGGTAGTAGCCATCCAATCTTTTCAAAAACAAAAAAGTACAAATGCTCAACTTCGCTGCAGGTTTTGTGCTTAGCCTTATCGGATCCTTGCCGCCTGGTTTAATAAGCCTCACGGTCTCACAAACCTCCATCTCCAGGGGCTTGACTGCTGCAATGGTTGTTGCATCGGGTGCTGCCTTCGCAGAATTTTTTCAGGCATGGGCTGCAGTACTCTTTACCGATTGGTTTTTGGGGCACCCTGCTGCCGAACGTGGTTTCCAGTGGGCTGCGGTCCCAGTGTTCGGTTTGGTTGGGCTTCACCTTGTTTTTTTTGCAAAGCCGCCTAAATCATCAGACCAGAATATTCCAACTTTATTGCCCCTGCAATTTGCTAAAGGCTTGATAATAAGTGTTTTCAACCTTTTGGCTATGCCTTACTGGTTCGTGTATTGCGGGTGGTTGCGCGTTGAAGGATGGTGGGCGGAAGGACATTTTCCGACTATATTGTTCGCAGTCGGGGTCTCTATCGGGACGGTTTTTGCGCTCTCGATCTATGCATGGTTGGGGCAACTTGTATTGAAGCGTTCGGCTGCAGTAGCAAAACAAGCCAATCGCGTTGTTGGCTTAATATTTTTGGGATTGGGAATAAAGGTTTTGTGGGGTTTAATGCCCTGATCAAAGAAAGAACAGAGCCATTTTTTACCTTTGCCAATAGTTTTTGGTTTCCCGACCGAGCGTCGGGATTAAAAGGGAATCCGGTGGAATTCCGGGACAGTCCCCGCTGCTGTAAGTTTCAGGTTTGCCATTTTGCATTCCATAGCGATGAGCAATTGTGCCACTGGGAAACCGGGAAGGCGCTTATCTGCTGAAACAAGTCAGAAGACCTGCCAAAATCTGCGAACTCACTTGGGCTTCGGGTAGAAAGTCCTGGGATTTAGGATTTTGTTGAACAAAAGCCCGCGAACTCCCATTCCTATCCGTTTGCCTTTCATTATCAACGATTTAATTTAAAAAAATGAAAGTCAAACTATTTCAGCTTTCTTTGATTGCTGCTGTGTGCACCCTTTTCGCCTGTGGTGAAAAGGACCCTTGTTGCGAGTATTCAAATGCCGATTTTTCCAAGGGCATATTCGTAGTAAATGAAGGCCCTTGGGGTGGCACTGGAACCATCAGTTGGCACAACCCTGAGACAGGTGAAACGCAGGATTCCCTTTTTGAAAAAGCAAATAACGGTGCGGTTCTGGGTCAATTCGTGCAATCCCTGAGTTTTCACAATGCTAAAGGGTATATTGTGGTCAATGGCGCCGACCGTGTGGTTGTTGTGGACATCAAAACCTTTAAATATTTGGACACTATCGGAGGATTGGCACAACCTCGCTTCTTTTTGCCGATCGACAACAACACAGCTTATATTAGCCAATGGGGATCGGATGGTCTGACGGGAAGTGTGGCAAAAGTAAATTTGAACACCAATCAAGTTGTGAAAACCATAGGGTCTGGTCGCGGCCCAGAAAAAATGGTGCGGGTAAATGACCGAGTCTACGTCGCTAACTCTGGAGGATATGGGAAAGACTCAACTTTGACAGAAATTCTGATATCAAACGATCTGTCTCAAGAGATTCCCCTGCCTTCTGGCATTAACCCCTCGTCTCTTGCTTTATATAACCAACAACTATTCTACCTCTGCAAAGGCTACTATCTGGATACAAACCCTATGGGACGTCTGGATTTTGTCAATGGAGGCCCTGGAGTAGAAGCGCCCGCCTCTTCCGATGACCTGTTTTTGGATGAAGCGACTGGGGAAATGTATTTTATTGGAGGAAATACCATTTATAAAGCGATCGCAGGTATGCCAACTCCGACGCTTTTAGAGTGGCAGTCCCCAGTTGTGACGGGCATACAAACCCCTTACAGTCTTACGTTCGATCCAGATCAAAACCTTGTTTATTGCGGTGATACCAGGGATTATATTACTGCTGGTGAAGTATTCATATTCAAAACAGATGGTACAAAAATCGGCTCTTTTCGCACAGGTATTCTGCCAGGGGAAATTGTCATTTTGAAATAGGATATTGAGAAATTTGGAGTGTTAGGGTAAATTGTCTAGTCAATTGCAATATCCTAATACTCCAAATTTCTCAATATCCTCATAACTTTGACGCATGAAATATTTATTGCTTTTTTTTGTCACCACAATTTTTTGTACTTGCACACAGCCCCCCAAAGAGGCAAGTAAGGCCCCGATTAACGTAAACTACGCCACTTTCAAATTCAGTGAAAAGCCACCTGCTACAGACGGTACCGACCTTGCCAATTGGTGTGTCAACATGTTCGGCATACCAGCACTGATCAGTGCTGATCCAAAAAATTACAATCGCCGACTGTTTGCGGTCGGCGATGTTCCAACCAGAGTTGTTGTATATTACAAGCAACTATCTGCTGTGTTCGTTTTGTACAAAGTCGGTAATCATGTAGAGGTTTACACCAGTGATAACCTCCCCGGATGCCTTTCAAACAGGACCAACCTACAAATTTCACCAGAAGGGGTTTTGCTTCGTTACAACAATAAAGCGGGCATCGATATTGATGTGCATTTGCAAGAATTCCCCAGCGGCATACAAATAGCACTTGACCTTCCTCCCGGTGGCAACCATGGTTTGACCGTGCATCGTTGTGAAACATGCAGATAAGGCAATCTATTGATTGCCAATAGTTTGTTCCGCGTTTGCAAATGGTTTGAGAGGTGTTGTATGGGCATTGTTAGAAATCCTTCCTTTCTTTGCCCATTCAAAACTCGTAACACAAATTACTTTTTGTTCCCGAATAGGGGGCTCATCCTGGTAACATGCACAAACACGACCTCACAGTGGTTCTTTTGAGCCTATTATCCCTCGCTTCATGCAAAAACACCCCTACGCCGTCAAAACCGGACATTCCTGTCAACAGCGAGGACGTCACCAAATCCTCAACACCTGATCCAAACGACCTGCTTCACACCTTGCAGGGTCTTTGGCAGAACGAACAGGACACCAATTATACACTCGAAATCGCCGACACCCAGATGCGTCATTTAAAAAATGGCAAGATTTCGCACCAAAGTATGATTGATGTTGACGGTGCCTGCGAAAGCCCGGTTTGCAGGCCTGAAGGGGAGGACACTTCTGACGGCTGGTGCTTCACAGAAATGACGGTTGAAAATGGAAAATATGGGGCTCGGTGCAATTTTGTGATAGATTGCGACACTTCGAGACTTCATTACCGCTCACTAAGCGGATCCGGGATCGAACTCTCTTTCAAAAAAATTCAATAAGCTTCATCGTCAGGGTACTTCGGGAGTTCTACATTCGCAGCGTGAATTATCCCCTCGCGTTTGTTCGAATGCTCCGGCTTCCCAATCTACTCATTGTGTACCTAACGCAATATGTGCCGTATTGGTTTGCCCTGCGCCCCGCGCTCTTAAAGGCTGGTGGAATTCCATTGCTTACAGACCGCACTTTCAACCTCATCGCTGCTGCTACGGTGCTCACCACATTGGCTGGTTATGTACTAAACGATTTTTATGATCGCCACATAGACGCAATGAACAGACCACGCCAGGCAGTTTGGGGCAGGGTATTGACGCCATCATTCGCCTTGACATTGTACGCTTTGATTGTTGGAGCTGCGCACTGGCTTGCATTCCTTATTGACCAGGAACTCCGCCCGCATGATCACTGGCCGTTGTGGGTATTCCCCAGTATTTCGTTCCTTCTTTTTCTTTACGCCTGGGTATTCAAATGCACGGCCTTATTGGGCAATCTGCTCGTATCAGTGCTCTGTGCCCTGGTTCCCGTAGTGGTGCTTTTACCGGAACAACGAGCCATTTGGCTTACTTCTTTTGTACAACCGGATATCGTACAGCAAGGTGTCTCTCTGGTGTGGCTTTATGCCCTTTTTGCGTTCCTTTCCAACCTGTTGCGAGAACAAATCAAAGACCTCGAAGACTTTCAAGGCGATGCTGCCTGTGGCTGCACCACACTTGCTGTACTAAAAGGCCCACGATTTGCAAAAAAACCTGCCGGTATGACAGGATTGGTTTTGAGCCTGTTTATAGGCATGCTTTTAATCTTTTGGCAGCAAACCGGTGCGCCAAATTGGCAATTGGGTGCAGGAACACTCCTTTTGTTTTTACCTGCACTTTTTACAACCTTCATTTTATACCGTGCCCAGGGCAAGCCAGATTATTCCAGAGCAAGTTTTTTGATCAAGATCGTGATGTTCGCTGGGGTGTTTTTGCTTTTACGATGTTGGCCAGAAGATATTTGGGGTGCTGCTCAAACCTTTCTTGCAAAATTTTAGACCATGCCTAGACGACCACTCATCCTCGCTTCAAAAAGCCCGCGCCGCAGTCAACTTTTACGCGAAGCAGGCTTCGATTTCACCATAGAAACTTTTGATATTGATGAGTCTTTTCCTCCTGAAATGCCCCCCGAGGAAGTTGCACCCTGGCTTGCCCAGCGAAAAGCACAAGCTGCAGCACATTTAATTCAAACAGATGAGATTATCCTTGCTGCAGATTCTGTTGTAATACTTGATGGAAAAATCTACAACAAACCTGCCGATTATGAAGAGGCTTTTAGCATGATCCGCAAACTCTCAGGGCGGCAACACACGGTGATAACGGGCGTTTGTTTGCTGTCAAAAGAGAAAGAAAATGTGCTTTCAGGAATAACTAAAGTCTGGTTTTCAGCGCTTAGTGACGAGGAAATTGACTACTACATCCGAACCTGCGAACCTTTCGACAAGGCGGGTTCCTATGGCGCACAAGATTGGATAGGTCACTGCAAAATCAGCCGGATCGAGGGTACTTTCCAGAATGTGATGGGACTGCCAATAGATTTGGTGTATGCGGCATTGAAAGATTTTTAGGATATAAAAAGGCTTAAATAATGAATTCACTTTCCGTAAGACCATTGGAGGAATCTGATATCCCTTTGATCACGCGATACTGGCTTGATGCTACCCCTGGATTTCTGGAAGGGATGGGTGTGGATTTGAATAAAATGCCGGGTCAGGCGGAATGGGAAAAAGTTTTGACAGAACAATTGAGGCAGTCTATCCCGGATAAAAAATCCTACTGCATCATCTGGCTATTGAACGAGCAAGCAGTTGGTCATTCGAACATCAATAAGATCCAGTTCGGGAAAGAAGCCTTTATGCACCTGCACCTCTGGAGATCAGACATCCGACAAAAAGGGCTTGGGGCAGATTTTGTCAAAATGACCCTCCCGTTTTTCTTTGACCACTACGAATTGCAAACCATATACTGCGAACCATATTCCCTGAACCCGGCGCCCAACAAGACCTTGGAAAAAGTTGGCTTTCAATTTGTAAAACAACATGTAACCGTTCCCGGATGGCTCAATTTTGAGCAGGCTGTCAATCTTTGGGAATTGAGCCGCGAGCGTTATTTAAACCTCCGATGAGGATAATATTCACCGTCACCAACGATCTGACTTACGACCAACGGATGCTACGCATCTGCAACACCTTGGCTGACAATGGTCATGCGGTTATGCTCGTGGGACGCAGTTTGCCGCACACTATCTCGCTGGAAGCCAGGTCATTTGAACAAAAAAGACTGCCATGCCTTTTTCAAAAAGGTGCCGGATTTTATTTTGAATACAACCTTCGACTTTTCCTCTATTTGCTTTTTGCCCGCTTCGATGCGGTGTGTTCCATTGACTTTGACACCCTGCCCGCTGGCTGTATTGCCTCTATTCTTCGCCGTAAAAAGCGCGTGTTTGATGCACATGAATATTTCACTGAAGTTCCGGAAGTCGTTCACAGGCCCGTTGTCAAGTTTGTTTGGGGCATGGTTGGCCGTACTTGTCTTCTGTTTTACCGTTACGCTTATACTGTCGGCCCTGCTTTAGCCCAGATTTTTAAAAAGAAATACGGGCTTAAATTCGGTGTGGTTCGAAACGTTCCTGTTCCAAGGAAACTGGATTTTAGCAGCCAACAAAAACCCAAATTACCCAATTCAGCACATTTCCGTATTATTTACCAAGGGGCCCTAAACGAAGGCCGAGGGATAGAAGCTATGTTGGAGGCGATGCAATACCTTGAAAACGTGCAACTTATGCTCGCGGGCGAAGGCGACCTTTCTGCCAAACTTAGACAAAAAGCGGTTGATTTGGGGCTGGCAGACCGCGTTGTTTTTTTGGGTTATGTGAAGCCGGATGATTTAAAAATCCTTACGGATAAAGCATGGCTGGGACTAAACCTTTTAGAGAACCGGGGGCTTTCCTACTATTATTCACTCGCCAATAAATTCTTTGATTGTGTACAGGCAGGTGTGCCCATTCTGACCATGGATTTTCCTGAATACAGGGCTTTAAACAAAGAACACGAGGTGGCTTTACTGCTAAAAGAACTGAATCCAGAATCGGTCGCAGAAGCCATCCAAAGGCTGTTGATTAATACTGAATTATACAAAAAATTGAGGCAAAACTGCCTTTTGGCCCGGGAGGAATGGAATTGGGCAAGTGAGCAAAAATCGCTGCTTGAAATTTGGAAGCAAGTAGCATTAGGGCAATAACGCTCAAGAAATTGCTTTTGGGCGACAGTTTAGAACCTACGCTACCTCGCTCTTTCTGAAAGAGTGTATGTTCGCCCCCGTTTTCAAAAAACTTCCATCCTTACTGTGTATTTCATGCAAAATTCACTCAAAATTACACTCTGCGCAATCTTCTTATTTGTCGCGCAAAGCGTTTTTGCCCAGCTCCAGAACATCAATCTCCAACTTCGTTCCACCATGGATTTTCCTGGTCAAACGCTTGCCAATGTTTGCGGCTATTGGCAGAATGGACAGGAGTACGCCCTTCTTGGTGGACAAGCGGGGTTGATCATCGTAAATATCACCAACCCTGCAGCTCCTCAACAAATCGTTCAAATCCCGGGACCCAACAATCTTTGGAAAGAAATAAAAGTCTATTCTCATTACGCTTATGTCACCTCGGAAGGAGGTGAAGGGGTGCAAATTGTGGACTTGGGCAACCTTCCAAGCGCGAATTTGACTTATCACTACTACAAGGGTGATGGCGCAATCGCGGGCCAACTTGATGCAATCCACGCGCTGCACATTGACGTTACCAAGGGCTTTCTCTACACCTATGGCGGCAGTATAGATCAAAATGACCCGGGCGGCGCGAAAATTTTTGATCTTAACCAGGACCCTTACAACCCGAAATATGTTGGTCGTTTTGAGCAACTTGGCTATATCCACGATGGGTATGTAGACAATGACACTCTGTATGCTTGCCACATCAGTGCCGGAATTATGTCAATTGTAGATATGGCGGATAAACTCAACCCGGTGGTTTTGGGAACTGTTGAAACTCCCGGCAAATTCGCCCACAATTCCTGGATAACCGACGACCGCAAGCATGTACTTACAACGGACGAAAAAACACCGTCATTTCTTACTGCTTATGATGTGAGCGATCCATCTGACATTCGCGAACTTGATCGGATCTCGCCGAACAATGGCAACGGCACATATGTACACAACACGCACATAATCAATGATTATGCCGTCACTTCCTGGTACACAAGCGGAGTATTAATTGTTGATGCGCATCGTCCTCAGAATCTGATCACAGTGGCACAATATGATACCTATGCCGGCAATAACCTTGAGTTTGAAGGTTGCTGGGGCGCATTCCCATATTTTCCCTCGGGCACCGTCATAGCCACGGATATTGACCCTGGTCAATTGACGGTTTTGACTCCGACCTACCGACGTGCTTGTTACCTCGAAGGGAAAATCACCAATGGCTGCAATGGGCTACCGCTTGCAGGTGCAACTGTGCGGATTACTGGCGGTACCGACCCGGCTAAAATTGTCACTACAAAGGCAGATGGCCTTTACAAAACGGGGCAGGTCACAGCGGGTAATTTTACCGCCCTCCTCAGCGCACCGGGCTTTCCATCAAAAACGGTCAATATCACCCTTTCAACTGCCGAAGTAACGGCGCTCGATGTAGTCCTGGACGCAGGCGTTGTCTTCACCGCCAATGGAACGGTGACAGAGATCGGAACCAACATCCCGATTGCAAATGCGCAGGTTACGCTTAAAAGCGCTGCCAATACTTATATCGTGACCACTAATGCCAACGGTCAATTCACAAAGGATTGTATTCCTCAAGGAACCTATACCGCTGTTGCAGGTAAATGGGGCTATCTGGTTGGCACGGTGTCAGTCAATCTTGGCACACCAATTTTAATCCAACTTGCTCCAGGCTATTACGACGACTATGCCACTGATCTGGGATGGACCACTACCAGCGCAGCAAGCACTGGCGACTGGGAGCGCGGTGAACCAGATGGCACTACGTCTCAAGGCAATCAGGTGAATCCTGAAGATGATGCAAGTGTGGACAACAATGACCAATGCTACGTTACTGGAAATGGGGGCGGCCAATCTGGATCAGACGATGTGGATGGCGGCTTTGTTTCTTTAATTAGCCCGGCGATGAAACTCGGTGCCTATCAGGATGCGGTGCTTACTTTCTACTATTGGTTTTTCAACGGCGGTGGTAGCGGTACGCCGAATGATAAAATGCAAGTGAACCTGTTGAAGGGCAACCAGACTTTTAATATCCGTGAATTCACCAGCTCAGAATCTGCTTGGAGATACTCCGGTGAAATACATTTAAAGGATTTCACCACCTTGAGCGACAATATCCGCATTGAATTTATTGTGCGTGATGACAGCCCAGGACATCTTGTCGAAGGGGCTGTGGATGTATTTAGCGTAGTTCCCGGGCTGGTGGGCGTCCAATCAGTGTTGGATGCTACTGTTTCTTTGTCGGTATTGCCAAACCCTTCTTCTGCTGAATTTGAACTTCGTTATTCCTGGGAAAATACTGAGGAGAATCCTACGCTTGAATTGCGCAATCTTTTAGGCCAGATCGTATTCTCGGAAAAACTTTCTTCCAAAACAGGGTTTACCACATTTGGAGGCAACCTTAAACCAGGGATTTATTTTGCCAGTCTTCGAAGCAATGGACGGTCAAGTGCCGGGATGAAATTGGTTAAACAGTAGTAGGAACTAATCTCCAGAAATTTTGTAGTTTTGGGAGATGATTAAATTGAAATGGGGTATTTCGCACCCAGCGAAATACCCCATTTCAATTGTTATAAACCAATCAAAAAAGCCTCAACTCCTCCGCAACTGCATCCTGTAAATCAGCCCCTTCATACCCTGCTTTGTTTAGTCTTTCTGAAACGCGGTACATTGAAAGCAGGCCGTCTTTTGGTGGATGGAGCATCGTAAGTACCTCCTGCAAGGGTAGGGGAGAAAGCCAAAGCCTTCGGGCTTCCGCGTCCGACAAAATAACGGGCATCCGATTGTGCAAATCGGACATTTCGTTGTTGGGAGTGGTTGTAATTATAGAAAAGGTACGTTTGATTATACTCGTATGCTTCCATTCGTCCCAAATACCTGCAAAAAAGAGCAGTTCCCCGTCTCTCAGAAAAATTCGATACGGCATTTTCCGGCTCGCCGAAAGTTTACGCCACTCATAAAAACTGTCGGCAGGTATCAGACAGCGTTTGGATCGAATAGATTCGCGAAAGGAAGGTTTTTCAGCAATACCCTCTGCTCGCGCGTTGATGAGTTTGCCAGTATTTTTGCCGTCTGTACTCCAATAAGGTACAAGCCCCCATTCCATCTTTTGCAATTGGTTGGGAAGGTCATTGGCAATGACATATGCCTCTTGTGTGGGCGCAATATTAAAATGTAGTTGCAATTCCACAGGAACTGCAACTACATCTTCTAAGGCTGTTCGCTGTTTTGGTTTAGGAGCAAAAGAATAGCGACCGCACATAAATAAATTGTTAGGACCGTACTCCAATCACTTCCACAGCCGCACCTGTCAGGGCAGGATTATACCAGCAATCAAGGCGATTGGCCTTGAACCGAAGGACTGCAGCTTTTGCATCTTCTGCGGTATTGTACCCTTTAACAATATAGCAGGCGCCCTCTTCTCCGCCAGGACATTTGCTGCCTTCGTGCCAAAGAAGCATCAGGCCTTCTATCGGAGGGGCTTTATCAACAGGTGTATTCTTGCAATAGACTGCAAATTGGACGTAATGCAGCTCAATGATCGGGGTAAACAACAAGTTGCCTACCTGACCAGCCCCTTTGCGAACGTTGCGTTCGACATTCACCCCGTTAACTGTGAAGGTAGTAGCTGGATTGGGCGCTGTGCTGTAGGCTACTGGCTCAAGTCCGTCGTTGCTGTATTGCGCAGGAGCAAGACCTTTAGCAGTAAAGGAGTTGGAGGACGTACCTTGTACTTTTGCTAACGCCTTCGCGCGACGGGCTTCAATACTTTCTTTCGATTCTGAGGAATAGGTTTGAGGTGTTGTAGCCCCTGATGGATTATATCGGCGCACCGCTGTTACCTGAGCAGAAGCATAACCAGTAGTGCAGATCAGGAACAGGGTGAAAAGCGAGGTTTTCTCAAATTTCATACTTTGAAGATGTGGATTGAAGCGGTGAAAAATATTTGTTTGTCAAGAAATGCAATAGTCTTGCCAATTTTATTGAACCCGCCAAAAACCCCTTCCTTGACAAGTTCAGGGACAAAGATAAACCAATTTGTTTTAAAATAAAAACTGGGATCACAATTGATTCTTGACCACCAAAACCTCCAGCGCATTAAACGCAACTTCCTCGTTCACTTTAAACCTTCCAGTCAGGTACTGAAATACCTTGTGTTCCTGTGGCGTCACCACTCCATCTGCAAGGATGACATCGAGGCAATGGTAAAACAACGGAAGTCGGGTTTGCTCCCGTATAACGCCTATCGCGGCATCAATCAAGGCTGCTGAACTGCCTGCTTCCTCGAAATAGCGCCCGGCTGTTTCGATGAGCAGCTGCGGGTCATAACCTATAAAAACATTTCGGCTTTTTAATGTGCTGAGAAAGGCCGCGTCACCCCCTGCGCCATTGATTTCATCTGCTCGACGACAAGCCAGCAATACTGCTGCGCAGGCTTCGGCCTCATCCTTAATGTTCAAAGACGAGGGTGAAGAAGATGGTTGAGTAGGAAAGAAATTTGTAGTGCTTTGCATGATAGGGATGTAATACAAGCCTTGGGCTAATTCTGATTAATCGAGCCATTGGAAGGAAGTAACGGGGTGAATTTCCCAGGCAGATTTTGGATGGAGGCCTTTACGGCCATGGATTTGCCCGGCATGGTGGATATCAAAAAACAAAGAACCGCCTACACTGACAGGCAATCCGGCATCCCGGAATATAAAAGTACTGCCACAGGCGATATTTCCAAGTTGGGAAATAAAGGTACAGCGGGCGTTGATTAGTTTGCAGTAATCCCTTTTGGATACTCTTGATGAATCGGGCAATCCACTGAGTTCTATGCTGAAGAGTGTGGCTGTCGTATCATATTTGGGACGATTAGAGATCAAAACATGAAAATCATTGTCTTCCGCCCGATAAGCAGCGAGCAAAAAGGCGCGTTTTATTTTCACATTCCGGCTTTCTTCCGGTACGCGCTTGCTGTCTGATTTTGTTGAAATTGGGGGCTGATGATGCTTCATCAATGAATCTGTTGGAAGCCAGGCTACCAAGTTTTCTAAAGTGGAAAAAACTTTAGCCTCCCCCAGGTGCGGGACGGTCTTCGCGTCTTTTCGCACCACACCAGCAAATTTGTGCGACACGCAGCTGAGCGGATTCACCTTGCGGTCGGCTGATTCGAGTCCAAGCGAGTCAAACCCATCTTGATCAGACACACCATAGGTTTCCTGCATCTCAACCCAAATAACCCTGCCAGATGGAAGACGAAGCCAATCCCCTGATCGGGTCAATTTTGTAAGATCGGGAATGGTGTCCGTTCCAGCCCTAACGCTTGGAACCACTAGAAGACCAAACAAGACAAATAGTGCAAATTCTGAAACTTCTCTCAACACCTTCAACAGTTGATGCCTGGCTTCCGCAAACTGCGCAACAAGCACATTGATATTGATTTCATCATGATTCGCTTCATGTGTCTTTCTATTGGTCAAATCCGCTGGCATTAAGTTCTCATGATCTTGTATTATCTGTAAGGCCCGTTCATACCAAAGCGGTTCAAGGTCTAACAAATGACCAACCTCTTTATTGATGCTCCATTTATGGTTCTTGGTCAATGGAGAATCGGTTTTGAAGTTTTCAAGCTTGTTTTTGAGCCTGGGCGCTGTTCCTTCTAGTCTCTCCAGGATGCAAGGGAAGATACCGTTGTCACTGATTGGCGGAAATTCTCTTTTGAACCACTCTGTCCTTTTCATATAATCTCCTTTAGGTTTTCATCGCATTACCGTCACATCCCCCTTAAACAAGACGACTTCCCCATCTATAAACCGTACCATCGCATAATACACAAACACGCCTGGATTCAGCTTAGAACCTTTCGCTGTGCCGTCCCAGCCACTACTAGCCGAATTGGGCGGGAAATTGAACACTTCAAAAACTTTATCGCCCCAACGGTCAAAAATCTGGAAGGATTCTATTTCTTCCACATCACGCCCGCCAAAAACGTACAATAGGGGGTCAATGCCGGTTTCGGGTTTAAAGATGTTGGGAATGAAGATGTTGCGTGGTTTTTCTACCTGCACGTTTATTCGGTCTTGCGCCTTGCAACCGTTGGAATCCGTGACTGTAACGCCTACCTGCCAGGAGTTAAGCGGGAGGAAATTCTGATATGGGAGACCTGCAGCTGTTGAATCGAGTAAGGGTTGCCAAAGAATACTTGCCAATTCATTGGCAGGCAAAGACGTTTGCAACAAGATATGCGCTGAATCAGCCAACTGTATTTTCAGGTCGGCACCAAGGTCTGCGATAAGTTCAGGAGGCTCGCCCACACTGAGTATAGAAGTTTCGCTCTCACAGCCAAGAGCATCCTGCAAAGTGATCACATAATCGCCGGGAGGCAGACCTGAAAACAATGGACTTGAGCCAAAGGGTCCGCCATTCAAAGAATAAAATACTGGCAGGTGCGAACTCGTCACGCTCACCACAGAGACAGACCCATTGGTTTCGCCAAAACAGCGCACGTCGCGAATCGAGGTCAGGTCTGCTTGTGGCACTTCATTGTCTTCATTTACGACTGCTATATCCGTGTCTGTGCAGCCTTGTGGGGTCGTCACTAAAAGTGTGTACGAGCCACCTTCTTTGGCCAGCAATTGACGTTCTGTGCCAATGGTGTCGCCATTGAACAACCATTGGTAAGTACCTGGGCTGGTGCCTGGGCCGCCCAAATTGGCGGCTAAAATATTGCAATTCAAGGATTTGTCTGTTCCTGCATCTGCAGTTGGCTCGGGATAGATGATGACTGAAACACTTGCCTCATCGTTTATACAAGGGGCAGCAGCTGTGAGCAGATAACGGAAAGTATAGGTGCCAGCGGCTTGTCCGTTGGGTTGGAATGTGCCTGTACCTGGATTGAAGGCTCCCGCTTGAGAAGGCTGGGCAGAAGTCTCGAACCATTGCCCTCCTTGATCCGCGCCTGTAAGTTGAGAGGAAAGTTGGATCAATTGACCGGTACCAGCACAAATTTCGAGTGCGGCAGTGGGCGTCCCGGCTTCTACAGGAAGGTTCACCACCACGGTTGCCGCATCCGAAAGTGGGGTCGCGCAGTTAGGAGTTGTGCCATCTGTTACATTAATCAAAGAAAATGTAGTGGAAGCGAAAGGAGTCACATCGAGCGTGACGGTTTGAGAGCCTGTAATGATGATGGTGCTCAAATTTGTACCGTCAGAGTAATCAATGGTAAGCGGATAGATTCCAGTTCCACTAAATGAAAGCACCGTGTTCCCGCCCAGACAAAGCGTGGCGTCGCCAGCAATTTCAGCAGTCGGATTTGGTTTCCACTGCACGGGTGCTCCTGGTGTTACGGAAAGACATGGGTCATTCAGGTCCACGTTCCCCAAGAGGTTGTTGCCCGCAATCGCTGAGATGTAATAAGTAACACCAAACTGTAAATTGCCACCAAAAACGAAGTTTGGCTGGTTGTTGGTGGCGAAAATAGTGCTGCCTACTACGGAACCAGAACCATTATGGAGGATGAACTGGACCAGGTCATTTGCATCAGTGGTCGCGTCGTTGTTCCAAGTTGCGATTGCGGCAACATCAGCACAGAAGGTAGCAGGAGTGTTTTGCATCGAACCAGCGTCGGTTGCACAAGCGCAGTTTTGAACACCGGTAATGCCAGGGCTTTCACAACCATTGGCATCTACCAGAATGAAGGAATAAGACGAGTTGTTCGGCAAAGGCTGGGAACTGAAAACACTCCCTGCGAAGGCCCCTGTCAGACCGCTTACAGCATAGGGCGCAAGGCCGCTGTTGGCAATAAAAGTCACGATAAACTCCGTGTTTGTACCATCGCAAATTTCATTCAGAGCCGTCACGCTGGGCAAAGCGTTGAAAACAACGTTCACATCATCCAGGCCAGAGCAAGTTCCGTTCAATTCTGTCCATCTAAACATATAGGCGCCATTAGAAGAAACCGTCGCGGCGCTTTCAGGGTCATTCGCGTCACTAAAATTGACTGTTCCAGGCCCTGAAACCAGACTCCAGGTTCCGCTAAAATTGCCATCAACCGCTTGCAAATCAATCATTTGCCCACAAATCGTCAAATCCTGCCCAGCGTTGGGTGTTGGGTTTTGGAGCCACTGCACGGGCTGACCGGGTGCAACAGAGTAACAAGGGTCGAGCGGGTCGGGGAAGGATCCAAGCGGATTTCCTGCCACCAAAGAGATATAGTATGTTGTACCAAATTGCATCTGCGCCGGGTCAAAGGAGAACACCCCTGTTGTGTTTTGAGCGAAGACTTGGCCAAGCGCAGGGCCAGCGCCATTATGCAGCACATAAGCGGTAATGTCGTTGGCGTCAAGGTTGAAATCACCACTGGCTGTTGCGGTCAAATTTTGCCCTTCACAGACGCTGAGTATTTGGGAGGACATTGTTCCGGCATCGGTGGCGCAGTTACAGCTGAAGGCACCCACGATTTGTGGCATTGGGCAGCCGTTTGCATCGGTCACATTAAAAGTATAGGAGGATCCGTTCACAAATGAATTCGAAACAAAGGTGTTCCCGGTAGCCAATTGTCCATTTACAGTATATGGAGCTGTACCTCCTGACAAGGTCAAGGTCACAGTGAAATTCTCGTTTGCAGGGTCACAATCCCGCACGACATTGTCCAGCAATGGGGAATCATTGAATTGCAAATTGACCGCATCAGTACCCACACAGCCGTTTTGCGCCAAGGTCCAGGTTAAGGTGTAGATACCGAATCCAGTTGCAGTAGCCGTGGCGGTGGCGCTTTGCAGGTCGCTGATATTGAGACTTCCTCCGCTGGGTGAATTGGAGATTGACCACTGGCCGGAGCTACCGGACGGGGCATTGCCATTGAGGTTCAACAATGTGCCACATGTAGTCAAATCTGTTCCAGCATTGGACATAGGATTTTGATAAAAGACAACTGGCTGGCCGGGCGTAATAGAAATGCATGGGTCTTGCAAATCGGGAATTCCAGAAAGGCTATTGCCTACTACGAATGAAACATAATAAGTTGTCCCATACACGATTCCAGGCAGATCAACAAATACGCCAGTCGTGTTTTGGTCAATGATTTGCCCCAAAGTAGTGCCGGGGAGGGTGTGTAGAATGTACGAAATGGTGTCGTTGGCATCCAATGTTTGGCCTCCTAAATGCTGGGCCGTAATGCTGCCACCTTCACAGGTGGAAAGGAGGGCGAGATCCATTTGTCCTGCGTCCGTAGCACAGTTGCAACTAAACGATCCGTTCAAAGGTGCGGACACACAGCCAGCGCTATCGGTGACAACGTAGAAGTATAACCCACCGTTGGGGATAGGGTCGGAGACAAACCCGGTGCCTAGGCCATTGCCAGTGGGCATTCCCGTGGTTGAATAATTCGGCGTTCCACCATTGATCTGGAAAGAAACCGTATAGTTCTCATTCGTCCCATCACAAGTGTGATTCACACTGAGGATACTTGGCGTTGAGTTGAAATCAAGCACCAAGGTGTCAACATCCACGCAACCGTTGTTGTTCAGCGTCCAACCCAGGCTGAAAATGCCATATCCCGACGCTGTTGCAGTTGTATTCGGGTTTTGCAAACTCGTGATTGCCAAAGAGTCGGGAGCAGGTGCCGAAAGGACCGACCAGGTCCCAATGCCCACACCCGTGTTTGCACTGAGCAGTTGATTCAGGCCACAGGTGTCGTGATCGAGGCCTGCATTGGCCATGGGGTTTTGGTGGAATGTAACGGGTTGGCCTTGCGAAACTGAAAGGCATGGATCGGCGGGGTCAGGAAATCCCAACAAGTTATTGCCCGCCACCAGAGATATGTAATAGGTTTGTCCGTACACCATACCTGCTTGGTATCCAAATGTGCCTGTTGTGTTTTGACCAAAAATAGTTGGAACCAAACTAGTGCCCGGTCCACTGTGCAGCACATAGGATGTCACGTCATTGGCATCGAGGGTTTGACCTCCGAGATGCGTGGCGGTTACGGTCTGATCTTCGCAAGCACTAAGTGGAATTAGGTCCATATTGCCCGCATTTGTGGCGCAGGAGCAGTTGAAAACTCCAGTAATATTGTTGGAAACACAACTGTTGGTGTCGGAGATCTGGAAAGAATATGGTTGCCCGCTAAGGATGGGGTTTGAGGTGAAAATGCCGCCTACGATCGTTCCACCCGTTATATTGTACGACGGGGTGCCCCCCGAAATCGGAAACGAGACGGTGTAGTTTGTGTTTGTTCCGTCGCATAAGTGGCTGATTTGCCCGGAAACAGGCACCGAAAGACTGACGTTAAAGCAGTTGTCTGTACTTCCGCCACAAATATTGGAGGCGTTTGCGCAGACGATGCCATTTGTCGCGTTGGGGTTCCATTGCACCTGTACAGTATCTGTGCCCTGCCCGGCGATAATTGTTCCGTTTGTCACCGTCCAGGTATAAGCCGTTGCACCCGGAATGCTTGATAGTGAATAAGTTGCACTGTCATTAGGGCATGCATTTGTATTACCTGTAATCAAAGGCGAGCTGGGTGGCGAAGTGATTTGGACGTTGAGGCAAACATTTTGGCTTGTTCCGCATGCGCCTGTTGCGTTAACGCAAATTTGTCCAGTTGCGCTGTTCCCCCAATCAACGATCACATTGGTTGATCCTTGACCGGAGGCGATGCTTCCACCAGTCACCGTCCAGGTGTAGCCCGTAGCATTGGCAACTGGTGGGATGTTGTAGGCTTCCTGCGCCCCGGCGCATATTGTATTGTCACCCTGGGGCGTTCCGGGAGATGGAGGAGGCGTAACACTGACAAGTGTGCAAGTGGCTGCACTTGTGCCACAGTTATTAACAGCAGAGGCACATATTTGTCCTGAAACATTGCTATTCCAGGTAACATCAATGGAGCTTCCTGTTGCACTTCCATTGATGAATACACCATTTGGAACAGTCCAACTATAAGATGTGGCACCAGGGACATTCGTGGCGGTATAAGTGGCATTATCTCCCTGACACAGTGAGGGCGGGCCTGTAATATTAGCGGGGGGGCTTGGCGGCATACTATTGTCCACTACGCTGACTGTGACTGAATCACAGCAGAAAGCACCGCCGCCCGAGCGGCATACGAGGAGTTGGTAATCCCCCGCCGAGTTTACCAGGACATTAATGTTAGTATTGCTGCCCACTATATTCCCACCATTGGAGGCCGTCCAGAGGTAGGTCGCTGCGGCGCCTGTACTGGAGCCAGCACCCAAAATTTGTATGGTCTGAATGTTGCAATCCAGGTCACCTGTTGGATTGGCCACCGCCAGAACATTAAGCACTTGGAGGGTCAAGTTAACGAAGCTGTCACAACCAAATTGGGTTTGATACAACGCCTGGTAATTTCCAGCAGAACACTCGGATTCAAATCCCTCCGTGGTGGCACATTCATTTTCACAGATAGTCTCGAAGAGATTGGTCGTTGCTGTAGGATGTACGGTCAGGTAGAGTGTGGCTACATAAGTGCATCCTTGCGAATTCGTAATATTTCGAACATAAGTGCCTGATTGACAGTAATTTTGTCCATAAAAAAAATGACAACCTGGAACGCAGATTTCAACAAATTCATCCTCATCTGGAGGGCTGGCATTAATGGTCACAGTCACACAGTCGCCCGAGATATTGCCACAAAGCGGGGGTGTGCCACTATTGAGTTGGTTGGTGAGTTGAGTAACAGTGAGCGTACCATCGGGAGGTGGAATATCGCCCTCTTGCACGGTCAGATAAGAGAAGCCACATACGGTATAAACACCCGGATCATATGTAGTCAAGTCTGGCCCTGGCTCATAAGCCACTATGACACCGCCAGTACCGCCTACTACGTAAGTATAAGAATAGTCACTGGCTGGAGGTGGAACGTCAGGTTGGACATAGGTGGGAGGCAGATCCAAATTGAGGTTTGAACTGCCTTGACAGGCCGTCACATTGGACTGCGTAAGATCGCCGGCATCGGCTTCGCAGGAAAAACATGTTATTCCCGATGGGTCGCAAAAAATAATTTCATAGTCGTAGAAATTGCCCACGTCTATGGCTTGTCCATCTACAACTGTAAGTGTCCAAGTGCCATCCACCGGACCGGAATTGAAATCTTCGAGGCATCCTTGATGTGGATAATAACTCCCTGAATAAAAGTTGTTCATCCCCCAGTTTTGGTTATTGCTCCAGATGTCGGCAAAACCAGGATCCGGGTTGGCGGGGTCACCACAGGGCACAAAGGAGATGTCCCATTCATCGCCATCCGTACCGCCGAAAAAGCCTTCCGGTCCAATTAAAGTGACCGATTGCCCGGAAGGAGAAGTGAGGGTAATGGTAAGGTCGCCAATATACTCGTGGTCAAGGTGCATGGTCACACCACAAACACCTTGGCCATTCTGCCCGAGCGTTGGATTGGTAGCGCCTGTCACATTGATGAGGAAGTCGCCCACAAAATTGTCGGGCATAAATTGCGGACAGTTCGTACACCCACAGGTTTGTGCCGACAATTGGTCCAGCGACATGTTGGACAGCAAACAGAAAGCAAGTGTAGTGAGAAGGGTCTTTAGCAATTTTCTCGAAGTAGTGTAGAGAAACGTCATCAGGAGAATATTTTGTAATATGCCAATTTTCGTTTGCATGATTTTGTCAAGGACAATTGATTGCCTGCAATTTAGACAATGATTTGGAGGAGGCAAATTCAGTAAGCAAAGGCAAGGTAATCAAGACTGGAAAATTTTGCAGGAAATGTCAAGACGGGCATTTGGGCTGAAGAAAGAGGCGGGAATGTGGGTTTTCGCTGCTTTTTAATTGCTGAATACTAAACCCTTAGCACTATCTTCCCAAACTGCTTCCCCTTCTCCATTTTCTCAAATGCTTTGGCCCCTTCTGAAAGCGGGAATACCGAATCTACCACCGGCACGATCTCTTGTTTCTGCACAAAGGCCAGCATGGCTCGAAACTCGCGCGGACTTCCCATCGTACTCCCAAGCAGACTGATTTGTTTCCAAAAAAGTGGCTGGAGGCTCAATCCATTTACTTTTCCCAAACTGCCTCCATAAAAACCCAGCCTTGCCCCTGGTTTGCATAAGGCCGGGAACAATGCAAAGTTATTGCCGCCCGCCGAATCAATGATAACATCAAAGCCACCAGTATCTTGCTTGAGTTGTTTATCCCAATCTTCCTCGCGATAGTTCGCGCCGCCTTTGGCCCCCATTATGATAGCACGTTTGATTTTTTCTGCATTACCAGAAGTGACAAAGACATCCGCTCCTGCTGCTACTCCGAATTGCAAAGCTGTGAGCGCTACTCCTCCTCCAATACCAGTAATGAGCACCTTTTCGCCTTTCTTTAATTTACAACGGCTGAATAAGGTGCGCCAAGCGGTTAAACCCGCCAACGGGAGTGCCGCGGCTTGTTCCCAGTCAAGGTGTTCTGGTACAGGAAAAATATTCTTGTGCGGAATACAGATTTGTTCAGCGAAGCAACCGTTTTCAGGCATGCCTAGCACCCGGAAGTTTTTTCCCTGAAAATTAGGGTTGTTGCCCCATTCGAGGGCCGGATAAAGCAACACACGATTTCCGCGCCATTCCCCGGCGCCATCAGAGCCAAGGATACACGGAGTTTTGATGCCAGCATATTGCCCTTGTGTAATAAACAAATCCCGGTGGTTGAGTGCTGCTGCACGAATGCTGACAAGGGCTTCATTTTTTCCAGCGATCGGATCCACGGTATCGGAAAATACTGGAGCGGCATTGACTTGTTTGATTATCAGTGCTTTCAAACGCAAACAAAATAAGTGGGTGAACTGTACATAGTGGCTTGAAACGTTTAGTCAGGCGCAAAAATTCAAAAATAAACTGGTGGTTCGTAAACAGTTTTAAGTGGGATCGTGTTTACTTTGCACTTTCCAATTATGCGCACTCGGATTAACACAATCGCAGTTTACCTTTTGCTTAGCTGTATGCTCTTTGAGCATGCACTCCCTTGGTTTGTCGAGGTAGACACGATAAGTATGTGCGAAACTAAGACCGAGACTGAGGGAAAAGACACCAAAAGCGGAAAAGACACTGTGGACGAATGGAAGTCGCTTGATGAAAACGTCCACACAGATGAAAGAGGGTGCGGAGCATCTTTCTTCCACATGGGCAGCCTATTTGCCGATTCTGACAAAATCCCCGACAGCGCACACCGGACAATATTTTCCCCTCCGCCCAACCGGGCCTGATTGCTTTTTTATTTCGTGTCCCCCTGTCTGCGGGGTTAGTGCTTATCCCGTTCATGCGGGATAACTTCTTGCAATCACATCTATTTTTCTTCTTCGTGCAAAAAAACAATTTCTGGGCAGATCTAAAGTATGATCTGCCTGCTGGACTGGTGGTGTTTCTCATTGCCCTTCCGCTTTGCCTCGGCATTGCACTTGCATCTGGCGCCCCGCTATTTGCAGGTATGATCGCAGGCATCGTCGGCGGCTTGGTTATCGGTTTTCTAAGCAATTCACACACCAGCGTAAGTGGACCTGCAGCAGGACTTACGGCAGTGGTACTTGTGGCGCTGCAACAATTGGGCAGTTTTGAGATATTTCTGCTTGCCGTGGTTTTGGCGGGCTTTTTACAGCTGTTTTTGGGCTTTGCCCGCGCTGGCACAATCGCCAATTATTTCCCTTCGAATGTTATCAAAGGGATGTTGACCGCCATAGGCATCATCATTATTATGAAACAAATACCCCACGCATTGGGGTTTGACAAGGATCCGGAAGGAGACCTTGCTTTTTTTGAACAGGGGGGCAGCAACACCTTATCCTCTTTATGGGAATCTCTAACCCAGGTTTTTCACCCAGGAGCAAGCGTTGTGGCAATCCTGTCTATTGGCATCATGATTCTATGGGACCGGCCTTTCATAAAAAAAAGGCTTGGTCTTGTCCCTGGAGCACTGGTTGCAGTTGTTGTCGCGGTAATTACCAATCAGCTTTTTAAAACCATTGGAGACCCTTGGGCCATTGGTCCGGATCATTTGGTGAGCATTCCTGTGCCCAATGACGCTGCTGCCTTTTTTTCGCAGTTTTCTTTCCCTGATTTTAGCCAGTGGGCCAACCCAAAAGTTTATTCCGTAGCACTCACTCTTTGCGCAGTAGCTTCAATAGAAACGCTCCTCTGCATTGAAGCGGTGGACAAAATGGACCCGCTGATGCGTACCTCCAACCCCAACTGCGAATTGAAAGCGCAGGGAATCGGCAACATAATTTCAGGTTTTCTGGGAGGCTTGCCACTTACTTCGGTTATCGTCCGAAGTTCAGCCAACGTCAATGCCAATGCCCGCACGAAAACCTCGACCATTTTGCACGGGGCCCTGCTTCTGGTTTGCGTGGCCCTGATTCCAGGCATTTTAAATCTGATACCACTCTCGGCACTCGCAGCTGTTTTGATTCTTGTTGGGTACAAATTGGCTAAAATATCCGTGTTCAAGGAGATGTGGGCCAATGGCAAATACCAATGGTGGCCTTTTATTATCACCGTGGTAGCTATAGTTTTTACCGACCTGCTGACAGGGGTTAGTATCGGCTTGGCAGCCAGTGTATTTGCCATACTACGCGGCAATATGAAGAACGCTTATTTTTTCCATCGCGAAGAATACGAATCAGGCGATATGATCACCATCAAACTCGCACAGGAGGTTTCTTACCTCAACAAAGCCGCTATCAAATTGACGCTTGACCATTTGCCTGAAAATTCAAAAGTCACGATTGACGCCTCAGATGCAGCCTACATTGATTTTGATGTAGTGGAAAGTATCCGTGAGTTTGCAAAAACTAAGGCGGATTTGAAGGGTATCCAATTGAATCTAAAGGGATTTCATGAGCGATATAAATTTTGGGAAGCAGATTTTGTACACTGCCAACATGAACCAAAATCACAAGTAAAAAAAACAAAAACCATTGAGTTCACAAATCACTGATCTTATAATGCTTAAAACTAATAGTTCCATGCGCACCATAACAAAAGAACTACAGGACAATATCAATCCTGCGCAAGCCCTTCAACTTTTGCGCGAAGGCAACAACCGTTTTGTCAATAATTTAAAATTTAACCGCAATCTGCTGCAACAGGTAAACGAAACGATGGAAGGGCAGCACCCATTTGCCGTGATTTTGAGCTGTATTGATTCTCGCACCAGTGCTGAGTTGATTTTCGACCAAGGATTAGGGGACATATTCAGCATCCGGATCGCCGGCAATATTCTGAACGAAGACATCCTCGGCTCTATGGAATTTGCGTGCAAAGTGGCCGGAGCAAAAATCGTAATGGTAGTAGGTCATACCAAATGTGGCGCCATCAAAGGCGCCTGCGACCATGTTGTAATGGGCAACCTTACCGCTTTACTTCATAAAATCAAGCCTGTAATGGACACCACGCCTTTTACCAACGGCACTGTTTACGCTTATCCTAACGCGGTGGCTGTCAATAATGTGCGCTATGTGATGGACCAGATTCTCCAGCGCAGCCCTATTCTTAGTGATATGGTCGATAAAGGGGAGGTAATCATCTCAGGTGGGATGTACGAAGTGGAGACCGGTGTTGTCGACTTTTTATAAAACAATTTAACCATTACAAATGTCAGCCCATGAATAAACGAGTCCTAATTTCTGACCTACTAGCCGGTTTAAGTGTAAGCTTTGCCGCATTGGCACTTGGTGCTGCATTTGGTGTCATGTCCGGTCGCGGTGCATTCGCCGGAATGATAGCTGCTGCCGTGATCCCGATTATTACGGGGCTTTTTGGTGGCACCCGATTAAGTGTATCGGGGCCTACAGGCCCAATGACAGCCGTTTCTTCCTTGGTCGTGGCATTTGCCTACGAAAATTTTGAAGGAAAAATAATGGCAGAGCAATTCATAACCCTGGTGTTTCTAATGTTGGGCGTTTTGCTCTTGTTAACCAGTCTATTCCGCTTGGGGAAGTATATTTTGTATGTGCCCCAAGTGGTAATATTGGGTTTTATGAGTGGAATTGCGATGCTAATCTGGATGGACCAGGTTAGAGTAATTTTTGGGCTTGACGGAAAAGTTGCGCCTGATGGTAGCCTGTTAATCAATATGCTGCTTGCGTTAGCAACGGTTGGCGTAATCTTTCTGATACCCGTATTTGCAAAGAGGTTTATCCCGCCAGTGATCAGGCCCTTTGTACCTGCCACGCTTACGGCAATCATTATTATGACCCTGATCACATCGGTGCTCAATCTTGAAGTCGGGCATATAAAACTTGGTACAGACAGCGCTTCTATTTCTGATTTGGCAAGCTTGGCCATATCATATATTCCCAGCATGGAGATATTGAAGTGGGAATATATTTGGATGGCCTTGCCTTATGCGCTTCAGCTTTGCTTGTTGGGGTACCTCGATTCATTGCTGACCGCATTGATCATGGACAACTTGACGAAGGAAAAGTCCAATTACAACAAAGAACTGATGGGTCAAGGCCTGTCCAATATCGCCGCTGCAGTTTTAATGGGAATTCCGGGTGCTCAAGCAACCATCCGCTCTGTGCTCCTATTCAAGGAAGGAGCGGTTACCCGGCTTGCAGCAGTTGCTACAGGCGTGATAGCGTTGATATTGTTTTTAGTGTTCAAAGACTATGTGACGATCGTAACATCCGCAGTTTTCATAGGGGTATTGCTTAAAGCGGCCTATGATGTTTTTGAAAGAGAATTTTTAACACTCTACCTGCAGCGGAAATGGTACTTAAATAAAAAGCGCAATATTCAGCAGGGGTTTGTAATGTATACCATGCTGGCCACGGCGTTCATTGATTTGAATTTTGCCGTATTTAGCGGAACCTTGTTTTTCTACCTGG
>JBJXGZ010000094.1:0-21627 GCA_046160625.1 Saprospiraceae bacterium
TTTCAAAGAAATAAGATAAATCCTGTTTATCCTGTCCATCCTGTCAAAAAACAACCTTGTCACACTACTTCTACTTATCTATATCATCCGGGTTAATCTTTCGCTTAGCGAACGACTTCCACCTTCCGTTTCACACTACCTTTTGCCGTCTGAACAATCAGGTAATAAATCCCGCTGGGCAACTCATTTACCTGAACTACAGTATTTTGCGTAGCGGCTTCAACTTCCCCACGCTTTACGACCGTGCCAAGCGCACTGTGCAAATTCCAGGCAAGAATATCAGCTTCTGTACTGATGGAAAACTGATCAGAAACCGGGTTCGGGAACACTCTCAGGTCTAAGGTTTCTACTGTTTGCTCCGAACGATCTGACAAAGCAGGGCCAACCAAAAGCATTTCTTCATTTTCAAAGTCGTCGTCAACCTCCTCGTCCTCCCCATCAATCGGGTTAAACCCAGGGCCGGTGGCTGCACGAATGTTCAGGTCTGTAAGCCTCAGACCGCGATCAGAAACGTGGCTCCAATAGGAATAGAAAGCGTTCCAGTTGTTCTGATAAAGTGCGTAACCGTCATTGCCAGCCAGGAAGGTGCCAGAATAGATGGTGTTATTGCCCGTTCCATCGGTATCCAGATCTACCAGGCGGTAGCCCAGCGCATTTAGCTCGCTCCATTTGGTGGTGAAACTATTCCAGTCGTTTGCATGCCAGAGAGCATACCCACCTCCACCGGATTTGAAAATACCTGCGTAAAATGCTACGCCACCAATTTTGTATACTTCCACATCCACTAACCTGAATCCCTGACCACCCAATTCTGACCATTTTGCATTGAATGCCGCCTGCGTCATACCAGCCACCAGATGATGCCCCCAGTTACCTGCGCCATACACTCCGGCGAACCGTACATTGGCGTTAGCGTCAGTATACACTTCCACATCAAGCAATCGGTAGCCCTGGCCTGAAAGCGTGTTCCATTCTGCTGTGAACGCAGCCCAGGTAGTGCCAGTTTGGAGTTTTGAAACACCCGTCCCTGCCCGCCAAACACCTGAATATTGAATACTGCTGCCAACTTTGGTTACACTCATGTCCGTCATACGAAGGCCGTTGCCTTTATACGTGTTGTCTTGTGCTACCAGCGCAGCGGCTGAGGCGCCTACCCACATGGCATGTGCACCTGCGCCTGTACGAAATACGCCGTTGTAAACATTGGTACCATAGTTCGGCATTGAGCCGCTGGGCCAGATAAATGCGCGGGTTCCGGCGTAACCTGGCAAACCATGTGCCGTGAGGGCTTTCCAGTCCGCATTTGAACTGAGGCTGGTAAAACTTGTTTTTTGAATCGCAAAACCTGTATTGAACAACAACGGACGGAATGGGCCGCTTTCGATGGTCGTTTCTTTGCGAATGTGAATATGCAAGTGCGGTCCAGAACTGCTGCCTGAATTGCCTGCATATCCGAGGAAATCGCCTGCTTTTACTGCTTTGCCAACTTGCAATAAAGCTGAGTTCAAAGTCCCTTTTTGCATGTGTGCATAGAGCGCAATGTTTTCTCCGTGCTGGATGTAGAAATGGTTGCCGCCACCGCCGTTGGTGTAGTTTTGCCAATTGGCCTCTTCGCCAGGTTTTGGGTTGTTCGGAACTGAGTTGTTGAAACTTTTCACAATACCGTCAGCCATTGCGTAAATCGGCTTGCCCCAAACCCTGGAGTGTGCATTTTCAGTGCCATTTGTATTTGGAAGGTTGTAGCTCCAAACGCCGTTTACAAGCCCTTGCACAGACAAATCATACGCAAATACCTGAGAACCACCGCCGTGTGTACTTCCACCTTGCCAAACCTCATTACTCGCCAGGTCAAAAGCACGGAAAGGCATTCCAAAGGTTTGGGTGTACGGAGCCAGGTTTTGGGTAAACACGACCGGGTCGGTGTATCCGCTAAAATATAATTTCACTTTGAGCGAATTCGGCAACGGTGCATCTAGGTACAAAACATCGCCAACCTCGTGATAATCGCGGCCATTTTGCCAGGCTTTCCAGGCGTTTGGCGCAATGGGGTCCATGTTAAAGGTGAAAATCTTGATTTTAGTCTGGCCAGATTGGACGTATTCAAAGATGACCTTGTTCCAATTGATGTTCACAGAACCATTGTTTTTAGCCCAAATCTTTAAAGAGACCTGTGCTTTTCCGGCCTGACTGCCAGTCCAAGCAGCTACCGTTTCGTACAAAAGAGCGTTTCCTTCTTGTTGATCAAAGACTACATCAATGTTGGGGGAGTTGTCGGCAGAGCTCGAGCTTTCGATTTCTCCCCAGGAAGGAGGCGTGTCGAAATCCACTTTTGAAATGTGGGCGCTGTGCGAACAGCCGTATCCACCTTCTTCGTGTTCGTGGTGATGATCCTGTTGAGCCAAAAGGTTGAGGGAAAAGAAAAGTTGCACAAGCAAAAGCAGGCAACAAGTTGGGGCGATGGACAAAGAAAGATTTTTCATTGAACTTTTACTGTTTGTTAGTGTGGTGAGTGTTTTTTCCGTTGAAATTGACTTGAAATGTTTCAAACCGTTTGATGGAACAAAAGTATCGGCACAGCTAGCCGGACGCCCATCGGTTGAGCGAATGGCAACATCCAATGAGTCAACGGTAAAAAGTACCTTTGTTTGAAATTGAAAATACAATGAAACACTTCGGGTTGAAGGCTTGTCAGATTTTGCTGTTGCACTTCGGCTGCTTGTTGGGTTTTTCATCCATGCTACAAGCGCAGAAGCCTGAGATGGTGCCCATTTATGAAAAAAACCTTCAGGAGGCCACTACAGACAGTGCGCGTGCGATGGCACTTCAATTTCTCTCCTTCAATCTGGCGCACAGCGACCCTAAACGAAGTGTGGAATATGGCAATCAGGCCCTCCGCGTTGCAGAAGAATCAGAAGACCCCTGGTTGATCTCACAGTGCCAAAACGGGGTGGGTTGGGCATTTTTTTGTAGCGGCAACTACGCGCGGGCCAGAACCTTGCTGGATTCTTCCATCCAGTATATGCGCGAAACAAAGGATTATCTCGACCTGGCGCCCGTGTGCAACAACCAGGGTTGGATATGTCTCAAGCAAGGCGACAACATTGGTGCGCTCCAGTATTTTCGGGAAGGACTGAATGCCGCAGAGGCAAGCAAAGATGAAGGTAGAATTGCTTTTATGAACCGCAGTTTAGGGTCGTTTTACAATGCACAAAATGAATTTGACAAGTCTATTCCGCATATCCAACGTGCTTTAGAGGTGTTTACCGGACTGCGTGATACCGGGCAAATCAGCGATTGTCTCATTACCCTTGGAAATGCATACAGCGGGATGAAACAGTATGAAACGGCAATCGAATACTATAAAAAGACCTTGCCGATTTGTCAGGAATTGGGTGATTTACTGGGGGAAGGACTGACATTTGAAAATTGGGGGATGGCACTCAGCGAATTAGGCCGCTTTGATGAGGCTTTTTTAAAAATGGAAGAGGCGCGGCGCGTGCTTGAGCAATTGGACGAACAAATCGAATTGGCCTTCCTCGACCTTACTATCGGTAACACCTATCTCAAAAAAGGAGACACGTTACAGGCCATTTTGCCGTTGGAAAAAGCCCGTCGGGTCAGCGCGGAATTGGAAATAAACGATGTGCTTTCTGAGGTTTTGCCCGCTTTGCACAGGGCTTATGCTGCCGTCGGCAAGCCGGAAAAAGCCTACCAGACGCTCCTGGCCTACCAAACCATGCGCGACTCCACAGCAGCCGAGACTGGTAAACTGGAACTCCAAAGGCTCAAAACAGAATTTGAGACCGAACGCAAGGAAAAAGACATTCAAATCAAAACGCTGGAAAACACCCGACTCCAATCGCGGTTTTGGTTGGCCTTGGCAGGGTTTGGGCTTGCACTCATGGCTGGATTTGTCTTTTATTACCGTGCCAGACAGCGACAGAAAACCAATGCTGTTCTCAAGTCAAAAAACCTGGAAATCCTCGACCAAAAAGCCGAGGCAGATCGGCAGCGTGAACGGGCACAACACTCAGAAGCGGTAAAGGAAAAATTTCTGGCAGCGATGAGTCACGAAATAAGAACACCCATGAATGCGATCGTCGGCCTCAGTCAATTGCTCGATGCGGAAAACCATGCGCCTACCACCGCGCATAATATTTCCATCATCCGGCAATCGGGCGAGCACCTCATGACCATTCTCAACGATGTGCTCGACCTGGCCAAAATTGAGGCGGATAAGATAGAATTGCGCCCGCAGGTGCTCGCCTTGTTGCCGCAATTGCAATTTGTCCGCGACACCTTCGCTGCCCGCGCTAAAGAAAAGGGCATCGGGCTACGGTTAGAGACCGACGAAAACTTGCCCAAAAACATTATTGCCGACCCGGTCCGCTTCAGTCAGGTGTTGAACAATTTGGTGTCGAACGCGATTAAATTTACGGAAAAGGGCGAGGTCGTCATTTCCGCAACCCGTGCCGATACTACAATATCCCAATATCCGAATATCCCAATAACCTACTCCATCCGCGACACCGGAATCGGCATCCCCCTGGAGAAACAAACGGCTGTTTTTGAAGAGTTTACGCAAGCAGATTCGGGTATTGCAGTCACTTATGGCGGCACTGGATTGGGCTTGAGTATTGCACGCAGCCTTGTTGCCCAAATGGGTGGAGAACTTCAATTGCGTAGCAAAACGGAGCAAGAAAGTGTGGCACACCTCACAGCTGTGCCACACTTTCCAATGCACGGTTCTGAATTTTTCTTTACCTTGAATTTACCCGTCGCCAGTGTTGAAAGCCTGACTGATCAAGTGCAGAACGAGTGCAAAACCCTCATTCCCAAACTTACCTGCAAAGCCCCGGTTCATGTTTTATTGGTGGAGGACAATGCATTCAACCAGGCCGTCGCGCAACAAACAATCGGGGCAATTTGTCCGGAAATCACGCTGGAAATCGTGGAGCGTGGTGAAGACGCCGTTGAACGGGTCAAAACCAAGCCAATCGACCTCATATTGACTGACTTGCAAATGCCCGGCATAGATGGTTACGAAACCGCCCGGCGATTGCGATCTGCCCATTTTGATCGGCCTATTGTGGCACTAACGGCGAGTGCTGTGCGAACTGAAGAACCAAAATGCCTCGAAGCAGGTATGAATGAGATGGTCTTAAAACCCATCGCTCCTTCGGAAATGGCCGCCTTGCTGTTGCGTTATATACCGGAAAAACTTGCGTCGAAAAAAGCCGATGTAATCCATGCTCCCAGCGAGGACACTCCCCTCCCCCCTTCACTTTTGCATTTTACAAGCGGAAACCCGGCGATGGCAAGAGAACTTTTGGCCATCATCCGCGCTGAATTGAGTGAGCATCTGCCTGCAATTCAACAACTTCGATCCAGCATGGATGCTACAGGCATCAGGAAAATAATCCATAAGATGAGGCCTCAGATTATTGCTATCAGCCTTGAGGAACACAAAGCGGTGTTAGATGCATTGGAACAAAATTTGGTGTCGGATGAGGCATTTTGGGGGGATGTTCGGACATTAGAGCTGATTTTGGAGAAGGTGCTTTCTGAGATGGTCTCACGCAAGGAGGAGGTTTCACGCAAGGAGGAAGTTTCACGCAACGAGGAAGTTTCACGCAACGAGGAAGTTTCACGCACCGACGCAACGACGCAACGTTATACCCATTAGAAATCAATACGTTGCGTCGTTGCGTGAAATCAGCCCGTTCAAACGTTGCGCCGTTGCGTCGTTGCGTGAAACACCCCTAACATTCACTAACTACCGACCCATGCGCCCCCTTCTACTGCTTGTATTATTGCTTCATTCTTGCACAGTTTTCAAAAGCAGAGACACCCGCTCCGCCCTGAAAATCAAGCGCGAGGTAATACATTCCCCCATCTTTTCAAGAGCCTTTACTGGTTTTAGTCTGCTTGACCCATCAACAGGGAAAACACTTGCCCACTACAATGGCGACCGCTATTTCATACCTGCCTCCAATACAAAGATTCTGACTTTAGCGACTTGTTTGGAGGTTTTGGGAGATTCGGTGCCGGGGGTGCAGTATGTTTATCCCAATGATGCCATTGTGTTCCGTGGTACGGGTGACCCTACCTTTTTGCATCCAAAATTTGAGGCCTGGCAACAGGCGAGACGTTTGATTTATCGTCCGCCAGTAGACTTGCTGTACATCCACCGTCGGTTTGAAGAAGGGCGTTTTGGTGCGGGATGGGCATGGGATGATTATAATGAGGGTTTTCAAGTAGAACGAAGCGCGTTCCCAATCTATGGCAATTGTATTCAAGTGATTGGGCGGCTTAACGGAGAATTTCATGTGGAACCCACTTATTTCACTCGATTTTTTCAAAAAAACTGGCAAGTCGAAGCCAGGGCGAAAACCAGACGTTCTGAAGACAACAATTTTTGGGTAGTTGATTCATTTCCAGATTTAAAAGCCCAAACGCTGCCATTTCGCACTACATCAAAGTGTTTGCCTCTTGTAGAACATTTCACCCCGGATGAATCAGATTATTTTGAACAACCGCGCACCTTATTAATCGAACTACTTAGTGATACTTTAAAGCGCACTGTTCAAGAGCTTTGTTTTGATGCGTTTCCAGAACTTGAATCACCCACCTATCCCTGGCGCACCCTCTATTCCTCCCCCCTCGACACCGTCCTTCGCAGGATGATGCATCAAAGCGACAATTTCATTGCTGAACAAATGTTGCTGGTATGTGCGGGAGTAAAATTTGACATGCTCCAGCAGGACACTATGATAAAATGGATGTTGGATAGCGTACTAAACAGCCTCCCGCAGCGCCCTAAATGGGTAGACGGCTCCGGTCTCTCGCGCTACAACCTAGTGACACCACAGAGCATTGCTCAAGTGTTGTTGAAACTTTGGAAAGGGCAACCCCATCAAAGGATCTTATCTCTTTTTCCCGCAGGGGGTGTAGACGGCACTATCTCGGATTGGTATGGGGGTAAAGACGGCAAACCCTATGTTTTTGCCAAAACAGGTGGCATGGGCGGGGTTCATTGTCTAAGTGGCTATGTGGTTTGCAAAAGCGGCAAGGTGTTGATTTTCAGTTTTATGCACAACAATTTTGTGGGAAGCAATAGAAACTGGAAGATGGAAATGCAGCGTTTGCTGGAACAAATTCGCGACGGATTTTAGTTGATATTGGAATATTGGGATATTATTCCTGCAATATCCTGATATCACCAATATCCCAATATCTTAAATCAGTCTTCCGAGATCACGTCGCGCGCAAACAAAATCTTGGGTTTCCAATAAGTGGATTGGCTGATGTTTTCGACAATAACGCCCCTGCTGGTAGTACTGTGAACACAGATAATCCCATCTGATCCACGTTTCACAACCATGGCAACATGGGATATTTTCTTTTTGCTTTCGCCAAAAAAGATCAAGTCGCCCGGCATCACGTTGTCTATTGCGACATAGCGACCTTCACTAGCCTGAATAGAAGAAGCCGGCGATGCAACTACCCCAAACTCCTTCAAAACATAACTCGTGAAACCCGAACAGTCGAAACCTGTTTTAGGACTTTGACCCGCGTATTTGTAGTTCGTGCCGACAAATTTTTTCCCGTACTCTACCACCTTTTTTCGAAAAGGCGTGGCGACAGCCTCTGTGTATGTTCCCGGCTTTGAAGTGGATTTTGAGGGCTTTTTGGCAGGACTGCAATTAATAGTCAATAATACAATTAGCAGGAAAAGTGGAAATCGAGCGGTGTGCATTTCAGATAAAATTTACGAGGAAACTCCGCAAAGTTCGGTAAATGCGTAGCAGTAGTGTTGTTTTTGATTTGTTTAACGGCTTGCTTCAGGATACTTAGTTCATGGCATCCACTTCCATAACCAATTCCAGGAGCAGTTTCAAATCTTCGTAAAACTCATTTACCACCTCATAACTCGTGTTGTTTGCAAAAAGCGAAGGCTCCAATAAGTCTCGATCCTGCTGTAGTGCGATATAGATTTTGTCGCCAATGATGGAAAAGTAGATTTCCTTTTCACGACTTACTTCCTGAAAAGATTGTCTAAACCGGAGGATCGCCCTTTGAAACTCCTCCGATATTATGTCCTTGATCCTGACTTCAGGAGTGGCGTAAGTATCGAAAAACACCTCAAAATCGGGCAAAATACCCTCGCGCACCCTTCGTCCGCCTTCCAGATGAAATGCCCGTTCGCTGCGACTCAGAAATTTTCGGTGGGCATCGGGCAGTCCCAGCACTCCTCCGTGCATGTCCCATCGCTGGTAATCGGCAATCAAGAAAATACCTGAAAATACGAGGTCAAGTCGGCTTCTGACTTCTGAGAACTCGCGCACGCGCAGTTCGCACGCTTCAAAAGGCGTTTCGCGCACTTTTCCACGAATTAAATCTTCACCAAAATAGTCGTCACAAGTCGTGAAAATTCGACTTTCCAGAAAATTTTCAGGTGGAATAAATCCCTTTGGCTCGTAACCCTCGAAGGAAAAATTCACGTCGTTGTCAATAAAATCAAGCAGGAGCGACACGATGCGCGGCTTGAATTCTTTGAAAAAAACCTGCACCTTGAAACCTAAGTAAGTGATCCAAAGCCCAACAGGGATAAATAGTGCTAACGTGATCGCGAAAATGGAAAGGTAGATCTGCAACATCACCACACCCAGCAGCATGAGCCCGGAAACCACAAGCAAGCGCATTAGTCGCCGCCTTCGCTGCTCCAGGTTTAGCAACTCTGGATGAATGCTCTGGTTGTAAAAAAGTCGGAAATTGTGGTAAGCGGATTGCACGGCCAAATGTAGGGCGTTGAAGGACAAATATATTTACTTATCAAAACCCTGGAATCTTATTCAGTATCCTACGCAACAAATCTGGCCTGAAACCGGCCAAAAAACAGAGAAACGACACCACACCTGCAATGCGGAAATATTGTTCTTTAGTGGTGGTCTCAAATGGCTGGCTCATCAACAAAAAAGCACCAGCCATCAGGGAAAGATAGAAAAGCAGGCCAGCTACGGCACCGCCCAGTATACGTGACCCTTCTTTTTTTGCACGAATTTGCTCGGTCCCAACTTCGAGGCTGCGCAGCAATGATCTGCAAAGGGATCCGCTCAATCCAGCCAAAATCGATAGAATTGCGAGATTCGTCGGTATCCATGCTGAGACAACTAATAGAAAATCGCCGATATTAAATGCCTGAGCAAGATTTGCACGGATCGGATTGGTATCTACAAAGGCTCCCACGCTGAATGTGAGCAGCCATAGAGCCAAACATAAAAAGGTGAATAAGTACTTGGGTAACATGGTTCGGGTTTGTTTAATGGATTGAAGAGTTTGAGGGGTTTGAATAGTTCGAATCGTTCGTGTTCCCCAGCAATTCAAACTCCTCAAACTCTTTAAACTCCTCAAACTCCTCAAACTCCTTAAACGCCTTAAACCTTTTTCCCTGGCATCTGCGAATCCACTTTACGAGCATCGTTCTGTCGTGCCTTGATTATGTTGATATAATTACGTGCCTTTTTGTTGCCGTAGTCGTTCCAGGATTTTGTCGCCCACTCGAGCGCAAGCTCCAGGTTGCCACTTACTTCTGCTGCCACTGCCATGTTATAAGCGGCACGTCCGGCGGCTTTGCGGTTATCACCTGAAAGGGCAATCACTTTTTTCCACAGACTAGTGGCTTTTTCGATGTCGCGATCTGCCAAATGCCCCGCGGCTTTTTTCATGTGGTCCTTAAATCCCTTTGCCTTGTGATAGTATGCCCTGCTGATATTCACGTAGATTGGAGCAATGCGAGCGCCGTATTCGATGCCCACATTATAAGCCACGTCGCGGGTTACGTCCAATTGCGAAGGGAGGTTGTTGAGCGCGGCGCGCTCCGTAGTGCCGTTTCCATTCCGTTCCAGGTAATCATCCGTAACGTATTCGTCCAGAATGATTTTAGTCTTGGGATCGTAAAGCCGCCAGCCGATGCGTACGCTTGTGCGCTGCTCAGATCGATAAGTGGTAACCGTGTACTTTTTACCCGTTTTGTCTTTTCTGGTCTCTGTATAAGGTCGGGCGCTGCGTGAGTTGTCAGAGTCAAATGATTCGATGGTAACCAGGGCGTTGGAATTATAGTCCCGGCATATTTTATCCACTTCGGACCATTCAAGCGCAGGAGGCATGCGAGCTCCGGCTTTGCTGCCAGTCATTTCGATTCCGGTGCTTTTTACCTGAAAACGCGGGGTGCGCGTAAGTGCGTTGGTAAGGCCGTCCACTGCTGTTTGGCGGCTCCGCCGGTCCTGGCCGATTTCTTCGCCAGTAAACAGGCCCTCTAAGAAATTAGACCAGCCGTTGGAAGGTTTGCTTCGATCCAAAATGGCCACTGTGGTGATGTGTTCCGGCAGGGTCATTTGCGCAGGCTGCAATACACGCAGGGTGGTGTTTCGGGAGCAGGCACCCAGCCCGATGACAAGCAACAGCGCTACTTTCGGAAGATGTTTTCGGATCATAATCGGTCATTTTTAGATTTGGAGACTTTTGACATTGGACGTTAGACATAAGAGTGCTCTAAGAAAAATCTGGTGGCACAGTCCAATGTCTAATGTCCAACAATCCAAAGTCCATTATCCTTTAAACTCGCCCTGGATGGACGATTTAACTACACGGATAAACGTTTTTTCGTCTACCATCAGTCGAACGATAGGGCCGTCCATTTTAGTGATGCGCCCGATTATCCCTGAATTGGTTACGACTTCCATCCCCTCCTTCAGGCTTTCGATAAATTTTTGCTGTTCTTTTTGCTTCTTGATTTGTGGGCGGATCAGGAAGAAATAAAAAACAACAACGATAAGAAGTGGGAATAACATCCCAAGGAGTGGGTTACCTGCTGCTTGCAAGAGAATGTGATACATGATTGATTTGTTGAAAAGTGGTATTAGTAATTTGGGAACTGGTAATGATAAAAACGCACCCTGCCGACAAGCGACAGGATGCGCAAAGGTAGTTTTGAACTTTACGTTCTCGAAATATCAGGGCAAACTTTCAAAAAGTTATTGAACGTTCACATTTTAAACACAGCGTCATCTATACCTCCATTCAATTTTATCTCCGAGACAGTGACTTTAAAGGGGACAGGTAAGGCTCCAGAGACCTTCATCCCATGCGGTAATTTTATGCCGTTTACCTCTTTGTAATCCATTAAATCCACCGTTTGAACAGTTGGGGCGCCATCTGGGCCTTTGGCCGTACTGACTTCGCGGACTTTTAGACTGGTTTGGGTGTCGTAATATTCTGTGATTTTTTTCCCATCAGGCCGTTCCACTTCGATCACATAGGCATTTTTGCCTTCTACAGGCTCCAAACCTTTCAATACATATTTGTAACCGCCTGTTTTATAGGCAGCCTCCTTACAAAACAACGCTTGCTCTTTAAGGTCGTATAATTGCTCACCCTCCAAATATGCTACTGGTTCTCCAGTAGAAGACTGTTTCCCTTCTATGCCATCAAACAGTTGTTTATTCATTGCTTGGCCATTCATTGTCATCTCAACGGCATATTTGTCCCGGCCTTTTTGGAAGGTCTTCATTCCGAAAGACATGCCCTGCAATTGCATCGTTGACGTGGATTGCATATCTTTTACCTCGTTAATTTTTGCCCGCCCACCAATTGCATTCAAATAATCCTCAAGTACTTGTTCGGCGGTAAGCCCAGCGGGTAGGGTTGGATTAACTTCTTTCACCGGATTGCCATATGCATCAAAAAAATTGATTTTACCATTGGAGGAAAACTGTTTCAGTCGATCTGCCACTTCGTTTTTGTTACCTACCACCAAAATATGCGCCTGATTGGGGCGGACATACTTTTGGGCCATTGCCTGAACCTGTTCTGGGCTTACGCTTTGTAGCACTTCGAGGTACTTTTCATAGTAATCTGCTGGAAGTTTATATCGGGCGGTATTGAGGGCAAAGGTGGCCACAGTACCAGGTTCTTCAAGGCTCCTGGAGAAATTGCCGGCCATTACGTTTTTTACCACTTGCAATTCTGCCAGATCTACTTTTTCGTCGCTTAGACGGCGCATTTCTTTCAAGGCTTCAATGATGCTGCTGTCTGTCACTGCATTGCGGACACTTGCAGAGGCGTTGAAAGACCCCACCAATTTGTCAGGATTGAGCGAACTGCCGGAGCCATAAGTCCAACCGTGCCCTTCGCGCAGATTGTTGTTGAGACGGCTATTGAAATAACCGCCAAGAACTGTGTTAGTCACTCGGGAAGGAATAACATCGGGGGTGCCTGGTTGAAGATCAATGGGATAGGTAATGTTGATAACAGATTGAACAGCGCCAGACTTGTGTACAAAATCTACTTGCGTTTGCCCAGGAGCGCGCGGGAGCCCATAACTGTGTGTAGGAACCACGCCTTTGGCCCATTTGCCAAAATACTGCTTGGCTTGTTTTTCCGCCTGGACTTTTGTCACGTCTCCCGTCACCACGAGGTAGGAAATATTGGGTTTGAAATAGGTGTTATAGTGGTTTTTGATTTGCTCCAGATTTATCTTGGCAAGGGTGGCATCGGTCATGTTTTCGCCGTAAGGGTGGTCTTTGCCATAGCGTAAAACAGCGGCCACATTGCCAGCAATGGCGTTGGCATCGTCTTTTTGCGACGCAAGACCGCTCTCAGCCCGTTTTTTGGCTTTGACAAGTTCTTCCTGAGGAAAAACAGGGTTGAGCAGCACATCGGACAAGATTTCAAGCAATTTGTCGCTGTGTTTACTTAAGCAACTGCCATTAACGCCATTAGCATCTGAAAACAACGATGCACCCAGAAAATCAACCTGTTCGTCAATTTCCGCTTTTGTACGCGTTGTTGTGCCTTTAGAGAGGAGTTCGCCTGCCATGTCCAAGTAACCGGCAGATTCTTTTTCTAACACTGGGTCTTTGTCCACGAATATCCGGTAAGAGACTTTGGGTAATTTGTGGTTTTCTACGAGGATAACTGTCAGCCCGTTTTCAAGTTTGAACGTTTCGGCTTTCCCAATTTGCACCCTTGGCGCATTGCCAGGCACTGGAGCGTTTTTGCGCACATCGCCAGTGGGCAAAGGGATTTTTGGGGCCTTGCTTATGGATACTAATGGGGTAGGGGACGGGGCAGGTTTTGTGCTGCTCGTTTTGTCCGCTGCTTTTGGAGAACATGCGGCCAAGAGCAGGGATAATCCTATAATGGGAAAGAGTATTTTTTTCATTGAAAAAGAATTTGAATAAGGTTATTTGGTTATTTGGTTATTTGAGTGCCCAAGCAGGACAACTCGAATCACCAAATCACCTAATACTCAAATGACCAATTAGTTATCACGGTTTCGCCGGTTGCGGCATCCAGTGAAGTACCACCCGAGTATTTTTGTTGAAGTATTTGTTGGCAGCAGCGCGGATGTCCTCGCGGGTCACTTTGCGATAGCGCTCAAGTTCGGTATTGATAAGGGCCGCGTCGCCATAGTACATTTCATATTGAGCAAGGCTTTCAGCAATTCCTGCCATGTTGTTGTTTGCGCTCACGAAGTCGTTTTCCACTTGATTTTGAAGTTTTTGGAACTCCAGATCTGAAATCAGATTGGTCTGAACGTCCGCAATGACCGCATCCATACTTTTTTCCAAATCCGCAATTTCCACCCCAAGGTTGGCAATGCCAATGCAAATGTTGGCGCCTGGGTCTTCCAATTCAAGCGGGAATGAGCCCGCAAACACTGCTTTCTGCTGCTCGTCCACAATGGTCTTTTGCATGCGGCTGCTTTCTCCCTGACTCAACACCATTCCAAGCATTTTAACTGCATAAAAATCTTTGGTGCCCTGAGCAGGGATATGGTACGCAAAAATGACGGCTGGCAGTTGCACGTTGTCGTACACTGTATCGCGGCGGACCTCGGTAATGGCAGGTTCTTGAGGGAACTTGCGCAGAATCTCGCCCTTACCCCGTGGAATGTCTTTAAAATAGATATCAATCAATTTTTTTGTCTGTTCAATATCAATATCGCCTGCAATGCTCAAAATGGCATTATCCGGACGGTAAAAATCCTTGTAAAACGTCTTGTAATCAATCTCTTGTGCTGCATCCAGATCTTCCATTGAACCTATAGGCGTGGATTTATACGGGTGAACCTGGAAGAGGTTTTTGAGTGTTTTTTCTGGCACCAATCCGTAAGGCCGGTTCTCGAAGCTTTGCCGCCGCTCTTCTTTAACCACCTGGCGTTGGGTCTCGACGCCTATTTGTTCTACTTTGGCGTGTAGCATACGTTCGCTTTCGAGCCATAAGCCAAGCGAGAGTTGATTAGAGGGCAGCACCTCATAATAGTAGGTGCGATCGAATGTTGTATTGGCATTGTTCATGCCTCCTGCATTGTTGATGTAGTCGTCAAACTCACCTCGTTTGATGTTTTCCGAGCCTTCAAATAACAGGTGCTCGAAGAAGTGCGCAAAGCCTGAGCGTTTGGGCTTTTCATTCTTGGAACCCACATGGTACATGACAGAAACGGCCACAATAGGCGTAGTGTGGTCTTCGTGGAGCAGCACTTTTAGACCATTGGCCAGGTCGTACTCCACGAACTGGATGTTTTGAGCCACAGCCGAACTGTGCAGAAGCGCGATGAGGGAAAAGAGCAGAATTGTCTTTTTCATGTTTATGTTATGGTGTGATAAATTGTGGGGCGAAATTTATTTCGCCGTCAAATTATTTTCTTGGCGAACTAAATTTCAACCAATTAAAGGCGCAAAAATCTCCAAAAGAGTTTGTGCGCCATGATTGATTCGATGAAAGTTTGGCTAGGCTCGGCCAAATACGAAGAAGCCCGGCGTTTTGCCAGGCTTTTTCTTAAAATTGATTCTATTATTTACTTCAAAAGCACTCCGTTTTTTACTTTAAATGCCTGAACCCTTGCTTTCAATACATTGGAATGCGGGTTGTCACCAAGAACAAGGAAACTGGCCTCGTAACCATTTTCAATTTTGCCTATTTTGCGATTTGGGAAAATGGCGCGCGGGGTATTCTCGCACAACACTTTAAGCGTATTTGCATCATCCAGTTCTCCTAGCCCAAACCAATAGTTTAACTCCATTCGCATAGTACGTTGCGAGTCGTCGGAACCCATTGCCACGACAACGTTGGCGTCAAAGAGGCGTTTCAGCGTTTTTTTGTGAAACTCTTGAACTGCGGCGCGATTGGCGGCAGCCTGTCCGTGGGAAAGCAGCAACACCAGTGGTGTCTTTTTCTTTACAAGTGTCTTAATGTCAGCAGCAGTAAGTTCGAATTTCTTGGTGTCACCTAAGCCATCCCAATTGTGGCCGGGGAGGTTGGCAAAGCCGTCAACTCCGAGTTTCAAGCCAAGTCGGAGATCGTCAGCAGTTTCAACATGTGCATAGACGCGGAGGTCAGACTTATGCGCTTTTTTCACCACCAGCTTAGCAACTTCAGCAGAAAGTCCCTTGCCTTCCTTGCCGCCATTGTTTTGCACGTCCATCAAATAAATAGAAATCACACCGGGGTTTTGCATTTTTATTTTGTCCCAGTTGGCTTCCAGCGCTACCTTGTTGTCAACAAACCAGTAACCATTGCCGAGCATTTTTTGGCTGGTTTTCAGTTCGGCGTATTTTTCACCCCAAAGGGTAGGGTTTTTGATTTTGTTGGCCGGGCCCTCATATTCCAAAAACGGGTGTCCAAGGGTGCAGGTAATTACCCCATTGGCAAAAACTGCGTCGGGTGCACCATCCTTGTTTAATAGTGGTGCAGTAGCGGTACGGCCTTCTTGCGTATTTCCAAGCATTTGCAGGTAAAAAACACCCTCGCCCATATACTGGCCCAGTGTGTTGGCAGCAGATGGGTTCTCTGTAATGCTGGAGCAGTGGGCATCGCCCATTGGCGGCACCACCCAACGACCTTCGAGGTCAATCATGGAGTCAATTTTTGCAGGGGCTTTTTTGCTTAGGACACCATTTGTGGTGTACCAGGTAGCGGTCACAAAGCCCTTGCCATTGTACCACTGGCCGTTGCGAAATTCATAGTTTTTTCCCGCCGTTTGTGCCACCATATCCAGGCCGAAAAAGCAAAAAAGCAAAAAGAGAGAGAGTATACGTTTCATTTAAAATGTTGACTTTGAATGGATTAGAGAAAATTATCAAAAAAAAGACCTGCAAAAGTACCCAGCCTCCCGGCAATAGGGTAGTGGTTAACATACTATTGTTAAAACAACAAAGCCGGAAATTGTAAAACTGCGCAATGTTCCAAACCCATCAAACCCATCAAACCCATCAAACCCATCAAACTATTCAAACTACCTTTATCCCCATGCGGTACGATGTAATAATTGGAGGAGGAGGAATTGTCGGGCTTGCCACGGCCTTGCAATTGCAGCGGCAACGCCCCAAATTCCGAATTGCAGTACTTGAAAAAGAAGGCCAGGTAGCTGTTCATCAAAGTAGTCGCAACAGCGGTGTGATCCATTCAGGTATTTACTATCGCCCTGGAAGCCTTCGCGCCATCAATTGCAAGCGCGGTTATGATTTGTTGCTCGAGTTTTGCCTGGAACATGAAATTCAACACGACGTTTGCGGCAAAATAATCGTAGCATCAGAAGAAAACGAGCGAGCTCGATTGGACAAAATATTCCAACGCGGAGTAGAAAACGGCCTCCTTGGAATTCGGAAAATCACCGCTGCTGAAGCCATTGAAATTGAACCAAATGTTCGCGCACTAGAAGCCTTGTGGGTGCCGCAGGCAGGGATTGTAGATTATGGTATAGTGGCACGCAAATACGTCGAAATCTTTCAATATAATGGCGGGGAAGTCTTTGTAAATCAAAAAGTTATAGCAGTGAAGGACTTTAATGCCGGGATTGTTCTGGAAACGGAGGGAAGCCTGCCCTCCTCCCAAGGAAAATCCTGGGAGGCATCCTTTTTCGTCAATTGCTCTGGTCTTTACTCCGATCATGTTGCCAGTCTTACGGGTGATAAACTTGATGTGCAAATCATTCCTTTCCGCGGCGAATACTACGAACTGAAACCGGCCTCAGAACACCTGGTGCGCAATTTAATTTATCCAGTTCCAAACCCAGATTTTCCATTTCTTGGTGTTCATTTTACGCGTATGATCCACGGAGGCATTGAAGCTGGCCCTAATGCTGTGCTGGCATTTCAAAGGGAAGGATATTCGCGCTGGGATTTGAATTTCAAAGAGTTGCGCGAAACCCTCGCTTTCTCCGGATTTCGGAAAATTGCCCGGAAATACTGGCGAGAAGGCTGGGCTGAAATGCAGCGCAGCTACTCAAAAGCCCATTTTGTGCGAGCGCTCCAGCGGCTTGTCCCATCCATAAAGCCTGATGATGTAGTCCCTGGCCGTTCCGGGGTCCGAGCGATGGCTTGTGACCGCGACGGAAATCTGCTTGACGATTTTCTATTCCTTGAGCAACCGCGTATTCTGAATGTTTGCAATGCGCCCAGCCCTGCAGCCACAGCTTCGCTGGCTATTGGGGAGACGGTGTCGGAGAAAATTTTGAAACAATTCTAGACTAAAGCCCTTATACGATTTTGCTAACTGTTAGTACTTCTCGTTTTTTCGAGCCCGAAAAGGAATACATTTTCCACGTCTTGTTCCGCGAAATGCTGGGCCTGGAATACGTTGTAGAATTTGGTGGGGGAGACTTGCATATTCTCCGCTTACCGAATGGTGCGGAATTGCAAATAGATGATTGGTTTTCTAAGATTGAACTTCCCGAAAGTTTAAAACTTTCGGGAAGTTACAGCCCACCACCAGTCCACAAGTTTACCAATGAACCCACTTCCGATCTCTTCGCCATAGCTTTTTTCCTGCTTACGCGCCTGGAAGAAACCTGGAGTTCCGAGCGCGACGTGCACGGTCGTTTTCCTGCAGAACAATCCTTGGCTTGGAAACAAGGCTTCCTCCACCGCCCGGTCGTGAACGAATGGGCCGATTGGCTTTGGGAAGCCCTGATCCGGCTAGGTTGGCGTGGCGAGCGCAAACAGCGACAATTCCAAATTTCAATAAGTTGTGATGTAGATCATCCCCGGCTCTGGTGGTCAAATGGCGACCGGGCAAAGACCATTGCCGGAGCAATATTTAAGCGTGGCGACCTGAACGAAGCCAATTATTGGCTTAAAAATCACATTTTCAAGCGTAAAGACCCTTACGACGTGTTTGACGAATGGCTTGAAATTTTTGAAAAAAACAATCTTGTTGCCCAGTTCAATTTTATGGGCGAAAGGCCTCGCTCTAGCGATTGCTGGTATCCACTTCGGCATCCGTTCGTTAAAAATTTAATGGAAAAAATCGCTCAGCGTGGTCACAGACTCGGCTTTCACCCTAGTTACGAGGCTTTTGAAAGTCAGGAGGTTTTTAATCGGGAACTGGCTTCACTTCGGCAAGTTTCGCCTGTTGAAATCACTTCTGGTCGTCAGCATTATCTGCGGTTTTCAGCCCCCAAAACCTGGCAAATGTGGGAAAACGCTGGTTTGCAGGAAGACAGCACCTTGGGATATCCGGAGGCCGAGGGTTTTCGATGTGGCATTTGTCACGATTTTCCAGTTTTTGACACAGAACAGCGCAAAATGCTGAAATTGCGGGAGAAACCACTCATTGCCATGGACGTAACCCTGGCGTTTTACTGCCAAAATTCCCCTGAACAAGCCGCTGAACACCTGCGTCAACTTCGCTGCAAGGTGGAAAAACACAGGGGTGATTTTACCCTGCTTTGGCACAATTCCTCCTGGAATTCCCCTATTTGGGAAGATTGGAAGGCTGTTCTCCGAGCATTCATTTCTGAATAACGCTATTATGTCGTATTACCTGCACACTTGCGTCCTTGGGCTCATTCTCCTGCCGATTCGATTGAATTCTCAAGGAGTGGGCATCCCGCTCCATTCGCCCTCGTACCATATCCTTGATCGACTTGAAGTTTGTTTTGGTCTTGATACCACGCTGCACAGTGACATCAAGCCCATTCAGCGACGCGATGCGGAATCAATTTCGTGGGAATCTGTAGATGACCCCAACTTCTCGATGTTAGACTATTATGACGTTCGTTATTTGAAGGATAACAATGAAGAACGGCATTACAAACTCGAGTGCGGCCAGCCAGATTCAGTGCCACCACGAAAGGGGTTTTTTCGACATTTTTACAAAACGCCCGCCAACTTTTTTGAGGTCAACACGCCAGATTTCACCCTGAGGGCAAACCCTCTGTTTAACTTCTTTTTGGGGAAAGAAGCAGAGGATTCCGATTTTGTCTTCCAAAATCAGCGCGGCTTTGAAGTCCGCGGCGAGATTGACGGAAAATTGTTTTTTTATACTAATTTGGTGGAGACACAAGCACGCTTTCCGCGATACATTTCGCAACGGGTAGGCGAATTCAAGGCAATTCCAGGTGCCGGTTTTTTCAAAGGCTACAATAGCAAGCTTTTTGATATTGAGAATGGATATGATTTTAATGTGGCCACTGCTTATCTCGGCTTCCAAGCATCGAAGCATTTTGGCATCCAAATCGGGCATGGCAAGCATTTTATTGGAAATGGCTATCGTTCCATGTTCCTTTCAGATTTTTCCGCTCCAACTTTTTTCTTGAAGCTGGATACCCGTGTTTGGAAGTTTCACTACCAAAACCTATTCCTCGAACTAAGCCCTGTATCTCAGGTCGATATCCCTGATGGCACGCTATTGCCCAAAAAATACGCGGCAATCCACTATTTGAATTTCAAGGTCACGCCTCGCCTGTCATTTGGCTTTTTTGAGGCTACGGTTTTTAGCCGCAGTCGACAGTTTGAGTTTCAATACTTGAATCCCGTCATTTTTTACCGTACTGTGGAAGGTATGATCGGCAGTCCTGACAATGTACTGCTGGGATTTGATGGGCGTTGGAACCTGCTGCGGTGTGTTCAACTTTACGGTCAAGTAATGCTGGATGAATTGGTCGCCTCTGAAATATTCAGCGGGAGTGGCTGGTGGGCAAACAAATGGGGGATTCAAGCCGGTGTCAAATATATGAATGTGCTGGGCCTAGACCATTTGGATTTGAAACTGGAACACAACCGTGCGAGGCCATTTACCTACTCGCATTCTGACCCTGGCAATAGTTACACGCACTACAACCAGCCTTTAGGGCATCCCTTGGGAGCAAATTTTAAAGAAACCCTCGTGATGCTCCGTTGGCAGCCGCTTTCTCGCCTCTCGCTTCAAGCACGTTTTATCCATGCCAACATTGGTGAAAACACACCTGCCGAGAATTGGGGGGGCAATCCACTCCTTGATTATAATACTCGAGTGCAGGACTACGGCAATGAGATTGGGCAAGGTGTAGCAGCCAAGATTAATCTATTCGGTCTCGATGCCTCCTGGGCCTTATGGCATAATGTGTTTGTGGATATCAAGTTTCTCCACCGAAAAAAAGACAGCGACGCTGCCGAAAGGGATGCCTCAACACGAGTTTTCGGTGCTGGACTTCGTCTCAATATTTGGAATTCCGACATGGATTTTTGATTTTTGAAACCTTCAAAAGCCCTTGTTTTTCAATTCGTTAGGGAACTTCAAAAAGAGTTTGCTTTATTTTACCTATCGTTAACAGCGAAGGTATTCTTTAGGCGACATCCCCCCACCTACTTTTGTGCCATCAATCTGACAACTACAATTAACTCACCTTACATTCATCTCATCTTAAACGGTTTCCTTTCTAATGAAACAAGCATTTTCCCTCCTCGCTTTCTTTCTCCTCGGTTCCTTTGCAATCAATGCACAAAATGCAACGGGTCCAGTGATGACTTTCCCGACAACAACTGTTGACTATGGCAAGATCGAAAAAGGAAGCGACAAAGTCCGTAAGTTCTCATTTACCAATACCGGTAATGAGCCACTCGTCATCAAATCTGCCAAAGGATCTTGCGGTTGCACAGTTCCAACTTACCCACAAGAGCCAATTATGCCTGGCGAAACAAAAACGATTGATGTGAGCTACGACACCAACCGTCCTGGCGCATTCACGAAAACCGTGACACTTACTACCAACGAAACACCAGATACGCACACCCTTACCATCAAAGGCGAGGTGTTGGTGCCACCAACGCAAGAAGCAGTGCCAGCAAGCAACGGCGGCATCAAGCAATAAAAACTGATTGATTTTTGGTTTGACGATACGACCCTGCTGGTGCAATACCGGCAGGGTTTTTTGTTTGAAGAAAAAAAATCGCCGTGGTCAGCAACCTTTTTTATTGAATGTTTGTCTATAAAAACGAAAATAATGTGAAAAAAACGGACTAAAAACCGAAAATCTCATTACTTTCGTCCCTGTCTTTGCAAAATTCTTTAAGCATGAAACGAGACCATACCTTTAAAAAGATTCTGGTAACAGCCTCTTTAGTAAGCCTTTTCGCATTTGCCTTTGTAAACCTTCGCGCCAAGACTTTGTCTGCACAGCCGGTTTCAAAAATTGAAATGGCACAAAATCAGGTAAAGGGTGAAGATGCAGGCGAATCAGATAAAATCTCTGTTCCTGATCTTTCTGTATTAGGCAGGGTATGGGAAATCGCACAGCGTTTTTTGGAAAAGACAAACTAATCCTTATAAAAAATTGAGACACAAGAAGCCCGGCGCAGCTAT